>NZ_JAVRBU020000004.1:0-419212 GCF_034531135.2 Nostoc sp. CmiVER01
TTCAATATTTAAATAATATATTGCCCGAATTCAATAAACGACTACCCGAATTCTATAAACGACTGCCCGAATTCGATAAACGACTGCCCGAATTCAATAAACGACTGCCCGAATTCAATAAACGACTACCCGAATTCGATAAACGACTGCCCGAATTTAATATAGGAATTTAGCAAACTTGCTTTTATTAAACACAAAAGCGATCGCATCTGGAGAAATCGTCTGCACTTGACCATTCAGAGTACCATAATCTGGGTAAGGGACTTCCAGAAAATAAATTATCCAATTTACTCAGATAATATTTTTCTTTCTCTCCCTGCCCCCTGCTCCCTGCCCCCTGCCCTCCTAGTCCACCAATTTGATCTGATTCTTGCTGATAATTCCGAACCAAAATGCTAAACCAAATCTCTATATTTTCCGGGGACTGACAGAAGAAGGGTACTTGAAAACTTTAATTTTGAATTGGTATGATTCACATCCAGGTTTTTTCTTCAGGTGACAGTTGATTTACTTGCTGTTGAAACCAAGCTTCAAAATTTTCTTGTAGTAATCTTTGGCGCATAAAGTTGTCAAACTGTGCAGTTATAAACTTTTCCACACGTAAAATTACCCATGATTCTCCAAAAAGTATGGGTGGTTGAACTATACCCACTTGCCTTGTGCAAAGTAACTGAGCAAAATTGGGAGTAAGAGTACCAAGTTCTACTGGACCGACAATGCCGCCTGTATCAGCTTCTGTCCCTTGAGAATATTCACGCGCTAGTTCAGCAAATGACTGTTCCCCTTCTGTAATTCGGAAAAATAGTTCGTTGGCAGTTTCTCTATTTTCAGTCCGAATTAAAGAATAAATGGCTTTATCAAAATGTTTTTTGTATTTGAGAAAGTAAGATTCTAGTTGATGTCCCCAAGTTATTTGCTTGAACTTTTCAACTCTGAGTTTTCGGGTTGCGAAAAGTTCTAATTGCTCTTGAGTCAGACAATAACGCGAACACCAATCTTGTATTTTTTGCTCACTTGTTAAATCCCAATGCTGATAAAATTGCTCTAGAGCATGAGATGTTTCTGCTTGTGTGCAGGTGATTGGTGCGATCGCAGATTCGATAATGCTCTGAGATAACAATTGCCCAATCAGATTGTAACTAGCCAAAAATGGAATAATTTCTTTAGGTAAAGCTGAGATGTAGCTATGCCCGTCGTAGACATCGCTTATTTGTTGTAAAGCTTTAGTCATATTTCAAGACTATTTTGTTGAAATATTTGATAAGTGCAGCGATCATTATTGGAATAAAGCGGCAAAGTTCAAGTATGATTCTCTGCCGCTTGCACTATTTACGTACACTTGAGAGCATTACCTTACAATGCTTTCAATTACCGCCTATCACTTCTAATCCCTAAACTTAAGCATCGGTGGTGGTAAATTGGTCAAAAGTTAAGGTGTAGGCAGTCTGTATAGTACTATATTGATTGACCTGCAAGAAGTAATTACCAGAAAGATTAGTGTTGGAAATTACTTCCGATGTAATACCACCTTTAGTAGAACGTGCAACTTCCTCACCTGCATCAACAATACGATTGTTGTTATAGTCGGCAATCAGTCGGATGTCAGCATCACTTTGGAGTCCGCTCAGTGTAATGTCGACACCCTCAAAGAATCCCAGAGAGAATTCGTAAGTATCTGTGGTGTTGGTATTACTTATTGTCCCAAAGCGGGTAACATCAGCTGACAAGTCACCAAGTGCAAACTCTCTAGGCAAAAGATTGCTGAAACCACTTGTCGAATTGGGTGTAGTTGCAGACAAGGCTAAATCGTAACTTACATCGCCTGATGAAGTGCTAAAGCGACGGACTTCGGCAAAATAAGTACCTGCGTCTGCTCGACGATTAAGGAAGTCATCTTGGTTGCTTCCCCTACTGGAAAAATCAACTAGTTGGTCGCCTGTATCAAAAAAACCGTTACCGTTATCTTGATAAAGGCGCAAATCGGCATCATCACCAGCACTGATATTTGTCAGAGACAAATTGATGTTTTGGGTAGTGTCAATTCTGAACTCAAAGACATCAGTGGAATCTAAAACATTTAAATTAAAGTCATTGCGGGTAACAGGGGTAGCAGGCAGAACACCGATATTATCGTAGACAGTCATTTTTGACTCCTTTTGTTGTTGATATTAGTTAAGTTCAACTCAGCAGATGTAATTTTTTGTCTGGATTCCAGCAGCAAATTACCTGCAATTAAATTCCAAGATTTGAGAACATGACAACCTAAAGTGAAGACTTTATGACATGAGTCTTTTGGTAATTCATGTTATCTTCATGGTTTTTGCCTCTTTGTTGATTAGGTGATGCAGAGATAATTAGGTAACTTTTAAGAAGTTGCATGTTTGTGGAATAAATTTGCGGATGTAATCATCGAAATTTTGTTCTGTATTTAACGAACTTATTCAATGATTCCGCTAGTCCCCAAAGAAAGCATCTTTTTAAATGAACTTCTCTGCATATCACTCTCTACGATGACTTTTAGTTTTTATGCACTTGGCTCGAAAAAATTTTGAAAAATTTGTAAAATCCTTACGCAGCAATGAATTAGCTTTTGTACCTATGGCTGTATAATTGAAATCGAGCTATGTTTAAAACAGTGGCAAGTATTCCATGCAACCCCGACAGGGTATTGTTGAAATCTTTTCTACCTTTGTGCAATTTGATGTAGACCAGTTTAGTGGTTGGGCAACAGATGCTAAACTGCGACGCAGTATGAAAGTTTGCCTGGAGTCGTCAACTGAGAAATCAGATACCTTTTGGGCACTTTACTGGTATAGAGTTTGGCAGACTCAATCTAGTGCTGTGGCACTTGCACATATTTCTGCTTATCTACAAGAGGTGTGCTATTGGACTGCCAGAAAATTCGCCCTCAATTTTCCCACGCAGTCGTCTGTAGCAGACTGTTTTCAGATGGCGATCGCTCATATTAACAAAATACTCAGAAATTTCAACTCTCAATACAGTTCGCATTTAAAAGCCTATGCAGAATTAACTTTTGAATCGATTATCAAAGATGCACTGCGCTTACATCGGGAAGCAGACATTTGCTCAGACTGGGCATTATTGCATAAACTCAGTCGCAAACGACTAGTGCAGTCATTACAAAATGCCGGATTTAACACTCAAAACATCGAGAGTTATGTTTTAGCCTGGGAATGCTTTAAGGAACTCTACACAGGTGACAATACAAAAATTCGTCAGTTCACCAAACCAGATGTCCGAACTTGGGAGGCTATTAGTAATCTTTATAATGCAGAACGTTTAAGCCGATTGAGTTCACCCACTGCCGCCGCCAATCAGCAAACTATAGAAGCATGGGTATTATCTGCTGCTAAGGCTGCCCGTACTTTCCTCTATCCTAAATTTGTTTCCGCAGACGCTCCCCTCAAAGAAGATGAGGGTAATTTATTAGATATATTACCTGTAGTGCAAACATCTTTACTAACGGAAATTATTGAGCAGGAAGAAGCTGTGAATATGCGCTCGCAGCAAACTCAGTTAAACCAAGTTTTGTCCCAAGCGATCGGTGCACTCGATGCTGAGTCCCAAAAAGTACTACAAGCTTACTACGTTCAACAACTGACTCAACAAGAAATTGCTGCCCAGTTAGAAATTAAGCAATATACTGTTTCTCGCCACCTGAGCAGCATTAAAAAGTCATTGCTCCTGACTCTAACGCAATGGAGTCAAAACACCTTACATATTTCCCCTAAATCCGACGTAGTAGATGCCATAAACACAAGTTTAGAGGAATGGCTCAAAGTCCAATATAGCCATACCCAAATTCAATCAGTAGACAAGAAATAATTTTGTCTCTCCCCTCTCCCTAACATGGTCTTTATATGGAGCCATTCTAGAATTATTTATGTTGACCCCACCTGCCCCATTCACTATTGACTCGCAGCATTTATACTTGGAAATTACCCAATTTCCAGAGACGCAAGAACAACCATACTCAACAGCTGGTGCTTGTCAACGTGGATGGATAAATCAAAAATGCTTGCAAGCATTTTTGCCTTGGTTCCAAGAGGAAATTGCTCCCACCGCCAGGGTTTATCCTAACAATGCGGCATTGCCGAGTTTTTGGGAAGTAGTCAATGGCACAGCTATTACTTTCGAGCGCGATCGCCTGGTATTAATTCCCACCCTGGCGATGGATGACGATGAGTTACGCGTACCTCAAGAATGGGTAGATATACCAGAGTGGATTGCCGACTATTACATAGCAGTACAAGTCAATCCCGATGATGGCTGGATGAAGATTTTTGGCTACACAACCCATCAAATTCTGAAAACAAAAGGGGTTTATGATGCTGGCGATCGCACTTACAGCTTGGAAAAAGAAGATTTAATTCCAGATATTAATGTGCTGTGGGTTACACGCCAACTTAATCAGCTAGAAACCTTACGTGCTGAGATTGCACCAATAGATTCTATTAGCAAAACCCAGGCAGAAAACCTTTTAGAAAGATTGGGCGATCGCGATGTGAAATTCCCACGTTTAGCAGTTCCATTTTCACTCTGGGGTGCGCTTTTGGCACATAGCGGTTGGCGAAAAAAGTTGTATGAACTGCGTCAGGGTTTACTTATACAGCGATCGATTCCGCAATGGTTACAGACAGGAGTAGCCAATTTAGCTCAACAGTGGGGATGGGAAAAAAGAGAATTCGTTGTGGTACCTGTGGGAATGCGAAGTGCAGAACCAGTTCTAGGCTTGTCTCGGCAAATAATAATTGCAGAGCAAACATACGAGTTACGCATTTTCCCAAAAAGCGCTTTTGAGGATTATGTTTGGCGTTTTGAATTGCGAAGTACAACTCTTGATGGTCAAATTCCGGCTGGGTTTAAGCTTCGACTGCTAACGGAAGACTTACAAGCTTTTGAAAATAATCAAGATACAGCAATAACTCCTGTAGATATGTTGTATTTGGAAGTAATTTTGGAACTAGGAGAAGGATTAGCTTGGGAAATAGAACCCACACCTGAAGACTATGACCGAGAGATTTTGCGGTTTTAAGTTTTACCTTCAAAAATCTTCACGTTCAGCCTCTATTATTTACTCTTAAACTGAATTTCACTACACACAACAACCTATTTAGCAACCAAGATATATATAGCAGGGTGTAAGGGCACGGCAGTGCCCATAGGTGTTAATTTAACGTGAAACCCTTGTCAAGACGTGATATTGAGTTCATTTACTTATGGTTACTCACAGCGTCACCTCACCTTGGTGTCTAAAACCAAAACCGCCCCTCCCCGATGCCTTGGGGCTACGGTGTACACACAAGTCGAATTACCCCCCTCAATCCCCCCTTGTAAAGGGGGGAAGCCGGAAATCGAGTTCCCTCTTAAAGGGGCTGGTGAATTGTCGCTCACTAACTAACCTTGCAAAGGGGAGAAACCGGAAATCGAGTTCCCTCCCCTTTACAAGGGGAGGGTTAGGGTGGGGTAAAACGTATGTGTTACAAGGGTTTGATCTTAAGTTGACACCAATAAGCACTGCCATGCCCCTACGGGTGTACTCAACATCTAGGAAGAACTAGCTGTGGACAAGTTAATCATCTTAAAGTTAGGGGAGGGAAACTTTGAACAAGGGTTTACCGTGACTTTACAGATTGGCGATGAAAATGTCCGCCCGACTGTGGAAATCACAGGTGAGCTTCCCCCCAACCCGGAAATTCTCCGCGATTATCACCGTTGGCAATCTATTTATCGTAATTTAAAGTTGCCATCTCGTCCGATTGGTTTACATAAAGAACCTAACCCAGCCTCCAGCCTAGAACACTGCCAGCAAGTGAGTGAGGAATTTAAAGTCAGTTTCAATACTTGGCTTGCTTCCGATTCCTTTCGTTCCATCCGCGAGAAATTGTTAGAAAAACTCATGCTTGCGGATAATATTCGGATGCTTTTACAAACTAAAGACTTGCGATTACAGAAATTTCCCTGGCATCTTTGGGATTTGCTAGAACGCTATCCCCGAGCGGAAATCGCCTTGAGCGCTCCTACCTACGAACAAGTCAACCTTAACCGCATAGCAACTACATCCGACAAAGTAAAAATCTTAGCAATTTTGGGTAACAGTAAAGGTATTGATATCAAAGCAGACCAGGCACTACTTAATTTATTACCCAATACAGATATCACTTTTTTAGTTGAACCACAATGCCTTGATCTTACCGATCAGCTATGGGAGCAGAATTGGCAGATTCTATTTTTCGCCGGACATAGTTCTACTCAGGAAACGAATCAAACAGGAAAAATCTATATTAATCAAACTGAAAGTTTAACAATTAGCCAGTTAAGGTATGCCTTGAAAAAGGCAGTAGAACGAGGTCTAAAACTAGCGATTTTCAATTCTTGTGATGGCTTGGGGTTGGCATGGGAGTTTGCAGATTTACATATTCCCCAAATTATCGTGATGCGAGAGCCTGTACCCGATCGCGTAGCGCAACAGTTTTTAAAGTATTTTTTAGAAGCCTTTGCGCGGGGAGACTCATTATATTTAGCCGTCAGGGAAGCACGAGAAAGGTTACAGGGACTAGAAAACCAATTTCCCTGTGCTACATGGTTGCCTATCATCTTTCAAAATCCGGCTGAGATGCCGTTGAATTGGGGGGAATTGTTTAGAAATACACCCAATCTTCCTGCATCTTTGTCTCAAACCACGCCTGTTAGAAGAACCACAAATCGGCTTGGCTTCTCATTAATCTTACTGACGAGCATGGTAGTAACTGGAATATTAATCGGGGTAAGGTATTTGGGTGTGCTGCAAACATTAGAGTTAAGTGCATTTGACCAACTAGTACGCTTGCGCCCTCCTGAAAAACCAGACTCACGCCTACTGATTGTCACTGTGACTGAAGAAGATGTCCAGGCGCAAAAACCGGAAAAACCTCAAGGTTCGTTGTCAGACAAATCACTTGCCAAACTCTTAGAAAAATTAGAGGCATATCAACCACAAGTTATTGGTTTGGATATATACCGAGATTATCCAGTGGATAAGGATTATCCAGCATTGGCAGCAAGAATGCGAAAAAGCGATCGCTTTGTGGGAGTATGTCAGATCAGTGATTCTCAAGCCGGAAAACCAGGTGTAAAACCACCCCCAGAACTTTCTTCACAGAATCTTGGTTTTAGCGATATTGCCGTAGATTCAGATAATGTCGTGCGTCGCCATTTGTTAGCGTTAACTCCCCCGCCCTCATCTCCTTGTACTGCGCCCTATGCCTTGAGTGTTCAACTTGCGCTGCGTTACCTGTATACGAAAGGAATTCGGTTGCAATTTAGCCCTGATGGCACTTGGCAATTAGGGAAGGTGACATTTAAACCAATAGAAGCTCATACCGGGGGTTATCAAGGGGTTGACGCTTTTGGACACCAAATCTTATTAAATTATCGTTCTTCTGGTTCACCAGAAGCGATACCTTCGGCAGGTTTCTCTACGAGAGGCTACGCCAACGCACCAAGTATGACCTTACAACAAGTGCTAAAGGATAAGCTAAATGCTAATGCAGTCAAAGACAAAATAGTAATTATTGGCACAACAGCAGACACTTTTGGTGATTACTGGTTAACTCCCTACATCACCCCTCAAGGAAAATTACAGGCAATACCAGGAGTATTTTTACAAGCCCAGATGGTCAGTCAATTGCTCAAGGCTGCTTTAGACGGACAACCTCTGTTGTGGACTTGGCCACTTTGGGGTGAGGTAATTTGGGTTTGGGGTTGGTCTTTTTTAGGCGGTTTGTTTACTGCCTATCTGCACCGATTCATTTACTTAAGCTTGGCAGGAGGGATAGCTATTATCAGCTTATACGCTAGCTGTTTTATATTTTTAATTGTATATAGTTGTTGGGTTCCACTAATTCCTGCTATGTTGGCTTTAGTAGTTAATAGTTTAATAGCTATAACTTACTTAAACATAAAATTTAAAAATTAATAATAACGCCAATTTAAAGCATGAAAATCGCCGTTTGGCAGGCAGAAGTCAGGAGTTTTTATGAAAAGTTATTGGCAAAAAGTACAATTCATCGCGGCACTGGGAATGACTTGCTTAGGAATTATCGGCTATTCTTCAATGATTTGGATGACACCAGTTGCGGCGGCTACTCCTAAGAAATTTTCGCCTCCTCCGCCTCCTCCAGACAGGGGTGCGGCAGGCGATCGCGGAGGGGCTGCAAGTCGTGGTTGTGGTGTTGGGAATCAGTCTGTGATTGCACTTGTACCTGTATATAAAAAGACATTAAATCAAGGGCAAACAGAAACTGTTGCTGTTACTAAAGTTTGGGGCTTGACGAATGAGGAATATCCAAAGTTTTGGTTTTTTGTCCCTTATCAAAAATCTCTAATTGATTCGATTGAGTTTGTTGTCAAAGATGAGTCAAGTAAACAAAGTCAAACTCTTTACCGAACAGTAGTAACAATACCAGAAGTACCAGGAATTATTAGCATTCCTTTAAGCGCAAATACTCCCCCATTGCAAGTAAACAAGATGTATCACTGGTTTTTCAAGATAAAAGTCATTTGCAATCCCCAACAACCTCCAGAACGAGAGTATGTGGAAGGATGGGTGCAACGGGTCAATCCAAATCCTCAATTAGTAGATAACTTGAAGCAAGTAACTCCTCAGCAACGGGTAAATCTTTATGCCGAGAATGGTATTTGGTACGATGCCTTGACTACTTTGGCTGAATTACGTCTTAGCAAACCTGAAGATCCAACTCTAGCGGTGGAGTGGATGAATTTGCTTAAATCTGTGGATTTAGAGAATTTAGCTAAACAACCCCTTATAAAATGTTGTCAATCTAATGCAAAGCAGTTATAAAAATTGCATTTTTTCTACGAGAAACATGGCGTTGTGCTTAATATTATCACCTAACCCTTCATTCTTCTCATCACCAAACTGGAGTACCAGTTATGGTGAAAATTATAAAGATTGTTTTAAATTAGCTTTTTAGCGCTGGAGCGTAGTCTAATGCAGCACGATCCCATTGTGCTAAATTGGCTGCTGCTTCGTATGTAGTTTGTAAAAACGTAAGTACCATTGCATCTGGGTCGTTAGCTTGGCGCACTGCTTCATAGGGCAGAATAAATTCTCTCATGTCTGAGCTATAACTCGCGTCTTGTGGCTGAATGGGGTAATCTTTAAATCCTTCAGGTTCTGGGTAAGCATAGGCATAGAATAAAGCTTCTTGTCCGCCACCTCCAAACCAAAAACCACAACTACTGACTTCATGCGAGTAAGCTTCTCGCGTCACCCAATCAGCCATATTCGGTACACCGCCCGGATGTTGTGGAGCGCGTCGCCCAGAAAACCGAGTCACTGCTAAGTCAAAACTGCCCCAGAAAAAATGTACTGGGCTACATTTTCCAGCATAATCAGAGCGAAATCGGCTCAAGATGCGCTCGGTTTGAACTAAAATTTGCCAAAACCGTTGAGCATATTCCCTGTCATAGGCGGTATGTTTCTCATCTTGTTCAAAGGGAATGGGAGCAGCAACTTCCTGGGGCATTGTCCAAATCCGCACGTCGATGGAGATTTCTTTTAAAGCATTGATTACAGCTTGATAGAAGTTAGCAACAGATTGGGGAGCCAATTCGATGATTTTTGTTGTGCCATCGCTTGTTTCAATTAGAAGTTGATGAAGCAGAAAATTAAAGGTAATTTGAAAATTGCGGTTGCCATAGGGAATTGTTGAGGTTGTGAGTCCACGGGGTGTGACATACAAAGTTGAGTGCCACCAATGATTGATTTTAGGAGTTAATGCTAACCGAATTTTGCCAACAATCTGAGTCCATAGATGCAGTGTTTCATAAGTATCTTGCCATGCAGCAACAGGTAACGGTAGCCAGTTATCAGCAGGTGAACGGTGCAGAGGAGTCATGAACTGTACCTCCATGTAAAAAATTAGCGTGAAATTACGATAAACCAATAAAGGTTTATTACATTGCGCCTCAATAATATGACTATACCAATTTGAGTTAACTTAATTTTCGCCTCTTGAAGATTGAGGACATAAATGCGTCTGCAATATGATGGGCTGGGCAAAGTACATTATCCACTGACAGTACACCATCAAATAATCTTCCTCTAATTTCTAGATTATTGATTTTATCTAAAAAAATAACTATTTCTCTATTACAGTAAATATAAGGAACTAATGGATGGGGAAAACTACCTTCGCTGGCGATCGCTATGGATGCAGTTGTAAATCTGGCTTCTACCGTGCAATATAAAACTGCCCTAGACGAAAGCTAGAGCAGTTTTTGATAGAAGTAAAATATATGGGAGACAAGTAACGTTGTTCCCAGTTTATCCATAATAGATACCGTTATATAATACTATTCACCTCAAGTTTCGTGTTTTACGCAAAAATCGAATAATCTTGGAGTTAGCATTACAAAGTTATAGAAATCAGCATCAGCCAACGTATCAAAGACGACATCCGCGACTTTGAGCCTCTTCCTTGGCGGGTTACAGAATATGGTTGCTAGTGATGTCATGTCCGCCTAATTAGTTATAATTCCCGCATCTATGCAAAAACTAGGAAAACTTCTTTCCCCCTGCTCCCCTGCGGTTTTAATAATAAGTCTTTCACCGAACACGATATGATGGGGGCTGAGAAAGCAAATCTGGAGATGGTGGAAGTAGCGTAGGCGCAGCCTGTCGTAGACATGCTCTTAAAGCAAAGCGTAGCCAATCGATTTCCCAAGGCTGCCGAAAGTCCTGCTGATGTAGGCTATTGGAGTGATGGGGTGGAGTGTTGGTGGGAAATCCGGCGCGAAGGCGCAGAAATTATAGGATTGCATTGATGACTTTCATAACTAATTGTAATGAACGAATTAGTCGATCTACTAGCCGACCCCAAACTACAAGCATAAAACAATACAGTTCAGTTAAGGCTATGCAGTGCTTTTGATTTTAGCTAGCGATCGCAGTCGTTCATCATCGTCTACAGTATGTATGCATTTTTATACAAGGTAGCAGCGATTCTGAGTTTAAATGTTGTAGCTGCATTGCTTTTGAGTATCATATTCATAAATAATAAATTCAGTAAGTTTTTTTAGTAAAGAGGGTCTTAGAAAAATGGCAACAATTAGAAAATTTCTTGTGAGTTTAGGAACCTCAACACTTTTTTTCATTTTGACTAACAGCAAATTTGCTTATGGAGAAACAATTACATTTAACGATGTTGTTAATCCTAATCCTGGGAGAAATGCCAGCTTTAAAACTTTAAAAGTTGACAAATTTATATTTGATGCTCAAGGTACTTTTGATTTTGTAGACCTAGTTTTTGAGCCAAAAAACTGTGATTGTGTTCCTGGAGATTCACCTTACTTAGCAGCAGGAGGAAGTGGTAGAACTATTTCTATAAGAAATGCTGATAATGCTTTGTTTTCAATACCTAGCATTGATGCATCAAAAATAGTAGGTTTCGGTAGTAATAATGATATTACATCTCCACAAATAGTCATTAGAGGATTAAAAAACGATAACTCACAAGTATCTACGTTTTTTAATTTGGAAAACAAATTTCAAACATTTTTACTGCCGGAAACATTTAATAATTTGCAATCTGTGACTTTTTCAGGAATAATAAGAAAAAATTTCGATGATAATCTTGCTATTGACAACATTGTTCTGTCAGTAGCTTCAATACCGGAGCCAACTTCTACAGCAAGTTTATTAGCTATAGGCACTCTAGGGGCACTTTTAACCCTAAAACGTGGACTAAAGCAAAAAATCAAGTAATTAAAATGAAGTAGGAGGTGTTACCTACCCGCCCACTTTTTATTTATATAGCCACCTATTATATATCCCTTTCTTTGAGCGGATGAGTGTGGCGCTAGTGAAGTGGAAGAATTTTGAAATTAAAAGTTTATCACTGATGATATCCTCACTAACATTTTACTGGTGTAATACACTGAAAGAAAGAAGTCGGATAGTTGACCGTGGAATTATCAACGCTACAAGGACAACCAGCAAGCATTCTTGGTTTGGCAGGGCAATCGATAACGCTGCAACTGTTTTGTTGGCATTTGAGGGGGGAATCAATTACCTTTTCTTTTACAATTTAGAATCTGAAAACTTTTTGAGTGGCTTAAAATCTCTCTTGCTAACAAACCGTGAGCGAGTCTTGGTAGCAACGGGGAGTGAAAATCGAAATATACAATCTTTACGCAATTATTTGGACTCTGTGCGCCATCGCCTAGATGTCGAGCAGGTAGATGTATTTTTTATTGAATATGTTTCGCCTGCTGACGACATGACCCAGGTTCAGGTGTTGCTTGATGAACTTTATTCGTGGAAAGATAAAGGACTTGTGCGCTACGTGGGAGTTACCACACACAACCGAGCCATAGCTTTAGAAATGATAGAACGTCATCAGTGTGATGTGTTGATGCACCGCTACAATATGGCACATCGTCAGGCTGAAGAAGATGTTTTACCTGCTGCTCAAAAAGCTGGTATTCCTGTGGTGGCATTCACTTGTACGCGCTGGGGAACGTTGCTCAAAGGTGATCACAACTGGCACGGAAAGTTACCTACCGCAGTAGATTGTTATCGCTATGCGCTAAATCATCCAGGGGTGCGTCTGGCGCTCACCGCTCCCAAAACTAGGCAGCAATTGGAAGAAAATCTTGCTGTTCTGTACGCGCCCCAAATTGAAGCCCAAGAAATAGCCAAATGGCAGGAATACGGTAACTTGATTTATGGAACTGGGAAAGATGCGTTTGATACTCAGTGGGTTTGAGAGGTGGAATGGTTGAGGGGAGCGATCGCATAACACGAAACCATATTGGTATTGGACTGCGATGCAGACCTTTTTCAAGCTTTCGCTTTGAGCGTCTCGTAGAGAGGAAATCTGGCTCAGTAGCTGTTGGGCATACCTCGCAGCACCGCACTTTGACATGATCCATCTGTGAGATAGCTACGTAATAGATGCTTGAATATAGAGGTCAAATAAAAAACTGAGTGAAGTTAATTGTGCGATCGCTTCATAGTCGGCTCAGACTCCAGCACCAGCATGGCAAGGCTAAAGTAGGGCGCTATATTGCACGAAACCCACCATTCCTAGACATACTGATATAGCAGTCCTAAATCCAGGGCTATGTCATTCTCATTTAGTCCGCCTCAGAATGAATTCTGAGTCTAATAGCGAAGGTCGTCTAAAGACGACTGAGAAAAGGTTATAGTCCGTTTTAACGGACTTTAGCTATGAGCCGCAAAACTTCAGTTCTGGGCGGTTTCTGTCTAGAACGAAGAACCGTTATAACACTTGATATTTTTCTGCTACTAAGCAAGACGACGTAACACCATGATAGAACGGTCTGTAACTGGCACAGTTTGCTCACCCATAACCAATTTTCCTGGGCTAAGGAAGCGAGGCTCGTTAGTGTCAATAACTATTTCCCATTCCCTATCTTGGAAAACATTGGGTAAAGCAAACTCAAGCGTTTCGTAGTGAGCATTAAAAAATAGCAAAAAGCTTTCATCAATAATCCGTTCACCACGGGAGCCAGGAGTAAGAATGCCCTCGCCATTCAAGAAAATTTCCATAGCTTTGGCATAACTAACTAACCACTGCTTTTCAGTCATTTCGCTACCATCGGCATTAAACCAACCGATATCATTAATACCAAAACCGTGAATAGGACGACCTTGAAACCACTTACGCCGTCTAAATACTGGATGCTTATGACGAAAATCAATCAGTTCGCGGCTAAAATATAGTAGTTCAGAATTAGACTTTTGTAAACTCCAATCACGCCAAGAAATTTCATTATCTTGGCAGTAAGCATTATTATTACCCTTCTGAGTGCAACCAATTTCATCTCCTGCTAGTAGCATGGGTACACCTTGAGACAGCATTAGAGTTGCTAAAAAGTTGCGTCGCTGACGTTCCCGTAAGCGGATTACGTCTGGGTTATCGGTTTCTCCTTCTACGCCGCAATTCCAAGAGCGGTTATGGCTTTCCCCATCCCGGCTATCTTCGCCGTTGGCCTGATTATGCTTTTCGTTGTAGCTGACCAAATCATTGAGCGTAAAGCCATCATGAGCAGTGACGAAATTAATACTGGCACTGGGATTACGCCCATTTGCTTGGTAAAGGTCAGGACTGCCAGTAAAACAGTAAGCAAATTGCCCCAGGCTATCATCTTCACCACGCCAGAAATCCCGGACAGTATCACGATATCTGCCATTCCATTCAGACCAACGTAAAGGGAAATTGCCAACTTGATAACCGCCTTCTCCCAAATCCCAAGGTTCAGCAATCAGCTTCACATCTGCCAGAACTGGATCTTGATGAATAATATCAAAAAAAGCTGCAAGATTATCTACTTCATATAGTTCTCGCGCTAATGCCGAAGCTAAGTCAAAGCGAAAGCCATCAACATGCATTTCTGTTACCCAATAGCGCAGGCTATCCATGATTAACTTCAGAACTTGGGCATGACGCACATTCAGAGAGTTGCCGCAGCCTGTGAAGTCCATGTTGTAACGAGAATTATCTTTGACCAAGCGATAGTACACAGCATTATCGATACCTCGCAGTGACAATGTTGGCCCTAAATGATTGCCTTCGCCAGTGTGGTTATAAACTACATCTAAAATTACTTCAATGCCAGCAGCGTGTAAGTTCTTGACCATCTGCTTAAACTCGGTGACTTGCTGTCCGAGTGAACCACTAGCACTGTAACCGGAGTAGGGTGTCAAATAATTAATGGAATCGTAACCCCAATAGTTTTTAAGTCCTTTATCCACTAGAAATCCTGGAGAAGATAAAAAGTGATGCACAGGCATCAATTCCACAGATGTGATTCCTAGTTGTTGAAGATACTGAATTGCGGCTGGATGTGCTAGCCCTGCATAAGTACCACGTAATTCTTCTGGAATTTCTGGGTGTAGCTTAGTAAAACCTTTAACGTGAGTTTCATAAATAATTGTTTCGTGCCACGGTATAGAAAGTAGTTTGTCATCTCCCCAATCAAAAGACTGATCGACAACAATAGACTTCGGCACAATTTCGGCATTATCTAAATCAGAAAAAGATAGGTCTTGTTCTAGTGCGTCTAAAGAGTAGCCAAAATTAGCTGGATTATCGATAATTTCCCCATCAATTGCCTTAGCATAGGGATCAATTAGTAGTTTATTAGGGTTAAATCGATGACCAAGTTCTGGGGCCCAAGGGCCATGTACTCTAAATCCATAGCGTTGTCCAGGCCCTACTCCTGGTAGATAAGCGTGCCAAACAAAATTATTTTTTTCTGTTAAAGGCAAGCGAATCTCCTCATTATCAGCATCAAATAAACAAAGTTCTACACCTGTTGCATTTTCGGAAAATAAAGCAAAGTTTGTGCCTTTGCCATCCCAAGTAGCACCTAAGGGATATACATTTCCAGGCCATACAGCTATATACATAAGTGAAATACCAAAAGCTAATTTTAGTGTTAGTAAAAAATTTGAAAAATATGTTTAATAGTAATTTTTATAAGTTAATTTGAAGGTTTAAGCTAATAAATTTGAATTAACTAAAATATTACTATTTTGTTCTTAAAAAGTTTTAAAATTGGATAAAAACAACTTATTTCAGTTTGAGGCAATAATAATTTTTTTTATTGTTAACTGAAAATATTGGGATTGTCTAAACTCATAAATTTATTGACAAGTTTATTTGCAAATTTTTTTAGCTTCATTAATTTACAAAAAACAACAAATATCTATATCTACCAAAGTGAATAAATTTATTTATACCAACGTGCATATTTACTTAAAACATCTTTTGTGAAACTATAATACCAATTTTTTTTCTTGAATTATTGTTGTAGCATTTATATATAGTAGCAAGCATGATCTACAGTGATAAAATGTCAAACACGGGTTGCTTTAAGCGAAGCATTATAGTTATAGAAGAAATAATTTTACTAGATCAGCCCTCTATCTTCGCAGTCTTTTTTTAACAAAGATATTGTTATGAGCCAGTATATTTTCAGTAGCCTAATGGCTGATGAAGAACTGAATTTTTCTGATGAGGCAGAGGTTTTTGTCTTTCCCACTTCTTTCGCCCAGCAGCGATTGTGGTTTCTTGACCAATTAGCATCGGGCAATCCATTTTACAATGTGTCAACAGCACTTTGCCTGAAAGGTTCCCTTAACTTTACCGCCTTAAAGCAGACATTCAACGAAATTGTCCGTCGCCACGAAACCTTACGCACTACGTTTGTGATGGTACAGCAACCAGTGCAGGTAATCGCACCCAGCTTAACCATACCTCTTCCCCTAATAGATATACGCAATTTCGCTCAAGAACGTGAGACACAAGTACGGCGAATCGCAACCGCAGAGGCTCAACATTCTTTCAATCTCACCGCCGGCCCATTGCTGCGAGTGAAGCTGCTACAAGTAGATGAAGCAGAATATGTGCTGCTGCTAAATCTACATCACATTGTTGCCGATGGCTGGTCAATTGGTGTGCTAATTAGAGAACTGGGGGTATTATACAAAGCTTTTGTAGAAGATAATCAATGTCTGATGTCTACGTTTCTGCCAGAATTGCCCATTCAGTATGCAGATTTCGCCCAATGGCAACGGGAATGGCTGCAAGCAGTGGGGGAAAACGGCTGTTCGCTTTTACAAACGCAGTTAGCTTATTGGCAAAAGCAATTAGACGGGATTCCGGTGCTGAATCTCCCCACCGACCGAGTAAGACCAGCAGTTTCAACTTACAGGGGTGCAAAACAATTTTTAGAACTACCACATTCCTTAACTCAAGCGCTAGAGGCACTTAGCTACCAAGAAGATGTAACCTTATTCATGACAATGCTTGCAGCGTTTCAAACTTTGCTCTATCGCTACACGCAGCAAGAGGATATTGTAGTAGGTTCAGCGATCGCTAATCGTAATCGTAGCGAACTAGAGGGGTTAATTGGGTTTTTTGTCAATAGTTTAGTGTTACGTGGCAATTTATCAGGGAACCCGACGTTTCAAGAATTATTAAATCGAGTAAGAGAGGTAACTTTAGGAGCATACACCCATCAGGATTTGCCCTTTGAAAAGCTGGTGGAAGAACTTCACCCAGAGCGAGATTTGAGTCGCCATCCTTTATTTCAAGTAGTATTTAGTCTACAAAATACTCCCATTGAAGCACTAGAGCTACCTGGATTAAAGCTTTCGTTATTCGACTTCGACAGCAAGATCGCAAAGCTTGATTTAGAGTTTCATCTGTGGCGAGACTTGGAAACTCTGAAAGGAGAAATCGTGTATAGTACCGATTTATTTGATCAAAGCACCATTACGCGAATGCTAGGGCATTTCCAAGTACTGTTAGAAAGTATTGTTACCAATCCAAAAGAGCGTATTTCAGATTTAGCTTTGCTTACAGAAGGAGAACGGCAGCAGTTATTAATTGATTGGAATAACACTAAAAAATCTTACTCAAATAGTAAGTGTTTTCATCAGTTATTTGAAGCACAAGTTGAAAAAAGTCCTGATGCGATCGCACTAGTATTTGGTAATCAAAAACTTAGTTACAAAGAGTTAAATATACGCAGTAACCAACTGGCACATTATCTCAAAAAAATAGGTGTAAAAACTGAATCTTTAGTTGGTATTTGTGTGGAGCGTTCCGCAGAAATGATAATCGCTATTTTAGGCATTTTCAAAGCTGGCGGTGCATACCTCCCTTTAGACGCTAGCTATCCTCAAGAGCGTCTTAACTTTATGTTGCAAGATGCACAAGTTTCATTATTGTTAACACAAGAAAAATTACTTTCAAATTTTACAGGATTCTCAAATCAAATTATTAGTATAGATAAAGATTGGGCAGCTATTACACAACATAGCCGAGAAAACCCAAACAGTTGCGTAACACTTGAAAACTTAGCTTATGTCATCTATACCTCTGGCTCAACAGGTCAGCCAAAAGGCGTTTTAATCGAACACCAAGGACTGTCTAATTTAGCAGCAGATCAGATTAAGGTTTTTAACTTGCAACCGAGTAACCGCATTCTGCAATTCGCATCATTGAGTTTCGATGCCTCAATTTTTGAGATTGTTATGGCATTGGGAATAGGAGCAACCCTTTATTTAACAAATAAAGAATGTCTTCTATCTGGAAAAGCTTTACTCCAACTATTACGCGAAAAAGCTATTACCCACGTTACCCTCCCGCCTGCGGTTTTGGCAGTTCTACCTACAAAATCATTACCTTCACTGCAAACTATTATTAGTGCGGGTGAATCATGTTCTGAGGATATAATAAAACGTTGGTGGAATCCTAGCCGTAGGTTTTTTAACGCTTACGGGCCTACTGAAGCAACCGTTTGGTCAACTGTTGCCGAAATTAAATCTGTGAGTGAAAAACCGCCTATTGGTCGCCCAATTGCTAACACTGAAATTTATATATTAGATAAGCATTTACAGCCTGTACCAGTTGGAATTTTGGGTGAATTATACATTGGTGGTGATGGGCTAGCACGAGGCTACCTTAATTGTCCTGAATTAGCTGCTAAAAAATTTATTCGCAATCCTTTTAATGAGAAAAAAGGAGCAAGGATTTATAAGACGGGTGATTTAGCCAGATATCGAACAGACGGTAATATCGAATTTTTAGGGCGCATCGATAACCAAGTAAAAATTCGTGGCTTTCGCATTGAGTTATCAGAAATTGAAACAGTTATAAGACAACATAATAATGTAGAAAAAGCAATTGTAATTACTCAAGGTAATTTATATGATAACAAGCATTTAGTAGCTTACATTATTTCTAAGTCACCGCAGGAGCAAACAACTATTGAAGTACGTGAATTTCTAAAAGAAAAGTTACCAGAATACATGATACCAAAAGCTTTTATAATTCTGGATTCTCTGCCGTTAACGGCTAATGGCAAAGTGGATCACTATGCACTAAAAGCAATTGATACTCAAAGCCGCTCAATCGAGAAAGCCTTTATTGCTCCTCGGACTCCAACTGAGTCAACTTTGGCAAGAATATGGGCTGAAGTCCTTAATGTTGAGAATGTAGGTATTCATGACAACTTTTTTGATTTGGGAGGAAATTCGCTACTGGCTATACGTTTATTAGACCAAATAAATAAACAGTTTGAGCGTGATTTCCCTTTATCTAGCCTGTTTTTAAATCAAACAATTGAAAGTTTAGGAATTGCTCTATGTTCTAAGACAGATTCTCTGAGGTGGTCTCCTTTAGTTACGATTCAACCGAATGGCTCAAATCCGCCTTTCTTTTGCGTTCATCCAATATTTGGTGTTGTCTTTCCTTATTATGAATTAGCTCATCAATTGGGTGAAAATCAGCCACTTTATGGGCTACAACCTATTGGAATTGATGGAAAAACTCCACTAACGTGCATTGAGGATATGGCTACCCACTACATTGAAGCATTGCGTTCAGTACAACCGAAAGGGCCTTATTTTATAGGAGGTTGGTCTTTTGGAGGTTGGGTTGCTTTTGAAATGGCTCAACAACTTGAAAATTCTGGGGAAGAAGTAGCTTTACTTGCTGTGCTTGACACTGTAGCACCAATTAAGAGCAATATACCTTCTTTGAGTAATACTTTGAAGTTTCTTTTTACTACAGTAGTGCCATATATGTGGCCATTTTTCATTGATTATTTACGTCTAATTACTGCTCCTAGTAAAAACCGAATTAATAGACTAACTTCTCGATTTTATAATTTTAAGGAGTTGATGCGATACTCCTTTTGGGAGTCGCTAACGCTAACGCTCAAAACAAATCTGTTCTCGTACTTCATCCAAAAGGAGGATGCCACAGCCAATTTTATATTTAACGAATCTAAGCAAAGGCTTTTAAGTGAGTCAGCTATTTTTCCTATGCTTCGTGTTTTTTACGCCAATAACCAAGCAGTTCTCAACTACGTTCCGCAAGTCTACCCTAAGCGAATTAATCTTTTTAGAACAAAAGTTCAGTTAAACATTGCCGAAGAGGAGGCGAGTATGGGTTGGGATCAGTTAGCTGTGGGAAGAACAGAAATTCATCATATTCCTGGCAATCACCTAACCATGCTAAGAAAACCCCATATTCAAGTTCTCGCCGCACAGTTAAGAGGCTGTATTGAGAAAGCACAAACTTTAAAATAAGGATCAATATGTTTTCTGAAGAGGTCTTTGTCTTTCCAGTATCTTTTGCCCAACAACGGTTATGGTTCCTTGACCAGTTGATCCCTAACAATACTATTTATAATGTGCCGACAGTAATTCGCTTAACAGGTTCACTTAACTTAACGGCACTAGAGCAGACTTTTAACGAAATTGTATATCGCCATGAAAGCTTACGCACTACATTTATAGTGTTGGATGGGCAACCTCTACAGGCGATTGCGCCCAGCTTAACAATACCTATTTCTGTATTAGACCTCCAGCTACTGCCAGATGATGAAAGAGAAGTTGAAGTAAACAGCATTATTAACGCAGAGATAGAACATCCCTTTGATTTATCCTCCGGGCCATTGCTGCGAGTGAAGTTGCTTGTGCTTTCCAAGACGGAACATATTCTATTACTGAATATGCACCACATTATCTGCGATGATTGGTCTATTGGGGTGCTGATTCGGGAGCTGGGAATACTGTACACTGCTTTTGCACAAAACCAGCCTTCTCCTCTATTAGAATTACCTCTTCAATACGCCGACTTTGCTCACTGGCAGCGTGAATGGTTACAAGGAGAAGTACTGCAAACGCAGTTAACTTATTGGCAGCAGCAATTAAATGGTATTTCTATGCTGCATTTGCCTACGGACAAACCAAGGCCAGCTATACAAAGCTATGAAGGAGCAACACAATTTTTTGAGTTACCAAAAAAGCTAACTGATGCACTAGAAAAGCTTTCGCACCAAGAAGGTGTAACCTTTTTTATGATGCTGCTGGCAGCATTTAAAACTTTGCTCTATCGCTACACACATCAAGAAGATATTGCGGTAGGTTCGCCAATTGCTAACCGTAATCGTAGCGAAATTGAAAGTCTAATTGGTTTTTTTGTCAATAGTTTAGTACTACGCAGTAATTTAGCTGGAAACCCAAGTTTTCGAGAAATTTTAGGCAGAGTCCGAGAGGTAACATTAGGGGCTTATAGCCAGCAAGATTTACCATTTGATAAGCTTGTTGAAGAACTGCATCCAGAGCGCAACTTGAGCCATCATCCGTTATTCCAAGTAGTGTTTAGTTTACAGAATGCACCAATGTCAGCACTAAAGCTACCTGGATTAATGCCTAGCTTTATGAATATTGATTTAAAAAAAACGCGCTTTGATTTAGAACTACACTTATGGAAGTGTTCTGATGATTTTAGGAGCTTATGGGGTGCAAACTGGGAGTACTCTGAAGGACTCCGTGGCGTAATAGTTTACAACACTGATTTGTTTGATAAAGTTACTATCAGTCGGATGCTGGAACATTTTAAAACTCTGTTGTCAAGTATTCTTGCCAATCCAAAACAACGAATTGCAAATTTACCACTATTAAGTGAAGCAGAGCTACATCAGCTATTAGTAGATTGGAATAATACTAACACAAATTTTCCTCATGATAAGTGTATCCATCGGTTGTTTGAAGAACAAGTACAGCATCATCCTAATTCTATAGCCGTAATTTTTGGTAACGAGCAACTCACTTATCAAGAGTTGAATAATCGCAGCAATCAGCTAGCACAATACTTACAAAAAACTGGGGTTGGTTCAGAAAAGCTAGTAGGTATTTGCATTTCCCAGTCTATAGAAATGATAGTTGGCTTATTAGGCATTCTGAAAGCAGGAGGAGCATATCTTCCTTTAGATCCCAGTTATCCTGAAGAACGCCTAAAGTTCATGCTGGAAGATGCACAGGTTTCAGTATTGCTAACACAAGAAAAGTTACTCAAGTCTTTTGAATATTTCTTGAATCCAATTGTTTGCATAGATAAAGACTGGGAAATTATTACTCAAGAAAACAAAAATAACCTTGAAAGTAGCGTTACATTTAACAATTTAGCTTATGTTATTTACACTTCTGGCTCTACAGGTAAACCCAAGGGTGTAGCTATAACTCACCAAGCTGTAAATCGGTTAGTGTGCAATACAAACTACATAAAGTTATTACCATCAGATAAAATTGCCCAAGTCTCAAACACTTCTTTTGATGCAGCAACATTCGAGATTTGGGGGGCGTTACTTAACGGCGCTCAACTTGTAGGTGTTAGCAAAGATGTAATCCTTTCGCCTCATGAGTTTGCATTACAGCTAAAACAAAAAGAAATTAGTGTCTTATTTTTGACAACAGCTTTATTTCAACAGATTGCTAGAGATGTTCCGCAAGCTTTTGCTTCATTGCGATATTTACTGTTTGGTGGCGAGGCTGTTAATATAAGATGGGTTAAAAGAATTCTCCAACATGGTGTACCAAAGCATTTAATTCATGTATATGGGCCTACAGAAAATACAACATTTTCATCTTATTATCATTTTGAAGAATTAGCAGAATTAGCTACATCTATTCCCATTGGTTGCCCGATCGCTAATACACAAATTTATATATTAGATTCACATTTACAACCTTTGCCCATTGGTATGATTGGAGAATTATATATAGGCGGTGATGGTTTGGCACGAGAATATCTCAATCATACGGAATTAACTGCTGAACACTTCTTCACAAATCATTTTAGTAATAATTCAAAAACACGACTTTATAAAACGGGTGATTTAGCCCGATATTTACCAGATGGAAATATTGAATTTTTAGGACGGATTGACAATCAAGTAAAAATTCGTGGCTTCCGTATTGAATTATCAGAGATTGAAGCGGTTTTGAGTGAACATCCAGCAGTGAAAGAAGCAGTAGTAATTGCTGACGAGGACATACCTGATAATAAGTATTTGGTGGCTTATATTGTTGTTAATGTAGTAGAAATATCAGATTTAGCATCTGTATTACGTAAGTATTTAAAAGAAAAGTTACCAGAATACATGGTGCCAATAGCATATCTGGTCATGGAATCAATACCATTAACACCGAATGGCAAAGTAGACCGTCGTGCTTTACCTAAAACAGATATAGTAACTTTCGATAGATATGATTATGTAGCACCGCGATCGCAAGTTGAAGAGTTGCTTGGAGAAATTTGGGCTAAAGTCTTGGGAAAAGAGCAGATAGGCGTTCATGATAATTTCTTTGAATTAGGCGGTCATTCTCTACTAGCGACTCAGTTAATTTCCCGAATCCGAGATACCTTTCAAATAGATGTAACTGTACGCAATTTGTTTGAAGCACCAACTATTGAACAACTTGCTAAGTACGTTGATACAATGTGTTGGGCAGCAAAAGGTGTGGATAAGACTAGAACTACAGGAAAAGAACGAGAAGAAGTGGAATTTTAAGGAAAAACCCTTCAGTTAGAAGACAAGTGTTTGCATTTTTAATAAAGGTTTAAGGTAGACATACTACACGATGTCTACCTTACATCTTGCCCTGATAAATTGCGTTACTTCCGTTGACGCATCCTACTACTGCCTCAATACGGTTAAGATAAGCTTTTTTCTCCTCCCCTGCTTCCCCTGCATCTTCTGCTCCCCCTGCCTGCCTCAACGGATAAATTTCTTAACCCTAGCGTATTGACTACTGACGAAGTGGCATCTTAGCGAACTTGGGCAGGTCTGGGTTCATGTAATCCCACGGCTGGGCACTGGCTGTGTAAATATCCATCGCGGGTTGAAACCGCTTGGGTCATCAAGACTCCCTGCCATAATGCCCATAAGCTCAGGGATGGGGGGCTTGCTAAATAATCGGGAACCGCAGTTTGGGCAAAAGCCTCGACCAACAACGCTTCCGCTATCACCAATTACGTTATAGTATTTAATATCTCCGGTGACGGTGACTGCACTTTGCGGTACAAGAAGCCCAGATGCATAGGCAGCTCCTGTGGCCCGTTGACAATCACGACAGTGGCAATTCCCCATTGTAATGGGTTCGGCTAAACATTCGTAGCGGACAGAGCCGCATAGACAACCGCCAGTAAATTTTGTTGCCATAAAAACATCTCTCCTTAGAAACGAAAAGTCTGATCGTCAGGATCTCCCCCAAGAACAACTTTTCAAGATAGCTTTGCTAGGACGCAGGTTTATTCATTACACTTGC
Source organism: Nostoc sp. CmiVER01 (assembly GCF_034531135.2). NCBI lineage: Bacteria > Bacillati > Cyanobacteriota > Cyanophyceae > Nostocales > Nostocaceae > Nostoc > Nostoc sp. CmiVER01. The sequence continues at coordinate 24,185 of NZ_JAVRBU020000004.1, forward strand.
AGTGCATCCTGATTTATACAGTAGCGATCGCATTCTTATCTAGTCTTACAAGTTTTTGCTTTTTTTACAGATTTCAGCTATTTTTCTCGAACAACCTTAGGCGTGACTCCAAGCAGCCGCTTAAAATGATTGGTTAAATGCCCCCCATTGGCAAAGCCGACTTTATAGAACCGATTTGATATCTATACAGGAGGGCAATCGAATTTGGCTGAACTACGAGCTAAGTTACAAATTTTATAGATTGATCGTCAGGATTTTTTTCTTGCTTTTTTTGTCGCTCAACACGACTGTATTGTAGGGTAATGTATCCGTTCCCAGCGGAATTGGCAGCTTAAAATTGGGGCTTTTACGATCGAGTTCGCCTAAATCAATGCTTTTCGTTATATTGCCATCTGTTGCAAGATTTGCGGTAAGTTCGCCTTTATAATCTTCAATTAAAAAGTCTCTAAAGAAAACGACTGCCCCACCCTCAGGATCTATACCAAGGATGACCGTACCGCTGAAAGTTGCGCCTTTTCGTTCTTCATCAACCGTTGCCACTGGGATTTCCGAGGGGTCTTGACCGGACTTATCTGCCATAAACTTTTTTCTCTTGCGAATTCTCAACAATTGAAAATGATTTTACAAGAGCGCTATGGGCGATCGCAAAACTCTCAGGACGTATTTCTGCATCGGTCTTGCAAATGTATAGCCAAGTTACTTCTGGTTATACGCCTAATTGGAAGATTCCCATTCTTGAGTTGATAGAAGATACCATCTAAGATTTGTCGCTTTGTCCACTTTGGTGGTCTGGTTTGCTTTTTCTGCGGCAATAGTGGTTCAATGATTGCCCACTCTTTGAACGAACCGCAAAGGGAAGGCAGCGCGGTCTTGGGGGTCTCCCCCATGAGCGACTGCCGTCGCAAAGGACACAAAGAAAGAAGGAAGGAAGGAAGCAAAGAGAATTTGGCGCAGCCTCACAAAGAAATGGTATTAGTATTTTTTAAGAGCAGCACAGCCGACGGCGTACCACTTGCTACTCGCCTCCTGCCTTGTTTCTTGAAAGTTACCATGCTATTTATGTCATCGGGTATATATGCGCCAGCCGCAGTAGCGATTAACTTAAACATTAGGAAAATACGCGAACTGGCTGGGTTTAAGTTAAAGGGAATCAATAAAAACCCTTTGACTTAGTTGTTGATGGCATTTATATACAGCCTTACTGCCTGCGTTTTTCAACCTCGGGAGTTTTTAACAAGCTCACCGAAGAGGCAGAGGGGAAGGGAGCAGGGAAAGCAAGCTCTTTCCAAGAGCGTGGAGCAAAGCAAAACACGGGTACTAGAAATCAACCTGTATTAGGAAGTGGGCTATGCATATTGGATTTCTCAATCCTCAAGGCAATTTTGATTCAAATAATAGTCATATAACGAAACACCCAGATTTTGGGGGTCAGCTGATCTACGTTAAGCAACTCGCCATAGCTATAGCTCAAATGGGTCATAAAGTTGATATTCTCACCCGTCAAATTATTGACCCAGAGTGGCCAGAGTTTGCCGAAGTGATTGACACTTATCCAGGGATCGATAACGTCCGTATTATTCGCTTACCAGCTGGGCCAAAAGAATTTCTCCCTAAAGAGTTGCTATGGCCTCATCTGGTCGCTGATTGGGTACCCAATATCTTGAAATTTTATCAAGAGCAAGGTGGCTTACCCGATGGTATGACTGCTCACTACGGTGATGGAGGACTTTGTGGCGTTCTAATTCAAGAGGAGACAGGTATACCTTTTACCTTTACTGCTCATTCTCTCGGCGCTCAAAAGATGGACAAACTAGAAGTCACATCAGAAAATCTCACGGAAATAGATGAGCAATTTAATTTCAGATATCGCATTTTAGCCGAACGCCTGAGCATGAATCGCTCGGCCATTAATATCACTAGTACACGACAAGAACGCTTTGAACAGTATTCTCATCGAGTCTATAGTGGTGCAGTGGATGTAAACGACGACAATCGCTTTACAGTAATTCCACCGGGAGCAGATTTCTCAATTTTCGGTGCAAAGGCTCGTTCCGAAAATGAGGAAGCTACCCAATGGTTTATTCAGGAGCGATTGGCACGGGACATTGCAGAAACCCGTCGAGATTTGCCCGTTATTGTAGCATCCAGTCGATTAGAGCTTAAAAAAAACATATTGGGGCTAGTGCAAGCCTTTGCAATGAGTCCAACACTTCAGGAACGAGCTAACTTGATGCTAATTACAGGAGGACTGGACAATCCTTTGCAAGAGGAAGCTAGTGACGGCATGACTGAAGAGGTATTAGCCCCCATTCGGAAAGTGGTGGAAGAAAACGATTTGTGGGGCAAGGTGAGTGCCTTTGGCTTGTCAAATCAGTCTCAAGAGTCGCTGGCAGCAGCTTATCGGTTTTTGGTTAAACGCCGCTCAGTATTTGCGCTGACAGCAGTTTACGAACCTTTTGGGCTTGCTCCTTTAGAAGCAGCAGTTGCAGGTTTGCCAGTGGTAGCAACTAAGAATGGTGGCCCTAGCGAGAGCTTGCAGCAAGGAGATGAGGAATATGGCGTACTCGTTGACCCAGAAGATCCTGCTGATATTGCACGGGGGTTGGAGCGGTTGCTATGTGATGCTCAGGAGTGGGAGTATTTTGCCCAAGCTGGTCAACAACGCGTGCTAAAGAATTACACTTGGGAATCTACTGCTGAAAACTACCTGACTTTGCTAGAGCAGATTTCGTCTTCACCGGAAGCTAGCCCTCGTGCTGAACTCCTTCCCATCCATCCCTACTTCCGTAATCCAGAATCGCAGACCGATGTTTTTTTGGAAGAATTGAGCGACCTTTACTTTGGATCTAATCAAAAGGTATTAATAAATGTAGCTTAAATCAAGAAGGCAGGAGGCAGAGGGCAGAGAGCAGAAGTTGTTACAAAAAAAGCAGAAGTTCTTGCAGGGAAAGCGGATGTTGCCACAGACTGCGCGAAACACTGAAACGTTAAAGCGGAAGTTCTTGCAGGGAAAGCGGATGTTGCTACAGACTGCGCGAAACACCGAAACGTTAAAGCGGAAGTTCTTGCAGGGAAAGCAGAAGCTGCTACAGACTGCGCGAAACACCGAAACGCCAACCCTGGAGCAATATTTTTTGATAGATGCTAAACAAATGGGGGTATAAGTCAATACAGTTCAGTTAAGCATTTCTTTCTTCTCTCTGCGTCCTTGGCGTCCTTGGCGGTTCGTTAAAAAAATTGAGTTTGACAAAGAGTTTTAGCCTTAACTGAACCGTATTGGGGTATAAGTCCCCTGCCTCTACAGGCAGCACGTTTTGTGTCGGGGTAATAATCCCCGTTACAAAATGTAATTGCGAATTGATTTAATGTGGGATTTAGGCAGCTATGAGCAGCCAGCGCAAAATGTGCTGACTGCTTCAGCAAACTGTTGGTTTTGTTCCATCAATGCCATGTGTCCACCTGGTTTTAGGGTGACTCTTTGAGAATAAGGTAATTCTGCTTTCATGCGATCGCTCGCCACAGGTTTTGTTGCTATATCTGAAGCCCCACACATTACCAATACAGGTACATTAATAGTTGCAAGTGTGTCTGTTTCGTCAAATTTCAACATTCCCAGTGTGCCACGAGCCAGAACACCAGGCGATCCCAAGGCTGATAGTAGACCTGCAAAATTTAGTTGACCGCGTGTTTCAGTACCCGTAAATCCAGATAGTTCGACGGTGATATACAGCGAACCATTAAAATAGGAAAGCCAAGTCATCAACCAAAAAACTGGCCACAACACGGTAGTCAGGTACAATACAGGTTCGAGTAACGGTTTCTGCAATTTACGTGCCAGATTGCTAAAGATGCAAGTTTTTACCGGATTGGTGTAAGTAGTATCTACAAGAATTAAGCCAACTACCCGACTCCCTAATTGCTCTGGAAACAGGCGGCAGAATGTTAGGTTAATCATCCCACCCATGCTATGCCCCAACAAGATAACAGGTTTATCTCCTGCTATGGCAATTACAGCTTCCAAGTCACGGGCATATTTTTCTATAGAGTGATCGTTGTTTTTCGGTTTAGCGGATTTTCCTAAGCCTGGTAGATCCCAAACAATTACTCGGAAGCGATTGCTCAATTGTCGCTTGGCATAATACCATACAGTACTGTTTGGCCCCCAACCATGTGACAAAATAATTGGTTGACCATCTTCAGGGCCAAAAAACTCTACTTGCAACACGCTCCCATCTGGACGTGGTAAACGTTGCACAGTTTTGCTACGCATAAACTTGGGTTCCTCGTTTCCAGGACGGCGTAGCAGTGGCAAACTGATAAAACGACCGCCAAAAGTCCACAAAACCATTACTAGTCCAGCTACTAAGTAGGATGTTCCTACAAGTTCTCCTTCATACCACTCATAGAGAACGTAGATTCCCCCGCCAAGTACCCCAACAGAAAGCAGTTGAACCAGCCATACAAGTAGAAAATTATGAGGCATGAATATCATGAGCCTAAACCTTGTGATACCTTGTTAACTGCTTTTAGCTTCATACCATAGTTAGAATCATCCAACTTTCACTCCCAAGAATGATTTATACAATGTTGTAAGTGTGATAAAAATGCTGGGTTAGTTGATAAACAGCGTAAAGTGGCAAAAATAATTATTTACAAATAATGTTGTTTCTTCCTCCAACTTTTTATTAAATAACAACTGTTCCGCAGGGGTTTAATTTTGAATACAGTTGAGCTATTATCTTATCTTCGCAGCTTAGATATTCAAATTTTTATTGATGGTGAAAAGTTCCGTTGTAACGCACCTGAAGGAATTCTTACAGTAGAATTGCGTGCAGAAATTCAAGAACATAAAGCAGAAATTATTGAATTTTTAAAAGCAACTAATCGTACTCATAACCATAGCTTTAGACCTCTTGTACCTATTTCGCGTTCTGAAAATCTTTCCCTCTCCTTTGCTCAACAACGGCTGTGGTTTCTCGATCAATTAATCCCTAATAATCCTTTCTATAACATTCCAGTAGCATTACATTTAACAGGTTCGCTAAATAAAGTCGCACTAAAACAAACTTTTAACGAAATTGTGCAACGACACGAAGCTTTACGCACCAACTTTGTCATCCAGTCAGGGCAACCAGTTCAGATAATTAATCCGACGTTAATTATTACTTTACCAATAATAGATTTACGGCAACTGCCACAAGCCGAACGAGAAATACAAGCACGACAATTCACTAATCAAGAAGCTCAACGCCCTTTCAATTTATCAACAGATTCGTTGCTGCAAGTAAAACTGCTGTGGTTGGATGAGACAGAATACATCCTGCTGCTAAATATGCACCACATTGTATCCGATGGTTGGTCTATTGGAGTGCTAATTCAAGAGATAGCAGCACTCTACACAGCCTTTACTAGCAATCAGCCCTCTCCTTTGCCGAAACTTACAATTCAATATGCAGACTTTGCATACTGGCAACGTCAATGGTTACAGAGGGAAGTATTAGAAAAGCAACTTGGTTACTGGCAAAAGCAATTAAACAGTATTTCTATATTAAATCTGCCAACCGACAGACCAAGGCTAGCTATTCAAACTTATCAGGGTGCAAGGCAACCTCTACAATTATCAAAAAGTTTGAGCGAAGCACTTTTAGCTCTCGGACAGCAAGAAGGGGTAACTTTATTTATAACCTTACTAGCAGCATTTAAAGTTTTACTTTACCGCTATACACAGCAAGAAGATATTGCGATCGGTTCACCTATTGCCAATCGCAACCTTAGTGAAATTGAGGGATTAATTGGTTTTTTTGTCAATAGCTTAGTACTGCGTACTCATTTATCAGGAAACCCAACTTTTCGAGAGTTATTGAATCGAGTCAAAGAGGTAGCTTTAGGGGCTTATGCTCATCAAGATTTACCTTTTGAAAAACTTGTAGAGGAACTGCATCCAGAGCGTAACTTGAATCAAAATCCGCTATTCCAAGTGGTCTTTGCTCTGCAAAACGCTCCTATATCAGCATTAGAGTTAACTGGTTTAACTTTAAGTCCACTAGCATTTGATACAGAAACAACACGCTTTGATTTGGAGTTCCATCTGTGGGAGCCAAATACTCAAAATGGTTTATGGGTAGATAGTGCAGAAGGGATTAGTGGGTTTGTAATTTACAGTACTGATTTATTTGATAACGCTACTATCACCAGAATGTTAGGACATTTCCAAACATTACTGGAGAGTATAATTGCAAATCCAGAACAACGAATTGCACAATTATCGCTTTTAAGCCAATCAGAGCAACATAATTTATTAATTGAATGGAATAATACTCAGTTAGATTATCCACAAGATAAATGTATACATCAGTTATTTGAGAAGGTTGCCCAACAGAATCCTGATGAAATTGCACTAGTATTTGGCGATGATAAACTCAGCTACAAAGAGTTAAATATCCGTAGTAACCAGCTTGCACATTATCTAAAAAAATTAGGAGTTAAAACCGAAGTTTTAGTCGGGCTTTGTGTAGAACGATCTTTTGATATGGTAATTGGGATATTGGGCATCCTGAAAACAGGTGGAGCTTATGTGCCTCTAGATCCAAGCTATCCATCTGAACGTTTAAACTTTATGCTTGAAGATGCTAAAGTTTCAGTTTTATTAACTTATGAGCGATGCCTTGAACGTTTAAAAAACTATAATTCAAATATAATATGTTTAGATAATTGCAAAATTATTGCTCAAGAAATTGAAGAGAATCTCCCTAGTGAAGTTGCAGCAACCAACCTTGCTTATGTTATTTATACCTCTGGTTCAACAGGAAAACCTAAAAGCGTACAAATTGAACATAGAGGATTATTAAATCTGGTTTTTTGGCATCAAAAAGCCTTTGCAGTTTCACCTATTGACCGAGTAACGCAGATAGCCGGGCTTGCTTTTGACGCTTGTGGTTGGGAAATTTGGCCTTACCTTAGTGCTGGAGCAAGCATTTATATTGTAGATGATGAAATTAGGCGATCGCCTGAATATCTCCGAGATTGGTTAATCTCGCAAAAAATCACAATTTCCTTCTTACCAACACCTATAGCAGAAAAGTTCTTATTATTAGATTTTCCTGAAGATGCCGCTTTACGAATATTGCTTACAGGTGGAGATAAACTAAATCAATATCCTTTAGCTTCGCACTCCTTCCAACTATATAATAATTATGGGCCTACAGAGAACACCGTTGTTACAACTTGTGGTCAGATTTCTGTTAAGAATAAAGATAATTTAGCACCTGTAATTGGTAGTGCGATCGCTAACACCCAAGTTTACATCCTAGATAAATATTTACAACCAGTACCCATTGGTGTGCCAGGAGAATTATATATAAGTGGTGATGGATTAGCACGAGGTTATTTAAACCGTCCTGATTTAACTGCGGAATGCTTTATTTATCATAGTTTTACTAATAAGTTAAAAGCACGACTTTATAAAACAGGTGATTTAGTCCGCTATCGAGTAGATGGCAACATTGAGTTTTTAGCTCGCCTCGACGAGCAAGTAAAAATTCGTGGCTACCGCATTGAGTTAGGCGAAATTGAAGCAGTGCTGAGTCAGCATCCAGCAGTACAGCAAACTGTAGTAATAAGTCGTGAACATGAAAAGGAAAAACACCTAGTAGCTTATCTGGTAGCAAAAGCTGAATACAGGAGTGAGCAAGAGAATGTTGAATTAATGCAATTGCAGAATGAGCAGGTTTTGCAATGGCAAATGCTCTATGACGAAACTTATAATCAGCCTGCTGCTGATTCAGATCCAACATCCAATTTTATCGGTTGGAACAGTAGTTATACAAATCAGCCGATTCCACCAGAGCAGATGCGTGAGTGGGTAAATAATCAAGTAGCGCAAATTTTAGCTTTGCAACCCAAACGAGTGTTAGAAATTGGTTGTGGAACAGGTTTAATTCTGTTCAAAATTGCACCTCACTGCACTAAATATTGGGGAACAGACTTTTCCCCAGTTTCACTTAACTACATTCAGCAGCAGTTAGAAAAACAAGAAATGCCGCAGGTAACACTGCATCAGCAAATGGCTACTGACTTCGAGAAAATAGAAACAGCAGCTTTTGATACAGTAATTCTGAACTCAGTTGTACAATATTTTCCTACTATTGATTATCTAATTCGTGTATTAGAAGGTGCTGTGAGAGCAACTGCTCCAGGTGGCTTTATCTTCATAGGAGATGTGCGTAGTTTGCCACTTTTGCAAGCTTTTCATGCATCAGTGCAACTGGAGCAAGCTGAATCTTCCCTTAGCCGTTCTGAGTTACAGCAACGGGTTCAAATGCAAATTTTCCAAGAGACAGAATTGGTAATTGATCCAGCTTTTTTTAGTGCAATAAAGCAATGCTTTCCTCAGATTAGCAATGTACAAATTCAACTGCTGCGGGGACGCAATCGCAATGAATTAACTCAATTTCGGTACAATGTGATTCTACATATTGGTGATAAAACTATTAATAATATTAGAAATGATTCATCTCTAAACTGGTCTGAAGAGAATTTAACAGTGTCAGCACTACGTCAATTATTAATTGAAACTAAACCAGAAATATTATGTATTAATAATGTACCTAATGCGCGGGTCATGGCAGCAGTTAAAACATCAGAATGGCTATCAGATGTAGAAGATTTTAAAACTGTAGGTCAAATGCGTAAAGCTTTGCAAGAACTCGAAAACATAGGAATAGAACCAGAAGATTTTTATACACTAGATATAAATTACAAAGTTGATATTACTTGGTCACATTGCAGTAGTGAAGGGCGCTATGATGTGGTTTTTGTACGGCAAGATAAAATAGGTAACAGAACTATTTTTTCACATAGCACGACTTACTCTCATTCCTGGCAATCTTACGCCAATAATCCCTTACAAGCCAAAGCTGCGCGTAAATTAGTGCCACAGTTGCAGACTTACACATCACAAAAACTGCCTGAGTACATGATTCCATCAGCTTTTGTAATATTAGAGTTTTTACCTCTAACAGCTAATGGTAAAGTCAATCGCCGCGCCTTAAAAGCATTCTATGATGATACAATTCAGCCCCAATTATCTGAAAATTACATTGCACCTCGAACTCCTGTAGAACAAGTAGTGATGAAAATTTTTGCTGAAGTTTTAGGACTTAAGCGCGTAGGAATTTATGACAATTTCTTTAAATTAGGCGGTCATTCATTATTAGCAACTCAGCTTGTCTCTAAAGTGCGCGATACCTTGGGTGTTGAGTTACCCTTGCGTAGCGTATTTGAAGCACCAACAATTGCACAAATTTCTAAGATAGTGGAAGGCTTTAAAGAAAGCAATCCTCAAAGTCAAGCACCAGTTTTAGTACCATTGTCACGCGAAAGTCGGCGGATTAAGTTATCTTCCTTAAACAAAAAGGGATAAGCCAAAGCTTATCGCCCCAAAAAGTTAACTAATCAATCATCAAGTTGCCAAAATCAAACAATTAATATACTTAACCTTCAACTTCAGTCGGGATAAAATACAGCAAATTTAAACAGATGCAAAACCAGTAAACTGACGGACATAAGGGGATCTAAAACCTAAAACAATATCGGTAGTCGGCACACCTAATTCTACTAATTGATTAGCTATTCCTTCTTCTGTAAAATCGCGCTGAATCCAAATTTTATCATCCTTGATACTAAGATGAATTGGGCATCCATACACTCTTTCTTCATCATGCCATCCCACATATACTAATAAGTAGCGATCGCGTTCTGTATCAAAAACAATTTCAGTATTTTCTAAATTTTCTTGGGGTTGCTCATTTGCATATTTATAGATAATTCTTTTTACTAATTCCTGATAATTTAATTTTTCCATAATACTATCTCCTGTTTCTGAACATGAAAAACGAATAATTTGATTTCATACCGTTCTAGTACACTTTGAATAAAAGAATCTATAAAAAACTCTTGATATATATCTTTAGATATTGCTAAATATAATACTCGCTCAGAGTCCTTTTGTTCTAATGCTACCCTGTAGTTTAAAAATTGACCAACAGCTGTATGAAACTCTGAGATTGCTGACACCCCAATAAAACTTTTTACCTCTACTGCTATTTTTTGCTCACCTTTATCAGCCGAAATTAACTTTTGCGCTCCTAAGTCTATTTTAATTCTAATTTGTTCAGAGAGGTTAAAAAACAAGGGATCATGTGTAATTTTCCAGCCATCTTTTTCTAAGGCTACTTTCACAGTATTATGAAAAATATCTTTTGCTGACATATAAAAGATAGTAATCTAAATCATATCTTACCTAATTTTTTAAGTAAGCTGTTACACTTTACGCTCTCTGCATCTATGCAGATTCCGCTTGCAGTCTGCGCGAAACACAAAAAAAGGGATAAGCCCAAAAGCCCATCCCCCAAAAAATCAACTAATCAATGTATTAAGTTCCACTTGTCCAAGAATTAATGTACTCAATTTGATCTGGTGTTAGGCTATCAATCGTGATACCAATAGCCTGCAACTTCAAACGAGCAATTTCTTGATCGACTTCAACCGGAATTGAGTGCAAACCGGGTTGCAACTTACCCTTATTCTTCACCAGGAATTCACAAGCCAAAGCTTGGTTCGCAAAACTCATATCCATAACTGCGCTGGGGTGTCCTTCAGCCGCAGCTAGGTTAATCAAGCGTCCTTGTCCGAGAACGACTACTGATTTACCATTTTTCAACTTGTACTCTTCAGTAAAAGGACGAACTTCTTTGATTTCCTTAGCTTGTGCAGCCAAGTATTTCAAATCAAGTTCCAAATCAAAGTGACCTGAGTTACAAACGATCGCACCGTCTTTCATGACATCGAAGTGTTCCCCACGAACGACGTGCTTGTTACCAGTCACAGTGATAAATATATCACCTTGGGGTGCAGCTTCAGCCATTGGCAGGACGCGGAAACCATCCATTACGGCTTCAATTGCCTTGATGGGGTCGATTTCGGTGACGATGACGTTAGCACCCATTCCACGGGCGCGGAGGGCTGTACCTTTACCACACCAGCCATAACCGACGACAACAACGTTCTTCCCAGCCAACAAAATATTTGTGGCGCGGATAATGCCATCTAGGGTTGATTGCCCAGTACCATAGCGATTATCAAAGAAGTGCTTGGTGTCAGCGTCGTTGACGTTGACTGCGGGGAAGGTAAGAACGCCTTCTTTAAACATGGCGCGTAACCTGACGATCCCGGTAGTGGTTTCTTCGGTGCTACCAATCAAATCAGCGATTTGGTGTTGGCGTTGTTGTACCAGAGTTGCAACTACATCGCTACCGTCATCAACAATAATGTTGGGGCGATGATCTAAAGCTATTTGGACGTGGCGGTTATAAGTTGCGTTATCTTCGCCTTTTTGAGCAAAGACGGGAATTTCATGATCGACGACGAGACTAGCGGCTACGTCATCTTGCGTTGATAAAGGATTGCTAGCAATTAAAAGCGCATCTGCACCACCGGCTTTCAGAGCGATCGCCAAGTGTGCTGTTTCTGTTGTAATGTGGGCGCAAGCTACAAGGCGTAAACCAGCAAAGGGTTTCTCGATAGCAAAGCGATCGCGGATTTGCCGCAAAACTGGCATTTCGCGTCCAGCCCATTCAATACGCTGTCTACCCAAGGCAGCTAGGCCGAGGTCTTTAACCTCGTGCTTTAATCGGGGAGAAGTTGCGGTCATCAAAAGTTACCTCAAAAAATAAAAAAAGCTACGTAAATTTTACGCACTCTACTAGGTTATTCTACGACTGCTGATTTTTGCTTATATGCAAATCATTAGTCAATAGTCTTCAAAACTAGCTTGACGTTTGATCGGCGGAATGTCAACTTTATCCCCAGGTTCTTCCTTTTTGTTTTATCTTTGGAAAAAGTAAGACTTTCTAACTCTAGGTGCTGATTTTAAATGTATTGTCATCTGTCTATAGATATAAAGTAAATAAAAAAACATCAAAATTTCATCGTCTCAAAGTAAAACCTCAACTTTAGATAGGTACATCTACCCAAAGTAATTACGCAGGATAGTTAAAGTAATGATTAATAGATTTTACTCAAGGAGGTGTTTGAGTGCGCTTTCAATTTTTGGCGTTGGCTTTGCCCGCCGTAGGCATCGCTAGTTCAATGGCCATAGCCGTTGTATCTGTACCAAAAGCCACAGCCCAGATTCCTTCATTACCGCAGCTGCTACCATCTCCCAACAGTGTGAGTAATGATGCAAATAATAAACTTGTTACAGGCTGGATTTATTTAGATGGTCGTCGGTTATTTCAGATAGCGGCATCAAGAAGCAACTTTCCTGAACGTTCAGAAGATATCCAAAAGAAATTGGAGAAAATTGCCAAAAATTACTTTCAATCATCAGCAAAAACACCAGTCAATGTAGAAATTCGCAAAGTAAACGAATTACCAGTAATTTATGTTAACGACCAATACCTGATGACCATTACTTCTGAGGATGCTGGACTCAGAGAGGTAGATATGTGGACATCGGCAAATCAAATCAAAGAATCGTTACAAGAAGACTTGCAACAAGCAAAGCAAGAAAGACAAACTCAATTTTTAATCGACCAAGGCAAAATTGCTGCGGGCATTGGACTAACAATGATTGTGATGAGTTGGGGGGTATATAGCTGGCAAAGGCGTTCTAAAAACGATGTAGTACACCCCCTTACCTCCCAACCGCCCAGAGGATCGCTACCAACAGCAGCAGCTCAACCAATTGCAACACAACTGAATCAACAGCAACATCGACATATTCAAGAAGTCAAAAGACGATTGTTTCAGCTAACTCAAGCCGGAATTTGGGGAGGTGGAAGTTTCTTTATTTTGGGTCTATTTCCCTATACACGACCATTTCAGGTAGGCATTCTCACAGCTGCCCAATTTCCTTTGCGATTAGGTGTTGTGTTCTTGGGAACTTACGTAGCAATCCGTCTCATCTATGCCCTCATTGACCGCTTCACCACCACTTTGATTAGCAGTGGTGCTTTATTGACTCCAGAAAGTTCTGAACGCTTGAGACTGAGAGTTTCCACGTTTTCTGGCGTGACTAAAAGCATTGCTACTGGTATCTGCGTAGGAGTAGCTTTCTTGCTAGCGCTGGTGTCATTGGGGATAGATATCGTTCCCTTGCTAGCGGGTGCGAGTTTAGTTGGTGTTGCAGTGTCTCTAGCTTCGCAAAACTTAATTAAAGATGCGATTAACGGTTTTCTGATTATTTTAGAAGACCAATACGCTTTAGGCGATGTGATTAATGTAGGAGACGTAGGAGGCTTGGTAGAAAATCTAAATCTACGGATGACTCAAGTGCGAGATTCCGAAGGGCGCTTGATCACAATTCCCAATGGTGAAATTAAAGTTGTTGCCAATCTTTCTAGCCGTTGGTCACGAGCCGATTTAACGATCCCCATTGCCTACCAAGCCGATATTGAAAAGGCTTTGAAGTTGATTGAAAGTATTGGTTTTGACATGGATAAAGATCCGCAATGGGAGCGTCAAATTCTGGAAACACCACAAGTTTTGGGAATAGATCAATTTGGCGATCGCGGTTTGATTATTCGTGTATGGATTAAAACACAGCCCCTTAAACAATGGGAGGTAGCACGGGAGTTTCGCCGCCGCCTGAAAGTTGCCCTAGACGAAGCTGGAATTTCCATTTCTGTACCTCAACAAGCAATTTGGGTCAATGATGAGCAATTGTTAAATTTTCAGAGTAATGGCAAATCTAATTAGAAATTTGGATTCATTACCAGATTTTTCAGTTAATTAAACCAAACCTTGCTCGAAGAGGCAGGGGAGCAGAGGGGACAAGGTGACAAAAGTTTAGAACTTCCAACAAGTCTTTCCCCTTGTCCCCAATTCTCCTTGTCGTCTTTCCCACTCCCCAATTTTGTGCGATCGCTAACACTAAACCTTAATAATCCTTATATTAATAAAAAGCTACTACCTCACTAACAAGTCTTGAATTCCCTAATTTATGTTTGTCAATACCTTCATCAGACGTCCAGTCCTGACGACGGTCTGCACGTTCATTATTTTGCTGCTGGGGAGTATTTGTATTCCGATCCTTCCCATTTCTCAGCTACCGGATCTCGCCCCAGTGCAAATTACCGTTAGCTCTAACAATACTGGTGCAGATGCTCAAACAACAGAAAATACTGTCACCAACATTATTGAGCGACAAATTAATGGTGTTAAAGATGTATCCTATATATCTTCTAATACGGGTAATGATGGTTCTAGCAATATAACTGTATCCTTCCCAACTAATGTTAATAGCGATATTGCTCAAGTAAACGTTCAAAATAAAGAAGCTCTTGCTTCACCGCAATTGCCAGATACTATTCAACGAACAGGTGTTACTGTTGAAACGGCATCAAGCAGTCTGCTGCTCGTCTATGGATTTTACTCAGACAATAATGACTATGACAACATTTTTATCAGCAACTATGTCGATCTGTATATTCTCGATCAGATCAAACGGCTTCCGGGTGTAGGAAAAGCTACAATTTTTGGAGAACGCAAATATGCCATGCGTCTCTGGCTTGATCCTAACAAGCTTGCCCAACATCAACTAACTCCTCAAGATGTGACAACTGCCCTGCAAGAACAAAATATTCAGGTGGGTGCAGGAGCGATTGGTAAGGAACCAGCGCCAGATAATCAAAGCTTTGAATTTGCTTTACGAGCAACCAGTCGATTTAAAGATGCGGCTGAATTTGAAGATATGGTGCTGAAGGTGACTCAAGGTGGTACTAATAGCACTACCACTACTAATAGCACCACTAATAGCACCTTAATTAAGGTCAGAGATGTCGGTCGAGTTGAACTAGGAGCAGAAAGCTATCTTGCTGATGCCAAATTCACCATCCCAGGAAATGCTCCCAAGCCAGCCGTGGGTTTGGGGATATATCAACTTCCGGGTAGTAATGCCTTGGACGTTGCCCATGCTGTTGAAGAGCAAATCGTAAGACTAGAGAAGAGTTTTCCACCTGGACTAAAAGCACAGTTGGCATTTGATACGACTCCATTTGTAGAAATTTCTCTAGAAGAAGTTCTACACACTTTGGTTGAAGCGATTATCTTGGTAGTCTTAGTAATTTTCGTCTTTTTGCAAGACTGGCGTACCACGATTATTCCCACTGTGGCGATCCCCGTTTCCCTAATTGGGACATGCGCGGCTTTGTTGGTTTTGGGATTTCAGATTAATACACTGACATTATTTGGTTTCGTTCTGGCGATCGGTATTGTCGTTGATGATGCCATTATTGTGGTAGAGGCAGTTGCAGTCAAACTAGAGCAAGGCATGAGGCCCTTTGAGGCAGCCGTCGAAGCCATGAAGGAGTTAACCGGGGCAATTATTGCCACTTCACTTGTACTTATGGCGGTATTCATTCCAGTTGCATTCATTCCGGGTACTACTGGGATTGTCTACAAACAATTTGCGTTAACCGTTGCTTGCTCCATTGGCATCTCGACCTTCAACGCCTTAACCTTCTCTCCGAGTATGGCAGCCATTCTCATGCGCCCTGCTCAGACTCCACGGGGCCCTTTGGGGTGGTTTTTTACGCAGTTTAATCGGGGATTTGCTTGGTTCACACGGCGATATGTCAGGTTTATTAGCTACCTTACCCATATCAAGCCGATTGTAATTGGGGTTTTTATAACTGGTTTACTAGCAACGGTTTTGATGTACAGAGCAGTGCCTACCGGATTTATTCCAGAAGAAGATCAGGGGTACTTCTTTGTAATTGTCCAGGGGCCAGACGGGGTTTCTTTGAAATACACTGAATCTGTTATGGATCGGGTTGTCAAAGAAGTAACATCGGTTCCTGAAGTTAGAGCTAGTTTTATGATCAGTGGTTTTGGTTTCGATGGTAATGCTTCTAATTTAGGCATTGCCTTTGCTAACCTAAAACCCTGGAAAGAGAGAGCTAAAGAATCTGAGTCGGTCTATGGAATACTTCAGAGGGTGAACAAAAAGCTCTCTACAATTACAGATGCTAGAGCGATCGCTGTAAATGCTCCTCCAGTTAGAGGGTTAAGTACTACAGGTGGTTTTGAGTTTATCATTCAAGACCGAACCGGTAGTGCGCCGATTCAAACCTTGGTTGATACTGCTCAAAAGTTTATTGGTGCGGCTAATAAAAACCCTGCTCTCCAACGAGTCTTCACTCAGTTCACCGCAGACACTCCTCAGTTTGACATCCAAGTGAACCGCAACCAAGCTAAAGCTCTCAACGTCGAACTCAACGATATCTTTGGGACATTGCAAAGTTACTTGGGGTCGCAATATGTGAATGACTTTGTGCAGGGACAGCGACAGTATCGAGTATATGTCCAAGCAGATGGGGTTTTCCGCTCTAATCCAGATGATATTGGCAAGCTGTATGTTCGCTCTGCAAGCGGGGCAATGATTCCCTTGAGCAATCTAGTGAAAGTGACTCCCTTTGTAGGGCCGAAAACCATCGCCCATTACAACTTGTACAGGTCAATCAAAATCCAAGGCGCTCCGGCTCCTGGTGCTAGTTCTGGACAGGCGATTAAAGCGATGGAGCAACTAGCAGCAGAGATGTTACCTCAAGGGTTTGGTTATGAATGGACAGGGACTTATCTTCAAGAAAAGACATCTGGGGGAGCTACGGGCTTGATTTTTGCCTTAGCGATCGTTATTGTCTTTCTGGTGCTATCTGCTCAGTATGAAAGCTACATTGACCCAATCATTATTTTGCTGACAGTTCCCTTAGCAGTTTTGGGAGCAATGACGGCAATTTGGCTACGTTCCAACATTTTCATGGCAGGTAGCCTCTTCCCGAAAGTGGTAGATGATATCTATTGCCAGGTGGGTTTGGTGACTTTGATTGGTTTAGCTGCCAAAAATGCGATTTTGGTTGTGGAATTTGCCAATCAGCTGCATGAGCAAGGCATGAGCTACACACGGGCGGCGGTGAAAGCAGGGCAAGAACGTCTGCGACCTATTTTAATGACTTCCTTTGCCGCGCTGTTAGGATTTTTGCCCTTGGTCATCTCTCAAGGGGCTGGAGCCAGCAGCCGTTGGTCTTTAGGAACAGCGCTCTTTGGGGGGCTGATGCTTTCAACGTTCTTGAGTTTGTTCTTAGTACCAATTTTGTATATTTTGGTTAAGAGCTTGGCTCAGGCTATATTTTATCAGAAGCGATCGGGTGGCTCAAAACCTCCAGATTCTCCAAATGGAGCTTCGGGATCTGAACATAGAGTTTTGCCTACTGCCTCAAGTCAGCCAGAGACACAGCTCAGGTCTCAGCAAGATGGGATAACCTGATTCCCTTAAGTCTTCCCCTTAAAAGGGACTTTAAGAGATTCTTAGCCCCCCAATTTATCGGGGGGTTGAGAGCATCTAAGACTTGAAAAAAACGCACTAGGGGATGAAGTCAACTAAAGAACGATAGCCAATGCTAACTTTTGACACCAATGGATTTCTATTGCCTCCTACAAAAGGGCTATATTCGTTATGTTCATAACATCCTCTAACTCTGATACCATTTTCTGTAATTTCCTGCTTGCTAAAAAAATTAGTCGAATAGAAATTAAGTACTTAGATAAGGAAAAGTGAAATGGGACTTAACGACGGACTTTCAAACCCGACCAAAAAGGCTATGGTCATAGATGACTGTTGCAACATGATAGAGGGACAGCTTGCATCTAAGTCAGGCATGAGCGGCATCGCTTTAAAAACTGCCTTCGCCGCCCTGAAGGGGATCAAACCAGGGTATATCCCCTACGTCGTTGAGCAGATCCTGCCACAATGCTTCATAGCACTTGATCCAATTTGGAGTGAAGGCGTACAGAAAGGCAATCCAATTGAATACCTGAATGCGAATCGTTCGCAAACGGCAGACGCGCTACTTGGTGTTACCGATGCTAGAGTCAAGAACGCCAAGCGCCAAATCGTGCGAGGAACCTATGAAAAACTTCGCGGTTCAGCCAAAAAGCACGTAGAAGAAGCAGTGCCAGACTTAGCCAAAGTAATCGATAACTACACTAAGTCCTGAGCCAGAAGGGAAGAATCACAACAAACGTATGCCACCGTTCGATGCGTCGGTGGCTGACATACGGTGAAAAGATTACACTTGTAAGACCAAGGTGTTTGTCCAGGGTCTTGGGTTATATATGTATCTGCTAAATTTCCTGATATTTACCGAGTCAGCTTGAAAGAGCAAATAATCAGAAACTATCTGAATTATTGTTTGAATAAACTTCCAATTTATGAAAAAAGTTACCGTTTATCGATACCGCACTTATGGATTAATTGGGTTAATATCCTTAACCGCCGTACTAAGTACAAGTACACTTGCCCTAACACAGCTAGCGGATGATTCCCCAGTTGGGCAAACTCCCATCCCTGCTTCTAACTTAATCTGGCCAACTCAAGGATTTATTTCTCAAGGCTTCCGCAAATATCAACATGAAGGGATTGATATTGCAGGGACATCTGGAACTCCTATTGTTGCTGCTGCATCTGGTACAGTCATCAAAGCAGGTTGGGATAATTGGGGATTAGGCAATGCTATAACTATTAAACATCTTGACGGCAGTACTACTGTTTATGGTCACAATCGCCGTTTGTTGGTGAGCAAAGATCAACAGGTCATTCAAGGTCAAATTATTGCTGAAATGGGATCTACAGGCAATAGTACAGCGCCTCATCTGCACTTTGAAGTTCATCCAAATGGTCGAATAGCGGTTGACCCCCTTCGTCTGTTAACATCCTTAACTGCAAGTGTTGCTTCTGCTTCTAAAGTTCAGCAAGTGGATAACCAGAACCACCCAGTCTCGACACCCCCAGGAGCAAAGCAAATTTCACTTTCACAGCCAATTTCAATAGGTTTTGCACCTGCTAGCACTGATACTAAATGCAATGGAGTTACCATTATTGAGGGTGAGACTGCAAGTATTCGGGTAAAAGTCTGTGAAGAAAATGGTCAGTTATTTTATATTGGACAGTTGAAACAAGACCCAAACAAGCCTATAAAAATCGCGGCTTTAAATATTGGCGAAGGCAGATATCGAGCAGACAATGGCAGTTTTTATTATTTAGTCAGCCCTGAAAAAGTGGAAGTTTGGCGAAATGGAACTCAGATGCGTTCTGACAGATTTTATAATTTAACAAAATTGCCATAATGCAATTTATAAATGCCATATTTCGTACTAGCGTCGTGCCAAACCTCAGTTTTACAATCCCTGATAGGGATTTTAGTTGATTGCAAATCAGGAAATGGATGGTAAAAATATTCATTATCAAGTTTCAATCCCTAATAGGGATTTTAGTTGATTGCAATAATAGAGTTGCGTTTCTCGCCGTCATGAAATTCTTAGTTTCAATCCCTAATAGGGATTTTAGTTGATTGCAATTTTTCTTGCACAGAGCAGTGATGGTTTTGATATCTGTTTCAATCCCTAATAGGGATTTTAGTTGATTGCAATTCCGATTAATGGGAGTGAAAGCTTTGCTCAAGCTAAGTTTCAATCCCTAATAGGGATTTTAGTTGATTGCAATCAGAGACTTATGAATTTATTGATAAGTTCAGTGATTGGCTTGAAGTTTCAATCCCTAATAGGGATTTTAGTTGATTGCAATTTAGGATACATCCCTTATTTTGTTTGGCAGGAAGTAAAAGTTTCAATCCCTAATAGGGATTTTAGTTGATTGCAATGAAAGCCTTGTCGTAGACATCGCGGCTGCTCTCAACTGTTTCAATCCCTAATAGGGATTTTAGTTGATTGCAATTTTTACAGTGGGATGCGGGTTGGCGAAGTTGGTCGGGTGTTTCAATCCCTAATAGGGATTTTAGTTGATTGCAATATGTCTACGACAAGGCTTTCGCCAACGCATTACCTGTTTCAATCCCTAATAGGGATTTTAGTTGATTGCAATAAGCCTGAAGTTTCCAGCCCATCTACAGATAGCTGTTTCAATCCCTAATAGGGATTTTAGTTGATTGCAATATTAGCGACTACCTACTTTGTAGGTAATGAGTTAGTTTCAATCCCTAATAGGGATTTTAGTTGATTGCAATATCCAGTCCCACAGCCTCGGTTGACAGGTTAGGTTGTTTCAATCCCTAATAGGGATTTTAGTTGATTGCAATTGTGCATCAGAACTTGGTTAAAGAGGTCTTAGCTGTTTCAATCCCTAATAGGGATTTTAGTTGATTGCAATTTCCATCCTTTATCCTGAAATCGCATCTTCCAAATGTTTCAATCCCTAATAGGGATTTTAGTTGATTGCAATCTGCCATCTTTATTGGTTGCCGCAATCAGGGGGTTTCAATCCCTAATAGGGATTTTAGTTGATTGCAATATTTACAATCAAATTCGGATTCGGAAAGGAATGGAGGTTTCAATCCCTAATAGGGATTTTAGTTGATTGCAATCTCCTCGCTGTCATCGTCGTACTCCGTGAGCGCAGGTTTCAATCCCTAATAGGGATTTTAGTTGATTGCAATTCACAGCAAGTGTGCTGTTTTTTGGCAATTCGTTGGTTTCAATCCCTAATAGGGATTTTAGTTGATTGCAATTGAGTCAGGTCTTCATCAAGGGTTATGGTGGCAACGTTTCAATCCCTAATAGGGATTTTAGTTGATTGCAATTTTCATAGGTTTACGCCTCTTGCGTTGTATTTCTATTGTTTCAATCCCTAATAGGGATTTTAGTTGATTGCAATGATGTAGCTGAGATATTAATATATAATTGGGCTTTGTTTCAATCCCTAATAGGGATTTTAGTTGATTGCAATTTTGATTGAAGTTGCGATCGCACCTTAGGAATCTCGTTTCAATCCCTAATAGGGATTTTAGTTGATTGCAATATGCTTGTCAAAGGCATATTAGAATTATTTAATAATGTTTCAATCCCTAATAGGGATTTTAGTTGATTGCAATCCTGATTCGGGGGGCGAGAAAATATCTGATTGGAGTTTCAATCCCTAATAGGGATTTTAGTTGATTGCAATTTATCAATTGGGTATTGCTCAATTTTGTGAGGTTTCAATCCCTAATAGGGATTTTAGTTGATTGCAATCGATGTAGATAAACTCATCAAGAAGCTTCCTACCAGTTTCAATCCCTAATAGGGATTTTAGTTGATTGCAATGTCAGTGTTTCGATGTTATTAACGATATCTGCGGTCAAGTTTCAATCCCTAATAGGGATTTTAGTTGATTGCAATCATTGCCTACGATAATTATCGAGTTGGTGGGAACGGTTTCAATCCCTAATAGGGATTTTAGTTGATTGCAATTTATTTGGATCAGCCGTGCTTTCTGCGATCCGATGGTTTCAATCCCTAATAGGGATTTTAGTTGATTGCAATCTTGATAGTAGCAGCTTGCCTATTTTGCCAGTCTGCGTTTCAATCCCTAATAGGGATTTTAGTTGATTGCAATACAATATTTTGCAATGCCATAAAGATAGTTTCATTAGTTTCAATCCCTAATAGGGATTTTAGTTGATTGCAATGATTAGCATCAGGGGATTGCTTTATGTCTGCTGACTGGTTTCAATCCCTAATAGGGATTTTAGTTGATTGCAATGAAGAAGTGTTTAACTTGATAGCAAGTAATAATTCTGTTTCAATCCCTAATAGGGATTTTAGTTGATTGCAATATATGGATTTAGAATATCGAACCCGTACTGATACTGGTTTCAATCCCTAATAGGGATTTTAGTTGATTGCAATCCATTATGCTTAAACTCATGCCTTAGCTGCCTTTTTGTTTCAATCCCTAATAGGGATTTTAGTTGATTGCAATCGGCTTTATAGTGCCTGTGTAACTTGCTATAGCTTCTGCTGCCTTTTTGTTTCAATCCCTAATAGGGATTTTAGTTGATTGCAATGCGACCCATCCCCAATATCTACTACTTCATCCGCTTGTTTCAATCCCTAATAGGGATTTTAGTTGATTGCAATAGTTTTGCCTATGGGCCAACACTGGACTAGGCAAGTTTCAATCCCTAATAGGGATTTTAGTTGATTGCAATCATACACACATCTGGGGAGTAAATACAGTAAATACAATGGATGTTTCAATCCCTAATAGGGATTTTAGTTGATTGCAATTCAAGATGAGTATTCCGATTGAGTATCAAGATTTGTTTCAATCCCTAATAGGGATTTTAGTTGATTGCAATCAGGCACTTTATAAAAGAGAATGCCGTTATCGCTTTCCAGGTAGTTTCAATCCCTAATAGGGATTTTAGTTGATTGCAATCAGCGCATTCATCATTGCAGGGTGATTAGATTTAGTTTCAATCCCTAATAGGGATTTTAGTTGATTGCAATTGCCATTAAAACTCTCTCCCCCTTTACCCAGACAGTTTCAATCCCTAATAGGGATTTTAGTTGATTGCAATACAAAGATTAGTTGCGACTAACTAAGGATTAATAAGTTTCAATCCCTAATAGGGATTTTAGTTGATTGCAATGCAAAGGAAAAAATGGGTAAATTCAAAGTATTTGTTTCAATCCCTAATAGGGATTTTAGTTGATTGCAATGTAATCCCAATATTCCTTGGGCGTTTAGATTAGGTACTGGTTTCAATCCCTAATAGGGATTTTAGTTGATTGCAATTAGTAGCGCTAGCGACATTGCCACTGCTTACAAGTTTCAATCCCTAATAGGGATTTTAGTTGATTGCAATCCAAAGATAAGCAGAGATTAGCAGATAGTTTAAGTTTCAATCCCTAATAGGGATTTTAGTTGATTGCAATAAGAACTTTATCCACCACAGATAAAGATACAATCACTGTTTCAATCCCTAATAGGGATTTTAGTTGATTGCAATTTGCCAGAATTGACCAGCGCAACCCATTCCACCGCAAGGTTTCAATCCCTAATAGGGATTTTAGTTGATTGCAATTGTACTTTTTAATAGCACCTGACTTCATTAGCTTGTTTCAATCCCTAATAGGGATTTTAGTTGATTGCAATATATAGTTAAATTTAATTTACAAGTGAAGTTAAAGTGTTTCAATCCCTAATAGGGATTTTAGTTGATTGCAATCTTAAAAAATTGAATATTCAAGATGATCAGATAGGTTTCAATCCCTAATAGGGATTTTAGTTGATTGCAATTCAGATTTAGTAGGAGAGCCAGTAGGTATAGTGTTTCAATCCCTAATAGGGATTTTAGTTGATTGCAATTACGAAATTAATGATAATGCAATCCGCTTTGAAGGTTTCAATCCCTAATAGGGATTTTAGTTGATTGCAATCTTTATATATCCCATCCCTACCCATCCATAGGGAGTAAGGTTTCAATCCCTAATAGGGATTTTAGTTGATTGCAATAAGCTTTTTTGAACATCAATGTAGCTCCTCTATAAGTTTCAATCCCTAATAGGGATTTTAGTTGATTGCAATCTATTGGAGGGGAGTTTAAATTAGCTGTTAATCGTTTCAATCCCTAATAGGGATTTTAGTTGATTGCAATTGATGATATTCAAGTGGTTGAAAGTGCGATCGCTCGTTTCAATCCCTAATAGGGATTTTAGTTGATTGCAATCTTCTTGAGTTTGTATATAGTCTGTATACAGATTGTTTCAATCCCTAATAGGGATTTTAGTTGATTGCAATCCATCGTTAGCCGTATATACAAAGTACTTTTTGCGTTTCAATCCCTAATAGGGATTTTAGTTGATTGCAATGCATCGTTAATTGACTTAATATTGAGTCAACGGGTTTCAATCCCTAATAGGGATTTTAGTTGATTGCAATTTGTCTTTCCATACAAGCAAAGGATGCTCTAATGTAAGTTTCAATCCCTAATAGGGATTTTAGTTGATTGCAATCATAACGGTATCTGGTACAGCGTTGAAATTCCGCGTTTCAATCCCTAATAGGGATTTTAGTTGATTGCAATTTCATCCAACAAGGGGATTATTTCTGATTGTGTTGTTTCAATCCCTAATAGGGATTTTAGTTGATTGCAATTGACCTTCTGTTATTTTGCCGCTAGCAGCATTGTTTCAATCCCTAATAGGGATTTTAGTTGATTGCAATATCGTAGTGGTGCGGGTTCCGCGTTGTTGTTTCGTTTCAATCCCTAATAGGGATTTTAGTTGATTGCAATCTATGGTTAGGCAATATCTCATCTAATTTAGATTGGTTTCAATCCCTAATAGGGATTTTAGTTGATTGCAATGATACTCAACACCCAATTCAATACCATTACACTTAAGGTTTCAATCCCTAATAGGGATTTTAGTTGATTGCAATTCTGGGAAGAAAAATTACCCGCCGTAGTTGAAGAGTTTCAATCCCTAATAGGGATTTTAGTTGATTGCAATTTGGTCAGAGCTTTGTGTCGCGCCTGGGATTGGAGCAGTTTCAATCCCTAATAGGGATTTTAGTTGATTGCAATGGGTTCGACTCTCACCAAGCTGAGTACGTAGTAGGCAAGTTTCAATCCCTAATAGGGATTTTAGTTGATTGCAATATGAATCATCTACAGGAATATGGCTGATTCTGAATGTTTCAATCCCTAATAGGGATTTTAGTTGATTGCAATGTATACGAAAGTAATTTAGGCGTTAATGCCATTTTGTTTCAATCCCTAATAGGGATTTTAGTTGATTGCAATGCTGGCGTTTGAAAGTCTTGTGTTATTTGGTTTTCAAGGTTCAATAGCGCGGATAGGAAAATCATAACATGAGGAATGGCAATTGTGTTAAACGAAAATAGCTGAAAGCCAGTCCAAATAAGGTGCGCGGATGGTTTAAAGATTCTACAGCCGTCAAGTCCTCCCATATAAAGCAATTCAGCCATTTTTGTAGTCACTTCTTCACCAACACCTACCTATTCGCGCACTGGGCAATAAAACTAGTCTAATTGCAAAGCAGTTGATTATCCATAAGCTTAGTACAGACTTTCTTTGATTTCTAGCGAAAATAATTGTCAGCTATTAAATCTCTGCGTTTCACTTTCAATCTTTAATTCGTGATAAAATCTAAAATTTTTCCTTAGCAGCTAACATCTGTAAAATCTTTTCTACATGATCCAACTCTCCAACGATGCGCCGAATTGGGTGTGGCCAAACTTTGACAAGGGTAGGAGTTGCAGAAACCTGATTAAGTTCTGCTTGTTCTGGATGAGTTAAAACATCAATCACCTTCAAAGTATAAGGATGTCCCAGCGATCGCTCCAACAATTCGTGTAAATTTTGTAGAATGCGTTCGGTGGTACTGCTATGTCCAGCAACAAACAATCGCAGAACATAGCCTTGTGTGATGGCTTCCTTTTTTTGTACTATCACTGGTTGATGGTATTTTGGCACAGGTTCAGAAAGGTCTAAACGAACAATTAAATCGTGATCCTCCCAAAGCTGCGGGAATGAGGAACGATAACTTGTTAATACCATGCGATCGCACAACCCCTCTTGCCAAGGAGCTGCTTGCCATACTAACTCCCCTGTGGCGAAAATGGCATTAAGCAAAGCTTGATGTCTAATTACAGCCGGATAAGCTTCAGCAAAAGTACGCACTTCTTGAGTACGTGCATCTAACCAGTGATCGATAGTTGCAGTATAGCAAGGCACTAAAAAGTGCGGTGGCTCTGGTAAATCTAGGATTTCTTGCAAAGCCGAACACAAATGCAAATGCCATCTACCTTGCTTGCTAGGGTCGATGCAGTAAATTAAATCTCCTCCAGGTGTAAATAGGGCAATGCCTTTAAACAACTGGGGTGTAGATAGTTTGTTTGTCGTTAAATTATTCACAGAGGTTAAGAAGCTAAAAGTAAAAATTCTCTCTTTTACCTTTTACCTTAGCTATAACCGCAACCAGGATGACAAAGATATTTGAAAGTGGGGAGTAGGAGATGAGGAAGCAGAGGGGCAGGGGAGACAAGGGGACAATGGGACAAGGCGACTTAAATCAGAACTTGCAACAAGTGTTTCCCCTTATCCCCAATTCTCCTTGTCCCCAAGTTCTCTTTCCCATACCCCATGCCCAATCTTAAACTCGACCTCTGAGAAACTGTGCCATTTCGTTAGGAGTTGGTGACATTTCTAAAGCAGTCTCTTCAGTGATGCGACCGTCTTGATAGAGATTGAGCAATGACTGATTCATTGTAATCATGCCGTCAAAGCCAGCTTGTTTCATCAACTCGCCAATTTCATCATACTTACCATCTTTGATCCATTCTTTAATAGCTTCAGTATTGATCAGCACATCGTGGAAAGCAGCCCGTTTCCCGTCAGTTGTGCGGCATAAACCTTGGGCAATTACTGCCACCAAAGACTCAGATATTGCCACCCGCATTGCATCTTGTTCATCACCAGAGTAAAGATTGAGAATCCGCTCAATGGTTTTGACGGCGCTATTGGTGTGCAGGGTTCCCATAACTAAGTGACCAGTCTGAGCGGCTTTTAAGGCGGTGTTGACTGTTTCCTTATCCCGCATTTCCCCCACCAGAATCAAATCTGGATCTTCCCGCAAAGCTGCTTTCAAAGCGTTGTCAAATTTCCGGGTATGCATTCCCACTTCCCGTTGTTTGACTAAAGACTTGCGGCTTTGATGGATAAATTCTATTGGGTCTTCAATGGTGATGATATGCTTGGACATCTCCTTGTTGATGTAGTCAACCATCGCCGCCATTGTGGTGGACTTACCAGAACCAGTGGGCCCAGTCACTAAAATTAAACCTTTGTGATGATGGCAAATATCCCGAAAAACTGGAGGTAATCTTAACTGTTCCATAGTCAAGATTTTTAGCGGAATCAACCGCAACACCATTGCAGGCCCTTTAAGCGAGCCAAAAACATTAATCCGCACGCGAGCAAAGTCATATTGAGTTGCTCCGTCAAATTCTAGGTGTTCTTCAAAGCGCTGAATTTCTCCTTCACTCATCACCTCCCGTAACCAACTCATAAAAGCTTCTTTATCTGTTTCTGGATAATCCGTTGGTTGAATTTCTCCTCGGCTGCGGAAGCGAGGTACTTCGCCTACACCCAAGTGAATGTCAGAATATCCCTGATCGAAAGCTTCTCTGATTAACTTTGCTAAAGTCAGTTGGGAACTGCTGTTTTTAGGGGGAACTGAATTAGGTATTGGTGGTGGACTAACTGGACGATGACCTGCAACAGGCGCATTGCTATTCCTATCTGACATATCCAATGTTTGTGTCATCTGCCTCTGGGTACTAGAGGTTGGCGGTGGTGGTGGTGGCATTGGTGGCAGGTTACGTCCAGCTACAGAAGAATTTGATGGAGGCTGTGATTGTGTCATATATCTTCACATTTGGCAGTTAAAAAGTTGAATTAACGAGAAGTCAAGTCACTTACTTCGATGACTTTTGGAGAGTGCTTGCACCCGAGCTTTAGTGGTGATGAAATGGATTGAAACTCTAGAACTATGTTCAATCCATTTCATCCACTTCAATTTGTATCTTTTTTTTCCTATAATTCCACTAGTTAGATTACTTAGATAAATTATTTAACCTGTTTAACATGGTTTAACACACGTAAGCACTTAAACTTCTTCAGGAATAATACATAGATTATTTAGTCATAAATAATACTGAATGTAAAATATAAATATTCTGAGCTTTTTAGATGAGAAATTTATCCCACGCATGGACACAAATTGCCAGCAATTAACAGCACAAACACTAGCAGATCATTTTTTCAGCCCATCTATGAATTATGAGAACCAATACTAATTTTCATAAGAAATGTTAAGTAGAATAGGACTAATATATTGGGGATCAAGGTTAAAAGCTCGTACCATTTAGCTTATATATCTGAAGGCAGATGCATAAAACAAGTTGTTTGACATAGATATAAACGTTGATTTTTAATTCATAATTACAAAAAATTAACTGTAAACTTTAGTAAATAAATGCTCATTTTCCCAATTAGTTTTTATATACTGAATTTCACTGAGAGATAAATCAGTTTATTTCGTCAAAAACGAAATATGACTGAAAATTAAAATTCGTTGTGTATTTTTGGGAGGAAAAGTCATGGTTTCTGCTCAAAGCTCTAATCTAGGAAAGACCTACTCCTTGTTGATGATTAAAAGCTTTTTAATATGGACTTTTACATTAGCAGTATGTTTGTTGGTTGTCGGTTTTCCACTAGTTGTCTTAATGGCTACGGTCGGATGTCTGTTGTCGATCATCTTACAATCTGTAATGCCTGTTAGTGCGGTTTTACTTGTTGCAGGCGCTTTAATAATGTTTAATGTCATGGCAGTTGTATTAGCTGCGGGTGTACTAACTGTTAAAGGAGTTCATCCTAGCGAAATTAAATGGTTAAGCTGGTTGCATGGAGAGGCAGACCAAATGCAGGCTACTGTTTACGCTGCTTGCCCTTTAACTTGTGAGATTAAGTAGTCATTACAGGTGAATACGACAAACAGTGCGTCTGCCCGGTTAAGCCGGGTTTTTTCATGCTGTTTGTGATTTTACTTGTGACAAGGTCTGGTTATTATAGATAAATTTGATAGACAGTGCATCTACCCGATTAAGCCGGGTTTTTTTATTCTTATTATGTGATTTA
Organism: Nostoc sp. CmiVER01; assembly: GCF_034531135.2. Classification (NCBI taxonomy): domain Bacteria; kingdom Bacillati; phylum Cyanobacteriota; class Cyanophyceae; order Nostocales; family Nostocaceae; genus Nostoc; species Nostoc sp. CmiVER01. The sequence continues at coordinate 52,747 of NZ_JAVRBU020000004.1, forward strand.
TCCTTTTAAGGAAGTCAGCACAATAAAAACAAACAGTGTGAAGAAAAGTAAACAAGGCTCAAATTCTTTTCCCCTTGCTTTATCCCAACGATAATTATTTACGTTGACTTACTTGTATTTATAGTTTGTGTGATGATTGAGCGCTAACTATTGACTATTGACCATAGACCATTGACTATAGCCATTGACAAATGAGAGATGACTAATGACTAATGACTAATAAAAAACGTGTTTGCATTATTTTGGGTACTCGCCCAGAAGCAATTAAACTAGCTCCTGTGATTCAGGTTTTCCAAAAGTCTTCAAGTTTTGAGTCGCAAGTAATTCTAACTGGACAGCATCGAGAGATGGTTGAGCAAGTTATGCAGCTGTTCAATATTAAGGCAGATTATGACTTGGAAATTATGCAGGTTCAGCAATCTCTAAATGATATTACCTGCCGTAGTTTACAAGGGTTAGAAGCATTATTTAAGGAGAAAAAACCAGATTTAGTGGTGGTGCAGGGAGACACTACCACGGCTTTTGCCGCAGCTTTGGCAGCTTTTTATCAAAAAATTCCTATTGGTCATGTAGAAGCAGGTTTGAGAACTGATGATATCTTCAATCCTTACCCAGAAGAAGCTAATCGACGGTTGATTTCTCAAATAACTCAGTTACACTTTGCACCGACTCCTTGGGCTGTGGAAAATTTGCACCGTTCTGGTGTTTTGGGTGAAATTCACATGACGGGTAACACGGTAATTGATGCGCTGTTGACTGTAGCTGCAACCCAAGCAGTTTGTAATGTACCAGGCTTAGACTGGGATTCATACCGCGTTCTGCTAGCAACAGTTCACCGTCGAGAAAATTGGGGAGAACCTCTGTTAGCGATCGCTCAAGGCTTTTTACAAATCTTAGATAAGTTTCCTGATACTGCTTTGCTGCTACCATTACATCGCAATCCCACAGTACGAGTTCCGTTACAAGAACTTTTAGGGAATCATCCCCGAATTTTCTTGACAGATCCTCTCGATTATGGAGAATTGGTGGGTGCAATTGGGCGATCGCATCTTTTGCTCACTGACTCTGGTGGTTTGCAAGAAGAAGCCCCCAGCTTGGGAAAACCAGTATTAGTTTTAAGAGATACCACCGAAAGACCAGAAGCTGTTGCAGCCGGTACAGCTAAACTTGTAGGCACTACAAGTGAGAACATCTTTGCAAATGCTGCTGAGTTACTTAGCGATCCAGATGCTTATGAAGCAATGGCAAATGCAATTAATCCCTTTGGGGATGGTCATGCAGCAGAGCGCATTTTGCAGATTGTACAAAATTACCTGGGTCTTTCATCAGAAACTTCAACTTAAAAACTTAGATTAAACAAAATGCAAAATTTCTGTTTTTCAGGGTGCATAAAATCGACAGAAAAGTATGTAGAGACGTTGCATTGCAACGTCTCTACAAAGGATTTGAGCCTTAACTGAACCTTATTGTCTTAAAGGGGGCTTAAAGCTTGGGGAAATGACCCCATCAAGAAATGTTCTATCCCCCTTGCTTCCTGCTCTCCTGCCTCTTTGTCAAAGGGTAATTTTTGGTTAAATACCCAAAGCTGCTCGTGTTTCGGGCCCCACTGTACCATCTACAAGTAGACCTTTACTTGCCTGAAAGCTTCGGACTCGGTTAACAGTTTCTCGACCGTAAATTCCATCAACTTTGAGATTACCTAAAGCTGTTTGAACGTCTCTTACAAGCTGACCTCTAGAACCAGGAGTAAGAATCACCGAACCGCCAACACCACCAGGTCTAGTCACAGGAGTATTGTTAGGTCTATCACCAACCCATCGAGCAAAAACATATCTACCCGTAGAAAGCCTAGCAAAACCGTTTTCATACCTTTCAATGGCTGGAAGTGTTGCGCCATTTGGTACACAATCCACGTATGAGTAGTTGGTGCTTGGGCCTGTACGGATACGCAAACAACTGCCGTTAGTCTTGACATAAGCAGCCATACTAATTTGAATTTGGGCAGCAGCAATAAGTAATACACCAACACCAGCTAAAGCTAACCAAGCTGAAGATTTAAGAAGTTTTTTCCAATTAAATTTAGCTTTGGTAATTCCGAATGTCTCTTCTTTAGTAATAACTATGTCAGAAGATGTAAGAGGTTTTTTGCTATCTAATTGAGATTTAGACGAATTATATTTGGTGTTTCGAGATGCCTCTTGTTGAGCAATAAACATTTGAGAATAAGCAAGATATTCCATAATGCACCCCAATATATGAAAAAATGAGTAAATACAGAGAACTATTTCAGTTTTCTCTGTATATACTCTTAGTATATTTTATATCACTGTATTGTCAAAAAGTTTTTGCTGGTAGTGGAATTAAGAAAGAATAAAATTAACGTGAGTTCAATAAATCTCTAACTGCCTTGAACTAAAGTTTAACGCTATCCCTCTTTGACTCGGAGAGCGACGATTTTGCATAGAAAAATCAGGGAGAGGTCTTTTTAATTGAGCTAATTAAGCGGATACTATAATAATCCGTCGAATTCACGTTGAAATCAGTTAAAAGATCCCTACAAAAATAAATAAAATTTAGTAACAGCTTTCTTGCTTACTAGCTTCTCCCTTATGCATCCAAATATGTCAAGCGTATTGTTCGAGTCTAGCTAAACTAGCAACCGTAGAAGCTAATTCGTCTAAATCTATCGGCTTACAATGGTATATATCATAACCTGCTAATAATGCACGCTTACGGTCTTCGTCGAAAGCAGATGCCGTCAAAGCAATAGATGGAATCTTTCTCCCTCGCTTTGCTTCCAATTTTCTGATCTTTGTGAGCAGTGAGCAGCCGTTCTCATCAGGTAAATAAATGTCACTAATTAGTATGTCTGGTTTAAAAAATGACATTATTTCTAAAGCATCACTTGCCGAAGCAGCTGTAATAATCTCTGCTCCATCTATTTCAAATAGAAAGGTCAGTAAAGTTCTCGTATCAGGGTCATCATCCACAACGAGCAATCGCAGACCTTCAAAAGACATCGATTGATTAGACATTATTTTCACCGCCGTGTAGCTGGAACACGTTGAGTAGCAAATGCAATGCATCAAATAGCATGTATTTGTAAATGCTATTTGATCCATACTTTACTAAATCTTAATGGAACTAACTGCAAGCGTCTGTCCGGTGTCAGACATAGTAAGTTAAAATTATCCACTAGCGATGTCTACGACGAGCTACGCCTACGTGCCTTGGCTAATTCCCCAGCAACCGAGCATATTCTTGTTCGATGACTCGATAACACTCGCAGGAAGTTGCTTCTAAATCTTCTCGGTTCAGGATGTTAATTTGACCACGCTGATAGCGAATCATTCCGGCTCGGCTGAGGCTGCTAGCCGCTACTGTCACACCGGAGCGCCGTACACCCAGCATTTGGGAGATAAATTCTTGCGTCAACGGAAATTCTTCTGACCTCAAACGGTCAGATACTGTCAGAAGCCAACGAGCCAGCCGTTCTTCTAGTGTATGAAGACGGTTGCAGGCACATGATTGTGTAAGTTCGGTATATATAGCTCGGACATAGCGCAGTAGCAGCTTTTGAATAGCTCCGCCCTGATTGAATTCAGTTTTCAGGACATCTGCATCCATTTGCATTCCAGCGCCTGCAATTTGGACAAACGCTTTTGTGGTTGTTGTGTTGCCTCCTAAAATTACTGGGATACCCACCATGCCTTCATTACTCACTATCCCAACTTCCACCGTCGATCCATCTTTCATAGTAGTGACTATAGAAATCACTGCATTTTGGGGAAAATAGACTTGTGTAATGGGTTCTCCAGGTTCGTAAATGACTTGCCGAGTCGGAAACGAAACTAACTTCAGGTGTGGAACAAGGCGCTCATAATCACTACTTGGCAAAGCCGCGAGTAATTTATTTACTTGCGGCTTAAGAGTCTTTTCGCTCACTTCAACATTAAAAGAGAAATTAGATCATAATACTTTAAATCAAGTTAGTTTTGCCAGTCTGTCCGGTTTCGCACGTATAACTTAAAAAAATTATTCGGCTCGGTTACTGGGCTGAAGCCCAGTAACCGAGCAAATTCCTTTTGTATGACTTGATGACATTCGCAGGAAGTTGCTTCCAAATCCTTTCGGTTCATAATCCTAATATGACCACGTTGGTAGGTGATCATTCCGGCTCGGCTCAGGGTGCTAGCCGCTACTGTCACACTGGAACGACGTACACCCAGCATTTGGGAGATAAATTCTTGCGTGAGTGGAAAATTTTCTGATTCCAGACGGTCAGAGACTGTCAGTAGCCAGCGAGCCAGCCGTTCCTCTATTGTATGGAGACCGTTACAGGCAGCACCTTGCGCCAGTTCAGAGTATACAGCTTGCACGTAGCGCAGCAGTACGCTTTGAATAGCTCCGCCCCGATTGAACTCGGCTCTCAGGACATCTGCATTTATCTGCATAGCAGTGCCCGAAATCTGCACAAAGGCTGTTGTGGTTGTGATGTTATCTCCTAAAATTACTGGGATACCCACCATGCCTTCATTACTTACTATCCCAACTTCCGCCGTTGAGCCATCTTCCATAGTGGTAACTATAGAAACCATTGCTTTATGAGGAAAATAAACCTGTGTGATAGGTTCGGCTGCTTCGTAAAGGATTTGCCCAATTGGGAGCGGAACTAGCTTTAGATAGGCTACAAGACCTTCATAATCACTCGCTGGCAAACTTGCCAGCAGCTTATTTGCTGGTTGTTGAAAAAGGCTTTTATCTAATGACATTAGAAGTCACTCTCCTTAAAGTAAGTGACTTTAGAAAAGCCAACTCAGGGCACAAGGAAAGGATAAGGTTCTGATCCTAATGTCAAAAGGTGTATTCGCTAAAGAAACACGGGGATAATATCAAAAATATTAAATAAACACACTTGCTAAAGTCTGTACGGTTTCGTACATAGCAGTTTCAAAAAAATTATTTTGGCCGTTTTTTGGACTTATTACCCAATAAACGGACATATTCATCTTCTATAATCTGATAACATTCGCAGGAAGTTTTTTCTAAAGCCTCTCGATTCAAGATGTTAATCTGACCACGGTGGTAGCTGATGATTCCGGCTTGGCTGAGGATGTTAGCTGCTTCGGTGACACCAGGGCGACGTACACCCAGCATCTGTGAGATAAATTCTTGGGTAAGCGGAAACTCGTCTGATTCCAGACGTTCAGAAACTGTTAGCAGCCACCGAGCTAGCCGCGTCTCTAATTTATGAAGACGGTTGCAAGCAACTCCTTGTGCTATTTGAGTGTACATACTTTGCACATAGCGCAGCAGCAAGCTTTTAAGGGCTGTACCCCGATTGAATTCGCTTCTGAGTATATCCGCATCATTTGCATAGCACTGTCTGGAATCTGCACAGATGCTGTTGTGATTGTAGTGTCGTCTCCTAAAATTACCGGGATACCCACCATGCCTTCATTACTTACTAAACCAGCTTCCACAGTCGAGCCATCTTCCATAGTAGTGATTATAGAAACCACTGCTTTATTAGGAAAATAGACTTGTATGATCGGTTCGCCAGGTTGGTAAAGTACTTGCCGATTTGAAAGCGTAACTAGCTTTAGATGGGGAATAAGACGCTCATAATCACTGACTGGCAAAGCTGCTAGCAAATGATTTGCTGGTTGCTCAAAGGCATTTTTGTTTAGTGACATTGGGATTCCCCTAAGTATAGCCGTTTCTAGAAAAGGCAACTAGCGGCATAAGGAGAAAAATCAAGAATTTTATCCTAAATATGTCAAAAGGTGTATTTCCCAAAAATATTTTAATAAAAAATTAGATTTTTATATTTATAATATAACATAATTAAATTTAAAGATTTACAGTAGCAAATAAATTCTGATGTATATCAAAAAAGTTGGTATAAACTGCTAAAGCATCTATCAGTTATCTAAAAGTTGAGAGCAAAATAATAGAAATTGCATAGCAAAATAGCCCGCCTCAGAATGAATTCTGAGTGTAATAGCGAAAGTAGTTTAAAGACGACTGAGAAAAGGTTATAGTCCGTTTTAATGAAGCTCCTGATAGACATTCCCATGCAAAGCATAAGAACGAATTATGAATTACAAATTACGATTTTACCGAAGTGAGCCGCGCTTTTGAGGTAATGATAAGCCTCTCGTGCTTCAGTGAAAGGAAACACTCGCTCAATAATCGGTTTGATTTGATGCTGTTGCATCGCCTGATTCATCGCCTCAAACATTTCCCGACTACCAACATAAATGCCCTGAACTGTTAAGCTCTTAAAAAGTATTGGCATGGGGTCAATTTCACTTCCTCTACCTGATAATACGCCAATCAAGCTAATACGTCCTCCAATACGGATTGCTTGTAGTGATTTTGGCAGAGTACCTGCACCGCCTACCTCAACTACATGATCTACACCTGTACGATTAGTCAATTGGTAAACTTGCTTTTCCCAATCTGGTGTTGTTTTGTAATTAATTATTTCGTCAGCACCAAGCTGTTTACCTCGTGCCAATTTCTCATCACTGCTGGAAGTAATAATTGCTCTAGCACCGTGTATCTTGGCGAACTGGAGAGCAAAAATCGAAACTCCTCCAGTACCAAGTAATAAAATACTATCACCTGCGCGAATATTACCTTTTGTCACCAGTCCATGCCAAGCTGTGACTGCTGCACAGGGTAAAGTTGCGCCTTCAATATAGGATAAGTAGTCAGGTAATATTACTAAACCATCTTGGTGTAATACGACATACTCAGCTAGCATTCCATTGATACCGCCTCCTAAATCGGATTTCATTTTCTCTTTAGTTAAAGAGCCATAAATCCAGTCTTGGAAGAAAATACCAGCGACGCGATCGCCTACTTTTACGCGTGTCACACCCTCCCCCACCGCCACAACTTCCCCTGCGCCGTCAGATAGGGGAATTAAGGGATATTTCTGTCCAGCGCCGTAAGCACCCTCAGCGACGAGCAAATCGCGGTAATTCAGGGATGTTGCTTTGACTTGAATGAGAACTTTTCCCGCAGTTGGTTTTGGTTCAGGGCGATCGACTAATGCGAGGGCATCAATCCCAGCGTTGCTTTGAATTTCGTAAGCTTTCATTGGCGGACTCCTTTTGCCAAAGATTATATACAGGGCTATTTCATTCTCATCTAGCCCGCCTCAGAATAAATTCTGAGGCTAATAGCAAAAGTCGTCTTTAGACGACTAAGAAAGGCTTTTAGTCCACTTTAGTGGACTTAAGCTATTAGCCCGGAACTTTAGTTCTGGGCGGTTTAGGTTTAGAACGAAATAGCTCTACTCTAAATTGATAGTCATTTCGCCTTATGAGCTTGGTTGCTGATCGGGAAACATACACTTATCAGAGTCACAACCACTAGGGCCAGCCTCTGACATTTCGCCTAAATCGTAGCGGCTTAAGACTGCACAGAAATCATCTGTTTTGCGCCGTGCTTTCACCTCTTGATTTAAGCGATCGTAAGTTGTTTTATCTATCGGTTCAAATGGCAAACGTGGGAATGATTGTAAATCATCAAAACGAGCTAAAAGAGCGGCTGAAATATATCCTTCATCATTCTGGATAGTTTCGTAGATGCGCTGTCCTAAAGGTTCGATTTCATCAGAACGAAGTTCTAAAGTTGCTGATGTGTTGTGAGTTACATACCAACGTTGAACCTGGAGGACAAAATCAAATTGGGCTAAGACTGAAAACTTAGAAACATCAATTTCATCAGCACCTGGTAAATCAGCCCAAGATACAGAAATAGGGATTTCTACTAACCATTCACTCACCCGTGGATCAAAGGGATCGTTGAGCAAATTGCCCTGTTCATCTTTATCTGATTGCGAGGGAATGACGTTGTAACCGTAGTCAATACAAGCTAAGGCTACTGGGTCATTTTTGCCAAAGGTGATACGGCGAATAAATCTTTGCGCTTTGGGGGGATGCCATCCTGAACTAGCGTTAGTTAATAATGCCTTCGTGCCACTGGGTTGAACTGTAGTGCAACGATTTGGACGCTTGAAATTGTAGCGATCGCAATAATCCCAAACTACCCGATGTACAATATCTCTCCAAGAACTTAGATATTTTTCTTCCTCACGCTTGAAAGCTAATCCTTGTGGAGTTGCAGGTCTTCCGGCTTCCCACCAGCGCAGCCAATCAACACCAAAAGCATGGACAAAGAAATCAAATAAGCCTGTAAAAGAAACTCCTACAATCGGGTCTAATTCACGGCTGTATTGATAGCGTGGTTCCAAGAATTTGTGATTTAAAAGTGCTGCTACAGATAACGCTCCAGCAGTGAAAGCTTCCTCTTGTTCTTTATAGTTACGTGGGTCAATTTGATTGAGGTGAACCTCTGACAAATTGCAGTGGAAGTTACTACCGATGATTTCCAGATTTGTTATCCTAGAGGCTTTTTATCCCCTAGTTCTACTGCTTAATTATTCGCAGTAGCTCCGCGTACCTTTTGCAGATGTGACTTTAGATAATAAAAGTGTTTTTCACATCCGTCCCCGCACTCTTGGAAAGATTATATTCTAGACACCAATTTTTGATGTAATCTAGTTTCACTCTCTACGCTGTACGGTGTCAAAGGCTTTTTAGTTCCTTTGATTACCACGGGATTAGCATCTCAGCTTTCCCCGTTTTTGCGAGGTTTTTAACGTGAGGCAAAATCACTTACCACACGGATTTAGCCCATAACGAGCTAAACGATGTTCTAGCTCATCAGCATCAATATTTGGATGGCGTTCCTGTAACCACTGTTTTGCTGTTCCTTGTTCATAAGCTTGCAAAAAATTAACTTTGTCAGATTGTGTTGGCAGCAAATCAATGTTTGATCGCGCTACAGCCTCACCAGCCCATTGAATTGCTCCCTCGCCACTATAATATTGTTTGCGAACAGCATTCAAACATTCTTCTAAGGTTGGCTTGCGGTGAAAAACTCTGGTGTGGTTTGCCATCCTGAGTGCATCACGCTCTGGATCAATTCGCCAGTTGCCACTTTCATCTTGTTGCCATAAATTATCTTTGGCGGTGGCTCCTTGTTCATCATCAGCAATAAACTGACGCATCCCCGCGCTTCTTCGGATATTGCCTGCAACAATTGTTACAGCAGCTTGATCAATTAATAGACAGCATTCAACTGAATTTAATTGTCGTCCTACAGCTTTACTCAGGATGGAAGCACAACGCTGATAAAGTCCAGGTAATTTAACAGGATTAGCAACTCCTCCAAAACCGTTGAGAGTTTCTCCGGCTTTACGGACATCACTGATGTTAACTAATACTTCAACTTCTCCTGAAAATCGTTCATTGGTGGAGAGTTCTAATAGGGCTTGATATGATTCAACCCAACCTTCACGGCTATCTCCAACGTGAATAGTGACGTTATTGCCTTCTATATGAATTTCAGTATATTCACGCCGTTGTTGGACAGGAGTGCTGCCAATTTCACCTTGAACAGTAACATTCAGTTGATTACGGATGGGGGGCAAGTGGTTAATAAACTGTGGTTCTATGACGGCTCCAGTACCACAGCCCATCATTGCCAAATCCATCATTAACCCGAAGGCACTCCAGTCTTCGAGATTGGTAGAGGTGCAATTATATGCCCCAGAAAAATTCTTTGGTTTAGTTATCCAGTCAGTACCACCAACCCATAGCCAGCGTCCACTGGGCATAGCTTTCAAGTTACGCTGCATCTTATCCAGTATGGCAGCTTCTTCTTGAGTTAGCTTTCCCAACTCGACTAAGCCGAGTAGAGTGCGATCGCATACTTCATCCCATGTTTCCCTTAGTCCCGCCTTTGTGCGGCGGCTATAGGTTCTAAAAAATACGGGATTAGCAGCCGGTGCAGTTTCGGGAAACTTTGCACTCTGGCGTTTTCTTTCGAGTTCTCGAACCATATACTAAGTGTCTTGCGTTCTTGTTGCGTGCGGACAGATTATGACTATACGCCAAGTAGTTTGAGTATTAAAGATTGTCAAATTGTCCACTTTACGCTACCTATAGGCCGTAGTATTTGCAACAAAAATTTATGATGTATAATGTCCTTCACCCTTGGGTAACATCTCAAACTCAAGTTTTAATTAGCACATACTTTTTTACTGATCCCTGATTTCATCAAATCCATTCTCGATTACACGAATGGTGAGTTACACGTTTCAAGTACTTTTAACCAGAGGCTCAACCGGAATTTGAATCCAGAACTCGCTGCCTTTCCCAAGTTCTGAGGAGCATTTTAAAATGCCGCCATGTTTTTCAACTACAATTTGATAGCTGATGGACAGTCCTAGTCCGGTTCCTTTGCCGACCGGTTTGGTGGTGAAGAATGGATTGAACAATTTTTGTTGAGTTGTTTCTGTCATGCCAGAACCGTTATCTCGAATCCGAATCACTACACTATCTGCGTGGGAGAGTTGGGATAGATCAGAACTACCCGATTCTCTACTAATGAGTTCTGTTTGAATGGTAATGATCGGATTAGGCGTTTCATCTAAGGCATCGATCGCATTACCCAAAAGATTCATAAATACTTGATTCAATTGCCCCGCATAACAATCAACAGGCGGTAAATTTTCGTATGCTTTAATCACTTGAATCTCAAACTTGGCACTGGTTAATTTCAAGCGACTCTTCAAAATTAACAACGTGTTGTCAATCCCTTCATGGATATCTACAGGTTTCATCTCGGCTTCATCCAGGCGCGAGAAGTTCCGCAGAGATAGGACAATTTGCCGAATTCGTTCTCCACCCATTTGCATCGACGACAATAAATTAGGCAAATCTTGCATCAAGAAATCAAGATCGATAGTCTCTATCTTTTCCTGAATAACATCAGTTCCATTGGGATAGGTAGCCTGATAAAGATGCAATAGTTCTAGTAAATCCCGAACATAGTTGCTTGCATAAGCAATATTACCGTTAATAAAGTTGACTGGGTTGTTGATTTCGTGGGCAACTCCGGCTACCAATTGTCCCAGGCTTGACATCTTCTCTTGCTGTACTAGTTGCATTTGAGTTTGCTGCAACTGGCTCAGTGCGTTCCCCAGATAGGTGGCTTGAGTTTGAGCGGCAAAGGCGGTTGCTCGGGTTTGGGCAAATAGTTCTGCTTGATCGAGAGCGATCGCTACTTGATCGGTGACAGCTTTGAGTAACCGGACTTCGCTATCAGTCCATTGGCGCGAACCGCGACAGTGATGACAAACAATAGCACCCAATTGACCAGAATGCGTTCTGAGTGGCAGCAACAGCACCGAGGTTACTGCTAGTTGATGCAGCAAGGCGCGATCGTCCGAGGTGAGTGCTTCTGAGGTAGTAGAAACATCCTCTATTCGTAGCATATCTAGATTTAAGATAGTTTCTGCTAGAACGGAGCCATGCCCAAGGGAAAGTTCCCCTAGCGCCATCTGGATCTCTGGATTAGTCGCTTCGTGAGTCACCATAAAGTTGAAGTGATCTTTGTTGGGTAGACACCACACAAAGTCACAGCGATCGGCTTGCAACAGACTATGAATCTCATTCACCGCCGTTTGTAAAATCGTATCCAGATCCAGAGAATTACGAATTTGATTTGCCAGATTAAACAGAATTGAATCTTGTTGACCAACCAATTCCTGAGTAATCAATTGCTGTTTTAGTTGTTTGATTTCCGGGATCATTTGACGCAGCTTTGTGGTGTTGCGCTTTAGCTCCAATTGCGCTACTACTTGATGGCTGAGTGTCTGTAATCCTTTCTGTTGTTTTTGGCTCAGATCGCCCGGTTCAAAGTCCATGACGCAGAGTGTACCCAGGACACAACCACCAGTTGTTACCAGGGGGACTCCGGCATAAAATCGGATATTAGGAGAATTTATAACGAAGGGATTGGTGGCAAAGCGGGGATCAGCCAAGGTATCTGGAATCACAAATACATCTGACTGGCGAATAGTGTAGTTACAAAAAGTGAGGTCTCGGCGAATTTCTGTTAATGTGATTCCCACCTTAGACTTAACCAACTGACGATCGGCTCCGACAAAACTCACCAGTGCCATTGGAGTTTGACACAAATCAGCTGCTAGTTCTGTCAAGTCATCTAATGCCCGATCGGGTACAGTATCCAAACCCTGAAACTGATACACTGCTTTGAGTCGTGTCAATTCGTTGGTGCAGGGCCTCGTTGTGCAGGAGAGCATGGAATCAAGTAATAATTCGGGGATTTTCATAGTTTTATTTTAATTAAGGTGCGATCGCTAATGTCACAGTAAAATAAGTACATTTGGAATCATTACTCTAAGTTTTTCTAAAGCTTTAGATTTCATAAGTTCTTATTTTGTCGCAATATTTTTTAAATCAAATTATGAATGCGAGTTCAAGTATAACGCCGTTCACTTCAATGCTGTTAATGGCAGACAGATTGTAAAACCTATCCAGACCTAACTGACTGATTGTGACTTCAATTGTGCCTCAGAGATATTACACTAGTTTCTTCACCAAAGCTAACCCTAATTCTGTAGCACTATTTTGCCCAATTTCGCTTTCAGGAATCTGGTAAGACAAGCCGAAAAGGCAAGTTTTTTTATTTTGTTTTGATAAGTTAAATTAAAGTTTTCAAAAATACGAGACGAATTTAGGTAAAGCTGTAGTTAGTATCCCTACCTAGAATAAGAATTAAGATTGATCAGAAAATACTCACAGCCCAAGTTAAAATTGCCAGCTTACTTGTAAGCCAACGATATCCACGCCTGCGACAGTGGGATTAATATTAATAGTAGTGAGTTTAGACTCGACTGCCTGGTAACGTCCAACCCAGTTACTATCGTATTTGCTAGATAGCCCAAAAGGAACGTTAATACCAATACCCAGTTTCAGGCGATCAGAAACGCTTCAAGCAGCATACAAGTTTGGTAGTTTGAAATTAAAAATAATTACAAATTGATAAAAAGAATATCGTTTTAAATTTTGACGCATGAAGCTTTAGTGATTAATTTACCTATGACATTATCAAGCTTGATAACCTTAGTTGAATTCTTTCGTGGGGTGTCAAAGTTACAATGAACGGTGCTGTAGTCCAGTGTAGTAGTGCCAGGGCTTAAGTTGTAAATACCGCCACCATGTCCAGACTCGTAACTACCAGAACTGAGTTCGATCCCAAAAGCTTTATTGTGTTTGATAGTGCTATTTCCCACTGTTAGGGTGGCAGTATTATAGATGCCAGCGCCAAAGTGTGCTTGATTGCCGCTAATAGTGCTATAGTCCACGGCAACAATTCCTAACGGCTCGTTGTAGATGCCGCCACCGTAATCTCTGGCATAGTTATTACTAATGCTACTGTTACTTACCGATAGGGCGCCCTGATTATATATCCCACCTCCAGTAGTAGCCTTATTGTATTTTATAGTGCTATTCTCTACCGTAATGCTGCCATATACTAGTACATCTGGGCTATGATAACCGGGAATGATAAAGCCTGGGTTATAGATGGCGCCGCCGTATTTTGCATAGTTTTTACTAATGGTGCTGTTACTCACGGTTATAGTGCCTTCGTTGTAGATACCGCCGCCTAAGTAGCCGTGGTTCTCACTGATGAGACTATTATTCACGGTTATAGTGCTGCCGATTGTAGTGTCGCCAATTGTATTGCCGCTAACATAGATACCACCACCGGAGCCGTTTATACCTGCCGAATTGTCACTAATGAGGCTGTTATTGACGGTTATAGTGCCATCACCCTGATCAAGACTGATACCGTCATAGATACCACCACCATATTCCGCAGTGTTGCGACTAATGGCACTATCATTTACTGAGAGAGTAACACTGCTGTAGATGCCGCCACCGTTACTGGCGTTATTGCTACTAATGAGACTCTTACTCACGGTTATAGCGCCTTCGTAGATCCCAAAGATACCGCCGCCGTATTCCGCAGTGTTGCCAATGATGCTACTCTTATCCACTGATAGGATGCCAGAACTGAAGATGCCGCCGCCGCCGTAGTAGTTAGACCTGAAGTTGACACTGTTATCACTGATGAGGCTCTTACTCACCGTTATAGTGCCAGATTCGTAACCAAAGATGCCGCCGCCTCCGTATTCCGCAGTGTTGGCACGAATGGTACTATTAGTCACGGTAACGATGCCTAGATTGCGATCGCCGTTCTCCTTGAAAACATAGTTGTAGATGCCTCCGCCTTCTCTGTATGCAGTGTTGTCACTAATGGTGCTTTTCTCGACTGATAGAATGCCAGAGTTGAAGATGCCGCCACCGTTGTTTGTCGCCGAATTGCCAGTGATGGTGCTATTGCTCACCGATAGGCTGCCCTCATTAAAGATAGCACCGCCGTCTTCCGCACTATTGCCAGTGATGGTAGTGTTGCTCAAATTAAGGATGCCTTGATTGGAGATGGCTCCTCCTCCAGCGTCTTTGTAGCTATTGGTAATAGTTAGCCCATTGATTGCAACAGTTACACCATTGCCAATGTCAAAAATACGGTCAGCACTATTATCACTAATAGTTAGTAAGCCTGGATTTGTGCCTTGAATGGTAAGGTCATCTGTGATACTCAGACTACTACCAGCCAAACTGATGGTATGAGCAAGTCCATCGTTAAACATTCCACCAAAATTGATGATGTCTTTTCCTGTCAAGGCATTGGCATTTAAAATTGCCTGCCGCAGAGAACCTGCATCACTGTTCTTGGTGTTAGTTACGGTAAATATAGACATTAAGGTTACTTCAATCCTTTTTTTGGTATAAAATATTTTATTACATACTCATTTCATACCTGACTTTCCCAGTATTTGGAAAATCTCTTCCCTCCCATAAGCTACGGTGTACACACAAGTTTAGAAATCCCATCTGAAAATTGCTTTCATTGCCCTAGTCTTAAAATTAGGGGGAGAAATGGAGTTTCAAGTCACCCATAATTTGGATATTTATAGGGCTAAAAGAGTTGAAACCTTTGCGGCACTTGGGTGTACATGGTAGCCTCCTATGACTGACAGAGATTTTAAATTTCCCTCTCTCCTATCGAGAAAGGGTTAGGGTTCTTCGTCGGCTTTTCTAAATGAGGTGCAAAGTCAGGTAGTCGGCTGTGCCTGAGCGACTAAAGTCACTGCCGTTGGCGTTACCATCGGTTGTCAACTCAGGTCTTTTGCTTTCAAGTGCCAGCACAGGAAAACATCTCAGTATTTTGCTAAAACCTAGATTTTCCTTAGAGTTGTTTTAAGTCAAAAGTGCAAAATTATACCCTTCGGAAATTTTAAAACATCTTTTAAGAGTGTTAATAACGAAAAATAATCTATTATTCGACACTTGGAAATAGGAAACATGCAGATAACCTGATAAAAATTAAATACCGAAAAATTACTTGTATGTCTATAATTTAAGAAAAATCTTCGCATAATCTTTATGTTATTAACTTATAAATGGAAGTAGAACGGCGTAAATAATTAAAGGTTTGTAGTGATGATTTTAGTTCTCAAATAAAGGCTGAATCCCTTGCTATAAAAGATTTTAAAACGTTTTGTATTACTTAATATAATTTGATTTATTCTCGCTTCCTTACTGATATGTTATAAACACTGGGCTTAATATATTCTTTATATTTTGATCTCATCGTTTGCGTAATAACTTGATACTTGGGTTATTAGACAATAGACTTTTTGGCATTTGTCGGGAAAAGGGGGAAAGGTTCTGTATTGTCCTTTTTCCCCTCTTGGAAAAAGCACTTTTGCAAGAGACTCCATGAATACGGTTCACAACGAAGTAATGAAAATATTTCTTCTCCAGTCCCTATTTTCAAGTCAGGTCTAATGAAATCAAATCAGTCAATGCGATTACACTTCCCTAAGTCTCAGCCGATGACGCATCAACTACAGTTTAAAGATTTGTTAACGGAGTTCAAAATGGATGAACAGATGTGATTAATCGCGTCTCTACTAACTGCGTTGCCAAATTTTAATTGTCTTATCCAAACTCCCGCTAACTAACATCTCACCGGAAGCTGTGAAGGCTAATGCTGTGACTATATGAGTATGACCTGTAAACGTACCCAGCAATTCCCCGGTTTGTAGATGCCATAATTTGATGGTTTTATCTGCACTACCGCTAGCGATAATTTGTCCATCGGGACTTAATGCGATCGCATATACTCTATCTCTATGTCCTTTCAGAGTATGCAGTAATTCCCCACTCTCCAATTGCCAAACTTTAATGGTTTGATCCCAGCTACCACTCACTAGCATTTTACCATCTGCACTAATTGCCAAGGAACGAACGATGTGAGAATGACCCATAAGGGTATGCAGTGGTTGTGCGTCCTTTAAACTTTTTATCCCCGTCTGGGGTAAGGTGCGCCAGACTTTGATTTTGCGATAACTACCTGTAACTAAAGTTTCGCCGTCTTGACTTAAAACTAGGGAATGAGCAGCTGTATCATCTAAAGAGAGTGCGATCGCAACCTGACGTTGCATCAAATCCCAAAACAGAATTTTCCTATCATCTCCGCCTGTAGCTAACATTCTGCCATCTGGGGTAAAGGCAGCACACCGCACTACCCCATTATGTTTGTGCAAAATATCTATCAAGTCTAAAGCGCCTACATGCCAAAGCTTAATTGTGGAATCTGCACCGCAACTCACTAAAGTCTGTCCATCTGAACTAAAAGCTACGGAATTCACTTCATCCACCAGCCCAGATATCACCCAAGGATACTCTGATAATGTATCTATTAATTCACCCTTGCTTAAATCCCAGAGTTTCGTTTCTCCTCGACTACCACTTGCCAATATGGGTAAAGTGCCATTATTACACCCGGAACTGAAAGCTAGGCAATTAATACCTCTGGTGTGTCCTTGCAAAGTCTGCCAGCATTCCCAGTCACCGACTATATCCTTGAGGCAATGCTCTGATGGTAGAGTCTGTATTGTATCTGCGATCGCTAAATCATGAATTAATGGCGAGGTGTCTTTTTTACCAATAAGTGATTCTAAATACCAACTCAACCCCCCCGCATACAACAAGTTACTCGGATTAATGTAGAGTTTTGGTTCAGTAAGTTCAATTAGATTTGCAGGTAAAAAGCCTGTAATTATGCTCTGTTTTTCGTCGTATCCTAGCTTACCTGTAGATGGATAAAACAAACATAAAAAAATTAATACTTGGTGCTTTCTTAAGTCTTCCTGAGTAACCGACCACCTAATTTTGTTTTTCTTAATACCATTAAAACTTTCTCCATCAGCAACATAAACTTGAACACTTAGCTGAGGATTATCTTTTAGTACATAAGAGAATTTGCTTTCGCCAGACAAATTTCCCTCATCATCTAAAACCATGTTTTCTACGGTATCTTGTGATACTTTTTTTACCAATTTTCCTAAGCGTTCAGTTATCACCCGGTCAACAATATGCTCCCGTAAAAGATAATCTTGGGCTTGTTGTTGGAAGTATTTGGGAAAAGGTATCGTCCAGTCAGGAGGTTCAGGATATTCAGGTGGCGTCGGCGGCGGATTTTTGGCAAGAATTTCTGCTTGTTGGCGAGAAAGTTCTTGGAGTCTAGCCAATGGCTCGCCCCAAAAAGCCATAATTTCAGTGTGACAACCTTTAACTTGACTTTCCAGCAAAGATAAGTCATAAGTTTTAGGTTTTTTCACACGTTGAAGGAAGTCAGCTTGTTGAGATTTGAGTAAGCTAATCCAATCCATCTGCATTCCTGGGGCAAACTATTGCATACCTACGGTAAGCTATACCAATGCAATTACTCAAGTTTATAACCTTAGTTAATTAAAAATACAGTAATCTTAGTAGTCTAATAAAATACAGCAATTAGCAGATGCTTTCGGGAAGGATAGAGATTATTGTACTTAGACATTTCATTAACTGATGCAGTTGAAGTATATAGAATCAAGTGATCTCAGTCAATTCTAACGGAGATGGAGAACGAGATACTGTTTCCGTAGAAACAGTTATAACCGCAAAGGAAAGTTTAATGTGAGAGGGATTTCAAAGGTTGCCATAACGTTAAGTCAACAAATACTCACAGAAAAATAACGTACTACAGTACGGCGAAAGTAAACCACCCATCCCCAATCAATGAAACTCTTGCGGTATAATAGTTACGAATTGCGTAAAGCCTGGGTCATAAGTTTGCTTAGAGTGTAGCCCATTAAGAATTACGAATTATTTTAACCTTTGCGTTTTGGTTGTCTGGTTGTAGTACTTACATCAGAGGAGCCGCCAAAAGTATCCCTTGCTTCAATCTGTTTAATTTTCATTTGCAAATTCAAGTCATCACTGCTAACAATTGTTTCTAAATTTGCTAATCTTTGCTCTAACAGTTCTATTTGCTGCTGTTGCAAATAGTTAGTTTTTGATTTTTGCTCATCAGAACGCCAAACAGCAACCGTACCAACAGCCGCGCCACCAATTGCAACTAAAGGAAGAATAGCACCGCTTCTAGTAACGGCTGATAGTGGGACACAAACTCCGAGAATGGCGACTGTAATTACCCAGATTCTTGTGGTGGCAGATAATCTGACATCCTGGTATTGTTCTAGATTGGGTTGAAATTTTTTAGCCATAAATTTATCCAAAGAAAAGTTATTTGTTAAATTGGCACAATTGTTATTACGATACTTACTGAAATCTGCTGCAAGTATAATTCTTGTACTAGTATTTTTTAATTACCAGTAGATAAACATCATTCAACATAAAATGCCAATCACTGAAATGATTTTTCTAACTTTTATACAGACGCGATTAATTGCGTCTTCACTGCTACCTTCTTCCTTCTACTTAGTTACTTCGCTATTTTAGATCATTAGATTTTGCTTGCGAGGAGCAGTTGTACACTGAGAGGAAGATTTTCTTGAAGTCATAGTAAGGAAGGTACAGATGACAGTTCGTGCTTTTTTTGAAGCTGCCAAAGTTGAGGGTGTCCAGTCACCTTACGATACCATTCACCTGAAAATTCTCTATCCAGCACAGATACCGGATCAGTTAGAAAAAAGTAGGGGAATTGAGCCAGCTAATCCAGAAAAGGCACCTTTTCCAGTAGTGATTTTTTTCAATGGCTATAACTGTGATGTTCAACAATACCAATGGCTAGCGGTTAAATTGGCTGAACGTGGATTGGTAGTGGTTCTGTTTAATTGGATTACCGAAAGTCTACCAGGCATAATTAGCCTCACACCTGGGATTGATTTGGAAAAGATGAAACCCACAATTTATCGTACTGCTCCCACAGCTTCAGCTTTGCCAGCACTGCTAACTAAACTCGAACAGTTACAAAATCAAGGAGTTTTAGCAGGAATGTTGGATTTACAACGGATCATTCTCGGTGGACACTCTGCGGGTGGTAGGGTATCTATGGAAAATGCTGACCCTCGGTTTTTCCCTGGAGTTGCTGCATCTTTTTCTTATGGCGCAAGTAGCAGAGGAATTTTAACCATAGGGTATGAACCAGGAACTATCTTGCCTTTACCAGATTCCCTACCACTGCTACTGATGGGAGGAACCCGTGATGGATTCATGGTTAACAGTGGTGAACTCTATGGTGTAAGTCCTGGGGATGCTACCACCCCAGTCATCCGTACATTCCAAGAAGCAATCACTGGAGGACGAAATGATAGTTATCTGGTAATTTTAGAAGGAGCAAATCACTTTTCGATAGTTGATGAGCCAGACTCCACTACAGTTAGACCCTATCTCGACTTAGAAGCTACTCAATCCCAAGAAAACTTGCGTTTGCTGATGAGTGAAATTATTGGTCTGTTTATTGACACTTATGTTCACCACCAGCCAGAAGCATCCCAGGAGCTTGAGCAATTATTAACTATTGCCAATCCTCTGATAAAATCCTTTGAGCGTAAGTAGTTAAATTTATTATGACAACTGCATCTTATATTTTTCTGGCTGGAGCAAGTCGCGGTGTTGGTCGAGAAATTGCTCAATATCTCACAGCACAACAGCTAAAAGTTAAAGCACTCCTGAGAACAACAGCAGTTGCTAATGAACTAGAAAAAATCGGTATTGAGGTAGTTCTGGGAGATGCCTTGAATATTGAGGATGTGGAACGCGCAATGCTTACAGATGAACCGATTCACACCGTTATCAGTACAATTGGCGGTTTACCATCAGATGTAGAAAGACCCGATTACCCTGGTAATAAAAATTTGATTGATGCAGCAGTTAAAGCTGGGGTGCAAAAGTTTATTCTTGTGTCTTCCATTGGTGCTGGCAATAGTGTTGTTGCTGCCTCACCCCAAGTTTTAGCGGTACTGGGAAAAGTTTTAGCTGAGAAAGACAAAGCTGAACAACACTTAATTGCCAGTGGACTTACTTATACAATCATCCGTCCTGGTGGACTAAAGTCAGAACCAGCAACGGGTAATGGTGTTTTAACTGAAGATCCGCACATTATTGGTAGCATAAATCGTGCAGATGTCGCACAGTTAGTTGGTCGCTGTTTAAATAGCGAGCGTGCCAATAATAAAATTTTGTCAGCGATAGACCAAAATATGCAGTTTGGACAAAGAGAATTTGCAGAATTTAATTTGCAGTAATTTAAGCACGCCACCGGAGTATCTGACCCTTGACAGGATTCACAAATTCTCGTCTTTCAGCGACAGATTTTGCATACTCTCGCTTTAACTGGTAATACCACTGCGCCTGCATATCTGAGTCTTTAATCAGTCGCAGCACGGGATTATATTTCAGGCCAATCTGCTGCTTTTCTACAACCGTTCGGTCTTGGCCAATGAAAGTCCGCGCTAGCACATGTAACAGTGGCTTGAAAAACCCCACCCACGGAAGCGTCCAGTAAAGAGCAAAAGTTACCTCAGTTTCTGTGTCTGAAATTGGTGTAACTGCCGTTAAATTAACGACTCGATGGTTGCCAATAGTAGTTTCTTCGATTCTGACTCCAGGTAAACGAAAAGAAATCTCCGTTTCTGGCACACCACCGCCAATCAGCCAGTATAATCGACCCCCATTTGCTGGTAATCGGTGTCGTCGCATTGTGAAGCCATAGGGCGAAGCATCGAATTGCTTCACTTCTTCGTGCAGTTTTTCACTTCGCCACCACCAAGCGCGATGAACATAAGGTGAATGAGCAGGGTCCATCAGGCCCACTACCGCATGATCTATAAAACAAGGGAATTTTACCACTTCTACGAACTGGTGAGAGCGATCGCCAAACCCTGGAATTACCGGAATCTCTATCTCAGAAGCAGGTTGAGGATTATCGGGATCAGCCATATATATCCAGATATTCCCTTGGGCTTCCCGGATTGTATATGACTGCACATCAAAGCGCCTCAAATCCATCTGCTGTTCCTCTACAAGAGATGGAATCGCAGTGCAGCGTCCAGCCGGGTTAAAGCGCCAACCATGATAACAGCATTCCACTTCCTGCCCATTGAATCTACCACAACTCAAGGGCACACCACGATGCGGACAAATATCTGTCATCGCAGAAACTTTACCATCCTGGCTGCGGACTAGCAGCACCGGTTCTCCCAAGAAAATGCGGCTGATCATCATACCTGGCTTAATTTGATTACTAGGCAGAGCATAGTACCAAGTATTACGTAATACAAAGTTATCGTTATTTTTCATCACTAATTGCGTCTGCCTTTAACACAACGAAAGTCTTGGTTTGTGGAAAGGAAGGTTATGCTTGAAAACATTTTTTTAGGGTTTTAATTGCTGTAGGTAATTCTCTCAGATTTAGGTTGATTTGAGAGGATTACAGATGTGAAGTTGCATTATTCACCAGAAATTTGGAAAAATACCGTTCTTTTGCGCGGCCCATCCAATTCAAAAAACAATACAGATTGCCAGGTTCCCAAAGCTAATTTACCATCCACAATGGGAATTATCTCACTAGTAGTCAGCATCATTGCCATTAAGTGAGAGTGAGCATTAATCGGCTCATCTTCTGGGACATCTCTTAAATGCAAGTCATTATGTAAATATTTGTCTGATTCAGGTGCTAATTTTTGCAAAAACACTTTTATATCTTCTAATAATCTAACTTCATCTTCGTTGATAGCTAAAGCTGTGGTTGTGTGTCGAGAAAATACTAAAATTTGTCCATTTTTAATTGATGTTGAAGCAAGAAAATCTTGGATTTGTGGTGTTATATTATGAACATTAATTTTTGATTCAGTTTCAATTTCAATTAACTTATTGATAATTGGCATCTCTTCAATTTTATATTTGGGATTGTAAAGGAGGTACGCCAACACAGTCTAACGCCTTCTTTAAGGAGGCAGGGGGCAGGAGGTAGAATTGAATGACTTCTAACTTCTAACTATAGTTTCCAAACCTTGCACTAATCTTTCTATACCATCTTTTGCTGTCTCTTTTTGCAGCGCACCGTAGGCAACGCGGAGATAGCATCCGTCATCCATACCAAAGGTTGTACCTGGAATAACTGCTACTTTATGTTCCTGGATTAGTCTTTTAACTAACTCCAAAGCATTCATCTGAGTATTAACTTTGAGGAAAAAATAGAAAGCGCCATTGGCAGGTGTAATGCTACATAAACCTTGTAGGCGGTTAAGGGAGTCGAGTACTAATTGTCGAACTTGAGCGATCGCACCTATATGACTCTGTAAATACTCCGCTTTTGCTTGCAATGCCCCTAAAGCTGCATATTGGGAAATTACTGGCGGACAAATCAAAATCGTATCCTGGACTTGTTTGATGGAGACAAATAAGTGTTTGGGAATCACCATATAGCCAATGCGCCAACTGGCAAAACCGTAGGCTTTAGAAAGGCTAAAAAGAGAAATGGTGTATTCGCTACTACTCGCAAATGCACCAGGGGAAACGTGTTTTACCCCGTTATAGGTAAAGTATTCATAGGCTTCATCGCTGATATGGTAAATGCCGCGAGTGCCTCCGGCACAGCTTCGCTGAACGCCACAAATTTGATTTACTTGCTGCAATGCTGTTTTTGAATAGACAACTCCAGTCGGGTTATTTGGTGAAATTGTCACCACAGCCCGCGTTTTCGGGGTAATTGCTTGAGCGATCGCATCTGGGCGCAGTTGGTAATTTTCATCTGTCGCCACTAACACTGCACGACAACCAGCCATTGCGATCGCCATTTCGTGGTTGAAATAGTAGGGCGTATTCAGAATAATTTCATCGCCTGGCTCAGTTATTGCAAGAATGGCATTCATAAATCCCATATTGCTCCCGGCTGTCACCACGATACAGTTTTCCCCATTGATTTCAATACCGTTGAAGGTTTGCAATTTTTCTGCAAGTGCTGTCAGCAACGGGGGAATTCCTTCAACTGATTTGTATAAATTATTAGCGGGTTCGGCTAAGAATTTTGGTAAAAATTCTATCGCTTCCGGTGGTGGATTGTAATAAACAACACCCTGTCCTAGAGAGATTGTTCCAGGAGACTTTTTAATCAGTTCCCCAACCACAGGAATAATTGGCGACTGTACCGCCTGCATACGAGAGGTTAGGGATTCCATATTTCCTTGCCTATCTAATTACCTGGCTTTAGTATCCCTTAATGTGGAAGAGATGGAAAGTTCCTTTGTGATGGATTCCCACAACATGTTTATCTCTCGGATATCCCCCCAACCCACGCCAGTCGCTCGACTTGGGGAAACCCCAAGACCGCGCTGGCTCCCCTTAAAAAGAGGGGCTTTTTCTGATATTTCCCCCCTTTTTAAGCTACTGTGTATACACAAGTCGAATTACCCCCCTTAATCCCCCCTTGCAAAGGGGGGAAACCGGAAAATCTAATTCCCTCCCCTTTCCAAGGGGAGGGTTAGGGTGGGGTAAAACCGATATTTATCAACGACTTTAGACTTGTGTATACACGGTAGCCTTTTTAAGGGGGTCGCCGCAGGCGGGGGGATCTCATCTAAACTGCAACAGTGTGGGAGTATGCGACTAAAAAGATTAGTCTGATTTGCGATTACCCAAAAATTTAATCAATCGAAATCTGTTGAGGCCCACTTGCTTTGCCATTATTTGCATCTGTTGTGATGCTGGTGTAACTATTGGAGCGGGTCTGTTGATCCAGCCAGCTTTTTACAGGATCTTCTGCAAGATTGAGCCGAAGCACACCAGAGAATAACCCACCGACAAATGAGACTGGATGCTGGATAAATTCTTTGAATATAGGTGACAATTCACTAATGAACATTTAGAGACTCCTGGCACTGCCATAGAAAATTATTACTTCTTAATTGATCGTAACCTGTTGAGCAATATATGGTTTGCGGTAACGAAAGATACAAATTTTATCTGCTATGAACTGTTCTCCCGCCTATCCCCCTTTCCTCTTCCTTGACTGATTAATATTGCAAACCGCTATATTTAGACTCACATCTAGCTATTTCTTCGCTACTTTTACGCCATTTATAGTTCCAGGTCGAGCCAACTAGTAGGTTATTATGCCTGAAGCGATCGCGTCCTGCTGCCTTTGCCTGATATAATCCTTGATCCGCCGCCGTAACTATTTCTTCAAAGTTAGAACCTGGATTAGGAATTGCTGTGGACAACCCAGCACTTAAAGTTATATAAGAACTAACTTGTGAATGACTATGAGTTATAGCCAATCTCCGCACCGCAAAGCAAATTCTCTCGGCAATTTTCGTAGCACCAAGTTCATCTGTGTCAGGCAAAATCACAGCAAATTCTTCCCCACCATAACGGGCGACTAAATCAGCAGGGCGTTGAACAATATTTTTAAGGGCTTTAGCAATTTCTATAAGAGCGCGATCGCCTGCCTGATGACCATAGGTATCGTTGTAAAATTTGAAAAAATCTACATCAAGGAGGATGAGAGACAGAGGCTGTTGTAAGCGTGCCATGCGCCGCCATTCTTGGTTTATATACTCTTCAAAACGTCGGCGGTTAGCTACTTGAGTTAAAAAATCTATATTCACTAATGTAGCTAATCGCTGCAATTCTTCCTTTGCGGCAAAGAGTTTTTGATGTAGCTGCGATTGCTCAATTAAGCGTCTTAACCGTTGACGCAAAACTTGCCAGTTAATCGGTTTGATAACATAGTCCATTGTGCTGACTTGAAATACTCGCTCAATTAACTCAGTATTTTCAAGTTCTGCAATCATTAAAACTGGAGTATGTTTGTTTTTTTCAGTACTCTGTAACACAGAGCAAAACTCAAACCCATCCATATCTGGCATGATAGCGTCAAGGACTACTAAATCGGGGTGCAATTGGTAAAAAATATTTATTGCTTCCGTGCCATCTTTTGCCTCTACCACTCGATACCCTGATTGTTCTACCAAAAGTCGCAGTTGATGACGGTTAAATTCTTTATTGTCAACAATAAGAACTAAACATTGGTCTCCTTGATGAGTAGCTTTCATTGTTGTCATCAACTATTTTTCATGTAGTTCTAAACTTTTGTGCTACAAATTGTAAATTTTATAACCTTTAGCTATAAAAGCAAAATTGTCGAAAGAGAAAAATTCTTTAATCAACAGCTTAATAACTGGCTCATCCAATATTACATACTCAAACTTAAGAGTCTGTACGGTTTCAGACATTTGGTTCATTAGTACAAAAATTTTGGCAAGGGCTGCCCAGTCATAGGTGAATCGTTGCTATCAAGGTTAACAGTCTTTCTTGAAAATATATACTTAACTAATAAAATTTATATGTTTCTTAAGTATGAGCTTTACTATCAAATAATAATATTCAATGTTTCGGTGTATACAAAAAATCTTTTCAAACATCCTCTTATAGTTATACCAAGTTGAGAACTTTTTGAGCTTCAAGAACAACAAAACTCCCGACTTTTTGAAGAAGTCGGGAATCTGAATTTGCTGCATCAACCTACAGAGAATCTATAAACTGCTGTACTTTTTCTAGGAGTGGCTGATGTTCGATTTGCTCTGCTAACTCTTGGGCGTTTTGATAGCACGATCGCGCCATTTTTTTGCGTTTAGTTGTGGCGTAAAGGCTTCCCATATTCAGCAGAGTTGAAATTTCTCCCAGGCCATCGCCGAGTTGTTGATAAATCGCAATGCCTTGCTTATAGAATTTCATTGCTTGCCGATGCTCTGCCAGAGTGCTGTAGGTATAACCAATGTTATGAAGCGTTGTTGCCTCACCAGAGCGATCGCTGATTTCTCGACGTGTCAAAAGAACTTGATAGTAAAGCAATAGTGCTTGTTTCGGTTTTCCTAAATCACTATAGATTGAGGCAATATTATTTAAAGTGGTTGCTTCACCAACCAAATTCTTGACTGCTCGTTGAATTGGAAGCGCTGCTTGAAAAAATTCTAGAGCTTCCTCAAACTTGCCTAAGACGTTGTAAGCAAACCCAATACCATTTAGGGTTGTTGCCTCACCAGAAAAGTCACCTAACAAGCGGCGCATCCTCAAAATTTGGTGTTGCAGCAACAGTGCCCGTTTTGGTTCTCCTAACCGGGTATAAATTAGTGCTACATCATTAAGAGTAGAAATTTCACTTTGAGTATCTTGCGATCGCCTAAAGATTGGCAGTGCTTGTTCAAAATATTCTAATGCTTGCGAAAAACGCCCTAGATGGCTGTAGGTAGAACCCAAATTGCTAAGTGCAGTTGCCTGTGCTGACACGTTGCCAATTTCAACAGCAACCGAAAGCGCCTGATAAAAATGCTCTAATGCTTTTTGAGGTTGCCAGCAACTGAGGTGAGCTAAACCAAGGTCGTTTAATGTATAACCTTCTCTGGCTCTGTCTGGAATTGATCTAGCCAAGTGTAAATTCTTCGTTGTCAGCTCCAGAGACTCTTGGAATCTCCCCCGTTGGTAGTAGCGGCTTGCTTCGTCACGACGTTGTTCCCACTCTTTGACTTGATTTAAAGATTGCGTCATCTGGCCTCAGTTGCATTCTGCGATAAATGGCAGGACATCTTTTAGGAATGAACCTCTCTTAGGTTTCCCAAATTTTAACCTTAATCATCTACCTTTAGATATAAGACTTTAAGATAAAAATATGGTATTGTTTCATACTTAAAGCATATACATAAAGTAATTAATATAAGTAACATAGTCGCAACGCACAGCTATACGCCCCTACCAAAGACCTAAAGCATATATTCTCTATAGCTTTATTGAATTTGTAGCAGTGGTTTTTATGTGTAACAATTTGTTCGCCGATGATTTTATGGGGTGCGATATTCTAATAGTTTTAAGATTACGAAATGTAAAGGGAATCATCCGCTTGCCATTCTGAGGTTGAAGCAGCATAGTATACTACATCATGTCCGTAATAGCTAGCATTCTTTTCGTACTTCATTCCTACCTTTTGAATTACTCGCCCTGAAGCAATGTTTTCTGGATGAGCGATAGCTACTATCCGATCTAGCTTCACTTCCCAAAACCCGAACTTTAAAGTTGCAATAGATGCTTCAGTTGCCAGTCCCATGTTCCAATAGGATTTGTCAAACACATAGCCAAGCTCAACTTCCGGCGTATTTTCTAGAAATCCAAGTCCACACCGGCCAATCATTACACCAGTTTCTTTGTATATTACTGCCCACATACCAAAGTTGTATTGTTGCCACTGCTGGATATGTTTGTTTAAACTTGCTTGGGTTTGTTCCCTTGTTCTTAGCGACAGATACCTCATGACTTCTGCATCGCTGTAGAGGCGAAATAGGTAATCGAAGTCGTTTAGATTGAAGTGCCTTAGTCGCAATCGTGCAGTTTCTATCTCAGGCATGGTATTAGAAAAACAGGACAAATGCTACTTTAAACATGCGTATTTTTTTATAAACATTAATATAATGCTCTTACTATGAGCATCTACCAATCTCTCAAAAAATCTTATACGCAAGACCATCGCCCTGAAAATGACTGGCGGTTGTTTTTGCGTTTAGTGCCTTATGCGCGTCGTAGCGGACGGCTGTTGGCGCTATCAATGGGCTTACTCGTACCGTTAGCCCTAGCTAATGCCGTACAACCACTGTTGATTGGCCAAGCTATCTCCCTAATTCGTCATGAACCAAGCACTTACGAATTTCTCAGGAATCGCCCCATGTCCGAAGGGCTAAATATCCTGGAGGGATTATTGTTAGTTGCGATCGCCAGCCGACTGATTTTAACAGGCTATCAGGGTTATTTAGTACAAAAGCTAGGGCAAAAAATCACCGCAGCAATTCGCCAAGACTTATTCCAACATGTGACATCATTAGCAGTACGCTTTTTTGACCGTACACCCGTAGGTAAATTAATCACCAGAATCACCAGCGATGTAGAAGTGTTAGGCGATGTCTTTTCTACTGGGGCGATTGGCATAGTGTCCAATTTGTTTTCTATGCTGGTGATTTTGGGTTTAATGTTTTCCCTTGAATGGCAACTTACTTGCTTGCTGCTAGTGATGTTGTTACCAATTAGCTGGTTAATAGTTTACATTCAGCAACAGTATCGCAAAGCCAATTACAAAGGGCGGGAAGAACTTTCTATACTGAACTCACAGTTACAGGAAAATGTGGTTGGCATTAACGTAGTGCAGTTGTTCCGTAGGGAAAAATTTAATGCCGAATTGTTTCGTGCCACAAACAGCCGCTACACTCAGCAAATGGATAAAACCATCTTTTATGATTCATTTATTTCAGCCACCTTGGAATGGATTGGTCTGATTGCGATCGCAGGTGTTTTGTGCTTGGGTGGTTCGTTACTATTAGGAAAAAGTTTAGCTTTTGGAACATTATCTGCATTTATCTTGTATGCCCAGCGATTATTTGATCCTTTAAGGGATTTTGCGGAAAAATTTACAGTAATTCAAGCAGGTTTTACTGCCATAGAACGCGTAGGCGATATATTAGATGAACCGATAGAAATCCGCGATCGCGCCAATGTCCGCTTCTCAATATTGGATGCAAAATTTGGTTACATAGACGAGATTGTTGCAAATCTAGAATCTCCAGACCTAACTTCCCCGCCTGAACTGGGAGAAATTCGTTTTGATCACGTCTGGTTTGCTTACAAAAATGATGATTACGTAATTAAAGACTTAGATTTCACCATTCATCCAGGCGAAAAAATTGCATTAGTCGGCCCCACAGGTGCGGGTAAAAGTTCGATCATCCGTCTTTTGTGCCGCCTCTACGAACCCACCCAAGGACGCATTCTCATAGATGGCATAGATATTCGGGAAGTCCCACAGGCAGAACTGCGGCGTTACATGGCAGTAATTTTCCAAGAAGGCTTTTTGTTTGCTGGCGATGTTAAAAGCAACATTTCTTTAGGAGATGGCTATACCATTGAACAGATTCAACAAGCAGCAGAACAAACCAACATTGCCCAGTTTATAGAAGAATTACCCCAAGGTTATAATACTCAACTTCGAGAACGGGGCACAAATATTTCTAGTGGTCAAAAGCAACTATTAGCCTTTGCGCGGGCTGCCATTCGCAATCCTCAAATTTTGGTACTAGATGAAGCTACCGCTAGTTTAGATGTTGGCACAGAAGCTTTAGTTCAAGAGGCACTAAACCAGCTTTTGCTCAGACGTACTGCCATTATTATTGCTCACCGTCTATCTACAATTCGCAATGTAGACCGGATTTTTGTTCTAAAGCGCGGCGAATTAATCGAACAAGGAAGCCACGAGCAACTAATACAAGAAGGAGGGCTTTATGCCACTTTACATAACTTGCAGATGTTGGGAACTTAGGATATTTTCAGAATAATGTGAAGGGGGGAAACAGCGATCGCTCAGAGGATTCGTTAGGAATAAACAGTAGACTATGCGTAGTTTACCGCCGTAGACATCGTCCAAAATTATCGTGTAAGGGAAGTGCGATCGCTAACTAGGATTAAAGTGAGAGCGATCACATTCAATAAATTATGTAGCGATCGCGCCACACTAACAGAAGTGATGACCCATAACTGTTACCCTAAATTAGTGAAATCCCACAGACTAAGGGTGTTGGCTTGTACCCCAATTAGTGTGGCTAAGAGTTCACCATCCTGTTTACTGACTAGAGTATTGCTGGTATCAGTGCCAATGCCTTGGGTAATAGTGATCTGTTCAAAGGTCAGACCATTCAATAGACCTAGATAATCGCTACCGACTGTAAAGTTGAAAATAGTGTCACTTCCAGACTCGCTCGTTAGCACAAACATATCACGACCGCTACCGCCGTATAGTGTATCTTCACCCGTTCCACCATTGAAGATATTGTCACCGTCGTCATCGTAAAGGCGATCGTTTCCTGTGCCGCCATCAAGGTAGTCATTACCTTCTCGGCCATCGAGAAGATCGGCATCTGTACCCCCAATCAGAAAATCGTCACCGTTTTCGCCATCGAGAGAGTCTTTACCACCTTCGCCAAAAATGATGTCGTTGCCATCTCTGGCGTTAACAACATCATCGCCATCTCCAGCGTGAATGATATTGATTCTGGCATCGCCGATGATTTCATCTCTGAAGGCAGAGCCGATCACATTTTCAACATTAAAGATTTGGTCAGTGCCAGCATAATTGTAGCTGCCATCATCGTTATAGCCGCCAGTGCCAAAGCCATCAGTAGCTTGATTTTGCTCTAAGTTAACTGTGACTGAACTAGGATCACGGCGATAACTAACGGTATCAATGCCATCGCCTCCGTCAAGGGAGTCATTGCCAGCATTGCCAACTAACAGGTCATTCCCAACTAAGCCTAAGATGCTGTTACCTAAGTTGTTGCCAATTAAAACATCATCAAATCCAGAGCCAATGATATTTTCTAGGTTTCGTAAGGTATCTGTAGTGCCAAAGCCGTCTAAAGCTTTGCCTGCGGCGATCGTAAAGTTTGGTTCTGTGTCGGTAGGTATGAGGCTGGTAGAAACTATGGTTGTGTCGAAAGAACCACCGGGATTTTGGTAGTTCTGTGCTTCATCAATATTGACGACTACACCACTGAGGGAGTTGTCGTAGCTGACAGTATCAATCCCCTCACCGCCGCTAAGGGTGTCGTTCCCACCTTCCCCCTTTAGCGTATCACTACCAGAATTGCCTAATAGCTGGTCTGCACCGTCTCTACCTTCTAGAAGATTGGCGGCATCATTGCCGGTAATGACATTATCTAGATCATTACCGTAACCATTGCTGGCACCATTTCCTATAAGATTCAAGTTCTCGACGTTAGATCCCAGAGTATAGCTGCTGCTTGAGGATTGAACGATATCTATGCCGCTTGCAGTGTTTTCAATGACAACATCACCTACATTGTCTATCCAATAAATGTCATTACCTAGTCCACCACTCATTGTATCGACACCTGCGTATCCATAGAACGTATCGTTACCTCGTTCTGTTCTAGTGACTAATGCATCATTACTATTCGTGCCTTTAATGATGTAAAAATCATTAGGATTTAACCCCAGAAGATTGATCAGATCATCTGCATTAGTAGGGACATTAAAGCTTGTAGTTTTGGAAAAACGATAGTTATTAGTTGGTATCGGAATAGTCGCGCTACCACCAACTAGCTTGAAGTCTTTGAGAATTTGCAAATTTCGTTTGTTAAACAAGGAAATATCAACGAGATCAGTGTTTGGACGGATTGTTTTAAAGCCCAACTTAATTTCAGTGCCAATATTGACTTTGAACTTGCCAGCTTCAAGAGTTGCTGAGAGATCTGCATACAGTCCATAATTCAAAACGTAACTGGCTTTGTTATAACCCCAATCAAATTTAACAGTTGCTTTACCATCGCCATCGGTGTCTAGAAATTTCTTAAGCTCAGTTGTGTTTAATACTTCAATACTGTTTGATGATCCGTTGCTAGTTCCACTAAGAGTCAGAGATTTGCTGTTTTCAAAGGTTACGCTAGAACTTTGTTCTGAAAGATTTAATTTTCCATTATATTTAATCTTCAAGCTGGACTCAATAGAAAGGTCTAAAAGTTTGTAGTCAATAACATAGCCACTACCCTCAATTCGTTTTGCTAGAAGATTGAGATATGGAAATGCCTTTGCTCCCAGTTTGTTTAGGCTAGCACCCAGCTTGAACAAAGGGATTTCTCCTGATAAAGATCCGTTCGAGTTGATATTTATTCTTTTAGAGATATTCCTTAGATCAGATGTTAGTTTTATGCCTTCATACTCACTTTCAAGTATGCCCTTACTAGTCTGCTTTTTTCCATATATACCTGTAGCTTTCCCTTCGATTATCTTCTTTATACTGAGATCGACTAGGGAAATTGAGATAGGAGGAGCTGTTTTGATACCACTAAAAACTCCAAATCGAGGTAAATCAATAGTCTTACTTATTTTTCCCAAACTGCCTTTGATTTTACCATCAAAGGCTAAAGCTCCAATGTCAATGTTGGCAAGCAGACTTGCTTTAAGATAAGCTTCGGGTAACTTGACTGACAGACTCGGATTACCACTAAACGCTGATATTGTTTTAGCAGATAATTCAATTCCATTCCCCCCACCACTGGGAACAAAAGCGAGTAAGTCTGTTGAACCTGTTTGCTTGACACCGATTTTGACACCACCCAGATTGTAGCCTGCCGATTCTACTAGAAGTCCAGCCTTGGCATAAACTTTAGCCAGAATCAGCTCACCAGAAGCCTCTATTTTTGCTCCAGATTTCTTAAATCCATAAGAAAAGTTTTCGCTATAACCGCCGTTAAATATCTTTTGAACTTTTGGATAACCTTTAAAGATATCTTGAAAAGCCTTAGTGCTTGTGTCGATTCCGATAAACTTGTTTTTTACATCAAGCGCTTTAAGACCAGCAGCTTGGTTAAAATCAAGATTAACTGTCTGAGCGTCTCCAGTAACATTTAGCTTCAATGGCATAGTAGATTTTAGGTGTAGAGTTTATAGATGCGTTTTCCGAAACAAATTTTGAGCTATGGTCGCCCCTCCCAAACCCCAATAAATTAAGCGTGATCGCATCCCAATTCCAAACCATTAGTCAGAAAAAACTAGCGAACGAATAAACATCGCCGTTCACAACTGCTATGGCTCAACTAGATGGAAAATTTATCGCACTCAACACCTTCCAATGTTTGGGTAAACACTTTACCTGTGTTTAATCATTGGGCAGATTCCTGTGCTACAAATGAATCACATCAATACTCTACAGCCTGGTATAAAGTTTGACGGTCGGAAAAGGTCGGGAAAAAGTCGGATCTTTTTGGTAGATTTACGTAAACTTTAAGAAAAAATAAAGATTATGGTGCAAATATCGTAGTTAACCTGGTTTTTCTACGTGGAAAGATAAATGACGGTTGAAGAAGCGATTGCACTAGTTGAGCAATTATTGAAACGAGGACGCTTAACAAAAGTTCAAGAAATTGTGTTTCGTTATTCCTGGGAAGGGAAAACTTACTTAGAAATGGCCAAAGAAGTCACATACGACCCAGGTCATATCAAAGATGTTGGTTCACAACTATGGCGATCGCTCTCTCAAGCTTTAGGAGAAAAAGTTACTAAAAATAACCTGCACGGAGTACTGAAGCGAACTGCACAGCGACAAAAGGATACAAACGCCTCCTCAAACTTAAATTTTCAACCCGTCACAAACTGGGGGGAAGCAATCGACGTTTCTCAATTCTATGGACGTACTGCTGAATTAGAAACCCTCAGCCAATGGATTGTACGCGATCGCACTCGTGTAGTCACACTGTTAGGTATGGGTGGCATGGGCAAAACCGCACTCTCGGTGAAGTTAGCAGAACAATTGCAGGGAGAATTTGAGTATGTCATTTGGCGATCGCTCCGGCACGCACCTTTTTTCTCTGACAAGGTGACGGACTGCATCAAAATCCTTTCTCATCAGCAAGTTACCACATTGCCTGCTTCCCCTCATGAGCAAATTACTTGTTTAATCGAGTACCTCCGCAAATTTCGATGCTTGCTGATTCTGGATAATTTCGACACATTATTGCAGCAAGGTAAAGGGACAGGCTGTTACCGTGAGGGCTATAAACCTTACGGTGAACTTTTGTGGCGATTGGGAGAAACACAGCATCAAAGCTGTGTCCTGCTCACCAGTCGGGAAAAACCCACTGAAGTCGCCGCTTTGGAAGGCGATGGTTTGCTAGTTCGTACCCTTGCTTTATCAGGATTAGAAGTTGCAGTAGGACAAACAATTCTGACACTCAAAGGGCTATTAGGCTCCGAAGGCGAAACCCGCCAACTAGTTGAATGTTACCGTGGTAATCCATTAGCTTTGAAAATTGCCGCCACCTCAATTCGGGACTTATATGAAGGCAACATCGCCAGCTTCTTTGCCGAAGGCACAACCGTATTTAACGGTATTGGCAATCTCCTAGAGCAGCAATTCAAAAGACTCTCTACCTTAGAGCAGCAAGTAATGTATTGGCTGGCAATTAATCGGGAGAAGGTTTCCCTGACAGAATTGCAAACAGCCTTCACACTGCCATTGCCTAAGCCTAAGTTAATGTCAGTACTAGAATCTTTACGCTGGTGTAGCTTAATAGAAAGCAATACTGGAGGATTCACACAGCAACCTGTCGTCATGGAATACGTGACAGGCTGCTTGATTGAAAAAGTCTGCCAGGAAATAGTCACAGAATCACTACAATATTTGCTGACTCATGCTTTGATGCAAGCCCAGGCAAAAGACTACATCCGCGATAGTCAAATTCATCTGATTGTGCGGCCTGTTTTAAATCAACTACAAATAACCCTTGCCTCTGTTCATCAGCTTGAGTATAAACTTGGCAGACTAATTATAAAGCTCCAAAATGAAGTTATAGATCCAGTTGGATATGGTGGCGGTAATCTGCTGAATTTACTGATACAATTAGAAACCGATTTAACTGGCTATGACTTTTCGCGTCTCACGATCCGTAACTGCGATTTACGTTTGCTTAACTTACATCGGGTCAACTTTACCCAAACAACGTTTCGAGAGTGTGTTTTTGCTGCGACCTTTGGCGGCATTACTAGCGTCGCCTTTAGTCCAGATGGGCGCTGCCTTGCTACCAGTGATACAAATGGTGAAATTCATGTTTGGGATGTTAGCAATAGTAAACAACTCTTTAGCTGTAAAGAACATAACAGTTGGGTTTGGAATATTGCTTTTAGCCCTGTATATCCAGTTTTAGCTAGTTGTGGTCAAGATAATACAATTAAACTTTGGGATACTACCACCGGAGAATGTTTCAAAACGCTGTATGGACACACTAGTATTGTCACAGCGATCGCATGGAGTCCTGACGGTCAACTCCTTGCTAGTACTAGCTATGATCACACAGTTAAAGTCTGGCATCTAGCCACAGGGCAATGTGTGCAAACTCTCCAAGGACATAATGCTTGTGTGTGGAGTGTAGCTTTTCATCCCGCAGGTCAAATCTTAGCAACGGCTGGTGAAGATAACACAATCAAGCTGTGGGATTTAGAAACTGGATGCTGTGTACAAATCCTAGAAGGGCATCAGCATTGGGTAAAAGCGATCGCCTTCAGTCCACAAGGGCAAATATTAGCAAGTGGCAGTTTTGATCAAGCTGTGAAACTGTGGGATTTACATAATAATGTGTGTTTAATGACCTTGCAGGGACACGTAGGAGTCGTGACCTCAGTAGCGTTCAGTCAGGGTAAACAGCTAGCCAGTGGCAGCTATGATCAAACCGTGAAGATTTGGGACATAGACACTGGGAAATGTCTCGATACTTTGGAAAAGCATACCAATCGGATTTGGTCAATTGCTTTCCACCCTCAAGGACACTTAATTGCTAGTGGTGGAGATGACCACGCGGCTAGAGTCTGGGAGCTTCAGACTGGAAAGTGTACTAAAAGCTTGCAAGGACACAGCAATGCTGTTTATGGGATCGCTCACAGTTGGCAGCAAAACTTACTTGCTAGTGGACATGAAGACCAGACAATTAAACTCTGGGATGTAAATCTCAATGCCCCGCAAAGCTTAAAGGCTGACCTCCAGCCTTTTCGTGTACTACATGGACATAAAAATCGTATTTTCTCTGTTGCCTTCAGTGCCAACGGAGAGTTTCTCGCCAGCGCCAGCGCAGATCGTACTATTAAACTTTGGAGTCCGCATACAGGACAATGCCTGAAAACCTTGCATGGTCACGGTAGTTGGGTCTGGGCGATTGCTTTTAGTCCAGACAGTAACTTGCTAGCTAGTGGCAGCTACGACCATACAATCAAGATATGGGATGTGCCTTCTGGTGAATGTTTGCAAACATTGCAGGGGCATCCTGGTTCTGTATTAGGGATCGCATGGAGTCCTGACGGAAAGACTCTCTTCAGCAGTGGCTATGAAAAGATAGCTAAACGCTGGGATATTGAAACAGGAACCTGTCTTCATAGTTGGGAGGCAGACTCAAACCGTGTTTGGGCAGTTGCGGTGAGTCCAGATACTCAATACGTTGCTACTGGTGGTGATGATTCCTTAGTGCGGCTGTGGGATATCCACACAGGGCTTTGTCTGCGTACATTTTCTGGACATACCAGCCAGGTACTCTGTATTTTGTTCAGCAACTGTGGCGATCGCATGATTAGCAGTAGTAGCGATCGTACTATTAAAATTTGGAATGTAGTTACTGGAGACTGTCTTGCTACACTACAGAATCATCTCAATTGGGTATGGTCGCTGAATCTGAGCCACGACGCTCAAACTCTTCTCAGTGGTAGCTGGGATGAAACAATCAACTGTTGGGATATTACTACAGGGCAATGTCGACAAACTTTTAGACCAGTCCGCCCCTATGAAGGCATGATTATTACTGAAGTGATAGGGTTGACTGAAGCAGAGCTAGGAACTTTAAAGGCTTTGGGGGCGTTAAAAGTGAATTAATGTACAACTGAGCGCACTCTTTTTACACTGTGGTACCTATCCCAAACCTCGATATATCAAACTTTTGGGTTTGGGTAGAAAAATTTTTCTGACTTTTTTCTTATTTAGGAACTTCCAAATAACAAAAGTAGGCAAACTTCCGCCATATAGTAATCCGAATTGAAACGTGAGAAAATACGTAGACAAAAACTACGTATTTATAGGCATTTCAGCGATTTTATTTCTCACGAATGATTTAGTATTGCTATAGTCTACTAGATACCCATCTGACCTACAACTTTTGGCGCATCAACCTGCAAACTCATCTGCTCACAACGCACAGTTAACCAGGGCTGACCTAAACCTATTCCAGAAAAAGGACTTTCGGCAGAGATTTCTAACTTAGAACTAATCAAACCCAATACAGACTCAACTTCAGCAGAGAATATCAACAAATCAGCACCCTTGGCGCCAAAAGCAGAAGCACTTAACCACTGTCTCCATGCCAAGCTTTGTTGATTATAGTTAAGACTACACAATTTCCGGTTTTCCTGATGCACAGTAACATGCTTTCCTTGTTTCCAACTAAACTCAGCTAGTTCCTTTGGTAGTCCCCAAATTTCTCGACCACCAGCCACTGAATCAGCATTATCTACATAAATATGGGAAACCCAGCCACCGATTTTGTTTTGGTAATTAACCACAGCTGGGGCAATAATTAACTCACTGTACTCTAGTACTGAGCCTGACCCATAATGAGATAAATAGACACTGGCGAGAGTTTTACCAGGCCATACAGAAATAATTTTTAACTCTGAAGGAATCAAAGGACGCACTTGGTCAACATTTACCAAATGTAGAGTTTGGATAGCATAGCCCTGAAGTGTCCAAGGTGCTTGTGGATATGGCATAAGAAAGTTAGGAGTTAGGAATAAAGTTAAGAATTAAGATTAAGAGTTACCAATATCAGTTTTACTCAAACTTCAAACTCTTGTACGCGATTAATCGCGTCTCCTAACTTTTAATTTATAACTCCTTAAAAAAAATCCCCACTCAGGGGTTTGCCTGAGCGGGTAATATGAGGTGCGACTAAATAATCTTCCCAACAAAAGTAGGGGAATTATTTGCTCTCTGTAAAATCAGCGTCAATTACATCGTCGCCGCTAGCAGAGCCAGATGTGGAACCACTATCTTGTGGTTCAGCACCAGGTGTAGCACCACCACCAGCTTGTTGATAAATATTGCTACCAACAGCAAATAGCGCTTGTTGCAATTCTGGGGTGAGCTTTTTGATTTGCTCATCGTCTTCTTTAGCCACTGCTTCCCGCAGTTCTTTCACCAAACCTTCGACTTTGGTCTTGTCAGCATCGGGAACTTTATCGCCCAATTCTTGTAGTTGCTTCTCGGCTTGGTATGCCAAGGAGTCGGCTTGGTTCTTGCGTTCAATCTTTTCACGACGTTCTTTGTCAGATGAAGCGTTTTGTTCAGCTTCTCTAACCATCCGGTCAACATCAGACTTATCCAGAGTGGAAGCGCCGGTTATGCTGATGGACTGTTCTTTACCAGTACCTTTGTCCTTAGCTGTGACGTTAAGGATACCGTTGGCGTCAATATCAAACACCACTTCAATTTGAGGAACGCCACGTGGTGCAGGAGGAATACCATCTAGACGGAAGGTTCCCAAGCTCTTGTTATCGTTAGAGAATTCGCGTTCACCTTGGAGGACATGAATTTCTACGTTGGTTTGTCCATCTACAGCAGTAGAGAAGACTTCCGATTTCTTGGTAGGAATTGTTGTGTTGCGGGGGATAATTTTGGTCATTACACCGCCCAATGTTTCAACACCCAAAGATAGCGGTGTTACGTCTAACAGCAAGATGCCAGTTACATCACCAGCCAGTACCCCGGCTTGAATAGCTGCACCAACTGCTACAACTTCATCAGGGTTCACACTTTGGTTGGGGTCTTTACCTAATACCTGCTTCACAATCTGTTGCACAGCAGGAATGCGGGTAGAACCACCAACTAACACCACTTCATCAATATCGCCTTTGTTTAACTTGGCATCCCGAAGGGCGTTTTCCACAGGGATACGGCAACGGTCGATTAAGTCAGAGCAAAGTTCTTCAAACTGAGCGCGAGTCAGCGTTGTATCCAGGTGCTTAGGCCCATCCTGGGTAGCGGTGATAAATGGTAGGTTGATTTCTGCTTGGCTAACGCTAGAAAGCTCAATTTTGGCTTTTTCTGCTGCTTCAGTCAAACGTTGTAAAGCTTGCTTGTCTTTCCGTAGGTCAATACCTTCAGCTTTTCTGAACTTCTCAGCTAAGAAATCAACTATTTTTTTATCGAAGTCGTCACCACCAAGGTGGGTATCCCCAGATGTGGCTAGTACTTCAAAAACTCCATCTCCTACTTCCAGCACGGATACGTCGAAGGTACCACCACCAAGGTCAAACACGAGGATGGTTTCGTTACTCTTCTTGTCAAATCCATAAGCCAAAGAAGCAGCAGTAGGCTCGTTGATAATCCGTAGAACTTCAATCCCGGCAATTTTACCAGCGTCTTTTGTCGCTTGCCGTTGCGAGTCGTTGAAGTATGCGGGAACAGTAATTACAGCTTGGGTTACAGTTTCACCCAGATATTTGCTGGCGTCTTCAACTAGTTTGCGAAGAACTTTTGCAGAAATTTCTTCAGGAGCAAACGGTTTACCAGCTATAGGACAATCTAATTTGACATTGCCGTTGCTGCTGAGGACTTTGTAAGAAACTTCCGTAGCTTCATTACTTACTTCGTCGTAGCGGCGTCCGATAAAGCGTTTGACTGAGTAAAACGTATTTTCGGGGTTCATCACCGCTTGGCGCTTGGCGATTTGACCAACCAAGTTGTCGCCATTTTTCGCAAATGCGACTACTGATGGCGTTGTCCGAAAACCTTCAGCATTAGCAATTACTGTGGGTTTACCACCTTCCATCACTGCCACGCAGGAGTTCGTTGTTCCTAAGTCAATTCCAACTACTTTTGCCATTTTAGGTGCTGGCTCCGTATA
Organism: Nostoc sp. CmiVER01; assembly: GCF_034531135.2. Classification (NCBI taxonomy): domain Bacteria; kingdom Bacillati; phylum Cyanobacteriota; class Cyanophyceae; order Nostocales; family Nostocaceae; genus Nostoc; species Nostoc sp. CmiVER01. Next base: position 92,543 of record NZ_JAVRBU020000004.1, read on the forward strand.
ACTACAAATGAATGAATGAGAATATAAAGGACTAAATTTTGAACCAATAGGGTCAATAAATCAGCCAGTTCAGCATGAATACCTTTGTTTTGGCTTTTCTGGGGTTATAACTCCAGATATGCTGATATATATACTGAAGCTTAGTGTTAGCCAGTCCATGAAGGGTGGTTTCCCGAACCTTGCTTAGGACGGTTAAACTAACTAAACAGTTTTTTTAGTTATTTCATGGATTTATTGCCTTCACTCTGTCTAATGTATGGGAATTAATACTTTCAGTAATTAGGGTGAACCGTAACAGTAGAGTCGTGTTTGCCGCCTTTAAAGGTAATAACTTACAAAAGTACAGAAAATAGAACAAAATTAAAGGACGCGACACCGAATAGCCCGCCGCAAGCATTGCTTCCGTATCCCGTATAATCAGCAGTATTTTGGTATTGAGCATTGCGTATTGGAGAAAATACTACTTAGGGAATCCCAAAAAAGAAATTATACCAATTCGCAATGACGCTCGTTCCTCGCTAACGCTACGCTATCGCTAACGCAATTTGCTAATTAAGAAACTTAGATGCAGCAGGACTTTCCTGATTTACATGTGTTGCCTCATTTTGGAGAATTGGTATTATCCGATTTCTAGACTTCTTTATAGCGATGTTTGGAAGTCCCTTAGCGCTCACTAGAGCTTAGAGAAAAGAGTTTCCCAGTTAATAGCAGATGGTCTTTGTCCCTGATTGACTATTTCAAAAATTTTCCTGGAACTACTTGGGTGTAAAAGGCATTCTACACAAGCGTTTGCTACATCAATCCGGCTGGTATCACCCGAAAGTTTATCCCCAGTACCTACTACCACACCGTATTTACCCCCAGTTTTTGCCTTTAGGAGGGTGTTGAGGTCGTATGAGGTATATGGCCCGTCAATCAAGCGTCCTGGGCGGATAATGGTGTAGGATAATCCTGAGTTAATAATGGCCTCTTCGCCTTTCTGTTTGGCATCCAACACGCCAAAAGCATTAAGAACACTAAAAGGAAACTGATTTTTACGCTCAATTCCGCAAGAAGAGACGAAAACGAACCGCTTCAAATTGCGGGGTGCTGCTGCCACTAAGTTGCTTACACCTTGGGCATCGACTTTTGCCGGACTATTCTTTGCTTTTGCTTCACTAGATTTGGGGTTAAGAAAAGTGATTCCCCATTCAATCAAGTTTGGCGATTGCTCAAACTCCCATCGTGCAGAGGGAAAGGCAGTAGTTCCAGTACAACTTATGATATGGCTGACATTTTGTGTTGCGGCTGGCAGTGTAGCTGGCTGGCGGATGTCACCAACGGCAATTTCTACTCTGTGGTTAAACATTTCTTCGGCTTTTTTAGCATTGCGTGTCAAAACGCGAACTTTCAAACCCTTTTCTAGTAACTTGCCTACCACTAGTTGCCCAACTCCACCAGTTGCACCAGCAACTAGTACCAAATCTTCAACTGAATTAAAAGAAGTCATAAAGTGCCTTTGAGATGGTCTATTGTTAATCTACTCAAAAAATGCGTAGGCGTAGCCAGCCGTAGGCATCGCCATAGATCCAGATTAAAGATTTGGCTAATGGTTGTTGACTCTGTAGCTTTCAGACACATATCTGGAAATTTTAAAATCAGGGCAAACTCCCCAAAACTGAATTAGCGCAGTAGCCAGCACTTGAGGTTTCGAGCCAGGAATGAAAATTAGTCAAAAATTAATTTCGGGAATTTTAGGAATAGCTACTCTCTCAGTAATTATTGGTGCGATTAATGCTCATCAACAATTGAAGATAGCTAAGTATATTGCTCAACAAGAGGCTGAAGAAGTTGCTGGACTATTGGGATATTTCGTAAGTCATGAACTTGAATACCACGAAATCGGATCGCGAGATAAGATGCTAGCTGAATTGCAAGAGCATGTTACCTCGCTACACAAGAAACGTTAGCGTGATCTGGAGATTGTAGACATGTATTTCAGCACCGAGACAGGGTGCAGAGTTTGTAATTGCAATCCCGATTCGAGAGGCGAAATCAGCACAATCATCAATCTGCGATCGCACTTAGAAGGGAAATTGCGCCCGAATTGTTCGGTTCTACCACTTTCAACAGTACACAAATAGCTATAACCTCGTAGGTAGTAGTGAAATGTCTACCCTAGACGCTGTTAGTCGCTCTTGAATTAAGGGGTGAAAGCCTATGTACAAATGGATATTGCCAAGTCTGAGCGAAATCTTGGCCCAAAATCAATCAAGTGTGACTGAATGTTCACCTGCTAAAGCAGAGCGGCAGTGGCGTGTCAGCCTAGTAGCGACAGAACATTTGCTATTAAATACTTTAGCAGACCCTTCAGTTGACACAACCCAAGGATTAGTTTTAGCTGCACCAGCACCTTTATTTAGTCAGCCAAAACTGACTCAAAGTCTACAAACAGTAACTTTTACAGCAAAACCATTTAACCCATTGGCGCTGATGCCATTTCAGATGCCAGATACAATCGCGTCTGTAAATGAAGAAATCGCTCCTCATGAATCGGTACTTTCTTTATTACCTGCTGATCCACTAGGTGCAGAACAATTTTGCTTAGTTTTTACAGAAAAATTTAGTTTAGTACTGGTTTTAGCAACCCACAAAAACGGTAAAAAAACCTTTTCATTTTCTTTTGAGCCAGAAGTCGTGCAGCAGGCTTGGCGATCGCTAGGAGCAAGGGTAATGCTGGCTAATCCAGAATTTTTTGCCCGTCTAGATACTTTAGTACAAGAGTATCCTCCGGTAGCGCCAGATTGCCGGGTCATGATTCAGTTTAGCCAGTTGTTGCTTCAAGAATTAACAGAAGCAGAAGAGACTAAGGACTCTCTAATAGGAACTGGAGACAAGGAAGATAAAGAGAATAACCCATGTCCAATCCCCGAAGCCAAATCCCCAAATCCTGATGTGGAATTGCTCCAAGCTTTTGCTCACGAAGTCCGCACACCTTTAACAACTATTCGCACCATGACTCGTCTGCTGCTGAAGCGGCGAGATTTAGATGCCAGCGTGATCAATCGCTTAAAAATTATCGATCACGAGTGTACTGAGCAAATTGATCGCATGGAGTTACTGTTTAAAGCAGCAGAATTGGAAACTACTACCTCAGCAAAATCGCCAAAAACTCAACTCACGCCGATGTCTTTAGATCAAGTCTTGCAGCAGAGCATTCCCCGTTGGGAACAAGCAGCGCATCGACGTAGCTTAACTTTAAATGTTGTTTTACCCCAGCAACTACCAACTGTGGTAAGTAATCCTATGATGCTGGATCAGGTACTTACTGGTTTGATAGAGAATTTCACTCGTAGCTTACCTGCTGGTAGTCATATTCAAGTACAAGTTATTCCGGCGGGAGATCAACTTAAGTTACAATTATCGCCCCAATTTGGATGCAAAAATTCAAGTAAAACCGCTATACCTGCAACGCCACCAATTCGCAAAGCTCTGGGTCAATTGCTGATGTTTCAACCAGAAACAGGTACGATCAGTTTGAATATTGCCGCAACCAAGCATTTGTTTCAAGCGATCGGCGGTAAATTGATTGTGCGTCAGCGTCCACACTATGGGGAAGTTTTGACAATTTTCCTTCCCTTAGAAGTTAGCAATAAACATAAATTAGGAATTGAAACTTAGGAGTGAATATTCAAGAATTGTTTTTCAAAATTATAAATATTCATTCTAAATTAACCTGAGTTCGATAAACCTCTCCCTGCTTTGAACTAAAGTTCAAGTCTGCCCCTCTCGCTCGTCGGAGAGGGACAGGTTTTACGTATTAAAGCTAGGGAAAGGTTTTTTTATTAAATATTATTAATTATACCAATTCAATTAATAATTGCAACACATCCTTGGGTAAAGACGCGATGAATCGCGTCTCTACAAATGGTCTATTTGTCGGATTCTTTTTTCAAATTGGTATTACACAAAATATATCTCAAACTCTGATTTCTCTGTGCCGCGCCAGTTGCTAAAGAGCGGGAACGCTAAGAGCGTAGTTTGAGCTTGCTTCCTTGTAGGGGTACAAGTCAGGGAACTGCAAGAGCGCACTGGTTTCTCTGTGCCTCTGCGGTAGCCTGCGGCAAGCCAAGCGTCCACGTTATTCCTAACTCATGCGTAAGTCTTAAAATAGACTTTGTTTAGCAATCTAATTAAATTTTTATGACTTGTCATCTGTAAAAATAGATGCCAAAAATGTATATAAATTCTAGTTAAAAGCGAAGTATACATTTCTGCAAAAGTCAAAAGGAAAATTATGGCAAGTTTTGAAGTAATTGAAAAAGAAAGCTTACGTTTAGTCAAGGTAACTTTGCAAAACGAAACAGTACGAACTGAATCGGGTGCTATGTACTATATACGTGGCAACATTCAGATGCAATCTAAAGCTCCTTCAGCAGGCGGATTTTTAAAGTCCTTAGCCACGGGAGAAAACATTTTCCGTCCTACATATACAGGCACTGGTGAATTATATTTAGAGCCTTCTTTATCGGGATATCACATTTTAGAATTAGACGGTAGTGAATGGATTTTAGATAGTGGTGCTTATTGGGCTAGTGATGGCACTATAGAAGTAGGAGTTGAACGAAACAAATTTGTATCAGGCTTAATTGGTGGCGAGGGATTATTTCAAACAAAAGTTAAAGGCAGGGGTACAGTTGTGATGGCAGCACAAGGCCCTGTAGAAGTAATAAATTTACGAAATGACCGATTAGTTGTAGATGGAAATTTTGCGATCGCTCGCACAACTAGCTTAAATTATCGCGTTGAAAAAGCTACCAAATCTCTTTTAGGTTCGATGACTTCTGGTGAGTTTCTCGTCAATACTTTTGAGGGAACTGGTACTGTATTGCTGGCTCCTGTACCTTATTGGCAAGTCATGATGCTCCGCCAAATTAGCGCCGCACTACCAAAAACTTCTAGCTAATCGTAAGTCTTTGCAGCACAGTTGTGCGATGCCTGCGGCGGGCTACGCCTATGCTAATTTTCTTGGATTTCCGTGGGGAAATCTAGTTATTAGTCATTAGTAGTAATGACTAATGACTAAAATTTTTATAACTCAAATAGGATTGCTATAGCACCATAAAGTTAACTCAGGGGATAATTGTAACGTAACTTATCACTCATTTTCTAATGCGATCACTTTCGGGGTATCGCCAACGCTTGGCAGTTGTACTGTAAAAGTGGAACCTTCATATAATTTACTTTTCACAGAAATAGAACCGCCAGAGCGCACCAGCAATTGCTGTACAATTGTTAACCCCAACCCAGCACCACCATAATCTTCATTTGCTGCTGTACGCACACGATAAAACCGCTCAAAGATTCTGGGAATCTCGCTTTCGGCAATACCGATGCCTGTGTCGCGGAATTCTAATTGGACATAATCGCCTTGAATTCGGGCACGCACCCAAACTTCACCCCCATTAGGAGTAAACTTAATGCTGTTATGCAACAGATTAATCACAATCTGCCTTAGCCCACCAGTCACACACCAAATAGATGGAAGTTCAGTGGGTACGGTGTAGCCTAGCATAATCCCTTTTTCTTGAGCTAGAGGTTGGTAGGTACTAACTACCCCAGGTACAATATCTGAAAGTCGCACCGGCTCTAAAGCTGTCCCCTCTAAATTACGTTCTAGCTGCACCAGTTCCAACAAACCAGTAATCAGGGAATTTTGCTGATCGCACTGGGTATTTAACATCTGTAAATAACGTTGTCGCTGGGGGGGTTTAAGATTAGGAGAATTCAATAATGAAAGTGCTGTCTTCATGTGCGTCAAGGGTGTACGTAATTCCTGACACACATTTTTTAAGTATTCATCTTTAAGTTGCTCTTTGTTTTGTAGTTCTTGATTTTGTTGCTGCAACTTGGTAGTGCGTACTGCGATGATTTGACGATTAATTTCATCTTGTCGCAGGAGTTGTTTTGCAAACAGTTGATTCATTAGTACGTCTTGGGGCGCAGTTGGACAAATAAAACCAACAGGTATTGGGGAGGATTCCGGCGTAATCGCTTGTTCCATACCATTTAATACTTGCTGAATTACTCTCCCCTCAAGAGAATTTATAATCAGCAAGGGCTGGTTTTTATTAGTATTTACCTTGCCCGATATTTTATTTTTGTGTTTTTTAAGTGGTCGATGAGCCAAAATTAAACTGCAAAACTGGGGCGATAACACCATCAGAAAGTTTTCCCGTCGCATTTGGCTATCTGGTGATAGGTGAACGGGGACATGATGAGAGAAGGAGGGGGATAAAGAAGATGAGGGAGATGAGGAAGATAAGGAAGTATTTTCTTCCCCTACTTCCCCTGCTCCCTCATCTTCTCTTTTTTCACTCTCATCAATCTGGCAAGTATAAATGAGACTAGACGCACCTACCGAGGATTGATAACGCGCTAGTTCTGATTGCCAAATTTTTTCTGGTGGTAACTTCACCCATAAAGTGGCTGCAATTTGCTGCTCAATTAGTAAGTCAATTTGCGCTCTCACCAGTGATAGCAGAGTAGCAGGACTGAGGGACAATGGTTTAGGAGGCGCTTGCACTCCCATAACTAGTTGATAAACAGACAGATCCTTAGCCAGAGAAACATTCATGAGTTAAGCACAACTTGAATGAAGCAAGAAATAACTCTGTCTTCGATTTTCACCTTTATGTGTGCATTTTTTACAAAAATCCCACCGAAATAAATATTAACTATAAAAAACTACACTTACGAGGGAGTGGAGAGTGGGGGATGAGGCAGCAGGGGAGGCAGGGGAGCAGAGGGGACAAAGTGACATAAGTTTAGAACTTGCAACAAGTGTTTCCCCTTGTCCCCAATTCTCCTTGTCCCCAAGTCCTCTTTCCCATGCCCAATGCCCAAATTAATGTATGTTCAGTCTTTGGTGCAAAGCGTCGCGTGCGTGTTCTCGGTCGTCAAAATGGATTTTTTCAGTGCCGAGAATTTGGTAGTCTTCATGACCTTTACCAGCAAGTAACACTCCATCACCGGGTTGTGCTTGTAAAATTGCGGTACGAATTGCAGTAGCCCGATCGCAAATTACAGTTGGTTGTACTGTATCAGCAATTCCCGCTAAAATATCTTGCAAAATCCTTTCTGGGTCTTCAGTCCGAGGGTTATCCGATGTCACTACTGCAACATCAGCTAACTCAGCCGCAATTTTACCCATTTTTGGACGCTTGGTGCGATCGCGATCGCCGCCACAACCAAACACACAAATCACTTTACCAGGTATAAACGGGCGTGCAGCTTTCAGCAGATTTTCTAAACTATCGGGGGTGTGGGCATAATCCACAATCACGCTAATATCTTGGTCAGCATCAATTTGTACCCGTTCCATCCGTCCGGGAACTCCGGGAAACTCAGGTATTACAGACGCTACTAACTGCAAATCTAGCCCTAAGTGTAAAACTGCTCCTACGGCTGCAAGAAGATTTTCTAAATTATATTGACCGACTAGTGGCGATCGAAAAGCTACATCACCTTTTGGTGTATGTAATGTACCACTGACACCATTAGGCTGATAACTTAAATCACTCATCCATAAATCGGCGCTATTGTCGTTGACACTGTAACTCCAAACACGCTCAGAATTTAACGAGGCAATTAACCGCTTCCCGTAAGAATCATCAGCATTAATTATTGCTCGTCCCTTGAGATAATTAGGGCTAAATAACAACGCTTTGGCGGCAAAGTAATCTTCCATGTCCCTGTGATAATCGAGATGGTCTTGGGTAAGATTACTGAACACCGCCACATCAAATTCACAGCCCAACACTCTACCTTGGGCTAAAGCGTGAGAACTTACTTCCATCACCCCGAACTCACTACCAGCCTTTACAGCCTCTGCTAACTGCTGTTGCAGTTCCACCGCAAAAGGCGTAGTGTGGGCAGCAGTTTGCTCAAAACCTGCCCAACGAGTGTAGAGAGTTCCCATTAAAGCTGTAGCTAGATTAGCTTTGATGAGCAGAAATTCAATCAGATGAGTAGTTGTAGTTTTGCCATTTGTACCAGTCACACCCACCAGCTTGAGTTTTCGCCCAGGATAACCGTAAAAAGCACTGGCTATCTGGGCACAAGCTTGAGTTATGTTACTTGCACTAATGACCACAGCCTCATTTGTGGGAGGATTTTTTTGTGCAGCTTCGGGAGAAACGATCGCAGCTACAGCCCCGGATGCGATCGCACTTTGCCAAAATTCTCCACCATCAACCCGCGTTCCTGGCATCCCAATAAATAAATCTCCCGCACTACAAGCATGGGAATTCGTCTTCAAACCCCTAACTTCCAAATCTTCCATCGGATAGCTAGGCAATTGTTCAACACTGTCTACCGCCGTTAGTAATTCCCGCAATTTCATTTTGTGAACCTCGTCACCTTCTTAATCTTGCGCTTATTCTGCATTATTTTTTTCTAATTGGCTAAATACTTACGCAACATTTGCTCCAACTGCTGCACACTAGCACGAGGAGAAGGACGAGGCAATGGTGCTTCTATAATTTCTCCCTCCGCGCCCTTGGCGGCTTCTCTGCGAGACGCTTCGCGAAGGCGGTTCGATAAATACAGTACTGGCACTTCATACTCATACGCCGCGAACCAATCTTCACGAGTCGTAATATCCCTAATTTCCAACTCGAAACTGAGATTTTGGATTTTTTCTAGCTTTTCTTGCAAGCCTTCACATAAATGACAGCCGGGCTTACTGTATAAAATTAATCGCATTTGTTAATTAAATTACCATGAACACTATTTTACATATCACCAAAAGCGAACAATGGAAACAAGCAAAAATCCTCGGAACTTATCGCGGTGATACCTTAGACTCGGAAGGATTTATCCACTGTTCGACAGCAGCACAAGTTATCTGGGTGGCGAATCGTTTTTTTGTTAATCAAAAGGGTTTGGTAATTCTTTGCATTGATTCTGATCAAGTTAAAGCAGATATTCGCTATGAAGCTGCGGAGGTAGATAATTTATTTCCTCATATTTATGGTGAGTTAAATATTGATGCTGTGTTTCAGGTTGTTAATTTTGAGGCGGGAGAAGATGGATTTTTTGTGTTGCCGAAAGAGGTTATAAGTTTAGAATAATACCAATTTGAAAAAAAGAATGCGACAAATAGACCATTTGTAGAGACGCGATTCATCGCGTCTTTACCCAAGGATATGTTGCTCGCAGAGAAGACGCCAAGGACGCAAAGAAGAGATGGAAGGATTTAATGTGGGTGAATATGTTGATCAAATAGCGTTGTTGTTGTTAGATTTGCAGCTAAGGGATGAGTATCGTGATAGTGTGGTGGCAAATTTTGAGAGAATTAGTGCGATCGCTAATCTGGTAAATTCTTTTCCTCTAGCAGAGGATATTGAAGTTGCACCAGTTTTTGAACCATGAATGATGCTGTATCGATAGCTGCTGCTGTACGTGAAGGTAAAGTTAGCGCGGTGGAAGTTACTCAGAATGTGATCGCACGAATAGCAGTGCGGGATCATCAACTTAACTGTTTTACGGCTGTGACTGCTGAGACAGCTTTAACAGATGCAGCCCGCATTGACAGGGAAATTGCCCAAGGTAATCATCCTGGAATACTTGCTGGTGTACCTTTTGCAGTGAAAAACCTCTTCGATATTACTAGTTTAACGACTCTGGCGGGTTCAAAAATCAATGCAGAAAACCTAGCAGCAAGCCTTGATGCAACCGCAGTAGCGAAGCTGAAACAAGCTGGTGCTGTGCTGGTTGGCGCTTTAAATATGGATGAGTACGCTTATGGATTTGTAACGGAAAATTCCCATTACGGTACTACTCACAACCCCCATGATTTACAGCGAGTTGCTGGTGGTTCATCGGGTGGTTCGGCTGCTGCTGTTGCTGCTGGGTTAATACCGTTAACATTGGGTTCTGATACAAATGGTTCAATTCGGGTTCCGGCGGCGTTGTGTGGCGTTTTTGGTTTTAAGCCGACTTACGGAAGGTTATCTCGTGCTGGGGTAGCTTTATTTTCTAGCAGTTTTGACCACATTGGCCCTTTTGCGCGTTCGGTGCAGGATATTGCTACGGTGTTTGATGTGCTTCAAGGAGAAGATGATCGCGATCCAATTTGTACAAAGCGTCCGCCTGAATTGGTTTTACCACAACTCAAACAAGATATTTCTGATATCAGAATTGCCATTGCTGCTGATTATTTCACCAAAGGCGCAGAACCGGAAGCTTTAGCAGCAGTGCAAAAGGTTGCTGATGCTTTAAATGTCACTGAATACGTAACCATACCAGAAGCACACCGCGCCCGTGCAGCAGCTTTTGTGATTACAGCTAGTGAGGGCGCAAATCTGCATTTGGATAAATTGCGATGTCGTCCTCAAGATTTTGATGCAGCAACACGCGATCGCTTTTTAGCAGGAGCGTTAATTCCTAGTAGCTGGTATCTGCAAGCCCAACGCTTTAGAAAATGGTACCGCGATCGGGTTCGGGAAGTCTTTCAAAATGTAGATATAATTCTTGCCCCAACTACACCAATTTCCGCACCGCTAATTGGTCAACAAACTATGATTTTGGATGGTGAAGAAATTCTTGTCCGTCCTCATTTAGGATTATTTACTCAACCATTATCTTTTATTGGTTTACCCGTTTTATCAGTACCAATTCAGCGCCAAAATGCTTTACCTTTAGGTGTGCAATTGATAGCAGCACCATATAATGAAGCGTTAATTTTACGGGTTGCGGCTGCGTTAGAGGTAAAGGATGTAGTTTCAGCACCAGTGATATCTCCCAGCTTCCCTCCCTCTTCTTCAACCTAAGCGCTGTTTGAGTTCACGAATGGCGACACTGGTATTGCGATCGTAGGCAACTTCAAAGCACCTAGCAACTATATCCTGGAGATTTATATCTGAAAAATATTTGCTTTGAGTTTGAGCAAGATATTCTGTACCTTGTAACTGATAAATACACAGTTGTTTTTTGCGGTATAGCCAGACTTCTGGAACTTGGTAAGGGAGGTAATCATTCACATCAGAATAACTCGTTACATCAATCTCCAGCACCAAATCAGGAGGAGGATCAACACTCCAGTCAATTCGCTCCTTACCAGATACGGCTTCCCAATGGTCAATATAAAAACAATAGTCTGGTTCGATTCCACTCTCCTCTAGTAATTCCATTGTCACAGGAGTAAAAGCATCGTACTCACGTCCAACATAATCCAGCAGAACTGTAATGATATTTGCGATTAAATGGGCATCACGTCCATGTTTAGGAAGAGGAGACATGAGCAAGACTTCTCCATCTTGGAATTTTATGCGAGGAATTGAATTGCCACCTCGTTGCTGACACAAACTCTGATAATCTTGCCAGGTTGCAGGCAACCGCACAACTGCTCCCACAGGTAGCTGAATTTTCTCAAGCGAGACTAATGCAAACATAGCTCAAACTTTAGAAATTGAAAGCTCAAGGTTATTATAATTCTTTTGTTGAATGCTTAAAAATTAATTTTTTGGGACAATTTATTCTTTAGAAATCTCTTAAATAATAATTGAAAATTTTTGTAAATTGCTGCGTCAAACTTTTAGGGCTAAGGCCCAGACGAATACTTTGCTCCAGTGTATCCACAAATTTTTACCTATACTACTATTCCTTTTTCTTCTGCTGTTACCGAAGCATGGTACACGCCCTACGATAACATTCCAGATATTAAAGCATTCAATACGATTGATGTTAGACCTGCCGATAACGCAGTTCAGCTATCAATTAGAGCACAGTCTGGAGTACCAGGAAGGGTACGCCTGAGAATTTATGTTAAGCACTAAGGAGTGTTTTAAAAGGCGTTGCATAATGGCGGTATGAATTGAGATGAAACTGGATATGAATGTGTGCGTTGTCGGTTGTGCCACATTCCTAAAAACGGAAAGATTCATAGATAAACAGAATCAAATTTGCTGTGATTGCAACGTGCATTCCGCCCGGTTCGCTAAAGCTAATTCATTGACCGCTATAGACCTCTTGCAAAAATAATTCATGGTACAATAATAAGCTTTAAAATTTGCGTTCAATTGGAATTAGACATACCAATGAAGTAGTAAAGTTTTCTGCATCGATTTGGATGTGCATTTTTAACAAAATTCTTAATGCATACCACAAAATAATTTTGCAAGAGGTCTACTGAATTTTTGATTAGTGCGAGATAATACTATACCCCATTAAAAGCAGATGGATAAAAAACTTTTCCTTTATACTTTTGATGATAGCTTTGCAGTGGTTTAACCATGAAGACATCCTCTGGTACTGGAAAAGGAGACTCGATTTCATAAACAACAGAAGGCTGAAAGCCAAAGCGAGTATAGAAGTGGGGATGACCAAGGACAATCACTATAGCTTCTTTCTTTGCCTCTGCTATTTCTAACCCTGCTTTTATTAGTGCGCTACCAATACCTTTTTGTTGAAACTTTGGACGAACTGCCAAAGGTGCTAAACCGAGAACCTGTAGTGTTTCTTTACTCACCAGATCAATGTAGCTGAATAAAATATGACCGACTACAATATTTTCAATCTGTGCAACCAGAGAAAGTTCTGGAATATAGCGGTCAGAACGGCGAATTTTCTCTACAAGTTTAGCCTCATTTTCTTGCCCAAAGGCTAATGTATTCACCTCAGCTATTACTGTGTAGTCTGACAAAGTTTCACAACGGATATTGATCATTTTAAAACTAATTCCATAAAAACCCAGTTGGCTCGATATTCTAAAGGAATCTCTGTTTTTTCTAAATACGGCTCGATATCCTGAAAGCCATATAGACGATAAAGTGTATGTGCTTCCTTTGCAAAAGGGGTGCTGTCTAAACGAATCTTTGAGTAACCAATATTAGAAGCTTCATTGATGATAGTTTCTAATAATGCTCTACCGATTCCTTTTTTGCGAAATTCCGGCCTTACATACATCCTTTTAACTTCGCCAATATCTTCACCAATTTTTCGCAAGCAAGCGCAGCCTGCTATTTTTGCTTCGTATTGTCCCAAAAGCAAGCGTCCTAAAGGAGGTATAAATTCGTGCAGTTGAGTCATATATTGCTCAAAGAATTTATTCACATCTAGATTGATGCCAAACTGATGACTGAATATCAACTTAGTCTCGTTAAAATATTCCCAAAAGAGTTGGTGTATGTGAGATTTATATTCGTCAGTTTCTACCTGTATAATTTTCAGCAAAGTTTATGCCTCCGCTAAGTAATTAAATAAAAATCGGTATAACTCACCGTTTGCGTAAATCGCAATACATACACAAACCACCTTCTAGACGTAAAAAAGCCACCTCTACTGCATTTAGCAATTCAAAAGCACCTGCTAACTCTGCAAACAAGGATATTTCCCAGCAAGTATATTCAGGTTCAGCAACAATTACAGTTACTGCCGTTGAGGTCGAAGAATTAAGCTAGGCAAAACAGCGCGATCAGCCTGACGGGATGGCTACGTTTACCGCCTGCATCTAGAACGCCGTGTGGAAAGAGCATTTTTTGAGGCAGGTAAGGCGTTGGCAGAATTGCATGATGGGCTACGCCCCACCGTTAGCGATCGCCGACTATACCGTTCTACGCGCCTGAAAGTTTTTATTGATAATCCGTGCTGGGTAACTAAATTACGAGTTATTAATAACAGATTATCTTCTTCTGCGTCTGTTATCTAATAAATTAACAGCAGCACCAGCAGCAGCACCATTGACACCATTTTTCCAGGTAGTTCTACAACCACCAGAAATTGCACCTGCCAATACACCAGCACCAGCACCTACACCGATATCTTGAACAGGTAAACGTCCGTTTCTTCTTCTGGCTCTGGCGCGTCTTGCACCATTGGCAGCATTAACAGCAGCACCAGCAGCAGCACCTTTAAAAGCATTGTCTAATACCGAACCACACTTTGTTACAACTCCACTTAAGACACCTGCACCGGCTCCAATGGCTGCATTATTAATAACTCGGTCATCAGCAGAAGCAGGTTGAACCGGTATTAAGCTAGTACTAGATAAAGTAGCAGCCATCAAGCTAGGTAAGAATGCGCGTTTTAGCATATTTTGCATGGTAGTACCCTCTAAAAATCTTATGATTGGTGAACAACCAAATTTCAGTGCGATCGCTAATCCTCATATTTCTAATTTTAGACAATAGCAATATTATCTAAAAGAAGGATATTTGGATAATTACACACACTAAAACGTAATTTTAGCCCAAGTTTGTTGTATTTACTGAGTGGACAATAATTAAACTGACCAGAAGAGGCAAGGGGAGCAGGGAGCTTTCTAGCAGATATTGCTATGTTAATAGCTTAGTTTGATCTAAAATGTCTCAGCACTAAAAAAAAAGTTCATCGCCTCATAGGTTTGGCAAAAAGATAATTTATAGCACCTATCAGAAACGAAGGATGCGAGGATAGCAAGCTTTAAGAGTAGGCGATCGCACGCTCATAATAAAACTATCCCCTTCATACTATTTACTTATGGCGATCGCAACTCAACCCCAACTAACTTTAGACGAGTTCCTCACACTGCCAGAAACTGAACCAGCATCAGACTTTATTAACGGAGAAATCATTCAAAAACCAATGCCCCAAGGTGAACATAGCTTGCTCCAAGCTACTCTTTGCGAAACAATTAACAGCATTGCTAGAAATCAAAAAATTGCTTACGCTTTTCCAGAACTACGCTGTACCTTCGGTGGTGCTTCTATCGTCCCTGATGTCTCTGTGTTTCGCTGGGACAGAATTCCTAAAACTGCATCTGGTAGAATTGCTAACCGCTTTGAAATTCATCCCGACTGGGCAATTGAGATTCTTTCTCCAAACCAAAGGTTAAAAAAAGTGTTGAGTAAATTATTGCATTGTTCGCGCAATAGTACTGAACTCGGCTGGTTAATCAACCCAGAAGACGAAAGTGTGCTAGGGATTTTTCCTGGACAGCGATTGGAATTATACGAAGGTGCTGATAAATTACCCATCCTTGACGGTATCAAATTGGAACTGACTGTAGAACAAGTTTTTGGCTGGTTGAGTTTGACGTGAATAAAGCAAAGGTATTTCCTAAAGAAAGTTGGAAAGGATTGTATCTGTAGGTTTATTGTAGAAACTGGGCGGTACAGCGCAAATTCGTGTGTACCACAAAAATTTGTATGCCGTACTTTTATGCAAAATCAACTAGTATTTGTTCTGAAACTGCTTTTACTCTCGGCTTTGTTATCAGTATTAATTAAGTATGCAGGGCCAAGCCTATCAATTCCAGTAACAGCAACTAACGCGCTAATTATAGTATTGTTGCCGATCGCGATTATGGCGATCACGCTACTGTGGCGATTCCAAGCACAGAAACAAAATTAACTCAAACCATAGACGCACAAGTCACTAAAATCAGTTAATCTAGCTGAATTACCAAAAAATTGCATCTCGCCAACCGTCGGGAGTCAGCCTGTGAACCTCGGTCAATGGATCGGCTTAATCGCCATACTTCTTTCTTTATACATCCTGTGGCAAATTCGGGAAGTGCTTTTACTGATGTTTGCCGCAGTTGTGTTAGCTACCACCTTAAATCGGCTAGCGAAACGCTTCCAACGCTTTGGCATGAAGCGTGGATTTGCCGTCCTCCTCGCAGTAGCTATCTTTTTTGCAGTTATTGTAGGTTTTTTCTGGCTAATTGTGCCGCCATTTGCACAGCAGTTTCAAGAACTAACCTATCAGGTTCCTAAAGGGTTTGGGCGCTTTAATGATTGGCTTGATGCCCTGAGAACTCATATTCCTAACCAGTTAATTCCCTACGTCCCAGATATTAATAGTCTCATCCAACAAGCACAGCCCTTCGCCAATCGGCTATTGGGAAACTCCTTTGCCTTTGTATCTGGCTCTTTGGAAGTTGTCCTCAAGATTTTGCTAGTGTTGGTTTTAACGGGAATGATTTTAGCCGACCCCGTGGCTTACCGCAAAGTATTTGTGCGGCTTTTCCCCTCATTTTATCGGCGACGGGTAGATGGGATTTTAGATAAATGTGAAGTCTCTTTGGAGGGATGGATTACAGGCGCTTTCATTGCCATCTTTGTAGTCGGGCTGATGAGTCTGATTGGCTTATCAATTTTGCATGTCAAGGCAGCACTTGCTTTAGCGGTTTTAGCGGGATTTTTTAACTTAATTCCCAATCTGGGCCCCACGATGAGTGTAATACCAGCAATGGCGATCGCCTTTTTGGATGAACCTTGGAAAGCGATCGCTGTTTTAATTCTCTACTTTTTTATTCAACAGGCTGAGAGTAATTTCATCACGCCCGTTGTTATGGCGCATCAAGTTTCATTGCTGCCAGCCGTTACCTTAATTGCCCAATTATTTTTCGTCACCTTCTTTGGTTTTTTAGGATTATTTCTGGCGCTACCCCTGACTGTTGTTGCTAAGATTTGGTTACAAGAAGTACTGATCAAAGATGTTTTGGATGAATGGGGAAATAACCATAAAAAAGAGACTGAGCTTGTGATAGTTCCTGAATCTCTTGCAGCAGATGATAATTGGACAGCAGAAAATCCCGATATTAATCGGGAGCGACGCATTGATGATGATATTTTGCAAAAAGAAGATTAAAACAATTCGCAATGGGCAACTCTTGGAGACGCTAAAAGCAAACGCCCCGCGACACTAAGGCAATTATGTTTTTTTTGGGACGGTGATTTAGATTTGTTCTGATTGATTAGTTTGTTACCAAAACCCTGTAGAGACCCGAAATTTCGCGTCTCTATAACCCCGCAAAATTAATGGGACAGACTACTAATACTAAGTTAATCAATTTTAGATTTTAGTTCTGAAAATCCTAGTTGGTAGTGGTCGAGTTACCGCTCACTACCAATTAGGATTTTATTTTTATATTTAATTATGGCTACCTCCTTATACCAATTCGCAATGACGCTTGTTCCTCTCTACGAGACGCTACGCGAACGCTAACACTATTAAAAAACTTACTTAGCAAAGCTTTCAGGGTTTATATCTGTTTCATTATTTTAGTGAGTTAGTATTAGTTGCTCTGGATAATGTGTTTCTTAGTCTAAGGTTTATCCGAAACTATCGGTTCTGCTGCAACATCATCTAAACGGATGCTGCTTAACAAGTTTTGCCACTCTGCTTGTAGTGCTGCATCTTTAGGATTTTGATCGCGCAGTTGGGCCAGTGTCGTCAGTGCTTCGTACCATATCCCATTTTGGGCATAGATGGCATAGCGCTTTAGAGGTTCTGTAGTTTGTAGCTCTTTGAGAGCGGCTGGTTTGAGTTCGATTCGTTGTATTACTCCTTCAACAAAAGTCGGGGGAGAATTTTCTTGTTTATCACAGTTAACGGTTAAAAACCAGCGATATTGTTTGTTTAGTGCCAAAGCAGGAGCGCTGGTAGGCAGAGAAACGCGGATAACTCCTGGTTTATCTGGTAGAGCGATCGCTTCTTTGTAAATGTCCTTCAAATCCTGATCTTGCAGTACAAATTCGACTGCATAGGGCAAATCTTTAGTATAAGGCACATAGAAAAACAAACTTGGGTGTTCTTCCGTTGTCTGTCCCCAGACATTAGTCACCGAGTTAGCTTCCTCAGTGAAAGGCACTAAAGCAGTCAGATCAGTTTTAGTAATAGGAAGTGGACATGCATCATCCCCGCCGTCGCGCTTCGCTCCACCACGAACGCGACCTGCGGGAGGGGGGCCAGATGGAAGTGAGGGTTGATTAAAAGCAGTGGCTTGAGCAAGGTTCGTTTTAACACCAGGGTGTAGGCGTAGCCCGCCGTAAGCATCGCTAGGTGAAGAACTAAGAGTTGGTTTTGCCAGTACTGGAGTCAGGCTAACTAGTAAACTAGTGCAGCTAAAAGCTACTACTAACAATGGTTTTATTGGTTGTGAATTTGACTT
Organism: Nostoc sp. CmiVER01; assembly: GCF_034531135.2. Classification (NCBI taxonomy): domain Bacteria; kingdom Bacillati; phylum Cyanobacteriota; class Cyanophyceae; order Nostocales; family Nostocaceae; genus Nostoc; species Nostoc sp. CmiVER01. Next base: position 110,460 of record NZ_JAVRBU020000004.1, read on the forward strand.
CATAAAAACCTTCCCTTAAGTATGCAAACCTAATAGAATTATCTACTAGTTATCCAAAAATTTCATACAGAAATCTTTTTCCACTCCCTAGTGAACTCTAAGAATTAAATTATCCAAATTTGTCTATCCAATACAATTATCAGATTTTTTTCCCCTACCTGCCTTAACAGATCAATTTTCTTAACTAAGTGTATTGCTCTATTCCCCGGTAGCCGCCCGAACTTTTTTTGGTGAATTAAATATTGACATCAAGCTAACCGTGACAATCAACGACAAAGCCGAAGGTACAAAGGGCACCCAAGCACCCGCAATTAACAGACCAAAGCAAAGTAAATATAGAACACTAGAGGTAATAATAAGTACCAATGCTAACCAAGGGAAGGAAAGCTTTCGCCAAACCAAGACTCCCCCTATTAAAGACCAGCCCCAAATCCAGGCGACCTCAGCCCACAGTGACCAAACCCGCAGTAAGGGTCGCCCATCCTGCACTGCACTGAGGATTTGGCTGATCATCTGCGCTTGTACTAACACTCCTGGCATTTGCTGATCTAAAGGAACGCCGAATGGTGTAGGCCAGGTGTCTGGAGAATCCCCCTTTGCCACCACACCAATCAAAACAATTTTATCTTTGATCGCACTAGGGTTAATTGGACTAGATAAAAATTGGGTTAGCTTCACCTGTTCGGCTATTTGTTTTGGGGAACGGTAATTGAGTAAGATTTGTCCACCATTGGCATCAATATTTTGATAGCCGCCAGTCCGAGATTTCAGGTTCTCAAAAATAGTTTTACCTAACTGCAAATTCCCTTCAGGAGTGAACTTTGGTTCAATCCCTAAAGGGTGCAGATACCGGGAGGCGAGTTCTAGACTGAATGCAAAGGGAGCAGGACACAACGATGTCGCCTCTTGGTTCATGAACAGGAGATGCCGACGGATAACTCCATCACGATCGTGAATAAAGTCACTGAATCCCAAATTTGTCTTAGGGATTTCTGGCGGCGGCTGATTTCCTGGAATATTTACTGTGACATCACTTCCTTTACATACGCCAATCAAATTCTCAGTTTTTTGAAGACGAGTAATTAAATCTGGTTGTTTGGCTTTAAAATCACGGTAGATGTCCAAGCCGATCGCACGGGGTTGGTATTGATTCAGTTTTGCCAGGAGTTTGTTAAGAGATTTTTCGGAAATGGAAGCTCCAATTAAATCCTCGTTATTTTTTCTTTGAATTGCCAGATCGTCATCGTCAATTGTAATTACCAGTAGTCGGGAATCAAGTCCTTCGGCAGGGCGCGATCGCATCATCAAGTCATAGGCTGCGATCTCTAAAGTTTCTACCAATCCCAGCAATCTCGGCCCACAAACAAAGCCTGTAATCACCAAACTGGATAATAAAGTTATTATAAATCTCTGTCTAGTAGACAAAACTAAATTTGCTGCTTCAGTTTTTGTAGACCTTAATTCATTCCAAGTAGGTGGGATCTGCGCTGGATTTTGGCAAATCATTGGTAGCCAAGTCGCACAGGGAAATTTATCCTCAAGTCCTTGCAACCGTTCCCGCGCTTGGCGTACCGACTGATATAAAGGTTCGCCACTGGCAAAACCTTCGAGAAAATACTTTAAGAACTCCTTGGCAACTTGATCTGGGACAGGTTCACGCATGACGATCATCTGAGGGATTTGCAAATCAGCTAGTTCTCGCGCCAATCCCAATCCATCACAGGAGTTGAATATAGCTAGTTGCAAGCCGTTTTCAATGGCTTTCTTTAGAGCATACTTTAACTCGCTAATGCTGAGACTATCAGTTTTATTCAGGTAAATTCGTCCGCTTTCGCCATTTTTGTTACTAGAACTGTGCCCAGCAAAAAAGAGAATATCCCAGTTTTTTCCCCAAAGATGCTCAGTCAATTCCTTCCGTTGTGGTTCTACCAGAAAGCTGACCTCTGCATTACTACACTGTTGCAGTAAAGCTTGATCGGCCTGGGTGTCAATTCCTTGACTATTGCCCACAATCGCTAAAATATTGACTAAGGGATTTTTTGTGCGTGGTTTGTGAATGCGATCGTAAGATGGTGAAGAAAGGGCGATTTCAGCCTTGGGGTAGCGTTCTAACAAATCCCACAGATGCCAGGGTAATAACTGCAATTGGCTATTTTCTGTTTGCAAAATTACCCGTACTTCTTCCGTGGACGACAATCTTTCTAACCATTTTTCCCTCAAAGGGCGAAACTCCTCTGCTCGCAGCCACGTATTAAAGCGGGCCCGCAAAATATGAGAAGCGTTTTCGCAATCTTGAATCATCGATACATTCGTCACCTGCATTTTGTCAGCATGGAGACGATAACGATTGCCTATCTGCCGATAACTAGACTGCCAATGACTATAATAGAGCGGCATTTCGGGAAATGAAGGTAATTTTCCCGTAATTTCTGTTGTAGCACGCTCGTGTTCTTCACCAATTTCGAGGGTTACAGCAAACCCTTGCTCAAAACTACCCTCTCCAAATTTCAGAACCACTAACTTACTCATGCCGTTGCTATCCCCCTGTAGGAAACCATGCCCTGTTCTCATGTTTCATCACAAGCTCTACAAGCATTTATAGATTTTTTTCAAAATCCTTAAAAGCTGGCTTGAATTTTTAATTAACCAATTACCACTTAATAAATTATTGACAAAAAGGGAAGATAGCTAGATGTTTTAAATTCTAAAATATTCGGTAATGCTAGTATCATTTATGGCTATTTTAACGCTAAATTGTTCTCTAGGTTCACCGCGAAACTGCAACTGAATGTAGTTATCTAATTTTCTAGATTGAGCATCTAGAAATACTGTTCCCGAACTATCTAAAACGGTGAGATGAACTCCTGGTGGCAAGTAAATGTGATTACCAGTGGCGTGCAATTGGAGATGAATACTGGTTTGCTGATCCTTTTCTGGGCTGATTTCTACAATCAACATGACAGGTTGGTTGAGAATTTGGATACCCAAATCAATCAGTTTTGCACGTTTAGTAATTGATTCTGGTCGGTTAAGGGCATTTAATTCGATAGTATCAACACTGCGAAAGGCATAAGTTGGTCTGAGTTCTGGCACGTTCCACAGAGATTCAACAGTCTGCCAACCTGTCTCAAATATACCAGCAAACCATTGACTTAGATTCACCATTGGACTAGCTGGGGATTGGCGCAGTTGGCCCAGGTGGTCTATAAACGCTTCCAATGGTTGCAATTGCGCTAAAGGCAACGTTTCATTTTTGACACTGGGAATAAAACCAAGCAACCTCGCTTCTTGGAGCGATTCATCAAATTGAACTACTAAATAACCCACCCGTTCTTCCCAAGTTTCTGGAGGAATGGAACATATCTGTTGATGCAAATGGACAGGGCGACACTCCAGACGACCAATAGAGGGCACTTCTAAATCAGCTACATCCCCACAGAGGCGCATAATTGGGTTCCAGCTGTCACTAGCTTGGAGGTTAGTAGGAATATCCATCATTTCTAAGTAGTCATTTACCACCCACACAGCCAAGGTATTCAGCCGAACTTGCTCTGCTTTTTCAAAATTTGGCTGCTGGTTAGCAAATTGCTCGGCAGTTATCCGAGCTAATTGGGAAATCGGCAATGTTAAAGCGGAATTGTCTAGCTGGTGGGTGGAGTTAGTCATAAGGAACTTCTTAGTTGATCAATGCTGCTGTATACATATCACCCGCATTAACTAAATTTATGCCACAAAATAGAGAATAATTATTGGAAAAAAAATAATTAGGGATTGAGGGCTAGACCTCAACAGTTATCGGTTATCAATTAATTTGTCTGTTGGGAGTCAAAGTCCCCGACGAATACAAGTGGCGTGTTTCATTCAGGGTCAAATCTGCGACTGCTTCCAATGATTAAGCTAATCGCCATTCATTTTTCCAGGTTGATTTGTTTATAGTAAGCAGTTCCAAGCATGCTTTTATGCAACATAAATGCTCATAAGCTTAACTGTTCACTAATTTAATCCGGTTCGGGCAAGATGCTCACCTTACAAGATTAGATAATTTATTTCTTGGAGTTCCCAAACCAAGGTATTCCTTAACTAAACAGTATTAATACTTATTTACATCTCTTTCATGTCTGAGCGAAAAGTTTTGTAACGATTGTGGCTAGTCTGTGTAAAAATCGCAATCCATACATGAGAGATATATACAGATTGGCAAGTTGGTGCGTTTGAATTCGAGGTCTTTTATGACTAACGGCTGGAGAAAAGAACTAGATGTACAACTTAAAGAATTAACGCTCAAAGCCCAACAACACCCATACGCAACCAAAGAACAGCGTGTAGCTTTAACACGGCTGATGAATGCGATTTGGCAGTCGGGTAGACTGATTCATCCTTATAAGGGCCAATTTCAACTAGTTTATGAAGATATTTATGATGAGGCAGTACAAAATTTATTTTTCTATCTTTGCCAAGATAACAATATTAAAAAGTATGATCCAGAACGCGGCGAAGTTCTAACTTGGGTAAATATGCTATTGAGTAAACGCTTTTTTCCAGAAGCTATTCCCAAGGTTATCGGCAAAGGAAATGAAATAAATCTCGAAGACTCTCATCTGGAAAATATCCCATCATCTCAATCTCAACCAATGTCTTTATCTGAACAAATAATAGAATATATAGAATCTGATCCAGAGTTTATTTTTTGCCAAGAACACATCAAAGGTCATCCAGAAGCAAATTTTCAAGCTATAGCTAAAAGAAGATACTCTGGAATTTCCTGGAAAGAGATTTCGGCAGAATGGGGTATTGGAATCACATCTCTACATAGTTTCTATCAACGATGCCTAAAAAAGTTTACTGATAAACTCCAAGAATATATATGTATTTAATATTTAAGAAACTTTAGTCATCTAATCAAAAAATATGGAGAAAATGGCAGATCCTTTAAAATTTACAGGGCCTATACCGCCAGATGGAAGACATCGAGCAGAAGAGTTATGTAGGCGACAAGCCACGCCAAAAAAAGCTGAACAAGTTCATCTCAATACTTTGTCTGTGTCTTTCGTAAACTCTTATCTACAATACATGGGATTTGAGACAGACTTAGGCAAAAGCGATAGTTGGAACCCTGTACAGCAAACACTTATGGATGTAGCCGATTTGTCGCTCAAAAATTTGGGATCGTTAGAATGTCGCCCAGTGTTTGAAGATGCACAATTTATTTACGTACCGCCTGAAGTCCAGTCAAATCGAATTGGCTATGTGGCTGTGCAGATAAAGAAATCATTTCGAGAAGCGACACTGCTGGGATTTGTCAGGCAGGTACAAACTGATTTGTTACCAATCAACCAGTTGCAACCTTTGGACAATCTACTGGAGTATTTAGAAGAGCTTACTCAAGTGAGGCAAGCTGAGTTAGCTTCTCAATTGCCCACTGACAGTAAGACTTTAGTTAAACTCAAACAATGGTTAGAAAATATTTTTGAGTCTGGTTGGCAAGAAATTGAAACTATCTTTAATTATCAAAGTGCTAATCCAAATTGGAATCTAAGAAGTGCTAATGGTTCTTTTGTTAGCAGGGGTAAGCTGATTGATTTAGGAAAGACAGGAATAATTCAATCTGTAATTCTAGTCGTTGGTTTCATTCAAGAGAAGGAGCAGGAAATAGATATTATCGTAGAAGTGCATCCTACATGGGGAGAAATTTATCTACCACCAAATCTCCAACTGATGGTAATTGACTTTGAAGGAGTAGAGGGAGAATCTATTATGGAAGCGCAAACTAGAAGCAGTAACAAGAATATTCAATTGCAGTTTAGTGGCGATGTAGGAGAACGTTTTAGTATTAAATTGGTCTTGGGAAATATTAGCGTGATAGAAAGTTTTCTCATCTGAAGCGAAAAACAATTGGGGTGCTGCAAATGGGAAAGTTAGTTGTTCTGAAGCTTGATGGCGATTTGGAGTTAGGGGTGCGGGTAACGTTGGAGATTGGAGAAGATGGGAAGCGTCCCACCATAGAAACCTCTGGTCATTTACCTCCCAATCTAGAAATAGCTAAAGCAATTGATGAGTGGCGATCAACTTATTGTAGTCTAGGAAGTGGCCGCCTCAAAGCCAAAAAAATTATTTACGATGGTTCTATTAGCCAACGGCGTGATGAGTGTCAAAACAAAGGTTGTGAGTTGCGATCGCACTTAAATCACTGGCTAGAGTCAGAGTCATTTTGGCGGATTCGGGAAAAATGGCTGAAACACTTAATGCCCAATGAAGAAGTGCGAGTGCTGATTCGCACTGCTTCTATGCAGCTAGAGAAACTTCCTTGGCATCTATGGGATTTGCTCGATCGGGACTACACCAAAGCCGAAATAGCTTTGAGCATTCCAGAGTTAGAACAAGGAACTGTATTGCAGACATCTACCTACAGACATAAAATCAACATATTGGCGGTTCTGGGCGATAAAACTGGTATTGATGTGGACAAAGACTGCGAATTATTAAAAAAATTACCCAATGCTACCACAACCTTTTTGACACAGCCCCAACGCGATCAGATTAACGATCAACTGTGGAACCAACCTTGGAACATTTTATTTTTCGCTGGTCATAGTAAAAGCGAAGGTGAGACTGGCCGCATTTATATTAATGACCAAGATAGTTTAACAATTGCAGATTTGAAATATGCGCTGAGAAATGCCGTCACCAATGGGTTACAGTTGGCAATTTTCAACTCCTGTGATGGATTGGGATTAGCGCGAGAACTACAAGATTTACATATTCCCCAAATTATTGTCATGCGGGAACCTGTGCCCGATCTTGTGGCACAAGCATTTTTAAAACATTTTCTGGCAGCTTTTTCTTCAGGCGCATCTTTATATATTGCAGTTCGCACTGCCAGAGAAAAACTGCAAGGATTAGAGGACAAATTTCCTGGGGCAACTTGGTTACCGATAATTTGTGAAAATCCTGCTGCCATAACGATGACTTGGCCAAAGCCCCGAATTAAATCTAATATTGGCCTACTCACAAGGGGATTGCTAATGAGTGTGATGCTCACCATCAGCGTGCTGGGAGTCCGGCAAATGGGAGGATTGCAAACATGGGAGTTACAAGCTTACGATCAATTAATGCGATCGCGTCCTCAAGAAAAGCAAGATCCGCGCCTGTTGATAGTCACTGTCACCGAAGAAGATTTTCAGTTATCAGAACAAAAGGAAAGAAGAGGGTCGCTTTCGGAGCTAGCACTAGCAAGACTTTTGGAAAAACTTGCACACTTCCAACCCAAAGCCATTGGTTTAGATATTTATCACGATCAACCATTACAACGCAACCAAGCTTCTTTGGCAAGTAGATTGAAAACAGATGACAAGCTTTTTGCAATTTGCAAAGTTCAAGAACTTACAAAAGAACGTCCAGGAATTTCAGCTCCTTTGGGGGTTCCGCTAGAACGTCAAGGATTTAGTGATATTATCCCAGACTCAGACCACGTTCTGCGTCGTCATTTATTGGCAATGCAACCAGCAGACGTAACTTCCCCTTGTACGGCACCCTATGCCCTTAATGCTCAACTGGCATTCCACTACTTGGAGGCAAAAGGTATCTCTGCCAAATACAATGATTCTGGGGATTTGCAGTTAGGTAAAGTTGTTTTTAAGCGGTTGCAGCCTCATAAGGGTGGCTATCAACAGGCGGATACGGGGGGCTACCAAATATTGCTCAATTACCGATCTTTCCAAGGTTCTCCTGGAGAAATTGCTCCTAAAGTCACACTCACAGATGTTCTTAGCGGTAAAGTCAACGCTGAACAAGTCAAAGACCGAATTGTTCTCATTGGTACTACTGCCCAAAGCTTTCGTGATTATAATCCTACCCCCTACATGACTGGGCAGGGTTTTTCCGAAGAAATACCAGGGGTGGTTCTGCAAGCACAAATGGTGAGTCAGCTAGTGAGTGCGGTGATGGATGGGCGACCTTTGATATCAGTTTTGCCTGTTTGGGGCGAAGTTTTGTGGGTTTGGAGTTGGTCAGTGGTTGGAGGTGCATTTGTCGTAGCTGGATCAGTAGCGATCGCACCAAGCGATCGGTCAAGACTATATTTAATATTGGCAGGAGGAGGTGTACTTGGAGTCTTATACGTTTTTTGCTTAATTCTCTTTTACCAAGGGATTTGGGTTCCCCTAGTTCCGTCAGCTTTGGTTTTAGTGGCTACTGGCGGTACTGTGGCAATTTACCTATTTTCACAACAAAGCAGAACTTGAGGCATAAATAAAAATGAAGTTATATGTGCAAAAGATTCAAATTTTTCTCGCTGTTAGTTTAACATTCTTTAGCTCTATAGATGTGCAGGCACAGCCTGCATCTAACAGACAATTAAATCAATCATTGATTTTCGCAGCCCCGCCTCCACCAAAAGGCATCGGGGAACCAGGTAAGCGAACAGAAGCAGGTAGTCGTGGCTGTGGTCAGGATATAAATAAGCTCCTGACTTCTTCTCAAAAGCGGCTCACAGCTTTAGTACCTGTTTATTCAAACTCGGAATTGGTGTTTGGCACAACGATCAGAGACCATCCTAGTTTCGTATTCTATGTTCCTTATGCATCAGACTTTGCATCTGGAGAGTTTGTCCTAGAAGATGAAGCAGAACATCAGACTACTTACAAAACTGCTTTAACGGGGACACCAGGAATAGTAAACCTTCGCTTGCCTTCAATTGCAGCACCTTTAGAGATTGGCAAGCAATATCGATGGTATTTTAACATCTACTGCCAGAAGGATAACCAAATTATTGCTAATGTTGAAGGCTATGTAAAACGGGAGCAACTAAAGCCTACTTTGAAAACTCAATTGGAAAAAGCAACACCAAATCAGCAAGTGAATCTTTATGCGGCTAATGGTATTTGGTACGAAGCGCTGAGTGCTGCTAGTGAATTGCGTCGCACCAATTCGCAAGATACTTCTTGGACGGCGCTGTTGAAAGCTGTGGGTTTGAATAATTTTGCAACTGAACCAAAGGTGGAGTGCTGCAATCTTGAGAATTAGGGCGTTGCATAAATCCAATTCGCAATTCGCAATAAATCCCGCAACAATGCAACGCCAGAATTGACAGTATGGACTGTGCCACTTCAAAATTAAGTTCAATTCCAATTCCTGCCGTGAGCGTTGGTTTGTGGGATTCCACCAGAAAGCGATGCTCACTTCTCGTTGCAGTCCATCATGATGATACAGTCCTGTACAACAGTCTGATATTTTTTGAATAATCCTAATGCTTGAGAAAATACTTTTGATTGCTCCTCAAAATTACTATTTTCCAATCTAGGTAAAAATTTTCAATATATTTGGATAGTCATTTTACCATAAATTAAACTAATAATCATCAAATTTTTCGCTGCAATTTAGTCCGATCAATTACCAAATAAATTATTTGATTCTCCTGAAAATTTTGGTATGTTAGCAAGCACCAGTCTTATTTGACACAACTTTTAAAGTTTTTAAGATTAGACTAATATCATAAATGATAGACCACTTACGTTGATAGTCTAAGTCCATGTGAACAATATCTTCAAAGTCTTTAATACTGGAGCGACCATGAGCCTGCCATTCACCAGTTATACCTGGTTTGACATTCAATCTTTTCCAGTGATGTTTTGAGTAGTGTATCACTTCATTGGGAGTGGGAGGGCGAGTACCAACTAGACTCATTTCCCCCACTAGTACGTTCCAAAACTGAGGAAGTTCGTCTAAGCTAGTGCGGCGGAGAAACCTTCCTATACAGGTAATACGGGGATCATTCTCATTTTTGAATATCTGATCGCTTTGAGCTTCATTCTTAACTAGATGCTTAATTTGATCAGCTCCAACTGACATCGTGCGGAATTTCCAAATTCGGAAGTAACGCCCATTCAAACCACAGCGAATTTGACTGTAAAAGATAGAACCCGGGCTATCTAACTTAATAGCGATCGCAATAGGAATTGCTAGCACTACTGTAATTGATAGCCCTACAATAGCACCCAAGATGTCAATCATCCGCTTGGCTTTACTGATTACAGAGGGATGAACTGGAAGTTCAGCTTGAGCAGCATTATGGAGATCATCTATAACTGGCATCTGAAAACGGTTGGAAGTAGAGGTATTAGACATAGTAATTACAGTTTCGGTAAATAAATTTACGAACTCAATCGTCTACACATTTCCTTATTTCAATAGTTTTTAAAAGTAAAAATGGGATTGTTTAACAGGTTCAGCAAATAAATATGTAACCAGCTAATCTCTAATCTATTATTTAAAATATTTGCAGTAGCGTAGCAATAAATACTTCATAGTTGAGCATTAAACATCGTTACGACGGCATCATAATTTTCATAAATTTCAAACACTGAATCCATCTGAGTCAGTTCAAAGATCATCCGAACAGGTGCTTGCAGATTGCAAATTACCAAACGACAACCACTTGAACGTATAGCTGAAATCCCCTTAAGTAAAGCGGCTAAACCCGAACTATCCATAAAATCTACTTTGACTAGATCAATTACCCAAAGATGTTTGGGGTGAGCTACTAAGCTAGATAGCTGTTCTGTTAAGGTATTACTATGTTTTGAATCTAAGCGTTGCTGAGGTTGAATCACGATCAGTTGACTTTCTTGTGTTAGAGTCATAAGTTTTATAAATTTAATTAATTAGCTAAAAAACATCAGAGGTGCGTAATGCACTATATATAGCGTTTCAACATAATTAACCCAAATATCGCTTAAGTATTGTCACAAGCAGTTTTTAATCCAGGGGAAACGCGTCTAAAGTATAAAGATTCTTTAATAGCAAGGGTTTCGGAGTTTTTTAATTTAGCCTATTTTTAGGATAATATCCTTATCCAACATGGGTTTCAGAAATCCCTGCGTTCGCTCTGGCTTTTAATCAGTCTTGGTGGTGACTTCAAAGTTTAAATCGTTGTTAAGTAAAGACTTAGCGAAGCCTACATATACTTTCATACGCAAATACCATCATAAAATACTATCTTATGGCTACTTAATTTATTTTTTATACAGTATCCTAATGAGGAATAAAATTATCCAGTTAACTATCCGCTTGGCTGTAGCATACAGATAGTTTAAATTTCATAATTAAGTAGGCATGATAAAACCCATGTATGTTTAATTTTGTAAAAGCTATAAAATGGGCAAATTTATAAGCTATTAACAGAATTAGTGTTAAACGCATGACATGGTAATTCAAAATATTTCAATTGGTGAGTGAGAAAATTTGTTTATCTTATCATCAATATAGTCAACTAATAATAGTAGTCTATGGACTTGTTAGATGGTGACTTAATCACTCATGCTTTTTATGTTTTAATACTTGAGTTTTTATGAAAAAATAGATTGTTTTCTATTTTTACACTTTAACGGATGATTTAGTCCCACTTATTCGCTCAATATCTTATTTTCATGTCAATTAATTGCTTATAATTTTACTTCCTTTGTAAATAGTAAAACCATTGAAGGGTAAGCATTTAGCACTTGCAGATAAGTCGTAAGTAGATAAAATTATTTCAATATTCTAAAAATCCCTATTTCTTTTTGCAAAATGCTCTTGAAAACCTGAATTTTTAGTTTTAACTTTTCAATAAACTTAAGCTTTGTAACCCAAATATTATTAGTCGGATAGGTTCATAAATTATATGGAAAGACCAAGAATTATGGTTATTGGTAGCAATGTCACTACCGTGCAGCGTGTCAGCAGTCATTGCCTAAAACAAAATGCAGAAGTTTTGCCATATTACTCTATTCCCACACTTGAAGAGATAGCTTTGTTTGCACCTCATGTATTAGTGCTATGCTTGCCCATACCTGAGAAATTCCAGCATCAACTACTTCAGCCTTACATTTTGTGGTCAGAACAACTTATGAATGACATCTCACCAATGGCGGCTACCACTTTTACAGAATTATCTGCCTGTTTACATAAATTTCTCTAAGCTTAAATCAACCCTTGGCGTACAGCTAAAGCTGCTGCTTGGACACGATCATCAACGCTCAGTTTGTTGAGAACCATACGTACATAAGACTTGACGGTTCCAAGTGAGAGGTAGAGTTGGTTTGCAATCTGCTGGTTTGAGTGGCCTTGTGCAATAAGTTTAAGAATCTCGCGTTCACGATTACTGAGAATCGGTTCCGCTATTACTTTAGATACAGGAACATCGGGAGTGACAGCCGTTGACCTAAGCATCCGAGCAACTTTTTGAGCTATTAGAGGATCTAAATAAGCACCACCTTGAAGTATCAATTGAATGACGGCGATGAGCTGTTCCCACTCAATGGTTTTAAGGCAGTAACCATCAGCACCAGCTGCAAGCATTCCCATGACCTGGGTATCTTCGTCAAAGGCACTTAAGGCTAGAACACAAGTGTTCAAACAGCTACTTTTTATCTGCTGAGTAGCTGTAATCCCATCCATAACTGGCAGATCAATATCCATTAAGACTAAATCTGGTTGCAGTTGGCTAGCTAATTCAACAGCCTGTCCACCATCTAATGCTTCTCCAACTATACTAAAACCAGGTTCAAGGCTAAATTGTCCTTTCATTCCTCGGCGGATTAAAGCGTGATCATCAACTAATAGAACACGCACAGTTTTGTCTTCGTCAATCTTAGGCATTATTCCTGTTACATCTGGTTATATTATGTTCATATCTGCAATTAACGTTATTTATGGCACTTGGGAGAGTAAACCAGAAAGTACTTCCCTCTCCAAGAGAGCTTTCGACACCAATGTTTCCTCCGTGAGCCTCAATAATTTGACGACATAAATATAGACCAAGCCCACTTTTTCCACGATGCTTTCGTCCTTGAATAAAGCGGTGGAACAGCTTTTCCTGAGCTTGCGGCGTAATTCCTGAACCGTAATCACGCACCGAAATCTTTACTTCGTCCTCTCCATAAGGCGCTATTTCAAGAACAATTTCCCCTTTAGGCTTACTTACCCGCACAGCGTTATCAAGTAAGTTTTGTAAAACCCGTTGAATTTCTAATTCATCACCGTAGACAGTTGGCAGCAATTGAGAAATTTTACAAATGAAGGCTAGCTCATTTGTAGATATTGCTTTTACCTGATTAATTACTTTAATTAAAATCTTTTCCCAATTCAGGCGATCGCACATTAAACAAGCGCTGCGTGCTTCATAACGGGAGATATCTAAGAGGAGTTCTACAAGCTTAAGCAGATCCTCATTAGCTTCATGGTACTCTTCAAAAACTTCCTTCCAAGTTTCATTTACTGGGCCAAAAGCTCCTCTGCTCATACAGTCTAGGGTATTACGAGTGGCAAGTAAAGGAACACGGAGGTCGTGAGAAAGTGCAGATATCATGTCTTCAAGCTGTTGGTTACGCACCTCAATGGTTTCTTGACGGTGACGAGTCTCATCAGCGATCGCGTTCAGAACTCCAGCTAGTTCCCCGATTTCATCTCTAGAAGAGTAGCACAGTTGCACTTCCATTTGTCCCGCTTGCCAAAGTTTACTAACTTGTGTCAATTTGTCTAATGGAAGCTTGACACGCCGATGCAACAACTGGAGATTTAAAACCGCTCCAAACAAAATGACTAATGTGTTGAAAATGTTTATCGCAGTGTTAATATCATTCAAGTGCTGTACACGATTTTTCCGAACCCTCAAAAGCATCTCTTCGCGCTGAATCAGTTTCTCAATCTCGTTGTGCAAGGAATCAAATAAAATGCTTTTTGCTAGAGCAGAGTTGCTGACAGAACCAGAAAACGCTTTTTGCTTCAATTCCATTTGCCACTGGTTATAGATATATCTAATTTTATCGAGTTGCTTTATTTGAGCAGGGTTGTCTTGTACAAGATTATACAGATGGTTGAAGCTGTTGTCGAAACGGGGCTTTTCCTTACCATAATCTATAGGATTGCTTTGTCCCTGACCAGAATTTTCTAGAAAACCTTCTTCTTGATTATCTATCACAGCATTGAGTAGACGTTCTCCTTCTTGCTCTACCAATAAAGTATGGGTTACCCGGGCACATGCTTCTTTATTTAAGTGTGCTATCAAGAGGTTAAAGGCTTGCTGTCCAAATAAAAACAACACTAGTATTAAAATACTAGTATGGAGAGGAGTTAAAAAATTACCTTTCCTAGATGAATGAATTAGAAAATTTATCAAGCTAATAGCTATCACTATTTAATATCTCCACCACCTTAATTACAGTCACCTAGCATACTAATTAAATTTCTAGACTATAGAACTGCAACAGCTTTACTGATATTAAATTTTCAATGTTGTTATCCAAAAGCCTTAACTGTTTATACATTAGATATCAATATCCTTTATATTTTCTAATTTTCGGTGTTAACAACTTATTTATTGTATTAAATGATGCAGTTAAATTGTGGTGACATTCTTTGCTTTGTAGTTAGATTTATACTGACATTCTTTGCTTTTAATAATAACATGATACATAAAATTAATACATCTTATATAAGATTTCTTGAAAGGGCGGCAAGAATTGTAAAAGTGTTACAGGTAAAGGGATTTAAAGTAAAAGACCTTCTCAAAAAAAATGAAGCTTATTAACAGTAACTGTGCAGTTATTAAACATCTATTTATGAAGTACAGTTTGATGGTAAAAAAGAATGGTCTCGCCCATTTCACAAAACCATTAGTATAATTGTGCCCTCATTTTATCAAAATTAGCTTGAAAAATACCTAAATCAATCACAGTTAATCACATTGAAATTGTTAGTGTGATTGTTACAGAATCAAAAGCAAGTAATACCAATTCACAATGGGCAACTCTTGGAGACGCTAAAAGCGAACGCTCCGCTACGCTAACGCAATTAAAAAACTTAGATACAGCAATGCTTTCAAGCTTTGCATCTGTATCAGATTTTTAGTGAAATGGTATAAGGCTGGAAAGACTTGCAGCACCCTACCTTTACCAATACAACAAAATAGTTGGCGACGATATTTACTGCATGTTTTTAACGCTGAATGCTTTAAGCGTAGTTTTAGTATGGTTTGAAATAATTGAATAAATACTTAACCGACAAGTAAAAATAGGGTCGTTTTAATAAGTGACAGGTAAGGTAAACCAAAATGTAGTATCCTCGACAGTACTTTCTATGTTGATAGTGCCTTTGTGAGCCTCTACAATTTGAAAGCATAAGTAGAGACCTAGCTTATCTATATTATTCCGACCACGTCCTTGAATAAAGGTGCCAAAAAGACTTTCGTTGTCTAAAGGAGCAATTTCCCAGGCATTGGATCGCACTGATATTTTTACTTTCTCAACTCCAAACAATGCTACCTCAAGAGTAATTTCCTGGTCTGGATTATTAACTTTTACAGCATTATCAAGTATTATCTGTATAACTCGTTGAATCTCAAGAGCATTACCATATACAATTGGCAGAGAAGAAGCAATTTTATATCTAATTGCAGACTTTTGTTTGCAAGTACAATTGCTGCGGAGAATAGTTTCGACAAAAATGGTTTTCCAGTTAATAATTTCGCACTTAAAGGTTTTAGAAACTTCGATTTTGTAGCGAGATACATTTAACAAAGCTTCGACAAACTTCAAGAGGTCTTCGTTAGCTTGGCGGCAATCTTCTAGCACATCTCTCCAAGTGTCGCTCACAGAACCAAAAGCTCCACCTAGCATTGCGTACAGAGTGCCACGAGTACCTAGCAAAGGAGTACGTAAATCGTGGGAAAGGGCAGAAATTAGGTATTCAATCTGTTTATGTTTATTATTAGTTATACGTTCTAAGTTGTATATATTACGCTTTAATTCCATTTGAGCCATGACTTGACGGCTTAACGCTTGCAATGCTTCCAGTTGTTCTGAGTTCATCTGTCGTGGTACATGGTCTATCACACAGAGTGTTCCTAAAGCATATCCTTCCGGTGTTATCAGGGGCGCACCAGCATAAAACCGAATACAAGGGTCGGAAGTTACTAATGGGTTGGTAGCGAAACGCGGATCAAGTAGTGTATCTGAAATAATCAAAGTTTCATGGGGCTGTAAAATCGCGTGGGCACAGAATGCAAGATCGCGGGAGCTTGATTCACTGTCTAATCCGACTTTTGATTTGAACCATTGACGGGATTCATCAACTAAACTGATTAAAGCTATGGGAGTACCACAGATTTGTGCCGCTAAACGGGTGAGATCATCGAAGGCAGCTTCATAAATAGTGTCTAAAATGTTATATTGGTGCAAGGCTTGGAGCCTCAGGGTTTCATTTTCAGTTAATATAATTTCATTCATTTGAAGAGTCTAAAATATGATTTACGTATAAGAGAAAGAGAAATTCTAAGATTTACTTTTGTCATCTTTTATATCGGTATAAATCTGCTATTTTTAGCATATAGCGGTTTTCAGTTGAGTGAGATGCACTCAGATGTAGTATAGACTGAACATGACCTAAATATCTAAGCAATGAAAGCATACTCCCCAGCTCTACCGAGGCTGTAACCTCGTAAATTGGCAGAGGTATTGCTAGATATTTATAACTAGTTTACTCATTGTTGCTACTGCCTCGCTGAATATTTAGAATCAGCTTAGAGTCTTGTAGGTAACTTTTCACTTCGATATGTCAACGACTACAGTACATCTGTTCATATTTCATACAATTGTATACCGCTATATTGGCAAATATATACTCCGTAGAAAGTAAATATTTAGAAACCAGATGTAACTAGGTGGATAGCTGAGTGGATACTTTTATTTCACCCTCCAGGATGCTATCTGCATTGATGCAATCTTGACCAATTTTTGTGGTAAATCCGCAGTTTTCAGGTTTAATAAGGTTTTATCTTGTTCACAAATCAGAAATACCCTTAAACGAATACCCGTATCTCAGTTACCTCAGTAGATGCATTCTCCGTATTTATTTATCTTTACATAGTTTGGTTTTCTCGTGCCGATTTACTAGGTATTAAACTGGAAGTGTATTTACTTGGGCGATCGCAAAACCCCATTTAGGCTTAACTGCCACAATTTGTATTAGCTCCAACGATTAATATTAAGTATTTAGCCTTATAATTAAAGTATTATTGATACATATAAGTATAGTATCCAAGCGGATAACTTGGTGGATAACTATATATTTGCCTAGGACGGTATCTATAGATAGTATTACTATTTGAGCTTTCAGAGGATGCTATAGGAGTAAAGATACTTAACTATTTAGTAAAACGCTTAGTATCTTGAACGTAAAAATAAAAGCTTAATTAGCAAAGATTTTTACATAGTAAACAGTTACAAGAATCTTGGCGAGTTATGCTGAGATTATATAAGTCATGCATAAACCTGTTTTAACTATTTTTTACCAGTTTAATCCTTGGCACTCTACTATTGGAGGAATACAAACACTTATTAATACATTTATTAAATACGCTCCCAATGAATTTGAAGTGCGACTAGTAGGGACAGGAAGCGATCACAACCAACCAGTTGGTAAGTGGCAAGAAGCAGAATTGGCAGGTAGAGAAATTAGCTTTTTACCACTATTTACCTTGGAAAATGATAATTTTAGAAGTTTAGTACCAACCACAATCAAGTATACTGCGGCACTGCTAGGGCGTAATTTCACCTCGGACTTTATGCACTTTCATCGGCTGGAACCAAGCCTAGCTGCTCTGAATTGGCAGGGAGAGAAAACCCTGTTTATTCATAACGATATTCACTCGCAGACTAAGGCAGCAGGTGATAAAAATGCGATTTTATGGCGCCGATTTCCCGCAGCATATTTTGCTTTAGAAAGCTTGCTAGTTCGACAGTTTAGCCAGGTTTTCTCATGTAATACAGATTCGGCACAATTGTATAGACAGCGTTATCCCAGCATGGGAGATCGTGTTAAATATATCAACAATTCATTTGATAACGAGATTTTCTACCCCTTAAGTCAAGCGGAACGGGAAGCACAAAGACATGAACTAGCGAAAAGACTCGGTTTGAGCGAGGAAACACGTTTTATCCTCTTCGCTGGTCGGCTACATCCCCAAAAAGATCCAATTTTGTTAGTACGTGCGATCGCAGCTTTAAAGGAACCACATATTCACTTATTAATCGCGGGTGATGGAGAATTAGCAACAGCAGTACGTACAGAAATCGCTCAGTTGGAATTATCTAGTCGGGTGACTATGCTAGGAGCAATTCCAATAGAGGAACTAGCGAAGTTACATAGGATTAGTAATGCTTTTATCCTTAGCAGTGCCTACGAAGGTCTACCTTTAGTAGTTCTAGAAGCACTTGCCAGTGGAACACCAGTAGTTACAACTAGGTGTGGTGAAACTCCAAAATTACTAACGGCTGACAATGGAGTTGTTTGTGAGGTGCGATCGCCAGAGTGTTTAGCAAATGCTTTGCACCAAGTAATACTACATCCAGAAAACTACCCAAGTGTATCCTGTGTGCGTACAGCACAGCCTTATGCTGCGCGTACTGTTGTGAGGGATGTTTACAGCAACATGTTTACTCGCTGGGAGAAGCGAAATTTTCTAGCTATTAGTTAGTTGTAGGAATTAGCACTTAAGCCAAATACAAAGACTGATTGAAGAAAATTAATGATATTGAACTAAGCCCATAAAACAACATTAAAGATGTATTCAGTATCAGATTGTACACCTTTTTTGAGCGTAAATCTTGACTATGAAAATTGCTGTAATCGGTGCAAAAGGTCTACCTCCAAAGCAGGGTGGAATTGAGCATTATTGTGCGGAACTTTATCCCAGGATAGTTGCACAAGGCCACTCTGTAGATTTATTCGCCCGTTCCTCCTATACTCAAGGTTCTTGGCTTGAAAATTATAACTATGAGGGCGTTCGAGTTATATCTTTACCCAGTGTGGATTTTAGAGGGGTAGATGCTTTTGCCACTTCAGCACTGGGAGCGATCGCGTCTATTGCAAAAGACTACAATATTGTTCACTTCCATGCTTTAGGCCCATCTTTGTTTACTTTTTTACCTAGAATTATTAACTCTGCAAAGATTATCGTTACCTGTCATGGGTTAGACTGGCAACGTGCAAAGTGGGGCAATTTTTCTACCCGTTTAATTCAAATGGGAGAGAAGAGCGCAGTCCGTGACGCTGATAGAATAATTGCTGTATCAGAAGCATTGCAAACTTACTTTTGGAAAACATATGATAGAGAAACAGTCTACATTCCCAATGCTCCTGCCAGCTACGGTGAATCAGACCCCCATTTTTCCTACGGTAAGCAATTAGGTTTACAGCAGGGACGCTATATTTTATTTTTGGGCAGATTAGTACCAGAAAAGCGTCCTGATTTGCTCATTGATGCCTTTTCATCTCTCAAATCATCTGGATGGAAACTTGTTTTAGTTGGAGGCGTTAGTGATACTAAATCTTTTACCTCAAACCTATTAGGAAAAGTTGCTAATAATCGAGATATTATCTTTGCCAATGAACTCCGAGGATCTCGCCTTTGGGAGATTGTCCGAGGCGCAGGGTTATTTGTTTTGCCTTCAGATTTGGAAGGACTACCTCTGTCCATGTTAGAAGCTATGCAAGAAGGTATACCAATACTAGCGAGCGACATCCCACCTCACCAGCAATTGATTAATCGGGAACGGGGAGTTCTTTTTGAAGCGGGAAATTTAGCATCGTGCATTAATTCTTTAGACTGGGCAATTCATCACCCCCAACAATTAGCAGTAATGGCTCGAAATTCACAAATGTATGTACAGATGAATTATAACTGGGGATATATTACTACTGAACATCTAAAACTGTATTCTACACTTTTGAAATTACCGGAGCCATCAAGAATTATGAGCTTGAGCAACAGTAGAGTTATTGAGTCTACCAGCAAAAACTAGGCACTGTTTGTTTAATTTCAGAAAAGAAAGGAGCAACTAGTTCATCAATAATTAAAAACTACAATTGATATATTTATACAAAACGTCATACATATCAGTTATTATGGCGGAGTGTAAAGCTTTCTCTAAGTATCCTTTAGTTATGTGCATACTAAGTCGACAAAGGCATTTGTGATGGAAAAAGGCATCTCATCCTTACTAGCAATCTCAAAGCGGCGAAGTTTACCTGCCTTAGCTACTTTTATTGCCGCGATCGGCACTTCAGTTGTCTACCTTGCGGTTACCCCACATTCGTATGAAACTTCAGCACGACTGATGCTTGATGAGAAACGGGTGAGCATTTCCGAATTAGGTCGCGACCTGACACAAGTACCTTCAGGTACAGCTGGTGGACCTAGCCCACTAGCTGACCAAGCAGAGTTTGTTAAGTCACAACCTGTTTTAGAAAAAGCAATAGTACAAGTCAAAAATGATTTACCTCAAAACCAACTCACAGTTTCAGAAATCAGCAGAGGGTTAAAGGTAAAAATTCTTCCTGCTACTAATATTCTAGAACTAACCTATGAAGGTAGAGACTCAAATTTCGCAGCTGAACTACTGAATGCTATCTCCCAGACAATGGTTGAGGAAAATGCTAAAGCTATCAGTTCAGAGGCTACCAAAGTACGCGAATTTTTACAAAAAGAAGTACCATTAGCTCGCCAAAAACTACAAAGAGCAGAAATTGCTGAAAACAGATATAGGCAAAAAAGTGGCATTATTTCTATTGATGACCAAACGAAAAGTTTGGTACTCAGTTTAGCGAATTTAGAAGATCAGGAGCGCACTTTAGTTGCCCAACTGCAAGAGGCAAAGTCTCGTGACATATCCCTGCGGCAAATTACTGATGCTAAAACCATAAATAATGCTTATGCATCTGTACGCAGTGGTCAAGATGAACAGGTCAAAAATTTACGCGCCAAGTTAGCAGATTTAGAGACACAAATCATCCAAACTCGTTTGCGCTTTACAGAAAACCATCCTACTGTCATCAAGCTGATTGAGCAACGAGATTCTATTCGCACTTTGTACACTCAAGAATTGGCTCGTGTGTCACCCCGGAATGAAACTATCTCCCCTAGTAAGATCGCATCCGATTCACTTAGTCAAGAACTCAGCTCCAAGCTGATAGTTAATGAGATTGAGCGCTTGGCAATTGAAAAAAAGCTCAAATCTGTCCAATCTCTCCAAGCTAATCTCCAGACTCGCCTTGCACAACTACCAATTAAAGAGCTACCACTGAGCGCGCTTATTAGTCAACGCCAACAGGCTGCGACCTCCCTAAATATGCTCCAAAGCAAATTAGAAGAAGCACGTATTGCTGAAGCCCAGAAGGTCAGCAATATCCGAATTATAGATAAAGCGCAACCGCCAACATCGCCTACTTCACCGAAAAAAGCAGCTGTGCTGGTGATTGCCACTTTCTTTGGGGCTATTTTAGCCATTGGGGTTGTGCTGCTGCTGGAACTGATGGATAACAGGCTACATGATGGCTCAGAAGTAGAAGAATTGCTCAAGCTACCAATGCTTGGAGTATTGCCGCCTTTGCCTGTGACGATGCTTAATCTTGAACCATCTGAACAATTCTTGGATGATGTTGCCTTGGTTGAGCCTTATCGTATGCTTTTGAAAACGTTAGAGTTTCGTAGTACTCATAAGCCAAGGGTCATTGTTGTTAGCAGCAGCGTCTCCGGAGAGGGAAAATCAGTGGTAGTTTCCCACTTAGCTGCCGTCTCAGCCATGTTATCTCGGCGAACATTAATTATTGATGCAGATTTGCATAAACCTGTGCAGCACAGGCTGTTTGATTTAGCTGCCAATTCTGGGATTACTGAGGTAATTAACGGCAATAAAACTTTATTAGAAGCCGTACAGCGAACAGATATTAAAAACCTGTCGGTATTGACTTGTGGGGAACTGCATACGCGTCCATCACAATTGCTAGAGTCAGCTGCAATCAAGTCTCTGATAGCAGAAGCTGCAACAAAATATGATTTAGTTATTATAGATACTCCCCCGACCAGCACTTTCGCTGATGCCGCTACATTGAGCCAGGAAAGTGATGGAGTCCTTATAGTTACACGTCCAAGTTTTACCATTAAGGGGGTATTACAACAGTCTGTAGCAGAATTAACAGAAAATCGCATATCTATTCTAGGAGTAGTTGTCAATGGCATAAAAAATCAGACTAGAAAGTCCAGCCCCTATCCTCGAAAAGATTCCCAAGCTAAATCCAGTCCCAAGAAGCATTTACCTTATCTGGAAACTCCTCTGAATCATTCTGTAAGAAATCAGATATCTATGTTATCAAAGGGGTTCAAAAATGGTCAGTAATCACCACAAAAACCGCTTCTCTTATCTAGCACTTTCGGTAGGAGTGTTAGGTGTTGGAATTGGTATTATTGTAGGGTTACTCGCAGGCATTCAGCCCCTTTTGCTAGCAGTCGCTTTGGTTGGAGTGGCGACGGTTATCTCATTTTTTACGAGCTTTGAGCAAACTGTATTGGGTTTGTTGATCTTGCGTAGTTCTCTCGATCCTTTCTCGGTTCAGCAAATACCAGCTGCGTTTGCCCTTGGACTAGACGCTCTGACTATACTATATGTAGTTGTGCTGTTATTAACGGGACGGACTGTACAGACTGACAAGTTTTGGTGGTTCTTTGCAGGTTGGGTAGCGCTACAAACCTTGTGGATAATACTCATGCCGTTGGGAGCGCTGGCTTTAGATGGATCATATTTGCCATACGGCATTCGTGAGTGGGTGCGACTGTTTTCATGGGTAATGGTTTATTTACTGGTGATGCAGCTTAAGGACAAGCTTCCTCCCAAAACCATTATTTCCATGCTGTTCCTTGCTCTGGTCTTGCCCATTACGGTAGCGTTGATGCAGATGTTTGTGCCTTCACTCATCCCTTCTTTCCTGTCGGGTGGTGGCGAGGAGATGGGATCACTGCCATCAGAAGGCGAATCTCGCATTAGAGGAACTCTTGGTCTTGCCAATACCTTCGGAACTTTTCTATTGCTGTTTATTGGTCTAACTTGGTGGAAGCTAAATCAGTCACAGCGGCGCTGGCCTTGGCTGCTTTTACTAGGATTACTTGCCTTTCTCTTTGTCGGAACCAAGTCCCTGTTTACCTTGGTGATGCTTGCCGTTTTTCTTCTGGTTTTGATTGCACCTAAATTAAACATTATTAACCTGTTAGGTGGGTTGCTATTGTTTACGATTGTCTTTGGGCTGTTCACCAGTTCAGATTTCGGACAAGAGCGCCTTGGCTCGATTTCTCAAACACCGCTACTTAATCCAAATATGGATAGATGGCGAGCAATTCTCTTATCACAAGGAGACAACAATAGTTTTAACTGGCGAATTGCTCAATGGACTTTTCTACTACAGGCTTGGGAGAATTATCCCATCTTTGGTACGGGTATAGCGACATGTTCCTTCTTAACTGTCTTGCATAACATGGCTCATAACGATTATGTGCGAGCTTTAACAGAACAAGGGGTTGTAGGCCTTTCCCTATTCCTCATCTTTCTGGGCAGTCAGGCTATACGTCTTGTCCAATTATTCCGAAGTACCCACCGTGGAAGCGCTCAAAACGAACTGATATTGGTTATGCTTGCCATTTTGCTAGCCACTTCTGTAGGAATGATTACTGAGAATATTTGGAGTCACACAACTCTGTTTTTCTATTGGTGGACTTTATTTGCGATCGCAGGTTGGAACTGGTCTGAGGAAAAACATCCTAAAAACTCTACCTTTGTCAGTAACTCTTCTGCCTATCTTTCTTAATTTTCATGAGCTTTTAAAATAAAATGCTTAAAATTAAAAATTTTAACTATGCCAAAAGTTTCTGTTGTTATTCCTGCCTATAATTCCCTGAAGTATCTTCCTGCAACGATGGAAAGTGTGCTTAGGCAAACCTTTAATGATTTTGAAGTTATACTTGTCAACGATGGTAGCTCCGATAATACTGAGAATTGGGTTTCTCAAATAGCAGATCCGCGAGTCAAACTGATTACTCAAGAAAATCAAGGATTATCTGGAGCCAGAAATACAGGTATTGCTCATGCGAGTGGAAAGTATATTGCCTTCCTAGATGCTGATGACCTTTGGGAGCCAACAAAGCTTGAAAAACAAGTGCTTTGTCTAGAAGAAAATTCTGAAATCGGTTTGGTATATACTTGGGTGGCATTAATCGATGAAAACGGTAATTCCACAGGAAGAGTGTTCAAAAACTATGCCGAAAATGATGTTTGGCATCAGATCATTGAACACAATATAGTTGAAAGTGGAAGTGTAGCGATGGTTCGTCGCCAATGCTTTGAAACTTGTGGCGTATTTGATCGAAATTTACGCTCATTTGTAGAAGATTGGGATATGTGGCTGAGGATAGCATCTCGTTATCCTTTTAAAGTCCTAAAAGAACCTCTAGTTTACTATCGACAACACTCAACTAGCGCCTCTAGAAATTGGGAGGCGATGGAACAAAGTTTTCGTATAGTTATCGAAAAAGCCTTTGCTTCTGCTCCACCTAAGTTGCATTACCTGAAAGGACGGAGCTATGGTTGTGCTCATCTCTGTTTAGCTTGGAAACCTCTGCAAAGTCGCAATAAAGATTATAAAAAAGCAATGGATTTTCAAAGGCAAGCTCTAGAGTACTGTCCTCAATTGGGTTTCTCAAAAGAGAATATACGTTTGAGCTTGGCGATCGCAGCATTTGAATGGTTTGGATCTGATGGTTACAGCCGAGTACTAAAGCTACTCTATGGTTTAAGACGACGCATCCAACGTTTTGCAAGATAAAGATTCTACATTATTTACTATGGAAGTTCAAACCATGCTGGACTATCAAATTACCAAGCCACAACTAGATACTCCGCAAAAACAGCCTACTATAGCTTTACTCCATTGTTATGACCTAATTGAAGATTTTTTAGACAGCATCAATATCTCCTTCGAGACTTTTTGCGATCGCTTCATTGGTAGCTGGATGTTCGGTTATATAAATGCTCTACAACGAGTGGGTGTACGGACGATTTTATTTTGTATTTCAGCTCGTGTTACCAAGCCATCACGCTTTACTCATAGGCCTACTGGTGCGATGATCTGTATATTGCCAGCTTCTAAAAGCTATCTTGCTTACCGTGCTGTTCGACGTAAAGCACTTAGCCTGTACGGTGGAAATGAAGGGCAATCATTTACAGACATTGAGAACTCCAAGAATAAACGTCGTTCCATAGTTACAAAAATTAAGGATCTAGTCAAAAGTATAGGAAATTACTTGTCTACGCCGTTGGGATTGCTTGCTCAAGAAATGCGGCGTGAAGGCTGTGACGCTCTTTTGTGTCAAGAGTATGAATATGCCCGGTTTGACGCTTGCGTGCTTTTAGGGAAGTTAATGCATCTGCCAGTATTCGCTAGTTTTCAAGGGGGCAATGAAACGCAAAGCTGGATTGAATATCCGTTGCGTCTGCTGGCGCTGAGAGGCTGTACCGGGTTAATCATTGCTCCCCAAACAGAATTACAACGAGTACGCGATCGCTATAAGATACTAACCAGCAAATTAGCCCGGATTTTTAACCCAGTAGACGTAGCTAGCTGGCGCGCTATAGATCGCAGTGCAGCACGAACTGCTGTTGGTATGCCGCTTACAGCTAAAGTTGTAGTTTGCCACGGACGCATAGAAATGCATCGCAAAGGCTTAGACATCCTGTTAGATGCTTGGGATCAGATTTGTCGTCAACGTCTTGAACAAGATTTACGGTTGTTACTGGTAGGAACTGGCCCCGACGCAGATAAACTACGCGATCGCATTACAGCCATGCAACTGCGGGGGGTGATGTGGCAAGACGAATTTGTCAACGATCGCACTCGCATTCAGCAATATTTGTCTGCTGCTGATGTGTATGTGATGTCATCGCGTCAGGAGGGTTTTCCTGTTGCCCCCATTGAAGCAATGGCGTGCGGTTTACCTGTAGTCGCGACTGATGCACCAGGTATTCCTGACATCCTTGAGCAAGGCGAAATTTCAGGTGGATTAGTTGTGCCGCGCAATGATGTTACTGCTTTAGCAAATGCGATCGGCAGAGTTCTTGACCATCCAGAGTGGGCACAAGAACTCAGTAGACGGGCGCGGTTAAGAGTAGAACAAAAGTTTGCTTGCGAAGCTGTCGGTCAAAAACTCCGTGATTTTCTACTTCTAAAAGTAGCGCCAATTGAACAGCAAACATCCCAGACCTTTGAAACTAAATCTCTCTAATAGCTTTGACAATTCTGTATTAAAATTCTACAACAACTCAAATCTAAACATTTTCCGAGGAGGTGCAATATGCCAAAAGTGACAGTAATTATTCCTGCTTACAATGCCATGACATACTTGCCAGAAACCTTGGACAGTGTATTGAAGCAAAGGTTTACCGATTTTGAAGTTTTAATTATTAATGATGGCAGTACCGATAGCATTGTTACGTGGGTATCAAAAATTACGGATTACCGAGTCAAGCTGATTTCTCAAGAAAATCAAGGCTTATCCGCAGCACGTAATACTGGCATTGTTCACGCTCAAGGTGAATACGTTGCATTTCTAGATGCTGACGATTTGTGGGAACCAACCAAGCTAGAAAAACAGGTTCATTGTTTAGACTCAAAACCTGAAGTAGGTTTGGTATATACTTGGACACTTCTAGTAGATCAACAAGGTATATCTACAGGTACAGTCACTGCTTCCCATACAGAAGGAAATATATGGGAGAAGCTATTACTTGGAGATATTATAGGCAGCGGCAGTTCAGCGATGATACGTCGGAGCTGCTTTGAAACTGTTGGTCTTTTTGATACAGAATTATCCAGTATTGAAGATTGTGATATGTGGGTTCGCATTGCAGCTATCTATCCCTTTGCAGTGATTAAAGAAGTATTGGTTTACTACCGACAACATTTTACAAATATGTCTAAAGATTACAACAAAATGATGCAAAATTCGAGATTAAAGATTGAGAAAAAATTTCAAAATGTTCCCTTTGAATTGCTATATTTACGACCGCGAGCTTATGGTCATGCATTCTTATGGTTGGCATGGAAAATTATGTTCGATGGAGGAGATCCTGAGAAAGCGAGTTATTTTTCCCAACAAGCGATTTTGTACTATCCTCAAATGAAGTACTCTGCCAAGTTCTTACGTTTACAGTTTGTGCTGATATTAGTCCGCTTGTTTGGCTCGGATAGTTATACACAGTTGAAAAATTTGACACACAAACTGCGTGGAGGAGTTTTTCAATATCACCAATAATTACTATATTGCTAACATTTACTAGCCGCTCTTTAAATCGTGCGATCGCTCAACCAGACTATACAGCAAAAGGAACCCAATAATGCCAAAAGTGACTGTGGTTATTCCTGCCTACAACGCTATGGCATACTTGCCTCAAACCTTAGCCAGTGTCCTTAAACAAACATTCTCTGATTTTGAAGTACTCATTATTAACGATGGCAGTACAGATAGCATTATACAATGGGCTTCCGAAATCACTGATTCCCGTATCAAGCTCATTTCTCAGCTAAATCAAGGAGTTTCTGTAGCTCGTAATACCGGAATTGAAAATGCTCAAGGTGAATACATTGCATTTTTAGATGCAGATGATTTGTGGGAACCAACCAAATTAGAAAAGCAAATTTGTTGCCTTGATAGTAAACCAGAAGTAGGGTTAGTTTATACTTGGACACTGCTCGTTGATGAAAATGAAAAACCCATAGGTGTTAAATATAATTCTTATCTTGAGGGAGATGTTTGGCAGCAAATTTTAGTTGGGGACATTGTATGTAGCGGTAGTTCGGCAATGGTTCGTCGAAGTTGTTTTGAAGTGGCGGGAGTGTTTGATCCTGATTTATCTTCAGCAGCAGACTTCGATATGTGGACTCGGATTGCAGCGCAATATCCCTTTGCTGTAATCAAAGAGTATTTGCTTTACTATCGCCAGTCCTCTACTAGTATGTCCAGAAATCATCTTAAGATGATGCAAGATTTGCGGATCACATTTGAAAAGCGGTTTCAATCAGTTCCCTTGGAATTGCTTTATCTCAGAAACGTTGCCTATGCTGGTATGTACCGCACGCTAGCCTGGAAAAGTGTGTATGACGGGCAGTATGAGGAGGCAAACGCTTATTGTAAACAAGCAATCCTCCACTATCCTCGCATACGCTACACCAAAATTGTTGTCCAGCTACAATTGGCAATTCTGCTAACACACTGGTTCGGTTCTAATGCCTATTTAAAGCTACAAAATCTGAGACGCAAACTGCGAGGTGATAGTAATAAATCGGAATTTTCGCTCTCCTCTTAAACCTTAACAATTAGATTTTAGATTTGCGGACTCAGCCTTTTCGATATTGATTTAACCCAGTTTAGCTATGCCACAAGTAACTGTCATTATACCTGCTTACAATGCAATGAACTATTTGCCGGAAACGGTCAGTAGTGTGCTAAAGCAAACCTTTACTAATTTTGAAGTGTTAATTATCAATGATGGCAGTACAGATTCCATAGTGACTTGGGCATCAGAAATTATTGATCAGCGAGTTCATCTGATTTCTCAGGAAAACCAGGGATTACCAGGAGCGAGAAATACAGGCATTAGGTATGCACAAGGGGAATACATTGCTTTGCTGGATGCGGATGATCTGTGGGAACCCACTAAGTTAGAAAAGCAAGTTCAATGCTTTCAAGAAAATCCAGATGTTGGCGTAGTCTATACATGGACACTCTTAATCAATGAAGATAGCAAACCGACAGGCAGAATCTTTGCGTCACAAGCACAAGGCAACGTATGGAAAGAACTTTTAGAAACGGATGTGATTTCCAATGGTAGTTCTGCCCTTGTTCGACGAGAGTGTTTTGAGAGGGTTGGCATATTTGATCGCACCCTTACTTCGGCAGAAGATTTAGATATGTGGCTGCGTATTGCTACCCACTACTGGTTTGCAGTCATAAAAGAACCCCTAACGCTTTATCGTCAATATTCCAGCAGTATGTCTAAGAACCGTCAGCGAATGTTTCAAAACCTGAGAACGGTTATTGAGAAAACATTTCAAACGGCTCCTTTGGAGATGTTGTATTTTAGAAATCGAGCGTATGCCAGTATCACGCTAAACCAGGCATGGTGGTCTGTAGATGAAGGAGATTGGGAAACGGGCAGATTTTGGCAGCAGCAAGCGCATTTGCACTATCCACAGATTCAATACTCTGAAAAATACATTCGTTTGAGTCTTGCAATTTTCTTGATTCAATTGTTTGGTTCGCATGGCTATGACGGTGTTAGGAATTGGACTCGTTCTATCTATCGAATAGTCTTGAACAGAGGCACATAACACAGCAGTACAGCCCTTCCCATAACACTTTATTTCCCTGGCTCTAAATCTACCCATTTACTATTTGCATACACCATATTTGCTAAAAATAGTCAAGCTGTATGAATAACCAAGTCGCTCAGTTAATTGATGCTAATGAGTCCCCATTAGCTCACCAACCGATGAAGGAACCAGCAGTTGCTTTCCTACTCGCTGGTGACTTAATTGAGGACTTTTTGGACAGTATCAATGTGTCTCTAGAAACTTTTTGCAGCCAGATGACAGGTGGTTGGCTATTTGGGTATTTTGAAGCACTGAAAATTGCCCACGTACGCAGTGTTTTATTCTGTATCTCAGCCCGTGTCAGCGAAGTTGTGCGTGTTAATCATCGTCCTACAGGAGCAACCATTTGTTTTTTACCAGCTCCAAAGGTTTACCAAACCTATCGCAAAATTCGTACTGTCCGCCGTCGCGCTTTAAACTTAGAAGGAGAATTTTCTGCCTCAAGTGCGCCGCAATCTCCACGCCGTCGCTTCACCTTGCTGAAAAACTCAATTAGTACACTTGGAACCTATTTATCAACACCATTAGGATTGCTGGCGCAGGAAATCCGACGCGAAGGATGTCAGGCAATCCTATGTCAAGAGTATGAGTACGGGCGCTTTGACACTTGTGTACTCTTGGGAAAATTGCTCAATATTCCTGTGTTCGCTACGTTTCAGGGACGTACCTGGGTACACCGTGGCATTAGTGACTATCTAGTTCGTCCCCTTGCTTTAAAAGCTTGTAAGGGACTCATCATTAGTAGTCAGGCAGAAATAAAGCGAGTACAAGCAGATTATGCTATGCCTAGCAGCAAGATTGCCCGTGTTTTCAGCCCCGTAGATATCTCATCCTGGGGCGATCCCGATCGCAACAAAATCCGCACTCAACTGGGTATTTCCGTAAAGACAAAAGTCGTGATTTGGCATGGGCGAGTTGAGATTGACAAAAAAGGACTGGATGTTTTACTGGCTGCATGGGAACTGATCTGTCGCAAGCGACCAAATCGAGATTTGCAGCTTTTACTAGTTGGAACAGGTAGCGATGCTGAAGAATTTCAGCAACGGATCGCGTCTATGCCGCTATCAAACATTCTTTGGCGCAATGAATATATTCAGGATCGCACTTTATTACGGCAATACCTTGCAGCCGCCGATGTTTATGTATTGTCATCCCGATGGGAAGGGTTTCCTGTTGCGCCTATTGAAGCAATGGCTTGTGGACTGCCTGTTGTTGCAGCTGATGCTCAGGGAGTCGCTGATATTTTCGAGAATGGAGAAGCGGATGGCGGATTAGTAGTTCCTAGAGAAAATCCGCAGGCATTAGCAGCAGCGCTAGGTCAAATTTTGGATAACCAAAATCTAGGTGAGGAATTGGGCAAACGGGGATATCATCGTGTCGAAGCCCATTTTTCACTCAAAGCGATCGGGCAGCAACTACGCAGCTTTCTACTCAACCATGAACAGTAATGCCACCCTTGCTTACCTTACTTTCTATATCTAATCCAAAATAGTCCAGAGGTAAAGAACATTTATATAATGATTACCAGGTTCAAAAAAGTCTTATCAGGTGTATATCTTCGCAATGTCGGCTGGATGGCTGGTGCAGAGCTAGCCAATCGCATTATCCGACTGTCAGGGACTGTAATACTGGCACGAATGTTTAGCCCACAAGACTATGGGCTGATGGCAATCATCTACACGATGTCTGACTTTGCCAATGTATTTATGCTAAGAGGTGGAATTGGAGCCAAAATTATTCAGGCAGATGAACAGGACGTAAAGGAAGTTACCAATACAGCCTACTGGCTCAATTGGATCGCCTGCGGATCGATCTGTATCATTCAGTGTTTTATCGCATGGCTCATTCCTTACTTTTCTCACGACCAACACATCACTCTACCGTTATGTGTCGTTGCTCTCACCTACTTAGGATACCCACTTTTTGTCATTCATCTGACGCTACTTGAAAGGGACAATCAATTCAAAGCCATAGCAGTCTGTAACATCGTTATCTCCTTAGTCTCGAACGTTCTCACGGCAATATTTGCCTTGCGGGGGATGGGTATTTGGGCGATCGCTTGCTCAATATTTCTAGCAACACCTGTTTGGATTATCCTTACTTGGAAGTATCACCCTTGGAGACCTCCCCACCGTTTTACTCTGGAAAAGCGGCAGGAAGTTCTTGGCTTTGGCAGCAATCTATTGCTCAACGATCTTTTGAATAGAGTCCGGGCTAACGTAGATTATCTGATTGTTGGTAAATATCTTGGGATTGAAGCTCTGGGGATGTATTACTTTGCCTTCAATGCAGGTTCAGGGATCACGCTCAACCTTCTAAACACTTTTATGTCCCCTCTATATCCCTATATTTGCGCTGCTAAAAGTAACTATTCACAGTTTAGGCAACGCTATTTTAGCAGCCTTAAAAAAATTTCCATAATTCTCGTTCCGCTTATTTTAGTACAGGCTTCTTTGTCTCCTATCTATGTACCAATTATTTTTGGAAAAAAGTGGACTCCAGCAATTCCAGTCCTAATTTTGATCTGCCTTTCCGTTGTTCCAAGAATATATGCTTGGGCATCTTCTTTATTGTTGAATGCAATCAACAAAACTCGGCTTTCTTTATACATCAATATTGCAGCGACGACTATTTTTATCATTTCTATCTTTGCTGCTGTCCAAGGTGGTATAGTTTGGGTTGCATTTGCTGTATTTTTCAACACTCTGGTTGTGTCATTCGTGTCCACATTCTGGACACATCGATTTGCACTACGCAAAGAGCATTTCTTAAATTCAATATAATTAATGGCAGTGTAATTACATACATTAAGTTGTAAATTTATTCATTATAAATGATAGTAGAAGTGACATATTCTGAAAGCAATTTAAATGTATTTTTTGATACAAATGGTACTAACGATAGTAACCTAGTGCATTCAACTTTGTATCTTAAAAAACTTCTACATAATGCTTTGGGAAAGCTAGAGCCATTCTTACAGTGCATTCTGTTAGACCATCTCGATATACTAATGTTGGGGACAGTATGATTTGGTGTGCCGAGCTATTCTACCTGAGCCATGTACTCAAAGCCAGTATTTCTTATGGTGCAAGTATTAAGAGCTTTTCTGAGGAAGAACTGAAGAAACAAGACAGGAATTTGCCAATTATTTTACATGGTGGAGGAAACTTTGGTGATTTATGGTCTGGATCTTAGGAGTTTCATAATTACCTTATTTCCAATGAACCGGGAATATTCTGGATGGGTACAGTAGTTCTTAATTTCTCATCAGGTAGTTAGTGATAACCAATTTTACAGTTTGTGTGCAATTTATTGAAAAGCCAATTTATGCCAACTATATCTGTTATTATTCCTGCATATAATGCTGAACATACAATTTTAGAAACTATCAAATCCGTTCGAGAACAAACATTTGCGGATTTTGAAATAATTGTCATAAATGATGGCTCGACAGACAATACTCTCGCGCTAGTTCAGAGTCTTCAGGATCAGCGTCTCAAAGTTTTATCTTATGAAAATGGTGGCCTTTCACTGGCTCGTAATCGTGGTTTCTCTCATGCTATTGGGGAATTTATTGCATTTCTTGATGCTGATGATTTGTGGACACCAGATAAATTAGAGCTACAGCTAGCAGCCCTGAAACAGCATCCAGAGGCAGGAGTTGCTTATAGCTGGACTTATTTTATGGATGAGCAAGGAAAATCTTCAATTCCTGGTGTTTCCATATTCTTTGAGGGTGATGTCCAGCCTAATTTATTAGTTAATAACTTTCTGGCTAGCGGTTCCAACCCATTAATTCGGCGACAAGCAATAGAAGCTGTAGGAGGCTTTGATCCTGTCTGTGCAGGTTGTGCCGACTGGGATTATTGGCTGCGGTTATCAGTTTCTTGGAATTTTGTTGTAGTCCCTAAACATCAAATTTTTTATCGTCAATCTTCAAATTCAATGTCATTTACCAAAGTCAAACACATGGAGAACGATGGTCTTCTGGTCATTAAAAAAACATTTCAAACAGTTCCAGCAGAGCTTAAACATCTAAAAAAGCAAAGTTTAGCCTGGATCTATCAATATGTTACACAACAATATTTAAAGCAGGATAATAGTATTGATACGATTAATCAAGCTGGTCAAAAGCTATGGATGGCAATTTGTCTGCATCCGCAAATTTTATTACAAGATTACGCTCAAAGTCTTATTAGGTGGTTGATCAAGAAGTGGATAATAACACTGCTACAAGAGGTACGACTTGCAAAAAGTAAAATGCTACTGTAGAGTAGCAAGGAGTAGTGATATGCGTGTCAAAAAAATAGCCTTCTTGCTCTGCCTTTTTGCCGTAGTACTTGGCTGCTGTTTTGCCTACAAAGTAGATGCACGGACTCCAAAACCAATTAATTCGATCGCAACTATCATTTATGATATGCAACCACCCCATGAGGGGATGCCACACGGTGTTCCTTCATATTACAGTTGGGCAACTAAACCTCGTATAGGTAGTAACAACCCAAAACAATTCAAAGCGATGACCGCCTGGGGGCAACTATATGAAGCAGCTCAAGGTAATCCTGCAACTAATACCCGCGTTCAAATCAAAAATATCAAGGCTTATTACCTCAGTAAGTTAGATAATAAATGGCACCTCATTCAAAATTCGACAAAAGTTGAAGGGGCTGCCTATAGAGAAGATTTTTCCGGTAATGCTAGTACAGCCGCAAACATTCGTTATGAATCTGATGGTAGTGTTTCGGTTAAAGCTGGTAATGGTTACAACTACCATTTTTGGCCTTCTGGCAGAGCTGCAATTAATCCCTATGATGTGCGTGGTATGTTTACCACAGTTCAAGCACGGCTTGTAGTTGACAATCCTAAAAAACGTGATGATCGCTCTCAGGCTCGCTACTTACTAAATATGGGTGGAGATTACTGGTTAAACTTAACTGCAAGGTGGGACAATTGGAAGACAAACGAAGATTTCGGTATGGGTAAATTTAAATACGTTACAAGGAAGTGGCGGGCTTTTAATATGATGACTCTGCCACCAAACCAAATTCGTCGTAACCCACCGCCAATTGAGTAGAAGCAAGTTTATAAGCTAAATTGTTCGTTGGTGCACCACACGCTACGAATGGAACAAACAATGTCCGCCTAATTAGTTATAATTCCCGCATTTATGCAAAAACCAGGAAAACTTCTTTCCGCCTGTTCCCCTGCGGTCTTAATGATAAGTCTTTCACCGAACACGATATCACCCCTTCAAAAACAGAAAGAAAAGTCTGCACTCTGTAAATAATGTCAGTGCAATATCATAATTAATATTAATATTTTTAGATTTCAAAGATTTAAAAACTGCTAGCTAATAAAAATTAAGTACTGCCACAACAAATATCAACAAACCATTTGCCTAAATTGGGAAATTTTTCATTTTTAGAGTTAGTGAAACGCTCTATTTGATTTTCAATAGCAGACATAGCGCCCTTGGTAAGCTTGACTCCAGTTTCATAAGTTTGAGATACTAACTTAACTACAGGATGTTTACCTTTCCATGTCATGTTTTGAGCAAATTTTAAAGCTGTTTCAATTTCATCTAAAATTACTAAATTCAGGTATATAACCTTGACCAAACCAGCATTTAAACTTAAGCTTACTTTTTATGAAATTAAATTTTTGCTTATTTTCCTATGCGTATTTACTGCAATACTTACTAGCGGTTTTCCGTACAGGGTAGATTCACAGACACCCAAACCAATCAACTCTATTGAAACTATCATTTACGATATGCAACCACCTCACGAGGGCATACCACATGGGGTTCCTTTGTATTGGAATTGGGCTACCGGGCCACGTTTAGGTAGTACTGATCCAGGTACTTTTACAGCAATGACGGCATGGGGACAATTATATGAAGCAGCCGAAGGTAACCCTGCAACTAACACCCGTGTGCAGATAAAAAATATTAAAGCTTACTATCTGAGTAAAACAGATAAAAAGTGGCATATTCTGCAAAGTTCTGTGATGGTGGAAGGGGCTGCCTATAGAGAAGATTTTTCCGGTAATCTTAGTAGAGGAGCAGATATTCGTTATGAATCTGACGGAAGTATCTCTGTAAAAGCAGGTAATGGTTACAACTTCCACTTTTGGCCACTTGGTCGTGCATCTATTAATCCCATTGATGTTATGGGGATGTTTACCACAGTTCAAGCTAGACTTGTAGTAGATAATTTTAATAAGCCTGACGATCGCTCTAAGGCTCGCTACATTCTTAGTGGGGGGGGTGATTACTGGTTGAATTTAACTGCACGGTGGAATAACTGGACTACTAATAAAGACTTTGGTATTGGTAAATTCAAGTACGTTACAACCAAATGGCAGGCTTTCAATTTGATTACTCTCTCAGCAGACCAAATTCGTCGCAACCCACCACCAATTCAGTAGTGATAAGTTAAGATAAAATTAGTTTTGTCAACAGTAATTAAGCTAGTATTTAACTTAAATAATGAGCATCGTAAATCAGTTAGCAAACACCATTAGTAATAAAACCCATTTGGGATGGTGCTTCTTACCATCGTTCACATTTGGTGCAAAACTTTTTAGGTGAGATAAACCTTGGTTTGTCTCAAGAGCAGTGGAAAATTCACTGCGTCCGCTTTGCTCCTAATTGCCCATCACTCTCATCCAATTGAGGATATTTGGTTACAAGCTAAAACCTGGGTGCGGCGCTTCTGTGCTTTGATTCCTTCGTTCTCTCATCTCAAATGGATGTTCCAGTGGTTTATCCGACACACTACCTTTGATTTTGCCACTCTTCAAATGTACGGAGCTTTTTCAGAAATCAAATACTAGTCCTATATTCATGTTGATAGTAGATACGATCACACTTAGTCAAAGGTGTTATCCGCTACTACAGCAATAGCAGTATAAAAAGGCGAGTCAAACACCCATTGTTATTATTTGTAGTGCTTGCTGCTGTTTAAGTCGCCTGAAATTCGTCGCACTGATTTGGGTTAACAGAAAATCAGGAATTAAAATCTTAGCAAGAGGCACAATAGTAGCTAGAGCGATTTTTAAAACATATCGTAAAAAATCCCGTTGCCTGAAAGCTAGAGAATATCGAAATACCAAAAAATTATATGAATGCTGAAGAATTATTAAACCAAGGATTAAACCACAATTTGCAAGGAGATTATCAAAGGGCAATCGAGGCTTACACCAAAGCAATCAAGCTCAATCCTAACTATGCCGAAGCTTACCATAATCGGGGGATTATTTTAAGTAGTCAACTTAAAGATTATCGTGGTGCGATCGCAGATTTTAATCGCGCTATAGAAATCAATCCCAATTTTGCCACAGCCTATTATCACCGAGGTAATGCACGTTACTTTTTAGCTGATTATAAAGAAGCGATCGCAGACTATAACCAAGCATTACAAATCGATCCAAATCTCGCCCAATCTTACCACAGCCGGGGTAATGCTTACTTTGCCTTAGAAAAATACGACAAAGCGATCGCTGACTATATCCAAACAATTGAAACCAGTACCCAGTTAGCTGATAATATCAATATTGACATTGCTAATGCTTATCATAATCGAGGTGTAGCTTGTTTTGAAAGCGGCGATCATCAAGGAGCGATCGCTGATTTTCAGCAAGCTTTACAGTGGCATCCCAATTTTGCCGCAGCTTACAGTAATCGGGGTAATATTCACCATATCTTAGGAAATTTTCACGAAGCGATCGCTGACCACGACCGAGCATTACAATTAGATCCAAATTTGGCAGAGGCTTATCATAATCGAGGTAATGCCTACTACTCTTTAGCAGATTATCAAAGTGCGATCGCTAATTACAACCGTGCCCTAGAAATCAATCCCAAGTTTTCCGGAGCATATTACAATCGGGGTCTGGTTCTTGCTCATCTCAAAGAATATCACCGAGCAATTGAAGATTTTAACCAAGCATTAAAGTTCAATCCTGATGATGTGCAAGCCTATTCTGAACGGGGTCTGATTCGTAGTACTCTTGGGGATTATCAGGGTGCGATCGCAGATTATGACCGAGCGTTACAAGAAAATCCGACTTTAGCTTTAGTATACGGCTTTCGGGCGAATGCTCGTCGGCGACTGGGAAATTATCAAGGTGCAATTGAAGATAGTAATCGCTTATTACAACTCAATCCTAATTTAGCAGAAGGATATTGCGATCGCGCGGCGGCTCGTCGTTCTTTAGGAAATTATAAAGCAGCAATTAAAGATTACGATCGGGCATTGCAAATTAATGATAACTTAGCCGCAGCTTATTACGGTCGGGGGATTGCCCGTGAAGCCTTGCAAGATTTACAGGGAGCAATTGATGATAACACCCAAGCAATAGAGTTAGTTCCGGAATTTTCTCAAGCGTACTGCAATCGAGGAAATGCTCGTCGTCTTTTGGGAGATGAACAAGGAGCGATCGCAGATTATAATCAAGCATTAGAAATTAATCCCGATTTAGTTGAAGCATATTACAACCGAGGTTCTACCCATTATGCCTTAGAAGAATATGAAAATGCGATCGCAGATTACACCCAAGCATTACAAATAAATCCCCAATCTGCTTCATTTTACAGCGATCGCGCTAATGCTCACTATGCCCTAGAAGATTATCAAGGGGCAATAGAAGATTATAGTCGAGCGATCGCGATCGACCCTAGCTTTGCTGAAGACTGGTACAATCGGGGTCGTAGCCGTTCTCTGTTGGGAGACTTACAAGGGGCGCTTGCAGACTTAAACCAAGCCTTGCTGCGTCAGCCTAATTGGGCTTCAGCTTACATTCTGAGGGCAGATGTCTACCGCAATCTGAGAGACTATCAACGAGCAATTACAGATTTCCAGAAATCAGCAGACTTGTATTATCAAGAAGGAAATATCCAGTATTATCAACAAATTATTGAGCTAATTGAACAACTTCGTAATTCGTAATTTTTGTATTAAATTCCCCTTCTCTAGCAGATGCTGT
This sequence comes from Nostoc sp. CmiVER01, assembly GCF_034531135.2. NCBI lineage: Bacteria > Bacillati > Cyanobacteriota > Cyanophyceae > Nostocales > Nostocaceae > Nostoc > Nostoc sp. CmiVER01. Next base: position 148,731 of record NZ_JAVRBU020000004.1, read on the forward strand.
GTATAGCTTGCTTTCCTAAAAGGATAAGTCTATGAACCTATCCCATTATTCTAAAAATCCCTACTTGTTTTCGTAAAATGTGCTTGAAAACCTTGATTTTTAGTTTTCAGTTCTCAATAAGCTTAAGCTTTGTCGCACACGAATTAATAAAGCAATTACCTTTACGGTTATCGTAAGGGTTGGAATTGTATTTTACCTACTCCACTGTACTTCTGTTTACTTCATGTATAAATGAAAAATAAGAACCCCACTCCTAAGAATTTTCTTTTAGAAGTGGGGTGTTAAGGACTTTTGCAAGAAGTCTATTAAGCGATAATATCGCTTGCCACTAGTAGTGGTGATCCTTCAAGCTTAATCTCGAAATTAGCCGCTAGATTAGTATCAGTGTTACCTTGGAGAATGCCTCCAGAATAACGGATCTGACCTGCTGCGGAGAATGCGCGAGTTCCAATATAAGTGAAAGCTTGGTCGCCTTTTATGGTGGTGTTAGCGTCAATACTAGATAGATCGATTATGTCACCGGGTAAGTTACCGTTTCCAACAAAGTCTTTGATAATATCTCGTGACAAACCAGGTTTACTATCTGATACTGTAAAAAACACGAAAGTATCGTTGCCAGCACCCCCAATGAGGCTATCAGTGCCAACATCCCCAACGAGTTTATCAGGGCCAGCACCCCCATCGAGAGTATCGTTGCCAGCACAGCCATAGAGCTTATCGTCGCCCTCTTCCGCACCCCCAACGAGGTAATCGTTGCCACCAACGCCGCTATACAAATCATCGCCTATGATAACATCTCCGAAAACACCGCCAAAGACGAAATCGTTGCCAGCACCCCCAAACATTTCATAGACAGTAAAAATATCTTGCCCAATGATAATGTCGTCACCGCCAAATCCGTTGATGGTAACTAGACTAATGTAACTATCGAAGCGATTGTAGTCAGTCAAACTGTCAGGACCATTTGTACCGTTAATAGTAAAAACTGCCATTGATAAGTTTCTCCTAAACTTAGAGGGTAAAAAATTACCTCATCACTTGTCCATCATCAAACGGCGTTGCTAATTAAAAGTATGAATTCGGTTTCTTCCAAAGACGCAAAGGAAACAGTTTCCAACATGGACTTTCAAACTTTCATTTAGCAACGCCGAGAAAATAAGTTGGAGAAATAACGAGTATAAAGATATAACAGATTCAGACCTGATTTGAACAGGTCTTTGTCATTAACTATGAAGGTTTGAGAAGCACTGGATTTCTTGATGATGTTAATATCAAAATAGTGCTAAAAGTTAGTTTATATTATTTTTGCGTTTTTCTAACATAACCTCCGATGGAACGTCAAACAGTATATTTTGATTCCTTTATTGACCTTACAACTATCCATATATGGTATGGATTCAAAGGATTTTATTAGTGGGATAGGTTCAATACAGTTCAGTTAAAGCTAAAACTCTTTGCCAAAGTCAATTTTTTTAATGTAGACGCGGAGCGGCTTGCCGCAGGCTACCACAAAGGACGCAAAGAGAAGAAAGAAATGCTTAACTCAAGCGTATTTAGTCTATCGTCAATACAGTTCAGTTAAAGCCAGACTCCGAAAAAACAACATAATTTGTTAACACCCTTGCCCCTAGATATAACGAAGGTGGTACACTACATCCATGCTAGGGGTGCCTACATAATCAGGCTGAGATCACACCCTTAACACCTGAGTCTGGGTAATACCAGCGGAGGGAAGCTGTTTATTGAGGAATTACAATATGCGGACAGAATGGGTTGCTAAACGACGTGGGCAGAGTAATGTATCTCAAATGCACTACGCCCGTCAAGGTGTTATCACCGAAGAAATGCACTACGTCGCCCAACGCGAAAATCTCCCTGCTGATCTCATTCGTGAGGAAGTGGCGCGGGGACGAATGATTATCCCTGCTAATATTAATCACACTAATTTAGAGCCGATGGCTATTGGTATCGCCTCTAGATGTAAGGTAAATGCTAATATCGGCGCTTCGCCCAACTCTTCTAATCTTCAGGAAGAAGTTGATAAGCTGAATCTGTCCGTGAAGTACGGTGCTGATACCGTCATGGATTTATCCACAGGCGGCGGTAATTTGGATGAAATTCGTACCGCCATCATCAACGCTTCCCCAGTTCCCATTGGTACAGTGCCAGTTTACCAAGCTTTAGAAAGTGTCCACGGCACAATCGAGAACCTGACTGCTGATGATTTTCTCCATATCATCGAAAAACACGCCCAGCAAGGAGTAGACTATCAAACTATCCACGCAGGGATTTTAATTGAGCATTTGCCTTTGGTGAGAAGCCGCATCACTGGTATTGTCTCTCGTGGAGGCGGTATTTTGGCACGGTGGATGTTGCATCACCATAAACAAAACCCGCTTTATACCCACTTCCAAGATATTATTGAGATTTTCAAAAGGTATGATGTCTCCTTCAGTTTAGGAGATTCCCTACGTCCTGGCTGCACCCATGATGCCTCAGATGAAGCACAATTAGCTGAATTGAAAACTCTTGGACAGCTAACTCGCAAAGCCTGGGAAGATGATGTACAGGTGATGGTGGAAGGGCCTGGACATGTCCCAATGGATCAAATTGAATTCAACGTCCGTAAGCAAATGGAAGAGTGTTCGGAAGCACCTTTCTATGTTTTGGGGCCATTGGTAACAGACATTGCTCCCGGTTATGACCACATCACTTCAGCCATTGGAGCAGCAATGGCTGGATGGTACGGTACTGCGATGCTGTGCTATGTAACACCGAAAGAACACTTAGGTTTACCAAATGCCGAAGATGTGCGAAATGGGTTGATTGCCTATAAAATAGCGGCTCATGCGGCTGATATTGCTAGACATCGTCCTGGTGCAAGAGATAGAGACGATGAACTTTCTAAGGCGCGTTACAACTTCGATTGGAATCGTCAGTTTGAATTATCACTCGATCCAGAAAGAGCTAAGGAATATCACGATGAAACTTTACCAGCAGATATCTATAAAACTGCTGAGTTTTGTTCCATGTGTGGGCCTAAGTTTTGCCCAATGCAAACTAAGGTTGATGCTGATGCCCTGACAGAATTAGAGAAGTTTTTGGCGAAAGAAACTGTGACTCACGGCTAACAGATTGTCTTGTGTCGTTAGAATAGTTTTTCACCCACAAAACTAAACGTGCTTTGGGGCAATTCATGAATTGCCCCTACCTAAAAACCAGGGTTTCGGCTCTTGTGTGCGAACTTCCAAGTAAAAAGGTGGTAATGAATACAAAAATCACCTTGATAGGCTAGGGATTGGGTGAGTATTTTCTAAAATAATTTAAATTATACGATTATTGAGAATAGTTTCATTTGTGAACCTTATTGACAAAATGATTGCACTTTATATCAAGTCCGGTTAATCACTTATGATTACCGCATCTGTGCAAAAATCGGAAAAACCTCTTTCCCCCTGCTCCCAGCAAGAACTGCCCCCCTGAGGTGTAAAAAATTATCAAAATATTAATTATTCAAGTCTTTCTTTGGGAATGCTAGGGTAAACGCCAACGATGATTGATTCATCCACTGTAAAGTATGTCAAATGGTACGACAAGCTCACCGATTGTTCTCGCGCTTGATGATAGTCCTGTGATTCATCAAATGATTAAACGAGCGTTAGAACCGGGCTATCAAGTAATAACAGCCGCTAACGCGGTTGATGCTCTGTCGGTCATTTATCATCAACGGATTTCAGTCTTGCTATTGGATGTGCAGATGCCGGATGTAAACGGGTTGGAGTTTTGCCGTACGGTGCGGAGCCTGCCTCAGTTTCAGCATTTGCCTGTGATTATGGTGACTTCTCAAGATTCCCCCTTCGACCGGGTGAAGGGTCATCTGGCGGGTGCAACAGAATATCTGGTCAAACCTTTTGATGCTGAACAATTGCGCGAAGCTGTACGAAAATTTATTGGCTCCTGATTACAGATATTACAAGATGATAAAACGTCAAATGGACGAAAGATGTCTAAGAATGTTTAGAGTTGATGTAGCAGATTCGATTCAATAGCATGGGGGCAATTTCGCCGATCGCCAAAATATGTTGGGCGGCTCCCAGAGCGATCGCTTCTTTAGGCATCCCGAAGACAACGCAGGTTTGTTCATCTTGGGCAATGGTAGTGCCTCCGGCTTGGGCGATCGCTTGTAATCCATCTGCGCCATCCCGTCCCATGCCAGTCAGCAAAATACCAACCGCCGATCGCGGGTAACAGGTGGCAACTGCTTGAAACAAAGCTGTGACGGAAGGACGATGCCCGGAAACGGCAGGGGTGCTGACGGTGGTTAATCGCCCTTGAGTGTCGAGTTGCAGGTGTTGTCGTTCGGGAGCGAAGTAGACAGTACCCGGTTTGGGAAATTCTCCCGGTTGGGCGATCGTCACGCGCAGAAAACATTCTGCTGCCAGCCAATCTACCAGTCCTTGCAGAAATCCTTCGCTGATATGTTGGACGCACAGAATGGGTACAGGAAAGTTCGCAGGCAGTTGTTTTAAAATCGTGTACAATGCCTGGGGGCCGCCTGTGGAGGCTCCGATCGCCACAACTTTAGGCAGGGACAGGGAATTACGAATCGGGAATTGCGAGTTATTGACAAGTTTTGAGCTGAATGGTTCTGGCTTACTTTTGGGGCTAACAGGATGCATTCTAGGTTCTACCGTCGCACGGGAAGTGTAGCGAGTAAAGACTGTAACCCCTGCCAGAACTTTGATCCGGTTGATTAATTCGCGCTTGACTTGTTCATAGTCTGAAAGTGAGTCAATGTTGGGTTTGGGAAAAACATCCAAAGCACCCGCTTGCAGCAGTTTAAAAACATTGCGGGAATCTTCTTGGGTGTTGACGGAGGCGCTGATCACTAGAATAGGACGGGGATAGTCTGTCATAATCCGGCGGGTTAGTTCCAGTCCATCCATTTTGGGCATGTGCAAATCGGTGCAGATTACCTGGGGCTGTGCGGCTGGAATTCGCTCCAATGCTTCCACGCCATTGGGAGCAGTTCCCACCACATCCACCTCTGGGGAACTCGCCAAAATCCGCTTGAGGATGGTTAAGGCGACGAGGGAATCCTCCACCAGAAAGACGCGAATTGGGGCAGAGTTTTTCATCAATTGACAGTAAGTTCAAATTTTACGAGATAATTATTTTTCATCGAACAGAATTCAGGAGTCAGGAGTCAGAATTCAGAATGAATTCTTTACAAATGGCGGATGAATAATCGGCGTTTTTGCACCACCAAATCGTAGATTTGATAGTGCAACAATTCGTGGGTCTGAATCCCCAACTGATAGCGTTCGTGAAGCGTCTCCGTCAGGAGAAGCGTCTTTGCATTCGCTTTTAGCGTCTCGTAGAGGGTGTCTTGATTCTGACTCCTGAATTCCGACTTCTGAATTCTTCTTCATTCATTTGAAAACCTCTACACTAACCGTTTGAGGGCTGACAGCAAAGCTTCTTGATTAAAGCTGCCTTTGATAATGTAGGCATTGGCTCCGGCTTCCGCACCCCGGCGTTTATCCTCATCGCTGGCAAGAGAAGTAACCAGGATAATTGGAAGTTCGCTATATTCTTGATATTGGCGGATTTTGGCAGTTAACCCCAAGCCATCAAGATTTGGCATTTGCACATCACTAACAACGGCATCAACGGTGTGCGATCGCAGTTTGTTCAATCCATCCAAACCATCTACAGCAGTAATCACTTGATAGCCTGCGGTTTCTAAAATTCGCTTTTCTTGCGTGCGTGTGGCAATAGAATCTTCCACTAATAAAACGGTTGGTTTTGTAGGCTCAACTTGACGAGTTTGGGTAGAAGAAATGGACTGCGATCGCGATCGGGCTGACTTGACCAAATCCTGGGGATTCAGCACCATACACACATCTCCAGTACCTAAAATTGTTGCCCCAGAAACATTGCGGACTCGTTTAAGTAAATGACTTTGGGGTTTAATCAGTACATCTTGCTCATCCACTAAGGCATCTACCACTACACCCAGTTGTACTTGCCCAACCTGAAGAATAATACAGGAAAGTGCCGTTTCTTGAGTTAATCCAGATGGCATCGGGGGCAGTTCTAATAGATCGGCCAACTGCACAATTGAAATGGGTTGGCTATCCCGAATTATTGTGTCACGTCCCTCCAAGGGAAAAATCTCTTCTGATTTGATTAAACACGCTGTTTGTACAAACTCCACTGGGATAGCGTAAGGCATTTGATTCACTTGCACAATTAAGACATGGGCGGTTGCTAAGGTGATACCGAGATTGACGCGCAGTGTACATCCCTGTCCGGGAAACGATTCTACCTCAATCGTACCTTTCAATTTCTCGACATTGGTTTGCACCACATCCAGCCCTACACCCCGTCCTGATACTTCTGTCACTAGGGGGGCTGTTGAAAACCCCGGTGCGAAGATCAACGCCTGAATCTGGCTGGGAGTCATTACAGCTAATTCTTCCTCCCCGCAAATGCCCCGTTTCACCGCTATTTGTTTGATTTTATCCAGGTCAAGCCCTCGGCCATCATCACTGATTTCCAGCACAATGTTAGTGGGAGTTTGGTAAGCTCTAAGCTGAATTGTTGCCGTTGTTGGTTTTCCTAGCTGTTCCCGTTCTTGTGGTGGCTCAATCCCGTGATCGATCGCATTCCGCAGGATGTGCATTAGCGGATCTTTCATTTCTTCCAACAAGCGTTTGTCGGCAAGGGTGTCTTTGCCTTCTGTGATCAACTCCACCAATTTTCCCTGCTGCTGTGCCAAATCGCGCACCATCCGGGGGAAGAGGTTGAAAATCGTTGCAAAGGGTAGCAATCGCAGGGTACGAATACCTTCTTCTAGATCGCTACTTAGTTGTTCCAGTCGGGTTGTGTCTTCCGAAAGGTAACTCTGCAAGGTTTTCACCAAATGGCCCAATTGCTCTAATCGTTTTTCCGAGTGATGATGAAAAGTTTCTAGACGTTGCAGGGCGAAATCACCTTGTTGCTCTCGGCTGAAGGCAAACCGATTAGTGAATAAATCTCGATTCCATTCTTCCCACAAATTGGCGATCGCCTCAATTTCTCCCAGCCGATGAGCAATCCGAATTTTGGTTACAGTTAACTCCCCTGCTTGCGTCATCAACGTATCCAGGTGGCGAGTACCAACGCGGATGGTTTCGATGCGGTAGCTATTGGTGGGGGATTTTGGACTTCGGCTTACCTCGGCTTTGCTCGGCACAAGTCTCTGAGTCGAACGATTTTGGATTGCTCCGTTTTCCTTTGGCTCCTGATTTCGCTCAAAAGTATTGTTTTTTACTGCACTTATAATTTTAATACTGTTGACTTCTGGTTCATGACTTGGAGTATCTTCCATTTTTCCTGGCTGCGCTCCCATTAATTCGGCCAGAACAGAAAAGGTATCAACCTTGGCAGGTTCTCCGGTGACGGCTTCATGAACGAGTTTGCGGATAGCGGCGATCGCATGAGCGAGGCGTTCATAGGGTGAGTCTGTTGTACCATTGCCCAACGAGGATGCAGGGTTTTCTTGTTGCTTGAGTTGAGTCAAAATATGCTCAATTTGATGTGCAAGAGTGCCTATATCTTTGATTCCTAGCATATTGGCATCCCCTTTGAGGGAATGCGCCTCTCGCATCAAGGCTTCCAGGACAGCCAGATCGTCAGGATGGTTTTCCAGATGCAGTAATCCATCATCCAGGTTTTGCAGGTGTTCTTCGCTGGCTACTTTGAAAATGTCTCTCAGTTCTTCATCATCGATCATCATGGTTTTACCTCAGGGGTTAGGGGTTAGGGGGCAGGGGGCAGGGGAGCAGGGGAGCAGGGGAGAAGTTGCAGTAAGTCTTTCCCCTCTGCCCCTCTGCCCCCCTGCTCCCTGCCCCTTTTCCTCTTCATTAAATGACTGGTCAATTCCAGCTGTCTGGCAGTGGGGTTTACAACACCTAACTGGGTGAAATCCTGGTAAGCCTGAAGATAGGCGGCATGATCTTGCTTCCACGCCTGCCACTGTTGCTTAAACGTCTGATAGAGTTTGTCCTCGTCGGGGCCGCGGGGCGTGGTTTCATATTCCTTAAGACCTGCGTCAATCTGCTTCCAGGCTGCCTGCATTCGATTTAACTCAGACTGTTTGGCTGCGGAGGGTAGGTCGGGGTTGACAATTGCTCGCTCTGCTGAGTGGATCTGGGTCTGCCCTTCATTAACTCTCCATAATCCGTCGATGCTGGGAAGGCTATTATTACTGAGGGTGTCGATATGGCTGCTTAATTGATGAGTACCCCGCCAGCCGAAAAACCCTACAACCATGACGATACCGCCCATCAGCAAAAATGAACCCATCAATCGTCCATGCAGAGATATATTTTTTAACATACTTGTAACTCAAATATATTTTTAGACAACGGCTTTTAGTTCTTGAGCAGCATCATTCAGTCGTTGGGTGCCGACTTTAATTTGACTAATGCCAGAGGCGGTTTCTCTAGCGGCAATATTAAGCGAGTTCATAGTTTCTACCACCTGTTGCACTGCGATCGCTTGTTGATTGGAAGTAAGGGAAATTTGTTGACCATTTATCGTGATCGTTTTGATGGCATCCACAATCTTTTCTACGGTTTTTGTACCTTCATCTGTCACCATGACGGTGGAATTGGTCGATTTTTGAATGTCTAAAACCAGTACATTAATTTTTTCAGCCGATCGCTTACTCTGGTCTGCCAGTTTGCGAATTTCGGCGGCAACAACCGCAAAGCCTTTGCCATTTTCCCCGGCTCGCACCGCTTCCACTGCCGCGTTAAGCGCCAGCATATTAGTTTGACTTGCCAGGTCACTAACCAAGGTGGAAATCGTGCCGATTTGATTGGTTTGTTCGCTTAGATGGAGAATTTGGGCGGCAATATCGCCTACTTTCTCGCGTAGACTCGATTGGCTGAACTGACCGTCTTGAGTGCGACCATCTACCAACAACAACACCTGCTGCGCCCCTGCGGCTGAGGCTTCTGCTTGTTCAGCAGACTGGCGCGAAGAAGCCGCCAATTGATCCATTGTGGTGGTGGTTTGGTTGACAGAACTGGCTTGTTGGATGGTGGCGCGTTCTTGCTGCTCGATAGTTGTAGTAATTTCGGTTGTAGAAGTTGCGATCGCGCTGGCAGAGGCGTTCATCTGGCGGGAAGTGCGGCTAATGACCCAGATGCCAATCAAAGCAGATAGTACTAGGGAGAGTCCACTTGCTAAGATCACTGTGAACTTGAGGGCATTGAGCGCCTCTTCCTGCTGTTTCGCGGTGGTTGCAAAAGCCTGATCTTCTCGCTGCTGCATTTCTTCAATCATGTCTACGACATCCTGCCCTAGAGTGCGGGCATTTCCCTTGCTCCAGGTTTCAATAGCTTCTTTGACTTTGCCCTGATCTATCTTTGCAATCAGGATTTCTTGAAAAGAAAACTGTTTATTCAGCAGTTCCTCCAGTTTGGTTAAAGATTGTCGCTCCTCTTGCGATCTGGCAAGTGCGATCAGTTTTGCTAGAAAGTCCCTGGAGTTCTTTTGAGCCTCTTGGTAGTTCTCAAGCGATTGCTGATTTTTTTCTAACAAATAGCCTCGATTTGCCTTAGAACTACTTTGCACACTAACAGCAAGATCATCAAGTATTGAGTTAATGTCATAAGAAGACAATAAATTTTCTGACCGTTGGTTCACCGTGTTGATATTGACCATCGTCGCTCCGGCAGAAATTAACAATGCCAGCACGGGAACGGCATATCCGCCAATAATCCAGTATCTTAGTCTCCAGTTTCGCTTGCTTTCCATCTTGTTATGTCTTGTGAGTGAACGAGTTCAAAGATTTCCAGATATTGCCATCAGACAATTTTGGATTTTAGATTTTAGATTGACCTCATAAAGCTACGGTGTACACACAAGTCTCTTGATCTGCACCTTTGTTGCATCAACCTGTACCTTTGTTGCATCAACCTGTACCTTTGTTACATCAACCTGCACCTTTGTTACATCAACCTGCACCTTTGCTGTATCAACCTGCACCTTTGTTACATCAACCTGTACCTTTGTTACATCAACCTGTACCTTTGTTGCATCGACCTGCACCTTTGTTACATTGACCCGCACCTTTGTTACATCAACCCGCACCTTTGTTACATTGACCCGCACCTTTGTTGCATCGACCTGCAAAAATTAACGAGGAAGGGGTCATTTCCTCCTGCTCCCGTTCGGCTACGCTCACGGCAAGCCTGCCCCCCTGCTCCCCTGCCCCCCTACACAACACTCTGTAATTTGTCGGCTGCATCATTGAGTTGGTGAGTGCTAAGGCGAGTCTGACTGATGCCGATCGCTGTTTCTCTAGCAGAGCTATTAAGTGCGTTCATTGCCTGTAAAATTTGCTGAACCGCAGTGGATTGCTGGCTAGCGTTTAACGAGATTTGCTGAATATTCAACACCATCCGATTGACAGACTCGGTAACACTGGTAAAGACCTCCACCGTCTGCTTAGTTATTGCCGCCCCCTGTTGAGCAGTTTTTGTACTTTCATCTGTCATCACAACGGTTGAGCTGATGGCGGATTGAATATCATTGACCAGCACATTAATTTTTTCAGTCGATTTCTTGCTCTGGTCTGCCAGTTTGCGAATTTCGGCGGCGACAACTGCAAAGCCTCTGCCCTGTTCCCCGGCGCGGACTGCCTCTACTGCTGCATTTAGCGCTAGCATATTGGTTTGATTTGCTAGGTCACTTACCAACCCGGAAATACTGCCAATTTGCTTAGTTTGTTCATTCAGGCGCAGCATTTGTTCTGCTACCGCACTGACTCTATGGCTCAAGGCTGCCATTCCTTCCAAGGTGCGGCTCAGTGATTGATTGCCTTGCTCTGCCAAATTTAAGACCTGTTGAGCGCTGGTTGAGGCAGTGGATGCTTGCTGGGCAGACTGTTGAGCAGAGGCGCTGAGTTCGTCCATTGTAGTGGTGGTTTCGCTGACCGAGACTGCCTGTTGGTTGGCAGTGCGCTCTTGTTGCTCGATTGTGGCAGCAATTTCAGCCGTCGAGGTGGCGATCGCACTGGCTGATTCATTTATCCGTCGAGCAGTGCGGCTAATTATCCAGATGCCAGTCAAAACTGACAACAGCAAGGAAAGTCCAGTCGCGGACAGAATTGTGAGCTTGAGCCTATCAAGTGCTGCTTGCTGTTGCTTGGCAGCTATAATCACATTCTGGTCTTCTCGGCGCTGAATTTCATTGATCGCACTTGTCAGGCGATCAACCATACTGCGGGCATTTTCGTTACTCCAGGTTTCAATAGCTTCCTGAACCTTGCTTTGATTCACTTTGCCAATCAAATCATCCTCGACAACCATTAAATTATTCAGCAGCCCCTCTAGCCTGGTTAATGACTGTTGCTCTTGCTCTGTTCTGGCAAGCGACATTAGCTTTGACAAAAGCTCTTTGAAGCTTCTTTGAGATTTTTGGTATTCGTCAAAGGATGTCTGATTTTTTTCTAACAAATACCCCCGAACTGACTTAGAACCGCTCTGTACATTTGTGGCAAGGGCATTAATCGCTGAATTAACGTTATAGGAAGAAACTAAACTCTGCGATCGCTGACTCACCAAGTTGATATTAATGAATATTAGCCCCGCAGAAATTACCAATGCCAAAATGGGAACCGCATAGCTGCCCATAATCCAGTATCTCAGTTTCCAACTTCGCTTACTTTGCATCTTGTTATCTCTTGTGAATGAATGAGTTCAAAGATTTCCCAATATTTCTATCATTTGTAATCTTTGCGATCGCACTTTTGAATCAACGGAAGATTGCACAACATTCTGTATATCGACTGCATTATCTCTGCGAGTTTGCTGCGAATCTCATTGATGATCTGTGGAACAAAACCTAACCCTAAATTTATAAGCGTTAGACTTCTTCATTGACAACTAACACCTCTGAAGTGAGCAATTTAGACAAATTGATGATGCTCATCATGCGATCGCGATAAGGTGCAACACCCTGGAGATAGTCGTCTTTAGCAGAATGCAGGGCAATTGGAGGCGTGGTTATTTGGGAAGGATGGATATACGTCACATCAAAAATGTCATCTACGGCAATGCCCGCCACTCGTTGATCCAGACGCACGACAACGGCTTGCTGATGCAATCGCACTCCATTCATGGGCAGATCGACCACATTATTGATGTTAATTAAGGTGACAATTTCGCCCCGCAAGTTGATGTTGCCAACAATATGCGGCGGACAGCAGGGAATCGGGGTAATCTTGTGAATTTCAGTAAACTCATGCACCGTTTCCAAGCCAAACCCAAAGTACTCACCCCCCAACCCCACAACGGCCAGAGGCAAGAGCGATGCCGAATCCTCGTCATTAATTGAACACCGCAGACTTTCAGTTCGCTCTTGAAAAATCTGTCGTTCCTGCGAATCGAAATGATCGTATAAGCCCTGATTTAGCTCTGAATCAGAAGAATGTTTTAGGGCGTCATTGACTGAGCCGTTGTTAAAATCAGAATTTAGATTGAAAACAGTCTCTATAAAGGCGTGTTGCACCAACAGTTCGGGATTAAGCAATGTAACGATGCCTTCCTCAACATTGGCAATGCCAGTCACCAATCTATCCTGCAAACTCTCTTTTGATTGACCGCAAACATTGGCAGCGATCCGATCGGGTGCGATCGCTTGTACACTATCCACTTGATTGACGATGATTCCGATTTGTTGAGTTTGCCACTCCAAGACAATCATGCTGTCAGTCAATTGAAAAGGGGGACGTGCTTGTTCTAAACGGTGATATAAATCCATCACGGGCAGAAACTTCCCTCGCAGGTTAATTACGCCTAAAATTGTGCTGGGAGTTTGTGCGATCGCAGTCACTTCTGGCAGAAAGAAGAGTTCTTGTACGGCTGTAGCCGGAATCCCATATCGTGAGTGATTGAGATTAAACATTAAATAAGATTCATGGCTCATAACTAGTTGAATTTAAGTGCTTAAGAACATGTGCTTTTAATTCAGCAGTGGTTTGCTGGTTATGGGAATCGATCGCTTGTTGGGGTAGATTTTGCAAAATTTCTAGAAGCGATCGCCAGGTTTTTTGAGCCTGTTTTTCATTTCCCTCTCGTTCGTATATAGAACCCAATTCCAGGTGAGCAGTAACAGAATTAGGAGCGAGATAAATAATACGTTTTAAAAATAATTTGGCGCTGTCGCGATCTCCTTGCTCTTCGGCAATTTGAGCCAACAAATAATAGGGTTCGATCGCCAATGGGTTGATCTGGAGTGCCTGCTGAGACGCCTGATTCGCCTGGGAGTAATCGCCAAAATTCGCGTAAGCTTCTGCCATCAAACAATATGCCTGAAAATGTTGGGGGGCGGGGGAGGCAGGGGAGGCAGGGGAGGAAAGAGAGTTATTAATATTAAACAATTTCTCTTCCCCTGCTTCTTTTCTACCCCTGCTTGCCTCAACAGATAACTTTGTTAACCAAACCGGATTGAGAGAGGGGGAAAAAATTTCGGTTTCCCTGCTCTCAATGGCAGCAGGTTTTATGGTATTCAAGACTTTGCTTTGCTCGTTGAGCGAGGTATGCCTTTGATAAACCGCAGATTGCGGAAAATTTTTGACTTGAAACGGTTCAGTTTTTTGCCCGTGTAATTCTGTGTGACCTGTGAGCAGAAACCCTCCCGGTATCAAAGAGCAGTAAAATTTGTCTATAACTTGTGCGATCGCGTTGAAGTCAAAATAAATAAACACATTGCGGCAAATAATCAAATCGAAATCGTGAATCCTGGATGCGTAAGCGGGATAATTATCCTGCATCAGGTTCCCAGGTTGAAACGTGACCATTGCTCGAATAGCAGGATCGATTTTCCAACCCTTTTTGTGGGATCGAAAGTAGCGATTTTTGATTTCTTGAGTGGTTGTCCGAAAAGACCAATCGCTATAAATTCCTTGTTGAGCCAGTGCGATCGCGGGTTGATTAATATCTGTGCCTAAAATCAGAATGTCCCATGTCTGATTGTCAGGGATTAGTTCCTTCACCAAAATGGCAAGTGAGTAAGCTTCTTCACCAGTCGAACACCCAGCACTCCAAAGCCGTAATGTTGGCCGATAAAATTCTCCATTAGCAGCGTTGTACTGAGTTAAACTAAGCTCCCGTTTGCGCTCGATTAACTCTGGGAGCAGCTGATTTTTGAGCAGCGACATCTGCCCCTGATCCCGAAAAAAATAAGTTTCAGTGACAGTGAGTAAAGAAATTAGTTCTTGCCACTCTGTCGCACCAGGAATTAATTGATTTCTTGTCACCAAGAACTGATAGTAATCATTGAGTGAGCATAATCCCAGCGCCCGGATGCGAGTTAAAAGATTTTTCTTTAATGTATCTTGATAGTGGGGCTTGATGTGAATACCGAATTTATCAGCAATCAGATCAACCATCTGTGACAAACTAAAGTCATCACTGTGTTGAGAATTAGATTCAATTAAAATGGGGCGATCGCCGAGCATCTGATTCATCACTACATGACTTTCAAGCTGATACGCTTAGGTTTCCCATTTCAATCTCTTTATTCAGATTTATATGATGTGTGGTATTCAACTTAGATACAAGTAAAAACCTGCAAGTTCGTCTAAAAAACTTGCTATATATAGGTTTTAGAGAATAATATTTTTAAGCTTAACCCGGTTTTTCATTCTATTAATGATGCTGTTGGCGAAATATCTCTTAACAATTTATTCGCAATAAGCTTTATCTAATGACAACATTAGCGGAGTTCTATGAAAAACACCTAAGAGACTTCCAGAAAATAAATTATCCAATTTACTCAGATCATATTTTTCTTTCTCCCCCAGCAAGAACTGCTCCCTGCCCCTTTGCCTACACCACGATAGAATATTTTTTTAGTTGGAAGTCCCTAAGACGTCAGGGCGAACGCACGGTATTTCTGAAACCCCTGCTGGATAAGGATCTTGACGAAAAAATAGGCTAAATTAAAAAACGCCAAAACCCTTGCTATTAAAGGATTCTTATACTTTAGATGCGTTTGCCCTGCCTGAGACGTGTTGAATATTTAATACTAAAAATTCTTTTCGTGATTTATATCTGTTGCCTTCTTTTGGAGAATTGGCATAAGTCAACATATAATCCACTTATTCGGACTGTTCGCTTACAATTCTATGGTGTTGATGCCCATGAATGATTAAAAAGATTTGAATTTATGGAAGTACATTTTTGTTGGTTGTGAACTGGGGCTATTTTCTTTTGGTAACTCCCAGATATCTCGTGTTTGCTGTTGTTCATCGACTAATAATTTAAGATGAGTTGGTAATTGAGGCTGTTGCCCTAATAACCAAGGCACTCCATCTAATAGCTCTCTTTCAACTTGTCCATTAAATATCTGCTCACCGTTGTTAGCCATAAACTGTAATAAATAAGTTGGCAAGAAAAATTCAATGTAAATGATTTTAGATTTCTATTCTTTCAATCTAGGCAACAGTGACTGTTTGTTGTTCTCTTCGCTGTACTTCTTTTTTTACTAACGGAATCACATCTCGACCGTAAGGGATGTCTGACGACAAGCCGCTTCTCTCCGAGACGCTACGCGAACGCGTCTACGCATCTTCCACGGGGTCAAAACCACGAATCAAAAATGTTGTCAGTTGTAACGGGGATTTAGAAAAAGCCACAACACTTGCGGCTTGATAGAAGCCGGGGACTTAAACCCCTACATTTTGTTAAAATTTTAATTTTTGAATTTCATTTAGTTCAAAATAGTAGCTTTCAGCAGTAATGATGACTGTATGCAAACAGAGCGCAAAAGTTGAGGCAAGGGGTTTACACACCTACCTTTTCTGCGGAACGCTATGTAAACAGCGATCGCACTCTCATAAATACTACTTATTGTCGATAGACTTACTGTATTTTTATATAAAAGAGCTTTACACACTTTTTCTTAAAAATCAAGAGCATCTTAATATAAGTTAAACTCGATTGAATAAAGTTGTAAGAAATAGTAAAAACTTGTCGCTCTGCAAAAAGCTTTATTTTAATAAATCGAGCATAAAAAACTAAATTTGCGGCAATTTTACGAATTTATTGCAATTTGGTATTGAAAAATGCATGTTATCAGATTTGGTTGACACAAGCAACTGTATTTTTAGGTTTAAGTTTTAGCCGTAAATACCTATTTACTAAAATTTTTATGAGATGCTAGTATCTTGTAAAAAGTTAAATACTGTAAATCGATTGATTTGGTGTAAATTAATAAAAATATAAATTTAGCAAAATCATCATAAATTACTTGCTCTAATGATACTAAGAATCAATAGACTTAGCATTTTCCCGAAAAAAGAGGTCAAAATTAATGTTTGAGTTTTTATTTAACCGCATAATAATCTATTGGAAACAATGGGTGATTTCCAGATTTGCTAGTCAAACACGGTTATTATCAACTGCTCCTATACAAATTACTGGAGCTTTTATTACTGGCTTATGCCTCAGCTTACTATTTGCTGCTTGTACAGCAAATAATCCAAGTAATACTACAAATGTATCTGCCAATAATTCCACTCAAACTAAAGCATCAGTAGTTAGATTTGGCTATCAGAAATCAGCAATTCTCCTAAAAACTAAAGGGCTTTTAGAAAAGCGATTACAAGGTGAAGGTGCATCTGTTCAATGGATTGAATTTCCGGCTGGTCCACAGCTTTTAGAAGCTATGAATGTTGGCAGTATTGACTTTGGGCATACTGGAGAATCGCCACCAATTTTTGCCCAGGCAGCAGGTGCTGCAATCACATATATTGCAGGAATTGCACCAAGTCCTGCAAGTTCAGCAATTCTTGTTTCCAAAAAATCAGCTCTCAAAACAGTCAACGATCTCAAGGGAAAAAAGATAGCTTTCCAAAAAGGTTCTAGCGCCCATTATATGCTGGTACAAATTTTAGAAAAATATGGTTTGAAATATAGTGATATTCAACCCATATATTTACCGCCAGCCGATGCTCGTGCTGCTTTTATCAAAGGTAGTATTGATGCTTGGTCAATTTGGGACCCATTTTACGCAGCAGCCGAGAAATCTGCTGATGCTCGTGTATTAATTGATGGTACAGGAATTAATAAACAGGGAGGCTTTTACCTTGCCAGCAAAAAATTTGCTAGCCAGCAACCAGAAATTATTAAGACATTACTAGAAGAAATTCAAAATCTTGAACAATGGTCTGATCAACATCGAGATGAAGTAGCAGCAAATCTCTCTCCCATTTTAGGCATTGATTTGGAAACAATGCAAAAAAGTACTAACAGAAGAAAGTTTGGCATCACACCAATTTCTCAAGAATTAATTACTCTTCAGCAGCAAGTTGCTGATAAATTCTATGAACTGAAATTGATTCCCAAAGAAATTAATATCAAAGAAGCGATGCTTACACCTGAGCAATATGCAGCTTTTTCACCCAAAATTAATTGAAAAAGGCAGGAGGTAGGCGCTAAAAATGCGCCTACCTACTTACTCGAAACTATCCTGTTTGTAGTTCGGAGGCATTTTGATTATTGGCTTCTACAGGTAAGAATCCACCTGCCTGCATTTTCCATAATCTGTAGTAAGCGCCACGGCGTGCCAGCAGTTTGGCGTGGGTACCATCTTCGATAATCCGCCCTTGATCAAATACCAAAATGCGGTCTAGATGGGCAATAGTAGAAAGTCGATGAGCTACCACGATGACGGTTTTTCCATCCATCGCTAAATCTAGAGTATCTTGGATTGCTTTTTCGGTGATAGAATCGAGGCTGGAGGTAGCTTCATCTAGAATCAGAATTGGCGCATCTTTGAGAATTACCCGCGCGATCGCAATTCTTTGTCTTTGCCCTCCAGAAAGTTTGACACCGCGTTCACCAACCAAAGAATCATAACCTTCTTTAATCTGCGCGATAAAATCATGAGCATAAGCCTTACGTGCTGCCTCGATCACTTCCTCATCGGTGGCATCTAATCGTCCATAACGAATATTTTCTATTAATGTCCGATGGAACAGAGACGGATCTTGAGGAATCAAGCTGATCTGGGCGTGTAAGGCATCTTGCGTCATGTCTTGAATATCCACCCCATCAATGAGAATCTGTCCCGATTGGGGATCGAATTGACGCAAAATTAGATTTACAAAACTGGATTTCCCAGAGCCAGAAAAGCCAACCAGTCCGACACGCTGCCCTGGTTGAATGGTAATAGAGAGGTTGTCGAATACTTTTTTGCCAGGGGAGTAGCCAAAATTCACTTGCCGAAATTCGATCTTACCTTGGGTAATTGAGTGGGCGATCGCATTCTCTCGATCAATGATCTCGTGGGGCTGAACGATAGTAAAGACACCATTGGCAACATTGCCGACATGTTCAAAAAATTCTAGAAACCGTCTACTTAAATTGCGGGCCTCACTAATAATTAACAGCGACAGACTAGTTGCTACGACGAAATCCGCAGTTGCGATCGTCCCGTGACTCCAAAGTGAGAGCGAGTAATACAAAGTGCCAATTTTCAGGACTGCTGCTGAAATAAACTGAAACCAACGGATTCGCTCCGAGTACCAGTTGGATTTTCTCACCTGTTTGAGTTCGTCCTTTAATTGCTCATTCAAATAACGTCGTTCAAAACCCAGGCGAGCAAACAGTCGGCTACTAGTGAGATTTGTTACTGTATCTACAATTATGCCAGTTGTCTCACTTCTGGCGGCTGCGGCTTTCCGGGAATAAATTCGGCAGCGAGTTGCCAACCAGAACGAAATACTGATGAATAGAACTGCCCATATCCCCACGAATGCAGCAAGCGGAGGATAGGCGCGATACAGTAACATGGTGGCAACACTATACACAACAATTACTGGCATAAATTCAGTAATCATCATTTGCATCGTCTGGGTAACACCTAGAGAAGTTTCACTAATCCGATGTGCCAATGCCCCGGAAAAACTGCTGCTTAGGTAGCGATGGGAATGATGTTGCAAATAGGCATATAGCGATCGCACAATGTGCTGTCGGTGGATCGGATGGAGAATAGTTTGCAAGAGTCCAGCTGATCGCCCAAATACCACTTCACCCACACTCAAGGCTGTGAACAACATTAAGGGTTGCCTCACTGCATCAAAAATTAACTTGCTATCGCCCGTCGATCGCGTCACGCTCCGAATGATCTCGCCAATGGCGTAAGGTAACATAATGCCGCAGGTTGCGTGTATTACCTCCAGAATCACCATTAGCACATACCACCACCGGAACTGGTTAACGAAATAGCAAATGAACCTAAAGGTCGTGTCTGGCAAGTCGGGTGCATTAGCTGCACGTTGAAAGGATTTGGATTGTCTGGACTTTTTATTCATGAAAGTTGATAGATTAGTATCACATATACCAATTCGTAATTTGTAATGAAGAAGGCAGGAGGCAGAGGGCAGAAGGCAGAAGGAACAATTGGGCGGGTCGGGTAAGAGTGGTACAGTAATGTATCCTACTCTTACCCGACCAGGTTTGCTTCGGTCACACCCAGAGGATAGGAAGCAGCATTCCCTTCTGCCTCCTGCCTCCTGCCCGACGCTCGCGGACTCGCTAACGCTGCGCTATCTGCCTTTCTTGATAACAGCCCAAGTCACGCTAGGCGAACGAGATTGAGAAAGTCACATTTCATCTAGGTTTTTGCATCATTTTGGAGAATTGGTATTAGCTATTCTGTCCTCTAATCACTAAATCCTTTCCTAGCAACCAAATTTCTATGCTGATAACCCTTAACGCAGAGAATCTCCCCGACGGTATTCGGCGGTGATGTCGTCTAGTTTTTGTTTCAAATTGTCATCGAGTTGGAATTCTACAGCCTTGAGGGTGTCAGCAAGTTGTTCTGGTCGGCTAGCACCAATGATGGGGGCGGTAATAATGGGATTAGCCAGTACCCAAGCCACCGCTAAAGTAGTAAGTGACAAGCCAGCGAATTCTGCGACTGTACGTAATTCCTCAACAGTATTAAATTCGCGATCGCGCCAGTATCGTTCTTGATAACGTTCTGCGGCAGTACCCAAGGTAAAACGTGTGCCTGCGGTAGGGCCTTGAGTTAGATTGTGTTTGCCAGTCAATAGACCACCTGCTAAGGGATTGTAAGGAATTACACCTAGTCCCTCTTCTTTCGCCAAAGGCAAAAGTTCTCGCTCAATTTCGCGGAATAATAAATTATAGCGGGGTTGAATTGAAACAAAGCGAGTCAGATTTCGCACATCGGCGCGACCCAAAGCGCGGCTGAGTCGGTAAGCCAAGAAGTTAGAAACCCCGATATAGCGTACCTTGCCAGCACGAACTATCGTGTCTAGTGCTTCTAGAGTTTCATCAAGAGGGGTTGAAGCATCGTCAGAATGCAATTGGTACAGGTCAACATAATCAGTTCCCAGTCGTCTGAGGGAAGCATCAATTGCATCCAAAATGTGTTTGCGCGAAGCACCCTGATCCCAAGGTGCAGGGCCAACCTTACCTACAGCCTTCGTAGCCAAAATAAAATGTTCGCGTTTGCCTTTGAGCCAGCGCCCAATAATTTCCTCGGTACTTCCAGCAGTAGCTAGCCCACCCCCAAGGGGATAAACATCGGCTGTATCGAGAAAGTTGATGCCAGCATCGGCGGCGGTGTCAAGAATTTGTCTGGAAGTTTCTTCATCTGTCTGCAATCCAAAAGTCATTGTACCGAGACAGAGACGGGAAACGGTCAATCCAGTTTGACCGAGTTTAGTTGTTGGTAATGTCATGGAGATATTCGTCGTTGTTGATTAAGAATTTAAAAGCTGAGGTTTTTCGTTACAGATTGCAAGCAGACTAATCTGGCTGTATTGCCTTACCCCACCAAACTCTTTTAAACAGCTTGCCCGTTTGCTCATGCAATATTTCATAATGTTTTAGCTCTACATCTTTCCAATCAGATAAGAGGTCTAACAAATATTCTTGAGTGAAAAAGTGCATAGTTTGTCCATGACGTTCTAGAAAGTAATTTGGCTCTATTTCGCGCATGATTGGGTGACGTTCGGCCCGAACTAAAGCATCTTCTGTAGAATTAACGTGGAAAACAAACAATCCGTTGGGGCGTATTATCCGGCGAATTTCTTTAAACAATTCGCGTGTAATCCGATCTGAAAACATGTGGATGGCAACATTGGACATGACAGCATCAAAAGTTGCTTTATTAAAAGGCAAAGGTTTTGCCATGTCGGCAACTACAAACTGTGCGTCCAATCCTAACTTTTCGGCCTTCTCACGTCCTTGTCGTACTGCTTCATCTGAAAAATCCAGACCAATTACTGTAAAACCTTGTTGTACAAGACGTAACACGTCGTTTCCTGTACCGCAACCAAGGTCAAGCACGGTTTTAACTTTAGCAGCATTAAGGAACGGAAGGTGAACCTTCGTCCATTGGTTTCCCCAATCTAAATCAGTGCTAGTATCCTTCAATTTAGTGAAGAATTGATTCCAGTGATCAGATGATGCGTAAGACATAGAGTTTCAGACAACTAGGGGTATATTGCGACGGCTCTGTGAAATCAGCCATTCTTGCAATTTCGGGTCACTGTACACTTCATCGGCTATAAAATGATCCCCTTCAGGTAGTACAGTAAAATCTACTGTCCCCCCTAGTCCGCGCAAGGTATCGACAATATGTTGTGCATCCTCAATCGGCAGTTTTTCGTCCTTTCCACCTTGGAATATTTGGATAGGAATGTTCTTAAGAGCAGCTAGTTGGCTTGCTTCTAATGTTTTGGGTGCACGACCAGACACTGCTACCAGACCAGCGAAGCGACTAGGATGAGAAGCAGCGATATGCCATGCTCCAGCCGTACCTAAACTGAATCCAGACAAAATCACACGGGACGGATCGATGGGTTGGGAAGTGATGAGATTATCCAACAAAGCAATGACGTCAGATTCTCGATCTATCCAGGTTTGTCCTTCAGGAAGTTGGGGGGCTGCAAAGACATAAGGTAACGAGCTTGACTCATTTACAAAACGAGGTAAACCCCATTTGAGTAACACATTTAGATCGTTACCGCGATCGCGCGCTCCATGTAGAAATAACACAAGAGGTGCGGGTTTTTTGGCATCATCAGAGACAGGTGAGAAAATATAAGGCAATAAATCGGAGCGGTGTTCAATAGGCATAGCTGTAATTCCTGAAGTATGTGTTTGATTTAGGAATTGGGGACTAGAAATCATCTAATCCCCATGACTGGTAAAAATCTCTAGATTGTGAACTTGTTTCGTGATTTATGCCACTACAAGTTTCTTATCTACTTGTGGGGATGCAATTTCACTGACTTTGGATTCAATCGCTGTACCCTTGAAGAAGTCGGGGTTAGATTCGGTGTAAAACTTGTAAGGATTATTGAATACATAAGCCTTAAAGTCCGCTTCAGAAATCACACCTTCTTGTACCAAATCCCAGCTTTCCGCTAGTGGGTCGGTCAAATCTGGCACATCCCAGTGGCCAACATCAGAGGAGTAGATGGCGTTGATTTTTACACCCAAGGGATTAGCTTTGTTGTTAAATGCAGCTGCGATGGTGCGATCGTCAGACTCGGAACCAAAGAAGAAACTATTTACCCAGCGATCGCGAATATCTTCAATGCTTTCAATCTCGGCAGCGGCAAAATCTTCTAGTTCGCTACCAACGGGTGAACGGCTATGACGGTTGAAGGAAGAACCCAAGACACTCTTTGTCAGTTCTTCTTTAGTGAGAAGATATTCTTTTAAGAATTCACTACCGAAACGCTCAAACAACAAGAACAACTCATCAGCATTTGTTAGTTCTGGGTTGTAGTTTTGCAGTCCTTTAAGATTGCGCTTGGAGAATCTATCCACTAAATGAATGTAGACATGTGCGCCCCAATCTGCACCGCCTTCAAGCATAGCTACGCGCAACTGTGGGAAACGTTTGGTAACACCACCAAAGAACAGTGCTTTGGCAAATGCTTGTGAGCCATCGGCAAAGTGACCGATATGGTTGTTCATGTAGTTGCTGATGGAAGAGCGTCCAGTCCAGCCTTGACTGCCGTAATGGGTAGTAATGGGTACACCTAACTCAACTGCTTTTGCCCAGAATGGATCGTAGTCATATTCACTATCCAATCCGTAAAAGTCAATGTAAGAGGCATACTTGGCGATTTCAGGGTATTGATCTGCTGGATATTTATCAGCGATCGCCTTAATTGGCCGTTTTACACCACCAGGAATATTAGCTACCTTTAGACCTAGTGTTTTCACTGCAAACTCTAGCTCCTCAACAGCCTCTTGAGGATTACCCATAGGGATACCAGCAACAGGTGTCAGGCGATCGCTATATTTCCGGTACAAGTCAGCGTGATAGTGATTGACTGCGCGTTGCAGTGCTTGACGATTCTCTTTACTAGCTCCAGCTGGTGCGAGAACATTATTCGGAAATAACACTGAATAATCTGATCCCTGCTCCGCCTGACGTTGATAGAACAATTCGGGCAAAGTGTAAGTCGCTAAATCTAAAGTGTTGCGAGTAACTCTCGCCCACCAAGGCGATCGAATTGTGCGGTTGTACTGACGTTCTTCTGGAGTTTGTTGATACCAGTCTTTACCATTGCTCTTGGAATTGAGACGAGAAGATTCCGCCTTGCGTAATTCATCTACGAGTTTCGAGCCACCGTATTTAGCAATGTAATCCTCCAGCGCTGGAGTGAAATCATTAGTGTGAACATCGGTGTCGATTATCGGATAATCAAGGGTTGCTTTGATTGCGGCGGAACGGGAAGTTTTTAATCTGCTATATTCAGTCATGTTTTTTTCCTTGAATAAATGACAGAAGTAGTGCTGAGAAATGAGTTATGAGTGCTGAGTACAACAACCCATCTGGGTATTACTTGGTAATTTATTGGATTGAAAGCCCAATAAAACCCTAAAATTTATAGGCGATTTATCGCATCTGGATAACTCAGCTAAGACAATTGCTACAACTGAAAGAACCTGTAACACAGTGGTTCACTGTAGGAGTGTCTACAGCACTCGAAACTCAATACTTTTTTGATCAGGACTTACGCTTTTTGTTTGTAGTAAGGACTTTAGTCCTGATTTTGTTCAAGTAGCGTTGCGTAAGCCCTATTGATTTACGCCAAAACCAATCTTGCATCGACTTGTTTAGCGGCAAATTGATTACCCGGACGACGCAGCCCCAGATTTTCCCTCAAAGTGCTACCTTCGTATTCAGTACGGAACAGTCCCCGTTTCTGCAAGATGGGAACGACCAAGTTTACGAATTCATCCAATCCTGTGGGCAAAATTGGCGGCATGATATTAAAACCATCTGCTGCACCATTGTTGAACCATTCCTCTAGTTGATCGGCAATACTTTCGGGAGTACCAAGTATGGTGCGATGACCTCGTGCAGTAGCTAGAGACAGATATAACTGACGCAGCGTCAGAGTCCCACGAGTAGCCAAATCTCTGACTAGTTTCAGACGACTCTTGTTATTGTTAGTATCACTGGGCAGTTCAGGAGCTAGATCATCTAGAGAATACTTGGATAGATCCACACCCTTGTAATAGGTCTTTAAAATACCCCAAGCTACATCGGGATGAATCAACGATTGCAGAAATTCGTATTTCTCTTGAGCTTCTTCCTCAGTCCGCCCAATAATGGGGAAAGCCCCAGGCATGATTTTCAGATCCTCTGGAGAACGCCCATATTGTGCTAGCCTCCCTTTGATATCAGCGTAAAATTCCTGGGCATCGGCTAGGGTTTGATTGGCGGTGAAGATTACTTCAGCAGTACGCGCGGCTAAATCCCGTCCAGCTTCAGAGGCTCCAGCTTGCACAATCACCGGGTAACCTTGGGGTGGACGACCGACATTTAAAGGGCCCTTAACAGAAAAATGTTTGCCTTTGTGGTTGAGTATGTGTAGTTTATTCTGGTCGAAATAGATACCAGATTCTCTGTCACGGATGAAAGCATCATCTTCCCAACTATCCCACAATCCTTTCACCACTTCCACAAACTCTTCAGCACGTTCATAACGCTGACTGTGTTCTGGATGATGCTCCAGACCAAAATTAAGTGCGGCGTTTTCATTACCTGTAGTAACTACATTCCAGCCCGCCCGACCTTTACTCAAATGATCCAAAGAAGCAAACTTCCGTGCCAGTGTGTAGGGTTCTTCGTAGGTAGTTGAGGCGGTAGAAATGAAGCCGATGTTTTCGGTTACAGAAGACAATGCCGAAAAGAGTGTGACTGGCTCAAAATGCACAAGTTTACCATTGCGTTTTTGAGTTTCTGGAGCGCCACCCCAAACTCCTGGACTGTCCGCCAGAAAAACTGCATCAAACAAGCCGCGTTGGGCAGTCTGGGTAATTTCTTTGTAATGCTCAAAATTGAATCCAGCGTCTATCTGTGCATCTGGATGTCGCCAGGCAGAAACATGATGTCCAGTAGCTTGAATGAATGCACCTAAACGAAACTTGCGTGTTTTACTCATCTACTTTTTTGTGTATGGCTAAATAGCATTCAAAATTAATGCTTCCAAATTACTTGGATTGTTGCTGTAAGTTCTTCTGTAAAGTGTCCAGAAGGCTCAACTGCTAGTAATGCTTCTTTGATATCTGCTTCAAATGCTTCAGCTTTATCGCCATAGAAAATTTTCAAAGAGAAGGCTGTAGTGTACAAGTAGCCAAGATAGCTGGAGACTGTCCAGGATTTTTCAAATGGCACTTCATACACTTCTTGGCGAGCAAATTTTGAATTGGCAATTACAACTTCGTGGGGAGGATCAACTGGTTTACGAATACCTTGTCCTCGTTGTCCAGTTCGCCTTTCTTCACCTAACCATTTTTTCACTACTTCTACGGCAGCTTGTTTCCAGGGTAAAGAACTTATCCAAGGATTATCACCTGTATTGAGCAGTGCTACACCTCCATCATCTGCCAGCAATTCATAAAGGCGTTCTAGTACGAGTTCCCGTTCCATCCAGTGAAAGGCTCTGCCAATGGTAGCTAGTTTAAATACCCCTAGACTAGGGTTAATTAGTTCTGCGCCTTGTTCGAACCAAGTAATATTGTTTCCTCCTACGCTTGCTGCTTGGCGTTGCGCTTCTTTAAGCATTTCCGGATCGGGATCGATCGCAACTACTTCCTGAAATTTAGTGCTGAGGGGAATGGCAATTAAACCTGGCCCAGTACCCAAATCAAGCAGTCGTCCCTGACCATTAAGATGAAAAATTTCGGTTAATTTGTCGAATACAGCAGGTGGGTATTTAGTTCTGTATTGAGCGTAAACCTCAGCTGCACCCTCAAATAATGTTGGATCGTAAGTAGGAAGTGTTTTCAGTTGGGTCATAAGTTAGTTTTTTAGTGAATCAATCTCTATTTGGCTATTGGCGATTAGGTATTGGCAAAATTATTCTGAATATTTCCCTTGTCTGTGTTGCTAGAACAAATCTATAAAGGAGGACTTGTAGTATGAGAATAACAAGGTTCTTACCAAGTTTGTTTGAATTACTTAGAACATTGATAGGGCGTTTCACTACTACTTGCATCAGGTATACGATTAATTTTTGCCCGATCAATATTTTTTGTAGCTCTGGCTAAGTAGTCAGCCCATAAATGAAATGCTGTAGTTTATTCTTTCTAAAATACTACAACTTGATTGGTTTACCGTATTTTGTCTATTTAACAGAGTTTTTCACACTTACGAGAAAAAGGCAAGTACTGCTTAACACAAATTTGCTAATATTTTCTTTTAAAGAATATATCTTAATGTACTTGTTTTTTTAGCTATTTTATGCAATTATCCAAAGTTAGCGGTAAAACTACTAAAACTCAATCGGTATTTAGTACTTTAATGAGAACCATCGGCAAGACGCACACATTTCTTTGCATTTATAGACTTTTTATTCTTATAGGTTAAACAACAACATACGAATTATTCCTAGCTTGTATCTAATTACCAAGCGCGAACATCCCGAACATAAATAACGAGCCGATTTCGGTGGATTCTCTTTGCACTATCTTTAGTTTCTAGTCAGCAAATCACAGGAAAATCCCATAGCCAAAGCTGAAAAAGGAATATTCCCCGCCCCCTATCTTGAGAATTGCTTTTTAGTTAATTTGGTGTAAAATATCATAAATATACGATAATTCGATCGATATATAGTAGTTTAAAGAATAATACGCAAACGACAAGGTAATTTTTTGGGTTTGTTCCCCATTATGTCCCTGTCTCGCTAAAACAAACATACGTAACACCAAAGCTATTCAGTCCTATTGACGAAATAGCTTTTAAATTGAGAGAGAATTTCATAAAACAACAACTAATTGGTAGCTTATGACTGTTACTCTGAAAAATAAAAGCAGCAAAAAATCCCTAGAAGTATTATTCAACAAGAAAATCGCTGATCCAATCATCCCTTGGGTAGTACCTCTTATAGTACTAATACTTTGGGAAGTTGCTTCTAGAACTGGTTTACTTTCCAGCAGAATTCTTCCAGCACCAAGTAGTGTAGTTTTTACGGCATTTAGGTTAGCCTCAACTGGAGAGCTTTTCCAACACATGGGAATCAGTGCTGCACGCGCTATATCTGGTTTTATCGTTGGTGGCGGAATTGGCTTTATTTTGGGATTACTCACTGGGTTTTCTCGCATTGCAGAACAATTGTTAGATAGTTCTTTACAAATGCTGCGTACTATTCCCAACTTGGCATTAATTCCCCTAGTAATTTTATGGTTTGGGATTGGCGATCAAGCTAGATTATTTTTAGTTTCTATAGGTGTATTCTTTCCAATTTATCTTAATACCTATCATGGAATTCGTAGTGTAGATCCCGCTCTAATTGAAATGGGCAGAGTTTATGGCTTAAAAACATCGCAGCTTTTGTGGCAAATTGTTTTTCCAGGAGCTTTATCTTCAATTTTGATTGGCGTCCGCTTTTCTTTGGGGATTATGTGGCTATCGTTAATTGTAGCTGAACAAATTGCAGCAGATTCCGGCATTGGTTATATGGCAATGAACGCCCGTGAGTTTATGCAAACAGACGTTGTGGTGTTAAGTATTGTCATCTATGCACTGTTAGGTAAACTTGCAAATTCTATTGCCAAAGCTCTAGAAAACAAATTTTTATCATGGAATCCTAATTACACATCTGCTGGATAAGATATTAAATCGAAGGTTAAACAACCGTTTAGTTTTTGAATGTGATTAATTGATTTTAAAAAATCCATCCAAATTCCCGATACCTAAATCACTCAACAAAAGAGAAATACACATGGTTTCAACTCTACAAGGTTCACAACTCAATATTTTGGATTTAAGCAAGGCTTTTGGAAATAAAACTGTCTTAAAATCATTAAATCTAGAAGTAGCACCAGGAGAATTTATTGCTATTGTCGGACGTAGTGGTTGCGGTAAAAGTACCTTACTGCGCCTAGTGTCTGGGTTAGATAAACCAACTACAGGCGGCATATTATTAGATGGGCAACCACTACATAAACTTAGTCAATCTGTAAGAGTAATGTTTCAAGACCCTCGATTACTACCTTGGAAACGTGTGATAGATAATGTGGGTCTGGGTTTGCAAGAAAATTGGCGTGCAAAAGCTGCGCGAGTATTGGAACAAGTAGGACTTAAAGATAGAGCTGATGAATGGCCTTACGTATTATCTGGAGGGCAAAGACAACGAGTAGCATTGGCTAGAGCCTTAGTGAGTCAACCACAACTATTACTACTTGATGAACCTTTAGGAGCATTGGATGCGTTAACTCGCTTAGAAATGCAACATTTAATCGAGGATTTGTGGCAACAGAGAGGCTTTACGGCGTTTTTAGTTACTCATGATGTAGAAGAAGCTGTAGCGCTGGCAGACAGAGTGATAGTAATTGAAGAAGGACGGGTTGCGTTAGATTTACCTGTAAAATTATCGCGTCCACGAGACAGAGCTAGTGAAGTATTTGTAAATATTAGAGAAGCAGTATTAGAAAAAGTTATGAATAATGAAGGCGCTCACGCACATCAATTATTGCAAATGAGTCATTAAGTTGATCCGTTTGAGAACTTGTTTGCCCCCTTCCTTTTCACTAGGACTTGTGTGTATATCGTAGTCTAAAAGGTTTTCAGAAAAACTTCTTCTTTGGTTAAGTAGAATATGTGATACTCTGAAAACTATAAGTAAAGCACGGTGATTCTACCGAATTACCGTAGTTTAAAAGGACAGGACTCATGCAGCTACTATGGTTTATCCCAACCCACGGCGACGGACGTTACCTTGCAACTGCTACAGGTGGGCGGGCAATCAGCTTTCCTTATCTGCGGCAGATTGCCCAAGCGGTGGATGACCTTGGTTATACGGGGGCATTGCTGCCTACAGGTCGCTCTTGTGAAGATGCTTGGATTGTAGCGTCAACACTGGTATCACTGACGCGACAAATGCGTTTTTTGGTAGCGATTCGTCCCGGCTTGGTATCACCTGGAGTAGCAGCGCGGATGGCGGCGACTTTTGATCGGCTCTCTGGAGGACGCTTGCTGATTAATGTCGTGACAGGTGGCGATCCCGTAGAGTTAGCGGGAGATGGCTTGCATTTGGATCACGATCAACGGTATGAATTAACAGATGAATTTTTGACAGTATGGCGAGCGATCGCTAGTGGTGAACAAGCTAATCTTCAAGGCGACTATCTTAATATCCAAGATGGTAAGCTGCTGTTTCCACCCGTCCAGAAGCCATATCCGCCCTTGTGGTTTGGTGGTTCCTCTGCCGTTGCTCAAAAAATTGCTGCCAAGCACGTAGATGTCTATCTAACTTGGGGTGAACCACCGGCGCAAGTAGCCGAGAAAATTGCATCAGTTCGTAAACTTGCTTTATCAGAAGGTCGAACTTTGCGGTTTGGGATTCGCCTACATGTGATTGTGCGCGAAACTGAGAGTGAAGCCTGGGATGCGGCGAATCAATTGATTAAGTATGTAGATGATGAGGCGATCGCTAAAGCCCAAAAAGCTTATGCCCGGATGGACTCAGTTGGGCAACGGCGGATGACTCAACTACACCACGGTAATCGTGAGGCATTAGAGATTAGCCCGAACCTGTGGGCGGGAGTTGGTTTGGTGCGGGGTGGTGCGGGAACAGCCTTAGTAGGCGATCCCCAAACTGTAGCTGCCAGGATATTGGAATATGCTTCTTTGGGTATTGAGTCTTTTATTCTCTCTGGCTATCCCCACCTAGAAGAAGCTTATCGAGTTGCAGAACTTCTATTTCCCCATTTGCCATTAGAGAATCTGCCAACAGTTGAGAAGCAACATGTATTGAGTCCATTTGGTGAGATTGTGGCAAATGAAGATTTCCCTAAAAAGCAGCATCAGGAAAGAGCAACGTCCATATCCTAGTAATTAAGAACTAGAAAATTACCAGCCATGTTGCACCAACAAATTGACCAAAAAATCTCAGAAAAAGAAGCGTGGGCATTACGTCGCCAGTTGGGGATACCTAACAATAAACGCTTGTGGGTGCTGGCGTGCATGGATGAGCGATTACCGATAGAAAAAGTATTGGGAATTGGTGAAGGAGATGCTCATATTTTCCGTAATGCTGGAGGATTAGTTACGGATGATGCTATCCGATCAGCAATGTTAACTACACAGTTTTTTGGCACAAAAGAAATTATCGTTATTAATCATACCGAATGTGGCATGATGACAGCATCAGGAGACTTTCTCAGTGAGGTATTGCAAAATCAAGGTATTAACGTGGATCAAGTTAGTGTCGATCCTGCTTTGCCAGAGTTGAAGCTACCAAAAGGCGTTTTTTCCAAATGGATCAAAACGTTTACCGATGTGGATGAAATCTGTACACAGCAGGTAGAATTACTGCGTAATTCTGTTTTAATTCCTAAAAATGTAGTTATTCATGGCTACATCTGGGAAGTAGAGAGTATGAGTTTACGCCGTCCCTACAAACGACTGAGCGATCAGGTTAATACAGCATCAGCTATGAATACCAAAACCACAAAACATACTGAACCGATTGTAGAAATTGGGAGTTTAATTGAATGACAAATATTTTAGCGATCGCTGGTAGTCCAACCCATCCATCTAGAACCTATGGTGTTGTCGAATACACTGCCAAGCTTTTACAACAAGAAGGCTTGCATGTAGACATTATTTCAGTTCGGGATTTGCCTGCTGAAGATTTAGTTTTTGGACGTTACGATAGTCCTGCTTTAGAGGAGCCAAAAGCTTTACTAGCAAAAGCAGATGGTGTGATTATTGCCACCCCGATTTACAAAGCTGCTTACACAGGAGTACTGAAAACATTTCTAGATTTGCTCCCACAAAAATCATTAACAGGTAAACCTGTTTTACCAATTGCTTTGGGTGGGACGATCGCTCACTTATTGGCAATTGAATATGCTCTTAAACCTGTCTTATCTGAATTAGGAGCGCGGCATATCCTAGCTACTATTTATGCGGTAGACAAACAAATTCAACGACAAGCTGATAACAGCGTCGTGTTAGATGAGGATATTGATCAAAGGCTTAAAGACGTTCTCAAAGAATTTGTGAAAGCTGTAGAATATGATGCCGCAGCGCCTCAAGAATTGGTTCATGCCAATTAAATAATCAAGTTTATACCTCCGCATTTCTGTAGCAGAAAGGTAATTTTTACCCATCTGCTACGTTTTTTTTAAAGTTAATTAGAGTAATACAAATTTATTATAGGAATTTAACAGAAAAGCGGGATAAGAAAATTGAATTAAAACAGTTTTGAGCGCCCCAATTTTCTGCTCATACAAAAGACATCTCCATCAATTAATTATGCGTTACCTGATATCATGCCCGCTTGATTGCTTATTAAACTCTAAGAACCCCACCCCCAACCCCTCCCCGCTCTTCGGGCTACGGTGTACACACAAGTCTGAAGTAGTTTAAGAAGCAGAAGCTGGTTTTTACCCCACCCTAACCCTCCCCTTATAAAGGGGAGGGAACTAGATTTATTTCCGGTTTCCCCCCTTTATAAGGGGGGATTAAGGGGGGTAATTCGACTTGTGTGTACACCGTAGGCTTGCGGGGAGGGATTCTTTTATTATGGGAATTTAGCGGACATGATATGAAACCCTTGTAGAGACGTTGCAATGCAACGTCTCTACATTCATCTTCGGCGATGTCTAAAGATAAAAAAGGTATTGATCTGTTCTAAACTAAAGCGGGTTCACGTCGGTTATATGCAGAAGAATCTCCCTTAATAGCCTCACTCTGCTTACCATCAATACCAACAGGAATATCACCCACAAGTGTAACTCGTTGAACGTGGCGAGGTTGATTATCGTAGTCTGCGATCGCATAATGTTGAGTAGCGCGATTATCCCAGAAAGCTACATCGCCAACTTTCCAGCGCCACCGGACTGTGTTTTCAGGACGTGTGATGTAAGCTTGCAACAATTTCAAGATTTCATCGGATTCATTCTGGGAAAAACCGCGCAGGCGACGCACAAACCCACCAATAAATAAACCACGTTCACCAGATTCAGGATGGACGCGGACAACTGGATGCAGGGTTTCGTATACAGTCGAAGTGAAAACAGCCCGATGCTTTAAGATTTCTTCTGGCAAGTCAATTGTAGCTGCTGCATAATCGTAGGCGTTGCTGTGTACTGCCCAGAGTTGGTCAGCAAGATTACGCAGGTGAGTTGGTAAATCTTCGTAGGCAGTTACGGAGTTTGCCCAAATAGTATCACCTCCCGATGGTGGAATAACAAGCGCCCGCAAAATAGAACCAAGAGGGGGACGATCTACAAATGTCACATCGGTGTGCCAATTGTTGGCGCGACTCACAGTCTTACCGTAATTGAGATCAAGAACTTCTGGGTTTTCTGGCAATGAGGGAACGGTGGGATGGGCTGTGGTGACTTCCCCAAAGCGTCGGGCGAAGGCTACTTGTCCTTGAGCGTCAAGGTTCTGCTCTCGGAAGAAGATGACTTTGTGTTTAACTAAAGCTTTACGGATATCGCTGATGATTTCATTGCTGAGGTTACTGCTTAAGTCAACACCAATGATTTTTGCACCGATACGTCCAGCGATTGGTTTGATGTCAAAGTGTTGGGAAGTCATAATATTTGTATCTCCAAGGGTTAATTTGTTTCACGCAGAGAGTAGGAGTATGAGAGAAGTTTTTGCGATTTATGCCGGGTAAAAGACGAATGTTCGTAATTCAATGCTTTCTCTTGGGGGAGCGTTGGCTGGGCTGGTGGGATCTTCAAAGGCTGTATGGCCGGCAAAACGGGCGCGTCCGTCTTCTGCGGAGTCAAAGCATTTGATAAATAGTGCTTCGTCTCTGTGCATTTGCGGAAAGTAGAACCATTTATGTTTGGAGTTATACGTAATTCCATAAGTTTCACCGACGCGATCGCGGTACACAAGATCGCCAGCTACAATGTCTGTGGGTGCGATACTTTGCGCGTCACACACTGCTAATGGTGACTCTTGGATTGGTTGTGCGATCGCTCGCCAAACATTGATGATGGCAAATCGTTGTTTTAGTAGCGCATCAATGTCATCTATGCCTCGTGCTGCTAGTTCCAAATGGGCGCGAGTATAGCCAGATTTGGCAGT
Source organism: Nostoc sp. CmiVER01 (assembly GCF_034531135.2). Classification (NCBI taxonomy): domain Bacteria; kingdom Bacillati; phylum Cyanobacteriota; class Cyanophyceae; order Nostocales; family Nostocaceae; genus Nostoc; species Nostoc sp. CmiVER01. Next base: position 182,361 of record NZ_JAVRBU020000004.1, read on the forward strand.
GAAGTCGTTGTGTACGCGCAAGGCAGGTTCTTTAATATTATTCTCACCTGGCTTTGACTGACTGGCATTACGCAGGGTGTGATCGAATATCACTACCTTTGTTGCACCTGTGACTTCTTTTAACAATTGCTCGGCTTCTGGATAGTAGACGCGGCGTACTTCGTCTTCATCGTAAAAGTTGCGGACATTAGTATTATGTCCAGTAAAGGCGAAACCTTCTCGATCTAACGAGATGTTCTCTGAGATAGAACGAGCATTGTAAATTGGCAGTTTGTGCGTCTGATAAGTTGCATTCGTGCGGGGAATCCCGGCTGGTGGTTCGTAAGTATAGTTAACAGGTTTTTCTGCCATTGGAACCAGGTAACTGAGGTTAGCCTCTACGTATGGCAGTTCTGCGGAAATTGGTTTGTCTAGAACTTGGTTATTTAAGCTCATAGGTTATCCCATTTTGGATTTTGGTTAATTTCTGTCAATCCCAATGCTCTATTTTTGTGCTGCACCAACGGGAACAGGTTCACCGAGAATTTTTGCGAATCTTTGCAAATAGAAGTCCACAGGGTTTGCTACTGCTTGAATTGAGGAGCGATCGCTTAAGCTGTTCCACCATGTCTGCAAACGAGGTGTTTCTGCTGGTAATGTAAATTTGCGGAAGTGTTCTAAGAGTGGTAAACGCTCAAACCAAGGATAGAAGCTGATATCAACTAGGCTAAACTGATCTCCTAACAAGTAATCACCTTTGCCTAATCCTTCTTGTTCAATATATAGAAGTGCTTCTGTGAACTCTCTTCGTCCAAGTTCCTGTTCTTGGCTATCTTTACCGCGCAGCAATTTATTAAAAGCTGGGACAAGGCGAGTATTGGCGTAGTCTATCCAGATGCGGGCGATCGCTTTAGCTGCTGGATCGCGGGGTAACAAAGGTGGTTCCGGGAAGACTTCATCTAGATATTCATTGATAATAGCAGACTCGTAAATTACAACATCCCCATGTTTGATAGCTGGAACTTTGCCATAGTAGGAAATCTGAGTGTACCCATCTGGTTTGTTCTGTAAGTCAATTTCTATCGGGGTGAAGTCAACGCCCTTTTCCAGTAAGACTACACGAGTCCGTTGAGAGAAAGTAGAGGCTTTGGCGAAATACAGTTGTATGTTGCTCATGAAATCTTTTCCTTGTAATCATCGTGGATACAGACTATTTGAGATTGCACAACTCCAACTAAAGCAATAAGACAAAAGTGAGATGGATTGATCGGTGCAGTTAAATAATTGACTGGCAGGTATCTATGTCAGTTAAATGATATATTACAGTTTATCGGTCGATTTAGCGTAGTTACTATATTATACAGTCTTCCTGAAAATATGTATACCTAATTATTAGTGTAACTAAATAAATATTTAGACATAATCAGGCTTGTCAAAAAGAGGTATTATTATGTACTCAAAAGCTGACTCTAATAGGCAGATCCGTCTTGGCTTGCTAGTACCCGCAGGTAACACCACATTTGAGCCTGACTTTCACTCTGCTTTTTCCAGTCAAGTCAGTATTCATAGCCATCGTGTGATTGCTCAACGCTCACACGCTTATGAAAGCTATGAATCAATGGATGACATCAACGAAGAAGCTGTTAAGGAAGTAGAAAAATTAGCTAGAGCCTCGGTACATTTTGGAGCATACGGCTTTACAACAGCAACTTTTTACCGAGGGCAAGTTTTTGCCAAACAACTAGAGCAACGTTTGACGCAGGTGCTAGGAGTACCTGTTGTTGTGCCTGCTCTGGCTCTATTAGAAGCGTTGGCATATCTAAAGATTAAGAAAATTTCTGTAGTCACTCCTTATCCAGAATGGAATAACCAAACGCTAAAAACGTTTTTGAGTGAAGCGCCTTTTGAAATAGTGGGGTTTAAAGGTGATGAACGCCCAAAAGAAGTAGCAAAAAAGAATTACCTTTGGCATCAGTCACCCGATAAAGTCGCAGTTTTTATTAAAGAGGTATCTCACAAAGGTGCAGATGTTATTGTGTTGCCTTGTACGGCATGGAGAACATTTGAGGTGATTGAGGAATTAGAGGCAGATTTAAAGATTCCTGTACTTACAGCAAATCAAGCCACAATATGGAGTTTAGCAAGGCGTGCTTCTATTGAATCTGCACTTTGTCCTAGAGGAAAACTGTTTGCTATTTAGTCAGTTCGTTCGCGTTCGCTTTTTGGTTGCGTACTATGTTATTGATGGTTGTGACATTAGTTTATAAAATAGTTGTCGATTGAACTTTAAAAACAGAGTACAACATTTAGATGCCAGCAATTTAAGCGATCGCTCAGAATCAATCATTATAAATTTCTGTATTAGCTATAACCAGAGTTGTTCCTGAGTAATACTGGGTATGTAAAAATAAATACCATAAACTCAATACCGTATAATTACTGCACTGAAGACATTCATAAAAAATCAGGCTTGATTTTCTATGAATGTGTATGATACTCTGCCTTCATCTGTAAACTACGGTTAGTCTATCAAATAACTGTAGCTTGCAATTACACAGTGTGCATCAAATGGGAATCACTCCTTATGCCAAAAGATTGGTATGAATGGCACGACCTCTACAACACTGAGCCAAAATTGCAGCAGCGTCTAGAAATCGTGCAGGAATATATTGCTTATAGCTTAAATGCCTCACCAGATGGCGCTATCCGAATAGTGAGTGTTTGCGCGGGTGATGGACGAGATTTATTAGGAACTTTAAAAAATCACCCCCGTGCGAAGGATGTTTCTGCACGACTGGTTGAAATAAATTCAAATTTAGTTGAGCGTGGACGAGCAAGTATAGAGTCTTTGGGTTTAGCCAAGCAAATTGAGTTTATCAATGGTGATGCAACTCTTGCCACAAACTATGTAGGAGCAGTACCAGCAGATATCGTGATTGTGTGTGGTGTCTTTGGCAATCTGGCTGATGAGGCTGAACTCAATCGCTTACTAGATAACTTAAGTTTTCTGAGTAAACCAGGTGCTTTTGTCATTTGGACTCGTGGACACTCTAACGGTATTACTTACTCTGACAATGTGCGGAAAATTCTAAGTGCATCTGGATTTGAAGAAGTAAACTTCAAGCTTACCGCTACAGGAGATATGGGTGTTGGTCTTAATCGATACCTTGGTGAAAACTTGGCTGCACCTAAAGAGCAACAGTTATTTGTGTTTTCCGGCATTCCTAGTAAAGCGAGGTAAAAAATGTCAATTCAAAACACAGTGTCAACTTGGGAAGAAGTTTTAGAAACTGCTAGAAAAAATACCTCTGCGCGTAGGGTAAAGAGGACAGGACAATCTCCTTCTACTGCACCAATACCCAGCAGTTTAGATAAACTTCCGCCAAATACAGAACCGCCAGTCTTACTTTATCGAGATACTAATTCCTGGTGTCCTTTCTGTGAACGAGTTTGGTTTGCTCTGGAAGAAAAGGAAATTCCCTTTGCAACGGAGTTTATTGATTTAAGTAATAAACCTAAATGGTACACTGACCTAGTTCCCACAACTCTTGTCCCAGCAGCAAAAATTGAGGGAAATTTAGTATATGAATCTAAAGATATTCTCTTAGCTTTAGAAGAAAGGTTTCCACATCCAGCATTATTACCGGAAAATCCAGAGGAAAATGCTGTTGCTAGGCAGTTAGTTGAAGAAGCTGAGACTAACGGTTTTAGAGAGATTACTTACAAATTCCTGAGAGAAGCATCTGTAGATGCTGCTGATGAGTTGGCATTGCAAGCAGCATTTGAGGCGAAGTTAGATGAACTTGAGCAAGCTTTGGCTAAATACCCTGGCCCCTACTTTGTCAGTACATTTAGCTTAGTAGACATTCTGTATAGCCCCCATCTAGATAGATTGGCGGCTAATTTACCTGTGTATCGGGGATATCACCTCAAAGGAAATCCTCGCTTTCCTCGCATTAATGCTTGGTTTGATGCACTTAATCAGCGTCCTGCTTATCACAGGGTGAAGTCGGATAATATCACTAATAATTTATTGTTGCGTCGCAGATGGGGAGTTGAACCGATTGGAAGTCCTTTACCTCTGGATGTAGCAGATAGTGAAAAAATTCAATATCGAGCCGAAGCAGCTGAGAGATTGAGCGATAATCGGGAAGTTGCGATCGCAGATATTATCAAAAATTCTGGAGTCCAAGCAATAGCGGCAGACGGTGACTTTACCACAGTTAAGGACGCTGTTGAGTTTCACCTGCGACAACTGGCTGATTATCTGATTCATGGCAATGGCAATACCTTACCGGGTGGAAGGACTGGTGGTAAAAATAGTAGTGTTGATCCCCTATTCGCTGCTGTCGGAGCTATTACTTTCGCATATTTGAGAAATCGCATCTGCGCCCCTCGTGATATGAGTGCTGGTGCAGCAACGGCGTTTCGGGCTGCGATAGATAAATTGCTGACTTCTGTTTATTAATTTTGTGGGCGTTGCTGATTGAATGTATGAATTTGCCTTATGCACAGACGCAGCGAAAAGTCGGAGGGTTTCTGACTCCTGAATTCTGCTGTACTTTGGAGACTTTATAGAGGAAAAGGAATTGCTAACAGTCCATAGTGAAAATGAACTACAACTAACTGCTGATGTACTGGTAATTGGTGGTGGCCCTGCCGCAGCATGGGCAGCCTGGGCAGCAGCATCTCAAGGTGTCAAAGTCATCATTGTTGATAAAGGTTTTCTGGGTACGAGTGGTGCGGCGGCGGCTAGTGGTAACGGCATCATGGCTCCGTCTCCAGAGAATTGGGAAAAAGTTTTATCGGAGCGTTATCGCGCAGGAAAAAACCTCGCTAACTCACGTTGGATCGAGCGTGTTATCGAAAAAACCTGGCTGAGTTTGCCCCTAGTAGAAAGTTGGGGCTATCGTTTCCCTAAAGAAGATAGGGAATCTGTGCGTCAGAGTTATTATGGCCCTGAATATATGCGGGTACTTCGCAAAAACCTTTTGCGTGTTGGTGTGCAGATTTTCGACCAAAGTCCGGCTCTAGAACTTTTATTGGCTGACGACGGCTCAGTAGCTGGTGCAAGAGGTGTGCAGAGGCAAAATCATCGTACTTATACCGTTCGTGCTGGTGCAGTAGTCTTAGCGAATGGCGGTTGTGCATTCTTGAGTAAAGCATTAGGTTGCAATACCAATACAGGTGATGGATTGCTGATGGCAGTGGAAGCAGGCGGCGAACTTTCTAGTATGGAAGCTTCTAATCACTATGCCATTTCGACGGCTTTCAATGCCACTGTAACTAGGGGTGTTCCCTTTGGCTGGGCTAGTTATAGCGATGAAGCAGGCAATGATCTAGGCGGTTATATAAATGGCCGTCGCGATCCATCATTCCTTCCTAATGCCCTCCTGAAAGGCCCCGTTTATGCTCGTTTGGATCGAGCCACACCGGAAGTTAAAGCAGTGATCGAAAAGTCTCATTTCATTGCTTTTTTACCCTATACAAAAGCTGGTATTGATCCCTATACAGAACGAGTGCCTGTGACACTTGTTTTAGAGGGTACAGTCCGTGGTACAGGTGGGATTCGGATTGTGAATGATAATTGCGCTACAAAGGTTCCTGGTCTCTACGCTGCCGGTGATGCAGCATCGCGGGAGTTTTTAGCCGGTTTAGCTTCTGGGGGTGGTGGCCCCAATGCTGCCTGGGCAATCTCCACAGGGCAATGGGCTGGAGTTGGAGCAGCGCACTTTGCCAAGAGGCTGGGCGCTCATGCAAATGAACGGGTTGCGCGTCCTGCTGGTCAAGTAGGATTGCGATCAGCTACGCTGGGCGGAACGCCATCGCCTAAGACGGAGAGTAGTTCATCATCCTCACCTATTTCTGAAACATTCGATAGTGAGGCGATCGTGCGCGGTGTACAAGCCCAGATGTTCCCGTTGGAGAAGAATTACTTGCGTTCTGAGCAGGGACTTTTGGATTCTCTCGCCAAATTAGAAACGCTGTGGCAGCAAGTACAAGGGAACCCGAAACAAGATACAGTGCGCGATGTGGAATTTTCTAGGCGAGCGGCTGCTTTAACGGCTGTAGCACGATGGGCATATTTTAGCGCCTTACATCGCAAGGAAACGCGCAGCGAACATATTCGCATAGACTATCCTGAAACCGATCCAAATCAGCGTTATTACCAAGCAACAGGTGGCTTAGATAAGCTTTGGGTGAGGCGTGATTGGATTACGGATGCAATCGCTACACCACCAGCAAAAACCACTCAAACCACACCCTCTGTATCAAAGTTGTAGCAGGAGCATATCATGATCGAGCTTGTCAGCCATAAACTTTGTATCAATTGCAATTTGTGCGTCCAAGTTTGCCCTACCAATGTCTTTGACTCTGTACCTAACGAGCCACCTGCGATCGCTCGCAAGGAAGACTGTCAAACTTGTTTCATGTGTGAGGCGTATTGTCCTGCGGATGCACTCTATGTTGCGCCCCAATCTCATACCAATGTTGCAGTCAATGAGGATGATTTAATTGAAAGCGGCATCATGGGTGAATATCGTCGCCTCTTGGGTTGGGGATATGGTAGAAAAAACAATAGTGAATTGGATACGGCTCATAAACTGCGACAATTACCGCGTCCTTATCAAAGTTAATTTGGACGGGAGCAACGCGAAAATGTGAGATCATCGCTTTTTGAAGCAGGGGGAGCAGGGAGAGTAAAGAGAGAATTTAGTAACATGCGCTACTATAAATACTTCAAAATACACTTAATTTATTTTTCCTCCCCTGCCTCCCCTGCTTGCCCACCTCACAAAATCGCATTGCTCCCATTTGGACTCCCTAAAGCACTTTTTGTTGTAGTTCTGGAAATACTTTGGAGACTTTATTCAAAAGATAATCGCCATAAGTCCCGCGAAATTCGTGGACACTAGCTTTATCCCAGCGATCGCTTTTATCATCATTCACTACTACATCCTTCAATTCAATGGGTTTGACTTCAACGTTGAAATTGGGATCAAAGAAGAACGGGAACGAAAGGCGATTACTTGTTGATAAGTTCTGAACGCGGTGGGGTGTTGAACGATACAATCCTTGTGTCATGCGATCGAGCATATCCCCAATGTTGCATACGAATGAACCAGGAATAGGAGGTGCATCTATCCAACCAGACTTTGATTTGACTTGTAATCCACCTACATTATCTTGTTTGAGTATAGTTAATACTCCATAATCTGTATGTTCACCAACGCCCCATTCAGATTTAGATAATGATGGATTGGGAGGGTAATTAAAAATCCGAAATAATATTAATGGATCTTTTGTATAACGTTCAGCAAAATAGGATTTTTCTAACCCCAAACTTAGAGCAATACCAGCCATTAGGGTGTGTCCAAGTTTGGTAATTGAGTCTATATAGTCCAGCACTGTTTCCCTAAATTGGGGAATATTGGATGGAAAAAGATTTCGACCGTGCATTGGTACACCAGCTTTCACAAATGGATGGTCTTCTGCTAGTTCTGCACCAAAGTAAATACCTTCTTTTAAGTCAGGTCTACCTGATGTTAACTCGTTACCCACGGGGAAATATCCTCGCCATGCTCTACCACCAAGAGCCATACGAATCTTCAGTTTAGTTTCTATATCCTGCGCGAAGAATTGTTGACTGAGATGTTCTAGTTGCTCCTGTAGTTGTTCATCAACTCCATGTCCGACGATATAGAAGAAACCGTAATCTTGGCAGGCTTGTCTAATTTGGTCTGTAATTACATCAGAATTGTTGCTAGTTTGAGAGACTAATGTACTAATATCAATGACGGGAACTTCTGAAAGCTCTTTATTTACAAGTTGTAAGATTGTCATACTCTACTTTTATAGTCGTTTTTAGACTAATTATAATGTTGATGTTGGGGATGGCGATCGCTAACCCTAGTAAAATATTTTGAGTATAAATTTGTAAATTTATTTACTAATCCGATAATTCGGTAGAGATAACGTAGTATTATTTAAATAATTCTCAATTATTTCTGCAAACAGCACTAATCTACTGAACAAGGGGTAATTTACTTTTTAATAGCAATTGCGTAAAAACTTTGTTAAATTTAAAAAATAATTCAGAAATATGCAATACAATCAACTAGGTAATAGTGACCTAAAAATTTCCGAAATTTGCCTTGGCACAATGACTTATGGGCAGCAAAATACTATTGAAGAAGCCCATCAGCAGCTAGATTATGCCATTAAACAGGGAATTAACTTCATTGATGCGGCTGAGATGTATCCAGTACCAGTCAGTGCTGAAACATACGGCTTAACCGAAACTTATATTGGAGAATGGTTAAAACATCAGCAGCGAGATCAACTAATAGTCGCTACTAAAATTGCAGGGCCTGGTCGCGGCTTTAAATGGCTACGTGATGGAGCTAAAGCCATTGATCGGGATAATATCAAACAAGCTGTAGATGATAGTCTCAAAAGATTGCAAACAGACTATATTGATTTATATCAAATCCATTGGCCAGACCGTTATGTACCACGTTTTGGACAAACAGTTTTCGACCCTAATCAAGTCGGGGAAACAGTTCCCATAACTGAACAACTAGAAGTTTTTGCCGATGTCATAAATGCAGGTAAAATTCGCTATATCGGCTTAAGTAATGAAACTCCTTGGGGCATTGCACAATTTAGCCATGTAGCTAAACAATTAGGATTACCTAAAGTTGTTTCTATTCAAAATGCTTACAATTTACTCAATAGAGTTTTTGATGGCGCACTTGCAGAAGCAGTTTATTACGAAAACGTTCCTTTACTAGCTTATAGCCCTTTGGGATTTGGCTATTTAACTGGTAAATACCTCAACGGTAAACCAGAGAAAGCAAGAGTTACTTTATTTGAAAACTTTGGTCAGCGATATTTAAAACCAAATGTTAGCAAAGCAGTAGCAGCTTATGTAGAAATTGCCAAACGCCATCAACTAAGCCCTGCACAATTAGCGATCGCATTTGTGCGGAGTCGTTGGTTTGTCGCCAGTACGATTATTGGTGCTACTACACTAGAACAACTTAAAGAGAATATAGAAAGCATCAATGTAGTTCTTGATAAAGATATATTGGCTGAATTGGATTCAGTTCATACTCAATATCCGAACCCAGCACCTTAACAATTAAAAATTAAAAGAAAAGTAGGTTGGGTTAAGCGTAGCGCCACCCAACAAAATAATGCAAATTTGGGTTTAAAAATAGTCTCTAGTACCCTTAAAATTATGACGATCGCAACAGCATCAGTTGACCAAAATACTATTCGTCGCCGTGGTACTGGTTTAAGAGCTTATAATCCTGACAAAGTATTCAAAGGTTATACCCTTTTTACACCACTTACAGGTAACGGAGAAGTATATCTTCTGAATCTAGAAGGAGAAATAGTACATCAATGGAATCTGCCATATTCACCGGGTTTATATGCTTATCTTTTACCCAATGGCAACCTTTTTTATAATGGGAAAACGCTAGATATTCCGGCACATTTTCCTTTGTGGGCTGCCTTTAAAGGTGGCGTTGTCTTAGAAGCAGATCCTAAAGGAAATATTATTTGGGAGTATAAACATCCAGATCATCATCACGACGGGCGCAGACTACACAACGGTAACACGATTTTATTAGCTATTGAAAAGATACCTCAGTCTTTGATTCCCCGTATCAAAGGCGGTGTAGCAGGAACGGAAGCAGACGGTGATATCTATGCTGATGTACTTTATGAAGTTACTCCTGCGGGTGAGATTGTTTGGACTTGGCACGCTCATGAACATTTAGATCCAGATATTTTTACTATCACTCCCCAAGATCAACGACACGAATGGACTCATGGCAATACTGTAGGCGAACTCGCTGACGGCAATATTATAGTCAGCTTTCGTAATATCTCTACCGTCGTAATTATTGATCGCAAAACAGGAGAGATTATCTGGACACTTGGAGATGACGTATTAGCACAGCAGCACTTTCCTAATGAATTAGCTAACGGTAATATCCTAATTTTTGATAATGGCGCACATCGTCGTCACACTGCGTTAAATTTCTCTCGTGTAATTGAAGTAAGCCGTCAAACGAAAGAGATAGTTTGGCAGTACACTGACAACCCACCTCAAAATTTCTTCAGTTCGTATATATCAGGCGCACAGCGTCTAGCGAATGGCAACACTTTAATTACAGAAGGTGCTTTCGGTCGCATATTTGAGGTGACAGTTACAGGAGAGATTGTTTGGGAATATGTCAATCCTCACTTTGCAGTTCGGAATCTTGGTGAGAAGTCAGCAGTAGCTGGTGGGGAACAAAATTCAGTCTTCCGTGCCTTTCGTTATGCACCTGAAGAAGTGCCTTGGCTTTAGTTTAATTTTAGATTTTGGATTGAACTAATTGCCAAAGCTAATAAACAAATCCTATTTATACAGGAATATCAACATGGCTGAAATCAAGATATATAGTGCGGTTGTTTGCCCTTATGCTCACCGTTCGCGCTTGGTATTGCAAGAAAAAGGCATTGACTTTGACTTGATTGAGATTAATTTGCAGAACAAACCTGAGGGATTTACAGATATTTCTCCTTATGGAAAAGTGCCTGCGATCGCACATAATAATAACCGAGTTTGGGAATCAGCAGTAATTAACGAATATCTCAACGAAGTATTTCCTAATCCGCCGCTTTTACCTAGCAGTCCCATTGCTAAAGCACAAGCTCGAATCTGGATTGATTTTGCTAATACTCGATTCGTTCCAGCTTTTTCTACTCTCTTGCGTAGTCCTGATATCCAACAGCAAGAAGCAGCTAAACAAGAACTATACAAACATCTGGAATTTGTCGAGAATGAAGCTTTAGGAAAGTTATCAGGAGACGGCCCTTACTGGTTTGGCGAATCCGTTAGTCTGGTTGATTTCACATTTTACCCCTGGTTTGAACGTTGGGCTGCACTGAAGCACCATCGAGGTTTTGCACTACCAGAGGAATTTACTCGTCTACGTCAATGGAAAAAGGCTTTAAAACAACGTGATTCTGTAGTAGGGATCGCTAATAGTAAGGAATTTTACATAGAGCGATATGCTAGATTTGCTACTCCTGTTGCTGCCTAGCGTTGCTTTTTGGTAGTCAAAAGAATTTTATCTTGCCCTAAGTTTTCGCCGCCCAGAATATTTTTGAGCGGCGAAAAACTAAATATTCTAAAGAATTTTCAGTCTGAAACTGCTATAAAAAAAATGGCTATATATTATAAAAAGAAGTTGCAAATTACATCTTATCTGGCTCCCAATTGGTTCGGATTCTATCAGGCGATCGCAACTTATTTAGGTCGTGTTTTAAAAGCAGAATTCCAACTCCAGCAAGGTGAATGTGACCCCTTAGAAGATCCTCGGTTATTTGAAGACCAAATAGACCTAGCTTTTATTTGTGGATTACCACTAATTCGGTATAGTCAAATAGTTTTAAATCAATTCCAGACATTAGTTGCGCCAGTAATGCAATCATCACGATATAGTAACCGCCCTATTTACTATGCAGATGTAATTGTCAATGCTAATAGTAATATCAAAAAGTTTGCAGATTTAGCAAAAAAAACATTTTGTTATAATGACCTTGGCTCTAACAGTGGTTATAATTTACTTTGTCATAAATTAATTCAAGAACAATATCCTGAAAGTTTTTTTGGCAAAACGCTACAATCAGGTTCGCATCAACATTCAATTCGCTGGGTAGTTGAGGGATTGGCAGATTGTGCATCGATTGATAGTGTAGTGCTAGAACAGGAATTGAAAGATTTTCCCGAATTATTACAGCATTTGCGGGTGGTGGAAGTGTTGGGGCCTTCCCCGATGCCACCTTTAGTAGTAGCACAGCATCTCGGCATATCTTTAATTCAGCAAATGCAGTTAGCACTACTCCAACCAGATGCAGAGTTGCAAACAGTCATGGAACAGTTTGGAGTCAGGCGTTTTGCCGTAGTGGAATTAAAAGACTATCAGATATTAAATCAGATTTATAGCGTAGGCGTAGCCAGTCGTAGACATCGCTCTTGTGTTAGCTTGTCTAGGTAAGAAATAACAACTTCAGTTTTTAACAAAATGCAGGGGTTTAAGTCCCCGGCTTCTATCAAGCCGCAAGTGTTGGGCTGCTTGCCTTTATCCCCGTTACAACACGTAATTGCTCTCTTCGTAGCGGGGCGTTCGCTTTTAGCGTCTCCAAGAGTTGCCCATTGCGAATTGGTTTAAGACATGGCATAATCCCAACTCTGCTTTTGTGCTGACAAAACCACATCTTGATAAACTTGCTCAAATAATACTCGTTGTGCATGACTCCCTCCAATCTCATGCAAGCGTGGTAAAACAGGTTTCAGTTCCGCAACAGTTGTGTGAAAATCGCCTTTGGCATGAGCTACCATTCCTCTAGCTGCGGGAATTGCTACTTCTATCCAACTCCGTCGCAAAAAGGGATTAATATTTAAAGTGTGATACTGCATATTCTGAAGCATTTGGCTCACCCAATCATGGTGTCCGGCTTTGGTAAGAGCATAGACATAATGCAAATCCTGGAATGGTAATGCGTGTTCATCAATCCGGCTGTAAAGATAAGGACTGATGCTTTGCCAACGGTTCTCGACATTTACACCGCGTAATTCTAGGCGCAATAATAATGAAATTGCTCCTACTTGGTCTTTAGGAGATTGTTTGTTGGCACGTTCCCAAATATGCGTATCATAGAGTTTGAAGACTTTCTGGTAGTTTTCTAACTGCAAATAATATAGTGCAATGTGCCACCAGTTGTGAGTGTAGAGCATAGAGTTGCAGTTTTCCCAGGTGTCTGCAAAACTCTCCATCCAAGCTATTCCCTCATCGATTCTTCCCTGAGTTTCCATGACATGAGCGATCGCATGATGCGCCCAAGGATCATATCTATTTAAGGCGATCGCTTGACGTGCCATCTTTTCTGCTGCTGGGAGTTGATCACACTGTTCTAAACCAAATGCCACCATGCCGGATAAATAATGATTTTCAGGATTGCTTGGTAAAACTTTTTGGGCGATTTCCAGTAATTTATCTTTGTTGCCTGTATAAAAATAATGATACTGCCCCTGCTGAACAGAAATCAAATCACGGGGAAACCTACTGGTAATTTCCTCATGAATAGCGATCGCTACATCAATCTCTTGATTAGCCCAAGCTGAAATTGCTTGCACATATAACTTTTCTCTGGCAGTAATCTTGGTGCAATACTGTTGTGCAGTTTGCAGATATGGTAAAGCTTGCTGCCAAGCTTTGCGGTTTTCTTGGGTGAGATAATAAGCAGCCGCATAAGCATTAGCTAATGCACAAGTGGGATCTGCTGCAATTGCTTGTAAAATTACTGTTTCTGCATCTTTACCATAACCAAGCATCTGATCAATAAAATGGTTGATTCCTGCGATCGCATTGATTGAATCTGTTGTAACTACTAGTCCTTGTGCATCTTTAAGCATTATTAATTTCTTGCAGCAGATTTGTGAAGCAATTTATAAACTACGGTAAGTCTATAGGAATAATGGATTTACAAGCTAGAGTATGTCATAGCTACAAAAAAATTGCAATGATTAAACTACTGTAAACCCAAGGTATAACCGTATTTATTTTTGGTAAAGGTATTTCAGGAAACTTCCTTATCTCAAGATATTAATGGCATTCTTAAAATTTCTGGCTCATACTCTTGACAAAATTTTTAAGAGATCGAATGAAACAGCCCTGCCTTTTTAAGGAGGTTGGCGGATCTATAGGACTAATATTTGATTTCTGAAAAGCTCCGTACAGATTGAAAAGCCTAATTCCTTATTCCCTACTCCCTACTCCTTTCAAAGGTAGGTTTTTTAGAATCTCGAAAATAGTTGAGAAAATTCTCAAGTGTTTAACGTAGTTTGGTCGTTTCGGGATTTAAGCATCGGCTGAAATAGTTAAAATATGGCCAAATACAAAATACCTACCTTTATAAGGCAGGGAGCAGGGGGCAAGGAGAAGAGTTTTCCCTCAGCAAGAGCAGCACCCCGCCCTCTGCCTCTTTTTAATGGCTAATATGAAAATTTTGTCGCACCTTCACTAACAGCTAATTTGTAAATTTAAGTAAAATATCTATCTAGTAAGGGTTTCAGGAATTTGAATTCAGTATTCTTAAGATTTCCTTTATGAATAGACTCTAAACAAGCTGTCTGAGATCATAAAACTTTGTATGCTGAATTAATAGGTCTTAAATAGTTCTTTTAAAACTGGTGCAAGAAGATTTTAGGTTAATTGTTGATTTAGTTTTAGTTTTAGGCGTTGCTGCCTGCGGTGGACTGTTGGCGGCACTTTTGCGACAACCCGTGTTGCTAGGGTATCTCATTGGTGGGATGATCATTGGCCCAGCCGGACTGGGATTGATTAAAGAACTTATTCAAGTAGAGACTCTGGCACAGTTTGGTGTCGCCTTTTTGCTATTCGCCTTGGGTGTGGAATTTTCTTTTGCGGAACTTAAGAAAGTAAAAGCGATCGCTCTTGGCGGAGGTGGACTTCAGATTGCTTTGACAATTTTGGTCACAGTTGCGGTATGCGGGTTAACCGGAGCCTGGGGAACCTTACCTGCTAAGGGCATGTTTTTAGGGTGTATTCTATCCTTGTCTTCCACAGCTGTTGTCCTCAAGTGCTTGATGGAGCGCAACGAAACAGAAACCCCTCACGGGCAAGTGATGCTAGGGATTTTGGTAGTACAGGACTTGGCACTAGGACTGATGCTAGCAGTTTTACCAGCCCTTAACCAACCCGCAGAAACCATTGGCATCGCCGTGCTGACAGCACTGCTGTGGATTGCTTTATTCGCTGCTGGTGCAATAGCTGCGGGGATTTGGCTGATACCGCCTTTGTTGCAACTGTTAGCCCGTACTGAAAGCCGAGAACTATTTTTATTAGGAGTTGTAGCTTTATGCTTGGGCATTGCTCTGTTGACAGAGCATTTAGGGCTATCGATTGAGATGGGGGCATTTGTCGCCGGTTTGATGATTTCTGAGGTGGAATACGCCGATCAAACCTTGACTTATGTCGAACCACTGCGAGATATTTTTGCCAGTTTATTTTTTGCCGCCATTGGCATGTTAATCGACCCAGTGTTTTTGTGGAACAACCTGGAATTGATTTTAGGACTAGTGGCACTGGTTTTCGTAGGTAAATTTTTGATTATCACGCCCCTGGTAAAGCTATTTGGCTACCCTGTGAAAACAGCGATAATCGCCGGTTTGGGACTGGCGCAAATTGGGGAATTTTCCTTTGTTCTCGCCAGCGAAGGGCAAACTTTGGGACTGGTATCTCGACAGATATACTTATTAATTTTGGGAACCACCGCAGTCACTCTCATGCTTACTCCCTTTGTCCTGCGGTTAGTGCCATTTTTATTTAATTTTGCCGAATCAATGCCTTGGTTGAAACCGTATTTACAAGAAGATCAGGTACGGGATGCGTCGGAAGATTTGCCTTTTAAAGACCATTTGGTAGTCTGCGGTTATGGGCGAGTCGGCAAGAATTTAGTCAAGTTATTGCTGCAACACGACCTACCTGTGGTAGTAATCGACCAATCAGAGAATCAAATTCAGCAGTTACGTGAGGCTGGGGTGTCTTATGTCTATGGCAATTGCGTCAGTTTACATGTTCTAGAAACTGCCGGGGTGAATCATGCCAAAGGAATGGCGATCGCACTTCCAGATCCCATGAGTAGCCGTCTTTGCTTGAAACGCGCTTTGGAATTGCGCCCAGAATTAGATTTGGTTGTCCGTGCTACCCAGGATAAAAATATTGAAGTGCTGTATCAATTGGGAGCGAAAGAAGTTGTGCAACCAGAGTTTGAAGCCAGCTTAGAAATGGCAACTCATTTATTAACTAGCTTAGGCTTGTTGTCGCCAGCTGTCGTCCAACGGGAAATGCAGCAAATCCGCAACGATCATTATTTAGATTTTCGCCCAGAGCGTTCTGCTACTGAAGTTGCTCGTGATTTGCGCCAAGCAACTCGCGATCTAAATCAGCGCTGGTATCCTCTACCATCTGATTCGCCCTTAATTGGCATGAGCATAGAAGAAGCAGATATGCGCTATTTAACAGGAGCGAGTTTGATGGCAATTCGCCGCGCTAACGGCGATGAAATCGATTATCCCAATAATCAAACCAAATTGGAAGCAGGCGATCGCTTGCTAGTAGTGGGAGCAAATGAAGAACTGGCAGCCTTGGCAGAATTTGCCAAGGGGCAAGCTGCTGTTCCCGGAGAAAATAGTGCTTGTCAGTGGGTTACAGTTAATGCAGATACACCAACCCTTGGTAAAACCCTTGCAGATTTAGATATCGCCAAGCAGTTTGGAGTACAAGTACAGGCAATTCGGCGCGATGGCAAGTTTATTCGCTATCCTGATGGCGGCATGGACTTGCGAGTTGGCGACCAAGTATTGTTATGTGGTGGTTTGACAGGTCTAAGTCAACTACAACAGTTATTTGCCATCGCTACTTCAGTACCCCTTTCTGTCCCAATAATCAAAGCTGCTGAGGCAGAAGCGCTCAAAGACTTTCTACCTGCCGATAGTGTGAGTGATTGAACTTTAAGACTTTGCAAGCTAAGTGGCTCAATATAGCGATCGCCCCTTTGGGATAGTAGTGACTTATACCAATTCGCAATTCGCAATTAAGAAATCTAGCTCTAGTAAGACTTTCCTGATTTCCATCTGTTGCCTCATTTTAGAGAATTGGTATTAGCTATTTGGGGCGTTTTTTCATGTTCTTCTAGGATAATATCGCTTTTGATAATACCCAGATCCAAGATGTTATACCAATTCGCAATACTCGCCAAAGGCGAGAAGCAAGCTACGCAATGGGCTAACGCCCCGCTCCGCTAACGCAATTCGCAATTAAGAAACTTAGATGCAGTAAGACTTTCGTTATTTATATCTGTTGCCTCCTTTTGGAGAATTGGTATTATCTCTGATGGGGGCATTTATCTTTATCATATCAATCGCAGAAGTTTTCGGTTTACTGAATTTGATTAACTTGTTTGATAATTGAATTTACCTAAGATTGAGCTTTACTTTGACAAATTTATTCTATCTTTACAATACTTTTTCATCTCATATTTTCAGTTATCAGATACTTTGGCGATAATAATAATTATTGTATATACTGTGCTTTATCCAAAATCATTTGTGATAAAAGCAAGCTTTTTAAAATTTAACGACAAAAGTCAGATACAGAGAAGCGATCAAGAAACTTCTTTGCGAGATAATAGCTATAAACTACGAAAAATTATGTTTTTATAGATTTTGTAACTGTCTATTATCATGTCTAAATATTACTGAAACTATAATCGTAATGTTTTATACAGGTTTACGTGTTATTACGAAAGTATCTGCGAATCTACTCTGTAAGCTTTTAGGACAGCCTAGTGTTAGTAATTTAGAAACTCAACTCCACGATAAACAAGTTCAAATTCAGCAGCTAGAAGAGCAAGAAAGGGCGCTTTACCGAGTTATTAGCAAAATTCGAGCTTCTCTTGAGTTAGAAACAATTTTTCGTACAACCACTAAAGAAACTTGCAAGTTACTCCGCGTTGAGAGAATTGCCGTTTATTGTTTCTATGAAAACTGGGGTGGAGAATTTGTCAGCGACTTTGAGTTTGCAGAGACTGGATGGGACGATTTAGAGGCATTAGGAAAAAATACAGTTTGGAATGACTCTTATCTACAAGAAAATCAAGGTGGACGGTATCGTAATAATGAAACTTTAGTTGTTTCAGATGTCTATACAGCAGACTTGTCTAAATGCCATTTAGAAATTTTAGAACAGTTCCATATTCGAGCTTATGCAACTGCACCAATATTTGTTGGAAAAAAACTGTGGGGAGTGCTTGCTGCTTATCAGCACTCACAGCCACATGAATGGAAAAAATTAGAAATTCAGTTTTTGTCTCAGATTGCAACGCAGCTAGGATTTGCAGTTAAACAAGCAGAATTTTTAGCTCAAGTAGAACAAAAAGCAGCAGAACTGTATAAAGCGAATCAGCAACAGGATATTCTGTTTAATTTAGTTGCTGAAATTCGTGAATCTCTGAATTTAGACACCTTGTTTAAGACTACTGTACGAGAAATTCGTAAGGCTCTACGGAGCGATCGCGTCAGTATCTTTCGATTTGACTTGGAATCGAACTATACCTCTGGTGAATTTGTTTCTGAGAATGTATTGCCTGACTACGATTCTACAATCGCCATCAAAGTAAAGGATCATTGTTTTGGTGAAAAATATGCAGTTGCTTATCACCAAGGGCGTATACAGGTAGTATCAGATATTTATCAAGCTGGGCTAAAGGATTGCCACATTCAACTGTTAGAGCAATTTCAAATCAAGGCACAAATTGTTGCACCTTTAATGAAAGGAAAAACTCTATGGGGATTACTATGCGTTCATCAGTGCCATTGTTCGCGTGAGTGGAAAAAGTCAGAAATTCAATTTATCCATCAGTTAGCCACTCAGTTTAATGTAGCTTTAGAACATTCTGAATTATTAGAGCAATTCCGCTCTCAAGCTAATCAACTTGCTCAAGCAAATCATGCTTTAGAAATAGCAAATTCTCAGCTAGAAAAACTTAGTAAGCTAGATGCTCTAACCAAAATCGCCAACCGTCATTGTTTCGATCAGTTTTTAGTTCAGGAGTGGAATCGACTAAGACTAAGTGAAAATTATTTATCTTTAATTATATTTGATATTGACTATTTCAAAGATTATAACGATTCTTATGGACATCTAGCTGGAGATGAATGCTTAATACAAGTTGCTCGTGCAGCACAATCTGTATTAAACCATTCTACCGATCTACTAGCTCGTTATGGTGGTGAAGAATTTGTTGTAGTTTTGCCAAATACGAACGAATCAGGTGCGATTAAGATAACTAAGTTGATTCAAAAATCTATTCAAGAATTAAAGATACCTCATAAAAAGAAGAATAACGTTCAATATTTTGTGACCGTCAGTTTAGGTGTTGCAATTCAAAGACCAACAGATAAAAGTTCATCTCAAGATTTAATTAACGCCGCCGACAAAGCTTTATATAAAGCTAAAGAGCAAGGACGCAATAGGTGGGTTTGTGCTGCAAAAATCTAAGTATAGTGACAAAACAATTAAAAATATAAAATTAAAAATACACAACTTTAATTGTGCGCTTGTATCCTAGAATAAGTAAAGAATTGCTTCGCCATGCAAGGTGCAAGGCATCTTTATTCTAAGCCCACAGCTTAAGCGGTGGGCTTGAATCTTTAATTCGACTGAAGTAAGTGATAAAGCGATAGGTTATGATGTTTCTGCCTCATTACTAACTTACTTTCGGCTTGATGTAGGCGATCGCTTGTTTCCAAACGGTGTGCTGACTATTTGCATCAGCAATACAGATACACTGTGGATCTTGCCATACAACCTTTCCTGTCAGCACATCACCAGTCAGCAGCTTTAACTCTACTGGCGTTGTTTGTTTAATCAGGTTTTGGACTTGGATAATACTGGGTAAAGTGGTGTCAAATTCGGTAAGCATTTTTAGTAAAGATGAACCTACAAGGCAAAATAAAGAGTAACTAATCCTTGATAATTCATCCTTGAAGAAATGGCAATCGAATTTACTAAGTATCATGGTCTAGGCAACGACTTTATTTTGATTGACAATCGCTCGTCATCAGTACCTGTAGTGACTCCAGAGCAAGCCATCAAGTTGTGCGATCGCCATTTTGGTATCGGTGCTGATGGTGTAATTTTTGCCCTGCCTGGAGAAAAGGGCACTGACTACACCATGCGGATTTTTAATTCTGATGGTTCAGAACCGGAAATGTGTGGCAATGGCATTCGCTGTTTAGCTGGCTTTTTGGCAGATTTAGAAGGGGAATCCCGAAATCAAGACTCATATCGCATTCATACTTTGGGTGGTGTAATGACTCCCCAACTGTTATCTGATGGTCAAGTTAAAGTAGACATGGGTTTACCAAGGTTACTCGCTAGCGAAATTCCTACCACTCTTGCACCTGCCCAAGAAAAAGTAATTTCTCAGCCCTTAGAGGTGGCGGGGCAAACTTGGGATGTCACTTGTGTAAATATGGGAAATCCCCACTGCATTACTTTTGTGGAAGATGTAGCAGCAATTGAGTTAGAAACCATCGGCCCGAAATTTGAGCATCACCCTGTTTTTCCCCAACGCATAAATACCGAATTTATTCAAGTGGTACGCCGTGACTATTTGAAAATGCGGGTATGGGAACGGGGGGCTGGAATTACATTAGCTTGCGGGACTGGTGCTTGTGCTTCCTTGGTAGCTGGAGTGTTAACCGGGAAATGCGATCGCATCGCCACTGTAGAGTTACCAGGTGGCCCGTTACAAATTGAATGGTCAGAAGTAGACCAACGGGTTTACATGACAGGCCCGGCCCAAAAGGTATTCACTGGTAAACTGTAACCAGCTTCTCATTGGCATTACTCAAGTATTTCAAGGTTTGTAGTAAGCACTAAAGTGCTTAATAAATCAGGACTAAAGTCTTTACTACAAACTTTTTAAGATTCACTTTCTGCTGGAGATTGGATATGGGTATTAACTTTAGATTGTATAGATTCTTTATTAGAAATTGCTAAATATATACCTCCGACAATTAGAGCCAACCCTAGCAAGTTAAAAATACTCAAGTTTTCCGAGAAAAGTATCCAAGCAAGAATCGCAACAATCACGGGATTGAGTAGTAAGAGTAAAGAGATAAATCCTGATGAAAAATTTTTGAGGCTGTATACAATTAGCCCATGACCCAAGGCTTCGCAAATAGCAGCTAGGGCAAAGACTACTAACCACCCCGACAAAGTAACTGGAAAAACTTGTTTTTCAAAGATTAGTACTACTGGGATCATCAATGTAGTTGCGATCGCACAGCGCCACAGAAGGATGGTGATAAGTGAAAACTTATTGCTGATTTGCTCAATAAGTAAAAAATTTGCTGCATAAAATATCGATGAGATGATAGCAACAGCATCTCCTGTAATATTATTATTAGAACGCAATAAATCTTCAAATCCAACAGCGATCGCACCGATTATGGCTAAGATCAGACCTATGATAAATTTACGCCCAAAAATTTGATTAAAAAATAGCCATCCCCCTAAAGTAGTAAATAGCGGATTGAGGCTACCCAAGGCATTAGCATTAGCAGCACCAGTCTGAGTTAGCGCCCAAGTCCAAAATAATCGACCTAATACATGAACTAGACCTACTGCAATTAAAAGCGCTATCTCTTTGATTGGATAAGGTTGCTGTGGTAATACAGGTTTATCTTCTGTAATTTGAGTCCGTACTTGGTTAATCCCACTCCATAAGCCAAAGATAATAGTGGCTATCCATAAACGATTAAATAATGTAGCAACAGCGCTCATTTCTCTAACAGCGACTTTAATAAATATTGCTGTTGAAGATAAAGCTAATAATGCAATTACTACTGCGATAATCGGCAGGATTTTTGAAGTTTTATTAGAGTTTTCTGATGTTAGGCTTAATTGATTTTCTACCATTTAGTTTATATTTATTATACGAATCGCCCTTCGGGTTCACCAGTCGCCTACGGCGGGAAACCCGCCTACAGCGCTGGTTCACCAAGTGCGCCATCTCTACGAGACACTACGTGAACGCGCAGCGTCTCGTTAGAGAAGGGAGAAAGAGTAATTATTTGGGATTACTTAGGTAATAATGCCATAGAAGTCTTGCCGCAACTGCTCGCCACGGTCGCCAGTGCTGTGTCATTGCTTCTAATTGTGCGGGTGTTGGACGCGTCGCCAAGTTTTTGAGTTTTTGTAGAGCGATCGCGATCGCTAAATCTCCTTTGGGAAAGACATCAGGACGTTGCAGCGCCATTAACAAATAAATATCAACTGTCCAGTCCCCGATGCCTTTAAGACGCTTTAACTCAGTTCTAATAGTAGTTTCGTCCATTGTTTCTAGCTTGCTTAAGTCAAGCTGACCAGTTGCAATAGTATTCGCCAACCCACGACAGTATAAAATTTTTTGCCGGCTGAATCCAATTGCTCTCAATTCAACATCATTCAATAGCAGAAAATTTTCTGGCGTCAGAGTTATAACAACCGCACATAGACGCGTAAATACAGCCCTTGCAGCCGCTACGGAAACTTGCTGTTCCAAAATTATACACAACAGCGTTGCAAAACCCGGTTCTCTTTTCCACATCGGTGGAGGCCCCAGTGTTTCTAAAATCCGAGCCAAATCGCTATCAAGTTTGGCAAGCACCATTAAACCAAGGGTAAGACTTTCTTCAGTCAACGATTCTAGTTCAGGTGTTTGAGTCATCTTTGAGAAATTTCGATTCTTGTGTAAGCAGTTTTTGTTTGCGCTCAATTCCCCAGTGATAACCACCAAGACTGCCATCACTCCGCAGCACCCGATGACACGGTACAATTAGCGCGATCGGATTAGCGCCACAAGCATTACCTACAGCACGGACTGCCTGGGGTTTGGCAATATTACGGGCGATATCTGTATAAGTACGGGTTTCGCCATAAGGAATTTTTTGTAATGCTTCCCACACTTGTTTCTGAAATGCTGTTCCACGGACATCAAGTGGTAAATCAAGATGTGTTTCACCTCCTGCAATGAAGTCGAGGATTGCTTGTATCCATTCCTTATGTGTGTGGTCATCACGTATGATGTGCGCTTGGTGAAATTCTTGGTTCAAAATATGTTCAAGCTTGTCTGTTTCATCACCTAGTTTAACGGCACAGATACCCTTCTTTGTTATTGCCACAAGCAAATATCCTAGTGGACATGGAGCGATCGCATAAACAATGCTGATTGTCTTTCCAGCTTGTTGGTAAATTTTTGGTGTCATTCCCAGTTGTTTAGGTGCTTTCTCATACAGTTGGCTACTTGAACCATATCCCGTGTCGTAAACTGCATGAGCAATTTCTTCGCCTGACTGAAGACGCTGCTTCAATCGTTGGCTACGCAGCGCATCTGCATATTGAAAAGGGGATACGCCAATTATTTGCTTGAATATTCTTTGTAGATAACTGGGACTCATTTCCACCTGAGAGGATAATTCTGAGAGGGTTGGGATGCGATCGCCTTGTGCTTCAATATATCGACATGCTGCTAAAACTTTGGACTTAGCTGTATTTGGAACTGTTTCAAGTTGTGGCTGACAGCGCTTACAAGGTCGAAAACCTGCAATTTCAGCCTCTTGTGCCGACTCAAAGAAACAAACTTGATTACGATTTGGTCTGCGACTAGGGCAAATAGGTCGGCAATAAATGCCTGTAGAGCGAACACCATAGAAAAACTTGCCGTCAATTGTAGGATCTCGATTGAGAACGGCTTGCCAAAAAGTTTCTTTCAAGACTAGTGTTTGTTGTAATTGCATTAATGCCTCCTTCAATATATTTTTTATTAAGGAATTAATTTGCTTTCATCACCCTACCGTCAATGACAACTAGATCCGCAAAGATGAACCTGATGCTGGTAAATGTTCACCGAAGAGAAACGTAACCGTTCACAATAATGAATAAACTGATGATAATACGTCCTTAAATGAGATCATGCACAGTTTAAGTCTACGCAAAACACAGGAAGCTGATCTCGATTATGTTCTGCAAGCTGAGTATGATGACGATAATCGACAGTACATCATTCCTTGGTCATATCAACAGCATCTTCAAGCGATCGCTGATTCTGATATTGCTCATCTGATTGTGCAAACAGAAACAAAAATTGGCTACGTTATTTTGGCTGGACTGCTTAATTTAAATCAGAGTATTGAGTTTCGTCGCATTGTCATCACACAGAAGGGGCA
The DNA here is from genome assembly GCF_034531135.2 of Nostoc sp. CmiVER01. NCBI lineage: Bacteria > Bacillati > Cyanobacteriota > Cyanophyceae > Nostocales > Nostocaceae > Nostoc > Nostoc sp. CmiVER01. The sequence continues at coordinate 206,203 of NZ_JAVRBU020000004.1, forward strand.
AGGTTATGGCAAAGACACTGTTGAAATGATTAAGAAATTGGTGTTTGAGACATACAAAGCACATCGGTTATGGCTAGATGTTAAAGAGCAAAATCATCGTGCTCAGGCTATCTACAAAAATGCTGGTTTTTTTGTAGAAGGAAAACTACGCGAATGTCTAAAATCAGGAAATGGTTATGATTCCCTGATTATCATGTCAGTTTTACGACCTGAATATGAAAAACTGGCTAGTAAGGCAAATGGTGGATTTTCTTCCTAACCTCTGCGGCTTTACTGAGTCTTCGCCGAACGCCCTCCTGCCTTTTTTGATAAAAAAGACCCAGCATCGCCATAATACAGAAACTATCCACTCCAAAAACCTATTATTAATTTCTCCATGTTAGTAAATCTATTCATGTTCTAAATGAGAATAGATTAGCTGTATCGAGAAACTACTTTCTATCTGATTCTTGCGATCAAAGTTGATTATGTCAGTTTGTTAATGTACAAACTCGTGAGCGCAGATCCCCGACTTCATCAAAGTTATCGGGGTTATGATTGATTATGAATGGTTCAGGGAAGGAAATTACTCACCAAACTTCCGCCAAATCTAAAATAAATCCTGGCAAAACATCTTCTCCCAATAAAGTTTTAGGACTTTGTAAAATCTCAACTTCTCGATTGGGACGATAAATTTCTACCTGTTGCTGTCCTCTATTAATTAACCAACCTAATCTAGCGTCATTCTCCATGTATTCCCTCATTTTAGCTCGCGTTTTTTCTAAGGAATCACTTGGAGACATTAACTCAACTACAAAATCAGGACACAAAGGAGCAAATCTTTCTTTTTCTGCTTCGCTTAAAGAATTCCACCGTTCCATTTTCACCCAGGAAGCATCTGGAGAACGCTCTGCACCGTTGGGAAGTTTGAAACCACCAGAAGAGTCAAAGGATTTTCCTAGTTTATTTTGACGACTCCAAGCTCTTAATTGATAAGTTAAATCGGCATTACGGTCACTAGTACTACTCCCCGTAGGTGGCATAATAATTAATTCCCCTGAAGCTGTCCGCTCAAACTTTAAGTCTCGATTATTTTGGCAAAGCTGAAAAAATTGCTCGTCAGTCAAGTCGATATTTAGTTCGAGGGTAGGAGGTAAACTGACGGTGGTAGTATTCATGTTATCAGTTTGGGTGGAAGCAATATCTTTATTCTAGTAGTCTGTCAAGTTAACGATGCCATCGCGTTCGGGCATCCTACAGCAGGCGCTAGTCTCTCCCTTTGTAAGAAGAAGAAATACAAAGTGGAGCATCTGGCACGTAATGACTATGGAATCATAACTAAATTACCTGGACATAATATAACTCAGCACTCCTGAAATGATTCTCTATCTGGCAAATCGTTCACCCGATTGGGGGAATGCGATCGCCTCATCAGGAACTACTCTGAAAGAAGGTGCAGTTTTGATTCTGTTAGCGATTATGCCTACAGAATCAAAACCGTTAAGTTAGTTATTCTGGCTTTTAATTGTACATCAACAGCTTGTGTATCAAAGGGTCAAAGAGTGGATGAAACCGTTGTAAAATCGCTGTATACACCAAATTGCCAGCAAGACGCTATTAACTTGCTCTCAAAAGTTGCTGTCAATTTACCAGGAATGATTTTCCAAGTTCTGCAACAGCAGGATGGTTCTGTGCTAGTCCTTTATATTAGTTCTGGTTGTGAATATTTGTATGAATTAGAACCAGAAACTATACATAAAGACTTTCGGGTGCTATACAAACTGATTCATCCACAGGATATAAAAGCTTTTACAGAATCTATAACTTATTGTACTACAAATAATACATCTTGGCATTGGGAAGGTCGCATCATTACGCCCAGTGGAAAACTTAAATGGATTCAAGCTAGTTCGCAACCTGAATTACAAGAATCAGGTGATTTGCTTTGGAATGGCTTGGTCATGGATATTACAGACCGAAAACAAGCCGAAGAAAAATTGCTTGAGAGTGAGGCGCGTTATCAAGCAATTTTGGACGCTATTCCCGATTTAATGTTTCGCATTAGCCGTGATAGCGAGTATCTAGATTTGAAAAGTGAAGGAGCAAATATCACTCTTTCGAGAGAAGAAATAGTTGGGAAACATGTACAGGAGTTATTGCCTAGTGATGTTGCTGCAATTAGTTTAGAAGCGATCGCTAAAACTTTAGATTCTGGAACTTTGCAAACTTGTGAATATCAGCTACCAACACCTTTGGGAGTCAAAGATTATGAGGCGCGGTTGGTAGTGAGTGGTCAAGATGAGGTAGTAGCAATTGTCCGAGACATTACAGAACGCAAACAAGCAGAAGTCGCCTTACAAAATCTTGCCCAAAAATTTGCTAAAGCTTTTAGTTGCAGCCCCGATTCAATTACTATTAGCACACTCCAAGAAGGACGCTTCATCGAAGTTAACGACAGTTTTGTGAAACTTTCAGGTTATGAGCGAGATGAGGCGATTGGTAAAACTTCTTTTGAGTTAAATCTTTGGGTACACGATCGCGATCGCCAGAATTTGTTACAAGAGTTGCAAGCTACAGGAGTTGTTCGCAACTTGGAATTTGAATTTCGGCAAAAGTCAGGCAAAATAATTACAACGCTGCTTTCAGCCGAAATCATTGATTTAGATGGTCTGCCTTCGATTTTAGCAGTCCATCACGACATTACAGAACGCAAGCAGGTGGAAGCACAATTACATCTATCAGCAGAACGCGATCGCTTGTTGGCAGAAACATTAGTTAGAATTCGGTCTTCCCTTAACTTAGAAGAAGTTCTTCAAACCACAGTGACGGAAGTCAGGCAATTTCTGCAAACAGATCGGGTTTTTATTTGTTTAAATAATACCAAATTAGGAGCCAAAACTCTTGCAGAATCAGTAGATCCCAAGTATCCATCAGTTACAGGATGGTCTACTAATGATGAAGCTTATCTACAAGAATTGAGAAACTTACTCAAAAATAATCTTGTGCGTGTCATTGAAGATGTAACACAAGTAGCATTATCTCCCAAAGTCAAAGCGCACTTTCAAAAATTCCAAACGAAGGCGGCTTTGAGTGTACCAATTATGCTAGGTAATGAATTATTTGGGGCGTTAATTGCCAATCAATGTTCAGGCCCGCGTCATTGGCAACCAATAGAAATTGATTTGTTACAGCAAATGTCAGAACAAGTAGCGATCGCCATTCACCAAAGCCAGATTTACCAAAAACTTGCAGAACTTAACACTAATTTAGAACACCAGGTACAAGAACGAACAGCACAATTGCAGCAGAAAATGCAAGAAGTTGAAGAATTGCATCGGGTAAAAGATGTTGTTTTGCACACAGTTGCCCACGATTTACGAACTTCGGTGATGGGTAACTTGATGGTGTTAAAGAATTTGTTAAATCAGGGAGTGGGGAGTGGAGGAGCAGGGGAGCAGGGGAGCAAGGGAGCAGGGGAGCAGGAGAGCAAGGGAGCAGGGGAGCAGGGGAGCAGGGGAAAAATTACAGCAAGTCTTTCCCCTCTGCCCCCGATCCCCTCTGCCCCTCTGCCTCTTTCCCATGCCCAATCCCCAATTCCAGTATCTCGCTCGATAATTGAGCGGATGATTCAAGGGAATGATCGCCAACTGACGATGATTAACTCATTGCTAGAAATTAATTCTTGTGAAAAACAAGGTATTGACATTAAACCCGAACCTGTGGATTTTAACACTCTACTGGGAGCAACATTCACGCAGCTGGAACCCATACTCAGACAAAATCAAGCAACTCTGAAGAACTTGGTTCTTGCCGATTTACCATTAGTGATGGCAGATGCGACTCGGTTAGAGAAAGTTTTAGCACATTTAATAACATATAGCTTGCAAAATAATCCACCAGGCTTAAATTTTATTCTGAGTGCCAGCGTTGAGGGCAAAATGATTCGCACTCAGATTCAAGATGACGGTGTGATCATGAGTAAACTAGAGTGCGATCGCCTTTTCGATCTGCATGTCCGCGATCCCCAAGATTGTTGTTCCACAAGCATTGGTTTAAAAACCTATCTTTGTCGAAAAGTTATTAAAGCACATGGCGGCGAAATCGGTGTTATTAGTAACCGCAAGCGCGGGTTAACTTTCTGGTTTACACTACCTTTAGCAATATCTCCAACAAATCGCCCATAAGTCACCAAAAAATGAGAGGGTGTTATTTATGGCAATGTTGAGTTAGAGAAACACCCTCAAGGTATGGGCAAAGTTGCTCGGATGCTAATAGCTACTCTGTTTACAACAGTGCAAAGGTGGTGCAGACAAAGCTTTTCTGCACCAATAAAAGATGAAACCACTAATCTTTACAGAGATTGGCGTAACCGTTTTTTGTGGCAGAGATTGCGTTTATGGTTATGGCTGGCGCTGATGTGTCTGTTATCTTTTACTTTGCGAGACATTTACGGCTTATTTTTTCCTTTTGCACAGTTGCAGCACCTGCCAGAAGTACTTAGAACTCAGCGCCTTGTAATTAATATTGCAATGTTGTTGAATATACTAATCTGCCTTGCTTTACATAAAACTAAGTTAGGTCGCGATCGTCCAGATTTATTATTTTTGGGGTCTTCTTGGTCAATTAGTTTAGCCTCACAGTTGTTTGCAACCATCACAGGTTTCGCATTACCTGATACCATCGGCTGGTCACTGTTATTCTTGAGTCAAGCTGTGTTGATGCCCGTCTGCTGGATTCTTCACCTGCTGACTCAAGTAAGTGTGCTAACTTACTATTTTGGTGTGAATACAGTATTTGGACTAAAAACACCAATTCCCGACCATCCAGAAATATATAATGTAACGTTCATTTTATACATTTTTTGGTTTTGTGCTATATGTGATATCGGTGTTTATCTGTACGATCGCCTGCAACGTTCTGAGTTTTACGCCCATAAAGAACTGGAATCTGCCTACCAAAAACTTAAGGTTGCAGAAGCTAAATATCGCAGCATTTTTGAAAACGCCGTTGAAGGGATTTTTCAAAGCAGTCCTGATGGACGTTACATTACAGCAAATCCGGCTTTAGCACGCATTTATGGCTACTCTTTAGCGGAGGAAGTGACAGCAAATTCTACTGTTATTGAACAATTGTATGTTGATCCGAACCGCCGCGCCGAATTTGTCCGCCTGATGGAAAAGTATGGCAGCGTTTCCGAGTTTGAGTCCCAAATTTATCGCCGAGACGGAAGTATTGTCTGGATTTCGGAAAAAGCCTACGCAGTGCATGACGAACAAGGAAAGCTACTTTACTACGAAGGTTTGATTGAAGATATTACCCAGCGTAAACAAACTGAAGAAGAACTACGAGTATTTTTCCATGCAGTTTCCCACGACTTACGCAATCCAGTGCTGGGTACTTTAATGGTGCTGAAAAATTTGCTTGCCCGGAAAGAAGAGAATATTTCGATTTCACGCTCAATTTTAGAGCGGATGATTCAAAGTAGCGATCGCCAACTTAATTTAATTAATTCCTTGATGGAAGCTCATATCAGCGAGGTGCAAGGTGTTGTTTTGCAGCGTCAAGCCGTACAATTACTGACAGTTGTCGAAGCTGCGATCGCAGATTTAGAGCCATTGCTAGAGCAAAATCAAGCCAAGCTGACAAATCTGGTATCCGCAGATTTGCCATTAGTGAATGCAGATCCCACGCAACTATGGCGAGTTTTTTCTAACTTAATTGTGAATGCGCTGAAACATAATCCCCCTGGTTTGCTCCTGACAATTAACGCTACTCGTGAGGATGAGATGATTTATTGTACTGTTAGTGATAACGGCGTGGGCATTAGTCAACAACAAAGCGATCGGCTTTTTGAGCTTTACTTTCGGGATACAAGTATCCGCAATTCTGTAAGTTTGGGATTGGGCTTGTATTTATGTAAGCAAATCATCCATGCTCACGGCGGCGAAATTGGTATTAATAGTGCATTGAATGCAGGGGCAACTTTCTGGTTTACATTGCCTGCGAATTGTGAATTGGTATGACTCCTGAATTCTGCTGTAAATCTTAGTATTAATGACTAAAGTAACTATTTAAGCATGACGTTAGATACAGGCGTGTGCCTGGTTATTCCGATTAAATTAAGAATATACAAATCAAGCAATGCAACGGAGATTAAAGGATATATGAACCGCTTTAAATCTATTCTTCTTGGAAGTTTATTAGCAACTGCTTCAATTGCTGCTCTTTCTCAAAATGCTAATGCTGCTGAATTTAAATCTGAGCAAGATCATTTTAATCGTAGTAATACTGTAGCTTTTAATAACAATAAAGCCCAACACGAACGTCAAGTCCGTGAACAACGCGCTCGTGAATTGCGTGAACGTCAAGCTCGTGAACGACGCGCTCGTGAATTACGTGAACGCCAAGCTCGTGAACGACGCGCTCATGAATTGCGTGAACGTCAAGCCCGTTTTAATCACTAAGCTGAAAGTTTTCCCTCAGATTACGTTAGGAGAGTAGCAATACTCTCCTTTTTTGGCGTTGCATAAATCTATTCAAATTAATACCAAAATAATATTATTAGGACTAACCCTTTCAAGGTGACTTGTAAAATAAAATTGTTTTTTCTCAATGCTGCGCCAGTTGCTTCGAGAGGGGAGCTAAAGCGCAGCTTTGACGGAGTAGGGTTCTTCGGGTTTTATAAGCAATCAAGCAGACATGATATAAAAGCACATAAAGAAATGCGATCGCCTTTTCCCAATGACGTGTTTAGCTACCACCAGAAATCTCTATTGAAAGATTCTCAAAACTTTCTAGCATCTTCAATTTCCGTTCCCGGTAATGCAAGTGTATTTTCAGACTTAGCTCCCTGGAGTCTCCTTGGATCAAGTCCCAGTGCCTCCAATACTGTAACTGCAATCTGTTTGCTAGAAACTTTCTTGATCTGAAAAGTCCCCTTAACACGATCTTCTAGTCCACGACTACTGAGGATCAGAGAAATATGGGTATCATCATCAGAAAAACCGCCGTGTTCTGCCCTTTTATTGCTGTCTGAAATCACATATCCTGGTTTGAGTTTGATAATGACATCAGGAGTACGATCTTCTTGCAATGGATTGCCAAAACCTGCTGCTAATAGTGCGCCACCCGAATAAACTGTATCAATTGCTGAATTTGCCAGTTTCTTTAAAACACTTGTTGCAATGCTGGCTTGGCTTTGATTCTTAAGCCAGAGTAAAGCAACATCATCCTGAGTAGCCTGATTAACTGTAATACCAGCTTTCGTTAAGGCATCTGTAAAAGTATTTTCAGGAATAAGGGTAGCTGTTCCCAAACGAGGATTTTGACCATGTTTCGCTGTCAAAACTATCAGTGTCGATTCAAATTTCCCTTCTTTCTTTAATGTATTTACTATCTTGCCGATACTGCTATCCGTATGTTCCAGAGCATTAATTAAACCTGGCGAAGGTGTGCCATTGCTGGCAATACCACCATTACTGCTAGCATCTTTCTGGGCTACACTGAGAGCTTGGAAATTCATGCCAAAAATCGCGGGAATTCCGGGTTTAGCTGTGCCTTGTGAATTTTTTCCAGCAATTTCGTTCAGTATCGCATTTACCTTCAGATCATCGTAAGCTTCCGTAAGGTTAATGTCTTTAGTTGTCGTTTTAAATGTGAGATTACCAGGATTCTGTGCTGTTGATTGGTCTACAATCTTACCATTTTCTAAGGCAACTTTGGCATTTATTTCTGGAGCGTAGAAATCATCAACTCCCTTACCAGAAGGGCCATTAGCAATGTCATAAGCAGGATGTTTATCAATAAATGCAGTGTGCAAACCTGAAGCTTTAGCTATTTCAAAAATGGTATTTACCTTTAGATAGTTGTGAGGATAAACACGATTTCCATTACTGTCTACTGGTAATTTGCCTGGATCAATACTATTTATCCCGAAGTCACCGCCACCGCTAAGGAGATCCGAGTTTTTATCAACGTTTTCCGCAAATTCAACTTCTATACCAGCAGGAGAACCTAGTTTTTCTGATAATACTCGACTATATGTATCGTCATAATAAACCCCAGTGGTTTTGGGGCTTGCTCCTGTTAAGTAGTTCAATACACCAGGAAAGGAATCGGAAGGAGTGCTAGTAAAAGCGTTAGTGTAACTGATACCCGTTTGTTTCAAACAATTGATGTTCGGCAAATACTTTTGTAGTTTAGGATCAGACAAATCTGCTTGACGCAAACCATCAATTGATAGTAAAAGTACACTCTTAAACTTTCCAGGACGCTTATAGAAGGGTTCATCATCCTTTTTCCGGTTATCAGCTATTCTGACTGTGGGCGAGGAATAGTCATATCTGATTACTGGAGGCTGTAAGTATTGAATTGGTATCATGATATTTGTATTTACTGTGTAAACAGAGTTCTAGAAGTTATTTTTGATAGTCACGCTTGGGCTTATGTCAATAAAGCTTCACAAAAGACTACTAAATTTTCAATAGAAACCCTGATATTTTCAACCTCAAGATACGAATAAAAGATTAAGAGAAGGTTATGTCGAATAGTGACAAAAGGTTATGACATGAAACCAATTAACTGGCAAGGAGGCATGATTTAATGTTGCGGCTATCAACCTTGACCAGAAAATTTCAGGTTCAATATCATCAATTTAAGAATCAAGATTTGCATGTATATTTAGCGATTAGGTTTTCATCAACCTTATCGAGTTTGTTATGATTCAGGGAAAAAGCAATTAATAGAACAATAAAATCCGGGTAAAAGTGGCGATATTATCTCATCATCACCTAACAAAGTAGCAACTAAAACCAACTGTGCTTTTTCTCGCCGATAAACTTCTATTTTTTTAGGAAAGCGATCAACAATCCAATACTCACGCACACCTTGAACTGAATATAGTTTCAGTTTTGCTTCTTTGTCTCGAAGTTCATTTTGTTTACCAGGCGATAAAACCTCTACTACTAACTCTGGTGCGCCTGTTAAATGTCCCGCTTCATCTTCAATTTGTGCCAGTCGTTCTCGACTTATCCAAACTACATCTGGTATGACGCTATCTGCTTGCGAAAAAAGCACCCCTGGAGCTACAATTGTTTCTCCTAAACCACTCGAATCTGACCAAACATCGAGTTGTCGAGCAATCTTAACACAAACTTGTTGATGACGGCGGTGAGGAGTGCGAGTCACAAAGAGTTCTCCATTAATAATTTCATAGCGTGTCCACTCATTTTCGGGTAGAACCTCTAAATCGTGAATTGTCCAGCGTACTCCCTCAACGCCTTGGTTCATAATTGTCCCCGTTTGGCTCGTTGCCTTTATTTTTTTAATTTTATCTTTTCTTCGGGCAAGGTAACTATGAGGTTTAAATTATAACCATAATAAAAAGTGGAAGTTCAGGCAAAAAAAACTCTGTATGCTGACATTTACCCAACTTAAACCACCTAATTACGATGCCGCAGTTACTTTTACTCTGGCGCTGACAGCAGAAGAACGTACTCGTAGCCGTCATCGTTTTGAAACGGAAGATGGTATTGTGTTTTTACATTTACCCAGAGGAACTGTTTTACATGATGGCGATATTCTGCTAGAAGAAACCCATAGCAGTTTAATCAGAATTACTGCCAAACCAGAACTAGTATTGACTGCTTTTGCCCAAACACCACTTTTATTATTACGGGCGGCATACCATTTGGGAAATCGCCATGTACCTGTAGAAATTACCCCAACTTATTTACGCTTGTCTTCAGATTCGGTTTTACGCACGATGTTAGAACAATTGGGGTTAGAAGTTAAAGAGGAAATTTTACCGTTTCAGCCAGAATTGGGAGCTTATGGACAACACCATCATGCTCACTGATAGTCATCTTTTGAGTATTTTACAGTTGGCTAGTCCTGCTTTACCTGTGGGAGCATATAGTTATTCTGAAGGTTTGGAAATGCTGGTAGAAAATAGTATGATCGCTAACCACACACATCTCAAAGATTGGTTAAAAGCAGAGTTGCTCTACGGGGCAATTCGGTTAGAGGCAGGGGTAATGGTACGATCGCACCAATCTGCAAAAATGAGTGATCTAGAATCGCTATGTCGTTGGAATCTGTGGTTATCCGCAGCTAGAGAAACAGAAGAATTACGCGCCTCTAGTTGGCAGATGGGGCGATCGCTCATCCAATTACTTGGTAAACTAGAACCGCAGATTATACCTACTGCCAATGCTGTAGGTAATCCTTGCAATTATGCGATCGCTTTTGGCATTGCCGTTGCCTATTGGCAAATCAGTATCCAAGCCGCATTACTCGCATATCTGCATAGTTGGGCAAGTAATTTGATTACTGCGGGTGTGAAACTTATCCCCCTTGGACAAACAGCAGGACAGCAGTTATTACTAGATTTACAACCATTATTTAGCGTTACGGCATTGGAAATTCTCGCGTTGGAGGATGATGAACTCGCCTGTTGTAGTTGGGGTTTATCACTGGCGAGTATGCAGCATGAAACGCAGTATACAAGGTTGTTTAGGAGTTAGTCATTAGTCTTGTTGCAAAAGTAACACCCCACCCCCAACCCCTCCCCGTTTGGGGGAAAGAAGTTTTCCTAGTTTTTGCATAGATGCGGGAATTATAACTAATTAGGCGGACATGATATCAAATAATGAAAGCGATTTACTAACTTAAATGGCTATTGGCTTAATAACTAGTTATTGAACAAATCCAAATCTGTCACAGCACCAATACTGCTAGAAGATACCAATTTGGCATATTTCGCCAACACGCCTTTAGTGTAACGCGGAGCGGGGGGCTGCCAGTTGGCACGACGACGAGCTAATTCTTCTTCGGATACATTCAACTGCAACAAACGAGCAGGTGCATCAATAGTAATACTATCACCTTCTTCTACAAGCGCGATCGCACCACCCACTGCTGCTTCTGGTGCAACATGACCAACCACCATCCCGTAAGTACCGCCAGAAAAGCGTCCATCAGTAATTAATCCCACAGCATCACCCAAACCAGCACCGATAATTGCTGAGGTGGGAGCCAACATTTCGCGCATCCCAGGCCCACCCTTTGGCCCTTCATAACGGATGACGAGAATATCACCAGCTTGAATCTTACCCGCCAAAATTGCATTTAAAGAAGCTTCTTCCGATTCAAATACCCGCGCGGGGCCAGTAATCACTGGCTTTTTCACCCCGGTAATTTTGGCGACAGCTCCCTCCGTTGCCAGATTACCTCTAAGAATAGCTAAGTGTCCTTGAGGATACATCGGGTTATTCCAAGTCCGAATCACATCTTGATTGGCCGATGGTTCTTCTGGGATATCTGCTAATATCTCTGCGATCGTTTGACCAGTGATGGTGAGGCTATCACCATGTAATAAGTCATGTACAAGTAGCATTTTCATGACTTGGGGAATGCCACCAGCTTTGTGCAAATCTGTAGCTACATATTTACCGCTTGGTTTTAAATCACACAAAACCGGAACACGGGCGCGGATGGTTTCAAAGTCATCCAGGGTTAACTCTACATCAGCAGCGCGGGCGATCGCTAAGAAATGCAATACTGCATTGGTCGAACCACCCACCGCCATAATCACAGAGATGGCATTCTCTATAGATTTGCGCGTGATAATTTGGCGGGGCAAGATTTGTTTGCGGATAGCTTCAACTAACACATAAGCCGATTTTTCGGTACTGTCGGCTTTTTCGGCATCTTCGGCTGCCATTGTCGAAGAATAGGGCAAACTCATGCCCAGTGCTTCAAATGCTGAAGACATGGTGTTAGCCGTGAACATCCCCCCACAGGAACCAGCACCAGGACAAGCCAGACTTTCAACTTCTAATAATTCCTTTTCGTCAATTTTTCCAGCACTGTATTGACCAACGGCTTCAAAAGAACTGACAACGGTTAAATCGCGCCCGTTGTAATGACCAGGTTTAATTGTGCCGCCGTAAACGAATATTGCAGGGATATTCATCCGGGCGATGGCTAGCATTGCCCCTGGCATATTTTTATCACAACCGCCAATGGCTAATACACCATCCATACTTTGTCCGGTACAGGCGGTTTCAATGGAATCGGCAATGACTTCCCGTGATACTAGGGAATATTTCATCCCTTCTGTTCCCATCGAAATCCCATCACTAATGGTAATTGTGCCGAATACTTGCGGCATTGCTCCGGCAGATTTTATACCAACTTCTGCTCTGAGCGCCAGTTGATTTATCCCCATGTTACAGGGAGTGATTGTACTGTAGCCATTGGCAATACCTACAATGGCTTTATTGAAATCTTCATCTTTAAAACCAACTGCCCGCAGCATTGCTCGATTTGGCGATCGCTGCACCCCTTGCGTCACAATTTGGCTTCTTAAATTCTCCGACATAGTTATATCATCCTCTAATTTGCATGTATGAGTATGATATGTAGTAATTTTTGACATGTCCAATATATATTCATGAATATTTAAGACTTATAAAATATCAAAACTATGACACTGCGACACCTGCGCTACTTCGTTGCTGTAGCTGAGGAACTGCATGTAGAGCCGCAGAGCGACTTAACATCGCTAAACCGCCCTAAGAGGAGCAAATTCAGCAGCTAGAAGCATCCCTTGGGATAAAACTTTTTCAACGCATAGCAAAAACCACTACTTTTGACTAACGCCTACTTGCTGTTTTAGCAAATAAGTAACTTTTTATGACCCAGCTTGAATGGTTGCATTTTGAGGAACTAGAATACTCAGAAAAGTTCCTATTGTTGTTGATGGGGCAAGGGTACAATATAAACCAATGAGAACTAAATTTTGGTTTTACTCCTGATTACATTTGGCTTTTTAGCAGCACGATGTAGTGGGATAAAAATCCAGACAGCACAGAGGTTTTCAGATCATCTTGCAGATTTTTACACATATCTCATTACAATGTCCATCCCAAAGTTGGCGCTACTATTTCCAGGAGTAAGTAAGTAAATGGAGTTAAATATAGAGTTTGTGTAAACGAGCTTTAGGCACAAAACCCAACTAAAAAAGGAGAGTAATTGCAATGACAATTAATCAAAACGGACTTGTTGTTCAAGCAGATGAAGGACGTTCTTACTACTTTGGCCAAGACCTTTATACCTTCAAAGCAATTGGTGAGGAGACAGGAGAAGCTTACGCACTTTGTGAGGTAATTGTTGCACCTCAAGGTGGTGCTCCTCCCCATCGGCACAGCCGAGAAAATGAATCATTCTATGTTCAAGACGGAGAGATTGAATTCCAGCTTGACGATCGCACCCTTGTTGCAACAGCCGGAACCTTTCTCTATTCACCCAAAGGTCAGCTTCATCGATTTACTAATACGACCTCTGTACCTGCCAAACTGTTGGTTTGGGTGACACCTGCTGGATTTGAAAAATTTATTGCCGAAGTTGGAAAGGCGGTGAATGGTCAAATTACATCTGCCCCACCATTAAGTTCTGAAGACTTAGATAAAATCCTCACCACTTCACCTAAGTACGGCATCGAGATTATTCCGCCTTCTGAGCAATGAAACACGAGGACTCACCGTAAAACTAAGCTAACGCGCCTATATATTGCACTATTTTCCGTGTAGACCGTCATTAGTCAAAAGTGTTTACTGACTGTAATCTCAAACAAGCCGAAAATTTCTCTGCTTACCTGGAGAAACTGTATCAAGGACAAATAACAAATGACAATGAATGCATTTCGAGTAGGGGTTGCTGGGCCAGTGGGGTCGGGGAAAACGGCTTTGGTGGATGCTTTGTGCAAAGGATTGCGCGAGCAGTATCAGATTGCAGTGGTGACGAATGACATTTACACTCAGGAGGATGCTCAGTTTTTAGTGCGTTCTCAGGCGTTGGCAAGCGATCGCATTTTGGGTGTAGAGACTGGCGGTTGTCCCCATACTGCCATCCGCGAAGATGCTTCGATGAATTTGGCGGCAATTGAACAGTTAGAGGAACGTTTTATCGATTTGGATTTGGTATTTTTGGAAAGTGGCGGTGATAATTTAGCTGCTACCTTTAGTCCCGAATTGGTGGATTTAACGATTTACGTCATTGATGTTGCGGCTGGTGATAAAATTCCCCGCAAGGGTGGCCCTGGTATTACTAAATCTGATTTGTTGGTGATTAATAAAACTGACTTAGCACCTTATGTTGGTGCAGATTTAAGTGTGATGGAACGAGACGCTAAAAAAATGCGCGGTGATAAACCTTTTATTTTTACTAATTTAAAAACTCAGTCAGGACTTGCAGATGTAATTAACTTTGTTTGCACAAATATCTGTTAAAAAGAATTTTATAACCCACGGAGGTGGGTAAAGTCTCGTGTAAACGCGGTTTATAGCCGCCCTTTCTATAAAGCCTTCAGATGCCGACTTCGCACCCGTTCAGCACTACCAGTAGGAATCGCAGCAATTAATTTTTGCGTGTATTCCTCTTTAGGTTTTTGGTAAATGCTTTCGGCTGTGCCTTCTTCAACAATTTGACCGCGATTCATAACTAAAATGCGATCGCTCATAAATTTCACTACACTTAAATCGTGAGAAATAAAGATATAAGTAAGCTGAAAATCTGACTGTAATTCTTTGAGAAGATTTAATACCTGCGCCTGTACTGAAACATCCAGTGCTGAAACTGACTCATCGCAGATGATAAACTTAGGATTTAACGCCAAAGAACGAGCTATACAAATCCGTTGGCGTTGACCGCCAGAAAACTGATGAGGATAGCGGTTAATTGCATCTGCACTCAACCCCACCCGTTCTAAGAGTTCGACTACTCGTTGGCGTCGTTGTTGCTTTGTCTTACCCACGGCGTGAATTAACAATGGTTCCATCACCGCATCCCCAACCTTCATCCGTGGGTCGAGGGAACTAAAAGGATTTTGGAAAACTATTTGCATTTCCCGCCGCAATTTTTGCAACCGTTCTCCTTTGAGGCTAGTAATATCTTGTTTCTCAAAGATAATCTGACCACTCATTGGTTCAATTAATCGCAGCAAGGTTCTGCCAAGGGTGGTTTTACCGCAACCAGATTCTCCCACTAAACCTAGTGTTTCTCCTGGTTTGACATCAAAAGAAACGCCATTAACCGCCATATTGTAGCGTTTTGTCCCACCGAACACCCCGCGCACTGGAAAACCAACTTTCAGGTTACGGATTTGCAGTAAGGGTTCCTTGTGATTGAAGTTTGCCAATCTTGCAGCAATCTCTTCAGTGGTGACTTCTGTGGGTTGTGCAGGTTCTTTCGGCTGAATTACTACTTGTCCAGTTGCTGTCTCTTCTGCACTCATGTAGTCAGAAACGGTAAGTAATTTTTGGGGACGGCGGTTAAGTGTGGGGCGACAAGCTATCAAACCTTTAGTATATGGATGCTGGGGACTGCTGAAAATTTGCTCGGAAGTACCAGATTCGACAACCTTACCTTTATACATCACCGCTACTTGGTCAGCAATTTCTGAAATTAGCCCCAAGTCGTGGGTGATGAAAATCATTGCCATGTCACGGCTTTGCTGCAATTCTCGCAACAAGTCCAAAATTGTAGCTTGCACTGTCACATCCAAAGCTGTGGTTGGTTCATCGGCAATTAAGATTAATGGGTTGCAAGAAATTGCCATTGCAATCATTACCCGTTGCAACTGACCCCCAGAAAGTTCATGAGGGTAGCGTTCTAGCATGGCTTCTTTGTGTTCTTTAAGCAACTGTGACAACTTTGATGGTTCTGGTTTCGATGAAGTTTTGATATACTGCTGCTGGATCTCCTCATCGCTAGGTAGAAGTTTAACCTCTTGTAGACCTGCGATCGCAATTTGTCGTGCTTGGGCTGCTGACACATTTTGATGCCGCATAATCGCTTCTGTTAGCTGAAACCCGATATTATAAACTGGATTAAGCGAACTCATCGGTTCTTGAAAAATCATGGCGATGTCGCCACCCCGGTGTAACTGCATTTGCTCAGGAGGCAATGTTACCAAATCGATGGCATTGACATTCTCCTGGGGACGAAACCAGATTTCACCGCCAGTCACTATACCGGGACTTTGCAACAAACCCATCACAGCTAGAGCTGTCACTGATTTACCACTCCCCGATTCTCCTACTATTCCTAGAGTTTCACCTCGATGCAACCCAAAGGAAATACCATCCAAAGCTCTGACAGTATTGCCATCACCGGGAAATTCAACTTGGAGATTGCGAACCTCTAGGACAGTTTCTCTCATAGGAGTTAGGTAGAAATATTAACTTAAAATTATTTGATTTTAACAATAGTTTTGATGTATGTGTCGGTAAATTTGCTTTTTACAGTCTTTGGCAATTTTTCTGACATCGCATACTTCCATAATATACATGCATTTGCGATATAGAACTGCTTGTGATCTCTGCAAATTGCGAGCGGCTCATGGTTTCCTCGCTTTTCAGGTTCCAGTCTTTACATAACAGCATTAACCACAGAAACTTGCCACCATGAATAAAACAGTCAAAAGAGCAAATCCGTAAATTGGTTAAGGAGCAATCGGCAGTCTGCAATGCTGAGTTATGTTTTTGCAGTGGTTGTTCTTATTTTTGTGATTGCTTCTGCCCTCCAGAAAGATTTGCCGCCACTGCGCCCAGTACCTTATCATATTTTTGCGGAAACTGCCCAAATATAAGAAGCTGAGGCTTTAGATTTAGAGATTAAAATAGAGTTAGTAAAGGTAGGATTTACTTGATTAGGAGGTTCTATGATGACTTTACAAGAAATTATTAATTCTATTGAAAGTTTGCCCACAGAAGATCGAGAGTATTTATTTGAGTTTCTTCGCCAGCAACGAATTGAGAATCGGCGGGTTGAAATTTTGGCTAATGCTCAGGAAGTAATGCAGGCTTTTAAGGATGGGACAGCTCATAGGGGAAGCGTTGATGATTTGATCGCTGATTTACTCGGAGATGATGATGGAAGTTGTCTGGAGTAGTGGATTTAAACGCTCTTTTAAGAAGATTACAAAGAAAAATCCGCAATTAAAGAATCAAATTTTTAATGTATTAAGGCTTTTGGCAGATGATCCATTTACACCGTCTTTGAAGTCTTATAAGTTAACAGGAAATTTAGCGGGTTTGTGGTCTTGTTCTGTTGCTTATGATTGTAGAATTATCTTTAATTTCTCTGAGGATGATAAGTTGTTAGAAATGGTTATTTTATTGATTGATGTTGGCAGCCATGATGAAGTTTATTAAATTGTGAAATGGAGGCTGAAGCTTGGGATTTAGATAGAAAATTCTCTATCCCTAACTGCTCGATACCTAAACTAAGCAATGTCTCACGACAAGACGTAAAGCGTCAACGCAGACAAAAAAATAGCACATCCTCAAGGATGGCTATTTGTAGAAATTATTTAATCGTAATGCTTTTTGCTAAGTATGTAGGCAAATTGAATACACACCAACTTTAGAACGGAATATCATCTGGATCTGGTTCTTCCTCTTTCACTGCTGGATAAGTGGTTCGCTCATAATTTGTGGGTTGGGGTACGGGTTCATAAGTTTTCGCTTGGGGAGCAACGCCAACAGGATTTGTAGCTGGGGTAGGCGCTGGACGTGGTGACTCGTAACTGGGAACGTCTTTCTGTGCAGGACGAGATGCTGCTGGTTGTCGTGGAGCAGTTTCAGTGAATGATGGAGTTACGGTTGCTGAGGGCAATGGATCAGTATTAAAACTACCTCCAACAGGTTGAATTTGTTGTACTGTCAATTCAGCGCGTTTTTCTTTAAAACCTTCTTGACGATCAACAGTATTCATGCTTAAACGTCCTACCAGGATGACGCGATCGCCTTGGTGATAGTTTTGCTGAATTTCTGTCGCTAAATTCCCCCAGCCGACAACTTTCAACGTAGCTGGCGGATCTTCTGGTTTCTGGGAATTAGGAAACTGCACCAGCATTTCCGTGACTCCCAGATTATCGGCTGTATAGCGGAGTTGCGGTTCGTTGATAATTTCTGCCATCAAAACGCAGCTGTTCATTAAAATTACTCCTGACTGCAAAAAGTACTGATTCCAAAAGACAAGGTTTTTCTATGTAGTGCCAATTAATATCTAGATAGGTTTAATCTTTTGCATTTTTTAATAATGTTTGAACAAATTTTCTACGTCCACTCTGAGTTTTTAGTCCTTTCTAGCATAAAAGCCAAGCGATCGCTTTGAACAGCATAGAGTATGCTGCTCTCCACCTTCGCCTGACTAAATGAGCATTGAATTCTGTCTGGAGTAGTATAATTGTACCATCCATCCATTCAATATAAAAAGTTTTTGCCAAAAATTAAGTCTTCACATGAACTGGAAAAACACCCAAGGCAATCAACCTGCCTGGAAGGTCGCGCAATATGGGTAAGCGCAAAAACGCAGGTGGTACAAAGGTGCGATTTGAGGCAAGAACAGGGGCAAACACCCGCTTTTGGATAAAAGTTTGAAACGCCTGAATGATGCGTGTGGGCAACTCGCGTTGACGCTGTACTTTTGCTAGATCGCTAAGTTGTACCTGTCCGTTTTTGAGCGGTTTGCTGAGTACATTCGCTGCGACTACAGCATCTTGAATCGCGTAATTAATGCCAACTCCACCAACGGGGGACATTATATGGGCAGCATCACCAATAAGTAACAAACCTGGACGATACCAGCGTTTGACGCGGCTGGACTCGACCGAGAGAAAAGCTATTTGTGACCAATCATGTAAATTTTGGATGCGTTGCTGGAATTCTGGCACTACTTCCACAAAAGATTTTTTTAATTCCTCCAAACCCGCAGACCGCAGTTGTTGATAGCCTCCCTTGGGGATGACATAGGCAACTTGCCACTCATCACCACGGTCAAGCATGGCAATAATTTTACCTTTACCAAAGCGCCCCATTCCCCCCTCTGGGTCTTCTGGCTGACGGGGTAGGCGGAACCAGAGGACATCCATTGGTGGCGAGGTTTCGATGGACTCAAACTCACCCAGGTGGCGCAAACGTGAGTGGCGACCATCTGCACCCACTGTCACTATTGCGCGGATTTCATGCCAGCCACCGCCTCCCCGATAGCGGACACCTTGAATTACGCCATTTTCCGTAATTAATTCTTGTACATTCGCACCCATTACCAGATGAAAATTAGGATATTTTTGTGCTTCTTGGGTGATGAACTCCAGGAATTTCACTTGCGGAAGCATTGTAATGTAGGGGTAATGGGTTTTTAGATGGCTAAAATCTGCCAATGTGACAGTATCTTCAGGAGTTTTAAACCTAATTTGGCGCATTTTGGCATGGGGAAGTTTTAGCAAGCGATCGCTAAGTCCCAATTCTTCCATAATTTCCATCACCGATGGATGAATCGTATCGCCGCGAAAGTCGCGATCAAAATCTTTGTGTGCTTCCAGCACCATCACCGAAATGCCTTGACGCGCTAACAACAGCGCCAAAACTGCTCCTGCTGGCCCCCCACCCACAATGCAACAATCTGTGGTTTGTGCATCTACAATGTCATGGACAGGGTTAATGCTTGGTTCTTGGGAAAGATTTTTAGGTACATCGGTAGTCATAACAACACCTCTTGATAGCCCTAAAATTCAGGATAGTTTGCTTTTGATGTTGCAAGCTGTTTTTTTTACTTTTCGTATTTACACATAACGTGTATTATGATTGGCGCTAAACTGTCATTGGTCATTAGTCATTAGTCCAATGCCCGATGCCCAATCCCCAATGAAAATAATTAGTTGTGTCCCAAGTTATTTTAGAAAACGTTTATAAAAGTTTTTCCCCGCGTAAAGGGGAAGGTGTTACTTCACAAACTCAATCCCCACTCACGCCTGGGGAGAAAACTGATGCACCCCAAGAACGTGGGGGAAGTGTCAACGTCTTGCGGCGGATTAATCTGACGATCGCAGATGGCGAGTTTATGGTGCTGGTAGGCCCTTCTGGTTGTGGTAAAAGTACCCTGCTGCGCTTAATCGCTGGTTTAGAAGGGATGACTGGCGGTAATATCTGGATAGGCGATCGCTTGATCAATGACCTACCACCCAAAGAACGCGACATCGCAATGGTATTTCAAAATTACGCCCTCTATCCCCACATGACGGTGTACGACAACATCGCTTTTGGGTTACGCCGCCGCTTTGGGAGAGCAGGGGGAGCAGGGGGAGCAGAGGAAGCAGGGGGGGAAATTACTCCCTCATCTCCTTATCTTCGGACGTGGGCAGAAAATCTCTTCGTGAGTGCGACAAGAAAGTTACCGAAAGGACTGCGCTACATTTCTGATAAAGAACGGGCGGTGGATGAACAGGTGCGTAGTGTTGCCCAACTATTGCAAATCGAAACATTGCTGAATCGCTTACCCAAACAGCTATCTGGGGGACAAAGACAACGAGTTGCATTAGGAAGAGCGATCGCGCGTGACCCGCAAGTATTCTTAATGGATGAACCGCTTTCTAACTTAGATGCCAAACTGCGGGCGGAAACCCGCGCTCAAATTGTCAAATTGCAGCGCCAACTGGGGACAACAACAATTTACGTTACCCATGATCAAACAGAAGCGATGACAATGGGCGATCGCATTGCGATTATGTCTGAGGGTAAAATTCAGCAAGTTGCTTCTCCCTTAGAACTTTACAATCGCCCAGCCAATCTTTTTGTCGCAGAGTTCATTGGTTCACCACCGATGAATTTTATTCCTGTAGAATTTCATGCTCCACAGTCGATTACTTATTCCCAGTTTCGTTTCACACTCCCAGAAGTTTGGGGAAGAGCTTTACAAAAATATGATCGAAAAGCTCTAATTTTAGGCATTCGCCCAGAACACTTGAACTTGAGTATGCCTGCTACTAAAAATATACCAGTGCAAGTAGATTTGGTAGAGAATCTCGGTAACGATTCTTTTCTCGCAGTTAAGATTGCTGAACCGGGATCTCAAAGAGCCACTACCAATTACTTACAAGTGCGAATACCACCAGACCGATTTGTACAACCTGGTGAGCAACTATGGTTATCGCTAACTCCAGAGAAAATTCACTTTTTTGACCCGGAAACTGAGCTAGCAATATTTCCCTAAAGTGTGAGTAGGAGAGAAAGAATCTAACCCACCTTCCGCAAAGGGACAAAAAAATCAGAATTGAGAGCAGTTGTTTCAGATTGCAATCTCAAGGCAGAGCATCACAAATTTTATAATAAATTTAATTTATCCTTTTAACAAATAAGACTATTTGCTTTTATTGCATCAATCAATTTATGCTGAAACTAGCAGAGATTTGCACTTTGAACAAATATAAACTTGGCTTGCGATTAATACTAGTCTTTGACTCAGTAATTAACTTTGTAAATCTCTATTACAACACGGCAAAAAGAAACATACCCTTCGGGTGACGCTCCTACGGACGCTCGTTCCTCGCTACTGCTACGCTAACACCAGTCGCCTGCAAAGGAGCCAGTGCGGTCTTGGGGTCTCCCCAAGTGGAGCATCTGGCGTTGGAAACCCTCCCGCAGCGCTGGTTCACCATTTCAAATGGCGCAAGAGCATGGAATACAATTCTTTTGACTTCCGCCTTGTGGTATTAGTGGTATCAAATTTAGGTGTCTTGCCAGCATTCAAACAGCAAACTAATGCTAACTAAATTTCCCAAAGAGACTTTAAGAAAATAAAGGAGAACAATAATTAAATGCTAAATCAGGAGATTGATTATCCTACCATACCCAAGACAAGTGCAATGATCATGAAACTTTTCCAAATCACTCTAGTGGTTTTAGTACTGTTGATAAACTTAGCAATTGCTTTCCCTTCTTGGGCAGACAAAGCGCCGTCTTTAACTAGTAATTCTGACTACTTTCAAGTAGGGCAAAAAGTGATTTGGCTTTACAAACCTCGCGCAGATTCTAGCGATGTCCAAAGAATTCCCGCCGAAGTAGTCAAGTTAAGTTCCAAGCAAGTGCAAATCAAGGTGTATAAACATAATCACGAAATTGTCAATCGTTGGGTGAATCCAAACAAACTTGAGAATTCGCAAAAAGTTAAAGAGTCAGTACTATAAAATTGAGTGATTATTTTTATTTTTTGTAAATCAAAAAAACTGAGCCAATCGGCCCAAGGTTTTCTACATAAGTTTTCTGATTATAATACAATCCTGGAGACATACCGCCATCAAATAATATCGCTTCTTGAATCTTACCTAAACAGTTATTGTTAGCAATACCTTCTAAGACATTATCAAACATGTCTGGCAGTAACTCTTGATTAACTTGAGATAATTCAATATCTGAATTAGCTTTCAAGTCATTAACTAATAAAATTACATAGCCTTGATTAGTAATAGCTGCCATAGAGCGATTTTTAGCATTTTTACAAGCAAATTCTCCTAAATCTTGACAAATATCTTTAAATTTACCCTGACGATAGAATCTGCCATTACCACCCACTAAATTGTAATTGAGAATATCACTTTTTCTTCTACCAGCTTGGATAGTAGCCTGTCGCTGATTAGGTGTACCCCCTGATATCCCAAAGGAAGAACGCTTATTTTTAAATACTCCGGAATACTCGACACCACGAGAAATATTTAAGCCCTGTGGTTTATCATCAGTACCTATATAGTCAGCATTAATTGCGGCAATGGGTAGCTGTCCGTTTAATTTGGCATTCTCATCGCCAATGAGTTCACGAAACTGTTTTGGTACATATTCTTTACGCAGTTTCCCTCTAGCATCTTTGGCGTAGAGTTTATGAGATAGACCAACATTAACTTTGAAATCTAACTCTGCTGATTTAGGATTGAAAATAATCACATTGTTAATACCTCTTTGATTTCTTTTACCTTGATTATTGGTTTTAAAAAAATCGATGCTGAACTTAGCATCTTTACCAGGGCAAGTTTTTGATGCTTTTGGGGCTGAATTCGCCTCAATCTCTTGACAACCTGATAATAAGGTTGCGCCAATTATCAAGATAAATAACAAAAATAATTTTTTTGTATACATAACTAATGCAAAAAAACCGCTACAGAATTACTATAGCGGGGAATAATTTAAAATTTCAGTCTGGAGTTTATCTCAGAGGTTGTTTGAAACCAAAACTTAAGAGAACCATTCTAAAACAGCTTCTTCTTTGGTGTTGGTATTTCTAGATGGTGTCTCACGATTAAATTTCATCTGAATTGACCGGGTTTGCTCACCATCAGCAGCTACAGCCAAAATCGGATAGTCAATTAAACCATCCTGGAAGGACATCTGGAAGCGGAATGTTCCATCTGGATTTAGCTGAATTGGACGGCCGCCAATGGTTACGGTAGCATCTGGTTCGGTTGCACCGTAGACTATCAACTCAGCATCGGCAATTAACCAGAACTGGCGCGGACGCACTGGTACGGCGGAAGCCGAGAAGCCAACACCTGACATTCCTGCACCGGAAGCGGTTAAGCCTGACACGGTAGGAACTGCCCACATACCCACACCAGATGGGAAAACGTAAGAGCTAATAGCTTGTTCAGGACGCGCTGCTCCTGGTACTTGGTGCTGGGAACCGAAGATAGAACCAGCAACCCGTAGTGATTCGGCAGATTCTGCTAAACCAAAGATTTGGTCGTAGATAGGGTTGCCGTTACCATTGACAACAGCAGCATTACCATTGGCGGTAGCTGCAACCTTCTTGGCTGGGGGAACTAGTTCGTATTGAGTCTTACTACGCAAATCTTCTTCAAAGTTAACAGTGATGAAAACATCTTCAATCCAGTCAGAAGGATAAACGGGAGGAATGTGTACTCTAGCAGAACGAGCAAGTACCAACCAGCGACCATCAGCAGCACGATAGCCGATATCTATCACATAATCGCGATCGCTAACTGGAACTGGTAGATACCATTCTCTAGCTAGTTCATCAGCAGGATATTCTTGAATGCTGTGGGGGCTTTGGTATTCGATATTGATGTCGGTGACATCATAAATTCGTAGTGCAAGTTGTTGTCCCCCTTGCCTACGCAGTTCTTCTTTGTGCTCATTGGGAATATCCCAGTAAGTGTAAGCCCACTGAGGATCGCGTGGTAAGAGGACAATCCGGCTTTCACCATAGCCAGAGGGCAAATCTGCGAGTCCTTCATCAACATCAGCCAAAGATCCACCAGTTCGATCTTCCTGACCTAATTCAAACTTTGCAGCTTCCACGGTTTCCTGTGCCTCCAATGAACGAGATGGACTAAGTAAATTTTTACTGCGCTGGACTTCTTGAATTGATGCCAGTAATTGTGATTTACGCATTCGGCTATACCGAGAGATGCTATATTCGCTAGCAACTTTGCGTAGTTGGCGTAAGGTCATCTCCTCTAGGGGCGGGCGTTCTTTTGCCATTATTTTGGCCTCCAGTAGTTTAAGCGGTAAATGATTTCCCCTGGTTAAAGAATGCTATGTAAAATGTCATCCACTCCAGATGAATTTCTTATCCTGACTTCTGGTTTTGCCCAGTTTTTAAGGTTTTTTAGTCTGTTTTTAAATTGGGGTAACATCCAATCAATTCCTTAGTTATGCCATTAGCATTTCTTTGGGATCGAGGAAGTTCTATCTGTTAAGTCAATATTAACCACTAAGCATATCTAGGGATCAAGGGGTCTTAATAGCTTTTTTGCCTGTTTTACGAATTTACAAGCCCTTCTGGGATCGTTTTGTCATAATTTCATGACATTAGTCGCTGCTTAGATGTTGAGCAATAGTAATAATGTCAATTTTTCATGACATTGTGCTTTGGGCATTGAAACCACCACTATAGGGTTTCTAGGTTGAGTCGAATACAGACCTAACCCCCAGCCCCTTCCCTGCAAGGGATGGGGAGTAAGATTCAAAACTTCTCCGGGGTGTATTGCATACAAAAGGAAGGTGCGATCGCTATGATTCAGTCATTACTTAATCAGAAAGAACAAGGAATAAATGACTAACCTGATTCTAGTTGTAGACGACGACGATTTAATGCGATCGCAGCTGTGTGAGCAATTGACACAAGCAGGATATCAGGTGGTAGAAGCGAGTAATGGGTTAGAGGCGATCGCTACCTATACTCGTCTGCACCCAGAGATAGTACTGTTGGATGCCATGATGCCAGTGATGGATGGGTTTAGTTGCTGTGTTCAACTGCAAGCACTTCCCGATGGCAAGAATACACCAGTGTTAATGATTACGGATTTTGATGATCAGGAAACCGTAGAGAGAGCTTTTGCTGTAGGTGCAACTGATTTTATTACCAAGCCGATTCAATGGCTAATATTACGTCAAAGATTACGCCGGATTCTGGGAGCTAGTCAGGCTGTGCAGGAATTACGACAGCAAACTGCACGAGAAACTCAACTCAGGATAGCATTAGACGCGGCTGGCGTGGCCATTTGGAACTGGGATCTGCTAACGCACAAAATTACTTGTTCAGATAATTTGGAAGCGCTTTTTGGCTTAGAGAAAGGGACTTTCAACTACACATATCAAGCTTTCATTAGCTGTATTCATCCCCACGATCGCGATTTCGTGAGGCGATCGCATCAGCAAGCTATTCAGGATCGAGTCAAATACGACATCGAATTTCGAGTCCGGTGTAAAGATGACACCTATAAATGGGTTTTGGATCGCGGTCAGGTAGTATGGGATGAAGATGATAATGTCGTGCGGATGACAAGTTGCTATACAGACATCACTGAACGCAAACAGGCAGAAGAACAACTGCGTCAGAGTGAAGAACGTTTTCAAATAGTCGCCCGTGCTACCAATGATATTTTATGGGACTGGGATTTGCTGACTAATGAGGTGTGGTGGAATGAAGCTTTACAAACACTTTTTGGTTACTCAAAAGAACAAATAACATTCACCGCCCATTGGTGGAGTGAACATATACATCCAGATGACAGGAAGAGAATCGCCACCCAAGCACGGGCACTTATAGATAGCGGTAAAAAATTCTGGTTAAATGAATATCGCTTTCGCCGCAGCGATGGTTCTTATGCTTACATGTTTGATCGCGGCTATGTCGTTCATGACCAGACAGGTAAGCCAGTGCGGATGATGGGCGCGATGATGGATATTACGGAACGCCAAGCTGCCCAGCGTGAGCGCAATCAGGTACAAGCAGAATTAGAACGCCAAAATATGCGATCGCAACTGTTCGCTAATATCACCCTGAAAATTCGTCAGTCTTTACAAATTGATGAAATTCTGCAAACCAGCGTTATAGAGGTACAAAAGCTACTGCTTGCTGACCGTGTATTAATCTTGCGCTTACAGCAAAATGGCTCTTTTCTTGCCGTTCAAGAGGCAGTAGTTCCCGGTTTACCCTTTGTTCTAGGGCAGCAAATTATCGACCCTTGCTTTCGTGACGATTACATTATGCAGTATCGTCAAGGACGAATTAGTTCCATTAACGATATACGAGAAGCTGATATCCAACCTTGCCATGTCGAATTACTGCAACGATTTGCTGTTAGAGCCAATCTTGTAGTCCCCATTTTCATTAAAAATCAACTTTGGGGTCTACTAATTGCCCATCAGTGCGCCCATCCCCGCCAGTGGACTAAATGGGAAGTTGAACTTTTGCAACAGCTGGCAGATCAAATAGGCATTGCCTCAGCTCAAAGCCTAATCCTAGAACAAGAAACTCGGCAGAGGCAAGAACTTATCCGTTCCAATGAAGAATTAAAACAATTTGCATTTGTCGCCTCCCACGATCTGCAAGAGCCACTACGTAAGATTAAAAGCTTTGGCGATCGCCTCAAAACTACCTGTGGCGATACGTTAACTGAACAGGGACGTGACTATCTAGAACGAATGCAGAATGCTGCATCGAGAATGCAAACATTAATTGAAGACTTGTTAACACTTTCACGAGTTACTACCAGAGCGCAACCTTTTGTATCAGTAAATCTCACAAAGATTGCCCAAGAGGTATTGTTTGATTTAGAACTTTATGTGCAACAAACTGAAGGAAGTGTAGAAATCGGGGAATTACCCACCATTGAAGCCGATCCTTTACAGATGCGTCAATTGCTGCAAAATCTCATTGGTAACGCCCTCAAATTCCACCGTCCACATATACCACCTGTTATCAAAATCTATAGTCAATTTTTAAACAATCAAGCAGATAACATACTTACTCATTCTGAACTTTGTCAAATCATCGTAGAAGATAATGGTATTGGTTTTGAAGAAAAATATCTTAATCGAATTTTCAATGTTTTTCAACGATTACATAGTAGCATTGAGTACGAAGGTACTGGCATAGGTTTAGCTATCTGCCGGAAAATTATTGAGCGTCATCACGGAAATATCACAGCCCAAAGTATACCTGGGCAAGGATCAAAATTTATGATCGTATTGTCAATGAATTCGCATTCTTGATTTTTATTTCTGGAGAGGGATAATATTAGACCCCAAAATTAGCTTAATTCTACAACTGCGCTCTGTAATTTGTCGATTGATGCATTGTAAAAACTAGTCATTATGTTAAGTATTAATGAGATTCGATTATTTCGGGCTATTGGCGATTACGACATGCAGTTTAGTGTTAAATATTAACGAAAAAATCAGCTTTCACAGCTAAATATATAAATTGCATATTTGATTCTTTATGTCAATGCAAGAGTTGCCATCTGTGTGTGCCAAGTTAATAATTTGTTTCATACTAATACAAAGGAGAAGATGCATAGTGAAGGGTCGAGAAACAAACGTCACAATCTTAATGGCTGATGATGATGAAGACGACTGCATCTTGGTTCGTGAGGCATTGGCAGAAAGTCAATTACCAATTGAACTATACATCGTCAGTAATGGCGAACAGTTGATGGATTATCTGTACCACCGTGGTGGATATGCTAACAACAGCATACCGCATCCCGATTTGATTTTGTTAGATTTGAACATGCCCAGAATTGGTGGTCTGGAGGCGCTCAAAGAGATAAAAACTGACCCACAATTGCGGCAAATTCCAGTTGTTATCCTGTCAACATCACGAAGGGAAGAAGATATATATAATACTTACAATTTGGGTGCAAACTCCTTCATCACTAAGCCAGTGACTTTTGCTTCATTAGTTGAGGTCATGAAGACTCTAGTTAAATACTGGTTTGAAATTGTGAAACTGCCACTAGAAGCTGTGGGAGATAAACATGAACAACAGCCCTATCAAAGTTCTGTTCATTGATGATGACGAAGACGACTATATTTTGACTCGTTATTGGTTCAGTGAATTTCAAGCAGCAAACTGCGAGTTGGAATGGGTAAATAATTATGAAGCAGCAAGGAATGCGATCGCTTGCGATCAACATGACATTTATCTTGTAGACTACCGCTTGGGTGCAGACAGTGGACTGGAACTTTTGCGCGAAGCAATTGCCAACGGCTGTTGTTCTCCGATAATTTTGCTGACTGGCCAGGGCGATTGGGAAATAGATATTGAAGCGATGAAAGCCGGAGCCGCAGATTATCTTGAAAAAAGCCAGTTGACTGCACCTTTATTAGAGCGTTCTATTCGTTATGCCATTGAGCGCAAACAAACAGAACAGAAAATCCGCGAACAAGCTGCTTTACTAGATGTTGCCACCGATGCAATTTTTGTGTGTGATTTAGAAGAGAAAATTTTATTTTGGAACAAAGCTGCTGAGAGTCTGTACAGTTGGAATAAAGAAGAAGCTATCAATAAAAAGACACGAGTTCTCTGGCATGAAAAACATGTGTCTCAAGTTGAAAAAGCACTCAATATTATGATGAAAAATGGCTCTTGGGAGGGTGAGTTACATCAAAAAACAAAATCAGGTAGAGAAATTATTGTTGAAAGCCGTTGGACGCTAGTGCATGAATTCGGTAATAAAGCACAATCTATTCTGATTGTTAACACTGACATCACGCAAAAAAAACTACTAGAAGCACAATTTCTCCGTGCCCAACGATTGGAAAGTATTGGTACTTTAGCCAGTGGTATTGCCCACGACCTAAACAATATTCTTGCCCCGATTCTGATGACAGCCCAACTGTTAGAGATACAAATTCATGATGAACGTTCTCGGCGACTATTGCAAATATTGATTACAAACGCTAAACGTGGAGCTACTTTAGTTAAGCAAGTCTTATCTTTTACTCGCGGAATTGAGGGCGATCGCACTATATTGCAATTAAAGCATTTAATAGTAGAAATTCAGCAAATTATTAGAGAAACTTTTCCCAAATCCATTGAGGTTTCCACTCAAATTTCGCCA
Source organism: Nostoc sp. CmiVER01 (assembly GCF_034531135.2). Classification (NCBI taxonomy): domain Bacteria; kingdom Bacillati; phylum Cyanobacteriota; class Cyanophyceae; order Nostocales; family Nostocaceae; genus Nostoc; species Nostoc sp. CmiVER01. Next base: position 235,388 of record NZ_JAVRBU020000004.1, read on the forward strand.
AATCTTTGGCCTGTATGCGGCGATGCTACCCAATTGCATCAAGTACTGATGAATTTGTGTGTCAATGCCCGTGATGCTATGCCAAATGGGGGAACTTTAAAAATATTAGCAGAAAACCTCTTAATTGATGAAAATTACGCCAAAATGAATATAGATGCTAAAGTTGGTCACCACATTGTTATTACTGTTAGTGATGGCGGAATTGGTATTCAAACAGAAATATTAGATCGAATATTTGAGCCATTTTTTACTACTAAACAACTCGGTAAAGGTACTGGTCTTGGTCTTTCTACAGTACTTGGCATTATTAAAAGCCACGGCGGTTTTATCGACGTAGTAAGCGTTGAAGGAAAAGGCAGCCAATTTAAAGTATATTTGCCAGCACAAGAGGCGGCAGTAACTATAGAAGAACAAGAAGAGGGATTACCCTTAGGACAAGGAGAATTAATTTTAATTGTAGATGATGAACCTGCCATTATAGATGTGACAAAAACATCTCTAGAAAGCCATAACTACAAAGCAATCACAGCTAGCGATGGTATTGAAGCAATAGCCTTATATGCAGAACATCGAGATAAAATATCTCTTGTCTTAACTGATATGCTCATGCCGTCAATGGATGGGATAACTACTATCCGCACGCTGCGAAAAATTAACCCAAATGTCAAAATCATTGCTGTCAGTGGACTGACTTCGCAAGATAAAGTTAATACAGCTTATGACATGGGTATCAAAGCTTTTTTATACAAGCCTTATACAGCTAGCCAATTATTGCAAACTATTAGCACAGTCAAAAATAATTAGAAGTTGGGCATTGAGCATTGGAAATTACTAATAGACATAGGAGTGAAAATGAATGTAGAGACGTTGCATTGCAACGTCTATCCAGGGGTTTCAGGTGACGCATAATTAATTTCTGGAAAGATCTAATTTATTTTTCAAAGTTGAGAGTTATAATTTAAGAATTGCTAACTCCCAACTCTTCACTCATAACTCTTAATTATTTAATTACCCATGACTAAGGATGAAGTCTTAGCGGCTAATGCGGCTTTTTATCGAGCTTTTGAAAGAAAAGATATAGAGACAATGAGTGCAGTATGGTCACAAGGAACTGGTAGTTTTTGTATTCATCCTGGAAGTAATATACTGCGAGGTTGGAAGGAAATTCGCACCTCTTGGGAGCAGATATTTAAAAACACCGCTTATATTGAAATAAACACAGATATAATTGCTACAGAAATCACTGAAAAAATTGCTTATGTTGTGCTGAGAGAAAATGTGTTCCAAGTGGTAGGTGGCAGAAGACTTGAAGCACAATCAACAGCTACAAATATATTTCAGTTCCTTGGCGAGAAGTGGTATTTAGTACATCATCACGGTAGCCCAATTTTGCGGTAGATCAACTACTAACCAATGCCCAATGCTCAATGCCTAATGACTAATCAAATCTTGAAACCGCTGGTCTTCTCGAATATTGCCAAAATTAAGATCAGTTTTTGCTGTCTCTCGATATTCAGGATTGAGGTTGATAGCTTGTTGCAAATTATCTATTGCCAAATCGATATTCCCTAGCAAACTATAACAGTAAGCTTTGTTATAGCAAGCATCGTGATAGTCGGGTTTGATTTCGAGGGCTTTGTCATAAGAGGCGATCGCTTTTTCTAATCTTCGCAAATTAAATAGTACAATGCCCCGGTTGTACCAAGCATCGTGATAGTCGGGTTTGATTTTGAGGGCTTTGTCATAAGAGGCGATCGCTTCTTCTAATCTTCGCAAATTAAATAGGGCATTCCCCCGGTTGTTCCAAGCTTCGTGGTAGTCGGATTTAATTTTGAGGGCTTTATCGTATGAGATGATCGCTTCTTTTAATCTTTCCAAATTTTTTAGCGCAATACCCCGGTTGTACCAAGCTTGGTGGTAGTCGGGTTTAATTTTAAGGGCTTTGTCGTATGAGGCGATCGCTTCTTCTAATCTTCGCAAATTAACTAGCGCAATACCCCGATTGTACCAAGTTTCGTGGTCGTTGGGTTTAATTTTAAGGGCTTTGTCATAAGAGGCGATCGCTTCTTCTAATCTTTCCAAATTAACTAGCGCAATGCCCCGATTGTACCAAGCTTCGTGACCGTCGGATTTGAATTTGATGGCTTGGTCGTATGAGGCGATCGCTTCTTCTGATCTTCTCAAATTAACTAGCACATTGCCTTTGGCAAACCAGATAGAAGGGGAATCAGGTGTGAAAGTGAGAGCTTTGTTTAAGCAACGTAGTGCATCTTGATAGCGTTTTAAGTTAATTAGATTCCAGCTAAAACTCAATAGGAAAGCTGGAATTTCTTGGTGTTTCTCTGCTAGCTGCAAAATCAACCGCGTGAAGCGCAATGTGTATTCGCCTGCTTCTACTTGCTTTGGCTTGGCCTCAATTTGCCCATCACGTGGTTCTAGGATGCGTTCAGCTGAAATCAGATAATTGGTAGCCCTGCGTATTTGCCAATAATACCAAAGCTGCTGCCAGAAATTTCTCGCCGCTAACATCCGTGCAGTCGCCTCCACTGTGAAGCGATAAAGTGGAAGGTCGAATTGTTGCAGCAAGTCCACGGCATCATAAATATAGCGGCTCACAGAATACTTCTCTACTGCCTTGTTATAACGATTTTTCCAAGTGTCTTTTAGGGTGTCGCGGTAATTTTGTACAGTCAAAGCCAAGCTTTCATTTTGCAGGCGGTGGAGATTCTCGACTACATTTCTAAATGTGCTGTCATTGCGCCTAGCTAGTTCGGGATATTGTTCTGTCTCTGCTTTGATGTTAGTCTCAGGAACCGTTTTTGCTAACATCGCAATGATGGCATCATCTTCTGGTTGTGGCAATTCATAAGTTTTAAATCGGTTCCACAGCTTGGGGTATTTATCCCATTGCAGTTTTTCCCAAGGACTGGGTTTTCCAATATCTTCGGAGTATCTTTCATTTCGTGCAGTGGCGATGACGCGGATTTCTGTCGGTTCGCATAACTCTTCATACTTATTTAAAGCTTGCAACAGCCTTTCTTGCAAGGGGACTTGAAACCTTTCTGCTAAACTTCTCTCGGCTTCTGGGGATATTTCGTGGCGGCTAGCATACATTTTCTGATTGAGATCATCAAAGAAAAACAGCAATTTGCGGTTTGTGCCTATCTCCTTTGGCATAGCCGCCGGAATATCTAGCCATTCTCCTAATTTGAGGTAAAGCACCGTCCAGCCTTCTTGGTTAAGATACTTTGCCAACTCGGCTGCTTCCCGCGTTTTCCCTAATCCCGTGCGTCCTAAAATCAATATCCAGCGATGTTCTTCTAGCTGCCGCTTTAGCTCATTGCGGATGTGACGATTTGGTACACGTTGTTGGTAAACTATGTTTCTATCAGCCAAAGGGTCATCATCATTACCACCTAAAATTCGCTGCATCAAGTCTTGACTCTTCGGTTTAATCACCTCAAAGGCAAAAGTTTTCTCCGGAATGCGTCGCTGGCGGTATTGCCAAATGAGCCACCAGAAAACACCGACGATCGCAGGGAACGCACCTGAGAGCAGGTTGTTAATAAAGTCTTTGTTGTTGTTGTAGAATTCTACAATTGGCTGGAGAAGGTTAAACACGCAGTTTATTTTGAGCGAACACTACCTAATTGCTCCTTAACCACAGTGTAATTCTTCTTACTACTCGCTATGAAGCCCTTAGCTTTTAAAAATAACTGCTGATTCAACCTTATTTTAGTATTGGTGTACCACCTTTTAACTCGAAACTTCGACCTTTGAACTGGGAACTCCGACCTCTGAACTCGAAACCCAAGCCAAAAGCCTTATAATTTTGTCTCCCAACTCCAAAGGACAAATGACTAATGACAAATAACTAGTGACTAATCAACTCCACTGCATCTCGTTCATCGAAATTTTGTAAGTAAACTTTGACAACTTCTTCCTTAGCAGTAGGTAACTTCTTGCCAATAAAATCGGGGTGGATTGGTAATTCTCGGTGGCCCCTATCTACCAGCACAGCTAAACGAATCACCTCTGGTCTACCGTAATCGTTGACTGCGTTCAAAGCAGCGCGAATCGTCCGTCCTTTGAAAATTACATCATCCACAAGTACAACGGTTTTCCCCGTCAGGTCAAAAGGAATTTCGCTTTTCGCTGGAGTCCGCAATCCAATTTTGTCGAGGTCATCTCGGTAAAATGTAATGTCCAAAGCGCCAACTGACACGGCTACACCTTCGAGCGACTCAATCTGACGTGCCAACAATTCGGCTAATAACGCACCTCTTGTATAAATACCAAGAAGCACCAGTTGAGATAAATCGCGTGTCCTTTCCACAATTTGAGAGGCAAGGCGAGTCAAGGTACGACGGATTTCTTCTGACGAGAGAATTTCAACTATTTTGGCAGACATAGTGAGTGATAAGTTAGGGGTGATGAGTTAGGAGTTAGGAGTTTTTATTCTTAACTCCTGTACAGACGTGATTAATCGCGTCTCTAACTTTATATTTATCATTACCTATTTGGAAGTATTAAGAATATTGCGATCGCTATCCCTAACCATACCAAAAAACAATATCGGGTCAACTGCAAAGCATTCTGAATGGAAGTTGCAGTAATGGGATAAATAGCATCTCCTAGCAGTGGTTTGTACTTAGCTACCCCGCGATACCAATTTGTACCCCCCATCTGCACACCCAAAAAAGCAGCATAGGCGCACTCACTCCAGCCAGAATTGGGACTAGGATCGTTAATTGCATCCCGACGACAAATTTGCCAAACATACATCGGTTTACCCGATAACAGCGCCAGAGTCATAACTGTTAACCGACAAGGTAGCCAAGTCAAACAATCTTCTAACCGCGCACAGAACCATCCCAAATAAGTATAGGGTGCTTCTCGATAGCCCACCATTGAATCAAGGGTACTGCTAGCTTTATATGCTAAAGCCAAAGGAGTTGGCCCCACAACTGGCACAAAGACACCAACAATTGCATAAAAAAGTGGAGCCATCACCCCATCAGTGGCATTTTCTGCAACCGTTTCTAAAACGGCTCGGTAAATTTCTGTTTGTGAGAGGTTTTGGGTATCCCGACCAACATAATTACTTAAAATCTTTCGAGCTTTTTCCAAATCTCCTGTTGTTAAAGGTTCTAAAACAGCCACTGCTGCGGCTCGTAAACTTCTACCAGCAAAACAACTAGCCAAAAGAATGCTATTTATGGCAATTCCCAACAACGGATGAACCAATTTGGCACTTTGAATAATCAAAAAGCCAACAAGCGCACTACCAATTATCAGGATAATACCTAGTAAAATTCCAGCTAGGCGTTGCGTTAGAGAATTTTGACATAATTTAAGAGAAAATTTGGTCAGACCAGAAATTACCCACCCCATAACTTGCACTGGATGAGGCCAATTCCAAGGATCGCCAATTAAGTAATCTAAAAGTGCAGCGATTATTAAGATATAGATGCTATTGCTCATAAGTTACGAGTCAAAAATCAATATTTGAACGTATTGACTTTTGACTAAACCACAAAACTAGCTTCTTCTCCAAGAGCAGCTTGCCAGCTACGAGCATCATAATAAAGGTCTGCCAAAGTAATACTGTATAAAGCTTCTTTAAGCTTTTGGTTGAGTCTCTGCCATAGGCTAAATGTTACCCAATCTTCAGCTTGTGCAGGTGCTGGGGTGTGATGGGGTAAAGGGCTAGTCTCGCCAACTGCTTCTAAAATTTGTCCTATAGATATTTGTGCAGGCTCTCTTGCCAATTGGTATCCGCCGATGCTACCACGAATTGATTTTACTAAAGATGCACGACGCATTTCTATTAGTAGTTTTTCAAGGTAAGGAGCTGGAATATCTTGGCGTTTAGCGATCGCTCTTACAGATACAGGGCCATATTTTGGCTGTAAACTCAAATCTAGCAACGCCTTCACACTATAGTGTCCTCTGGTAGTTAGTTTCATTTTGGTAAGCTTTATTGTTTGTCCTCTGTCTTATGTAAATAACCAATTGACCAATAACCAATTATCAATGGTTAAGGATCAGTTTTACTTATCATTCTGTGACACTGTTATCATCCTCAGCAAGTAAACAACTTTTCGAGCGTCACTTTAGAAAACTTAAAACTTGTATAGTCTAGCAGTGATTCACTAACTATATATAGATAGTTATCAGCATTGCCAGCGTTATCTAAAATAGATTGTCTTAGCAATATTGGTAATGGGATAACAATTGTGCATCTGAGTGTAATATACTTGGCTAGGTTGAGATAAAAACTAAAGGATTATGTTCCTATTAGCTCAACGTCAGCTAAAATAAAATCGATTCCAACACTTCAAACATTCATTTTCGACCTAAGTTGATGCCTAAACAGAAAAAAATTGAACCCCTACTCGGTGAAGAACTGCTCAAAAAAGTCAAAGAGCTAGAGAACGAGAGTAAAGAAGACAAAGCCAAAAAGTGCGGCTACTATACCGTTACCAAAAATGGTATAGAGCGTGTCAATATGATGAAATTCTTAAATGCCCTAATTGATGCTGAAGGCATTCAGTTGGATAGTACACCCAGTGCTAATGGGCGTGGTGGACGTAGTGCTAGCTATAGAATTAGTGTGCAATCGAATGGTAACTTACTGATAGGTTCAGCTTATACAAAACAGATGAATCTAAAACCAGGAGATGAGTTTCTGATCACTTTAGGTAAAAAGCACATTCGTCTAAAACAGGTAGACCCAGAAGATCGGGAAGGTGATGAAGACATAGACGCTACAGCTTAATAAATGGTCATTAGTCAATTGTCATTTGTCCTTTGTGAAAACCAATGACCGATGACCAATGACCAATGACTAATGACTAATGAATATATCTGTGGTTGGTAAGGCCGGAAAATAGTGGAGAAGTGCTTTGCGCGTAACTGCTAAATTGCAGGTTAATGCAATTTGCTCTTTTTCTAGTAAACCCAAAATGCGATCGGGTTTATCTCGTGCTACTACTGGTAATTGATGCAAACCTCTAAGACTCATGCGGTCTAAAGCTTCAGATAATAGTTCATCTTGCCATGCATAAAGGATTTCAGTAGTACAAATGTCTATGAGAGTTTGACTAGATAAATTATCTGGAATTTCAGTTGGTGAATTTGAGTAAGTTTGCCAAAGAGCAAGGGCACGGTTAATATCTTCCAGAGAGAGTATGCCAATTAATTGCTCTGCTTCATCAACTACTAAAGCACTGCGGACGCGATCGCGGATCATTTCTACAGCTGCATCTAATACTCCAAGAGTTGCAGGTAACTTTTTTGGGCAGGGATACATAGCATCTTCTACCAAAATTTGCTGTACAATTTCCGCTTGTTCATCTTTCAATTCAGAAAGACCAATTTGTTGTAAGTTAGAGTTAGAGTTAAAAGTTGGTTTAATCCTTTCCACTAGCCAAACACTCAAACCCACAGCTGCCATCAACGGTAAAACAATGCGATAGTCGCGGGTTAATTCAAACAGCATTAAAATAGACGTTAAGGGCGCTCTAACACTACCAGCTAACACTGCTGCCATTCCTACCATTGCATAAGCTGGGGGAGCCGCCATCAGATCGCAAAGAGCCGGGAATGCCACAGCCAAAATTTTGGCGTAAGCCGATCCGAAAGAAGCGCCTAAAAACATTGCTGGTGCAAACAAACCGCCGATGAAACCACTACCTGCACTAATTGCAGTCATCACTAACTTCACCACCAACAGCACCACCAATAGGTAGAGTGGAAACTCCACATCCTGAAGCATTGCTTCTACAGTTTCATAACCCACACCCAGAATTTGCGGGAAGTGCAAAGCAACTGCGCCAATCATCACACCGCCAATAATTGGATGAATCGGCTCAGGAATTTGTCCCAAAAAGGCAAAACCTGGAACCTTGCCAGCAAAGCAGGCTTTTGCTCCCCGAATTGATTGAGTATAAGTGACAGAAATTAGGCTGGCCCCTAAACCCAAGCCAAGGTAAAGGGGTAATTCTAAAGGACTGCGGACTTGGTAGACAGGTAAATCAAAAGCAGGTTGTGCCCCCAAACCAATTTGGGCAATTAATGCTGCTACCACCGCCGCTAACAGCACCACACTCACCGCAGAAGTAGCGAAAGATGTCGCCCCCATCACCACCTCTAGAGCAAAAAATACTCCAGCGATGGGAGCATTAAATCCAGCCGCAAGTCCAGCCGCCGCGCCAGCACCTAAAAGCAAACGTTGGCGTTCTTGAGATACATTCAGGATCACAGACAACAACATCCCAAAATTTGCGCCAATTTCTACACTCGGCCCCTCTGGGCCCAAAGAAGCACCGCTACCCAAAGAAACAGATGCAGCCAGCATCTTCGTAACTGGTCGTAGTGGTTGCTTAATCTCTGTTCCTTGAGAAGCGGCGATAAGAGATGAAAGTCCAGGGCCAAAATCTTGAGTGCGCCAGCGCATCAAACCAACGATTAATCCCCCAAGAGTGGGAACGCAGGCTAAAGTCCAAGCACCCCAGACGCCGATTTGACCCATTAAATTTTCCAGCATCAACTGGTGAATCAGTTGGATTAAATAGTGAAAGGTGACTATACCCATACCCGTACCACCGCCAATGAGCATGGCTAAAAACAGGACAACGGTTTCTGGGGATGGTTGAAAACGATTAATTAGGTAGGCTAAACGAGCGGAAGGTGTAGGAAAGGCAGGTTGTTCCGTTACCTTCCTTAGTTGAGTGGGAGGCAAGAGAGTCATTGAGAGGCGGGGTAAATGTAAGAAAAAATTTAAATTTTTATCTGTTACTTATCATTGTGAGCCATTATTTAGCAACCAGACAAGTAGACTTTATTTGCTTGATTTACAAAGATTTAGTAAAAAATGTGATTGTGCAAATTTTTATGGGGAAAATGGTTACATGGGAGACAATTATTTAAGGGTCAGCGATGCCTAGTTTGGATGTAGCTGCGGCTAGTGGGGTGGGAGTGAGCGCCAACGCTATTCTTTCTAAAGACAACAAGTTTTTGTGGGCTGGGTGGACGCACCCACGAATATTAACTAGTAGTCCATTAAAGAAACTTTGCGGAGGTTTATGGTAAGAAAATCAAGTTGTTTTCTTCCCCTGCTTCCCTTCACCCGTCATTTTTGGGTTGGTCAAGTACTAGGAGTCATCCTTACCTAAATCTAGCTATACTCGTGTTGCGACCATTGGCCATCCTTGGTAGTAATACAATATATGTATGATTTATGGCTGATGTCAGACCATACTTGGAAGTCTGCTAAGTATTGATCGGAATTCAGTATAGCTATTGTTATAGAGCGAGTAAATGGACTAGGCGGACGAGGTAAATGAATATACACACCTTTGATAATCATTATGTTACTTGCCCAATTTGTCAAAGAAATAATACGCCCAAACTAGTTAAAACGCGCATGGGCTTGTTTTGCTGTCCCAATTGCCAGGAACGGCTAGTAGTTTGCCAAAGTGGTCATTATGTGCGCGATCCATTTACTTGGAGACAATTGATGGTTGCTTCGTCGCTACGTCGTCAAAGCCGACCTTTAGCTAGGATTATCAGAGATTTTGTCTTGCTGAAACGTCCTATGGTAGCCTTGGCTGTAGGGAGTGCGATTTTCTTTAGTGCGATCGCCTTAACTCAAGAAAGGACAAACTACGATCACCCAGGATTACCCACAACAGAGAAAGTTAATAAACCAGGAAACAACTCTCAGTAAATGGATTACTTTGGTATAAATCAAATCTTACTTTGGTTTTTGTAATATTATAACTAAATACTTCTATGAAACCGTGTCTTATTGCCCTAAATAGGACACGATTTTACATTATGTTCGCTTAAATATACCTCTCTGAAAAATACCTAAATTCAGCTATTTAGTGAGTATCAACACACCGACGGCTAATAGAGATAAAATAGAAATTATAAATTTGTAAGCACAATATAATAACCATTCATGAAATAAATTTTTGATAGTCAACTTGAAGCAGAATACATGGATGCGGATAACTGGACATATCAACTACAAAAGGTACAACCCATGAGTTCTCGCGCACTGTTGTTAGTAAATCGTCATGCCCGCCAAGGAGAAAAGGGTATATCGGAAGCGATTGAATATCTAAAATCACTCGGCTTTGATTTAATTGAGGAGTCTACAGAAGACCCCAAACATCTTGCTGAAGTTATAGTTCGCTATCAGCATCAAGTTGACTTAGTAATCATTGGTGGAGGAGATGGAACTCTCAATGCGGCAGTAGATGGTTTAGTTAAGACTCAGTTGCCCTTGGGAATTTTGCCTTTAGGAACTGCCAATGATCTGGCTAGAACTTTGGGAATCCCAAACTCCCTCAGCGAAGCTTGCAACATTATTGGATATAAAAATTCACACCGCATAGACTTGGGTTGGGTGAACGACAAGCACTTTTTTAACGTTGCCAGTCTGGGATTGAGTGTAAAAATTACTCAGCGACTTACCAAAGAAGTCAAACGCCGTTGGGGAGTATTTGCTTATGCTGCCACTGCATTGCAAGTGATTTTGGAAGCTAGACCTTTTACTGCGGAGATTTTAATCAATGGTGAATTAGTTCGCGTGAAAACAGTGCAAATTGCTGTGGGTAATGGCCGCTATTACGGTGGTGGTATGGCAGTGGCTGACGATGCAACAATAGATGATCAAAGGTTAGACCTTTATAGCTTAGAGATTAAAAATTGGTGGGAGATTCTACTATTACTCCCGGCGATGCAACGAGGGCGACATATACATTGGAAGAGTGTACGCTCTCTTCAAGGTCAAGAAATAGAGGTGCGAACTCGCAAACCTCGCCCTATTAATACTGATGGTGAAATTACTACCTATACACCTGCTCATTTTCGAGTTATACCTAAAGCTATAGCTGTTTTAGTACCCCCAGAAATTACGAGTTAAGAGTTATTCTCTCATCTCCCTCTACTAAAAATGTGGGAACTTGCACCAAATGCATCTGAGATTTTCTCAAGATATAAAGTCCTTGTTGCAACGCCTAGCTGAACAACCGTTAACTCTAGGTGATATTTTGGCAGAAACCTCAGAACGGGGGTTCTGCCTAGTAATTACATTATTAATTTTGCCTTTTTTATTTCCTATGCCACCGGGATTAACTGGGCCGTTTGGTGGTGCTTGTTTACTGTTGTCAGTGCAAATGGTTTTAGGGAGGCGATCGCCTTGGCTACCGAAAAGAATTGCTAACTATAAATTTCCTCGTCCCTTTGCTCAGTTACTTTTGCAAAATTTGGGACATCTTACCAAAGTATTACAGAAAATCGCCCGTCCTCGATTGGCAAAAATAGCCCATAATCCTTTGGTTTGGCGAATTAATGGGCTTTGTATCTCTTTGTTAACAGTATTACTAATATTACCAATTCCCTTTACAAATCCCATCCCCACTGTAGGTATTTTACTTTTGACTGTCGCCACCATCGAATCTGACGGTTTACTAATTTGCATCAGCTACAGTATTACTATCCTAATTACCTTGTTCTTTGGATTTATGGGTTATGCAGTATGGTTAGCTCCTAGTTTGCTGCCATCTATATTTAAATAATAAAAGCCCCCAACTTTAGGCTGAAGGCTGTAATTTATTAGGGTGCATCTACCATTTATTAATCCACTTTATTGATTGCCATATCCGGGAAAATTAAACCTTTATTCTTATATTCAAAAATATCAGCAATAAAAAAGCCTTCAACTAAAAGCTGAGGGCTATGATTTAATTAAGGTGCATCTACCATTTAGATATCCGCTTTATTGATTATCATATCCGGGAAAATTTAACTTTGCAAAAAATTATTTGAATTTAAAATCAAAAAATATCAATAATAAAAAAAGCCCCCAACTAAAAGCTGAGGGCTGTGATTTAATTAAGGTGCATCTACTATCTATATATCCGCCTTAGTTATTACTGCATCAGGAAGAATTGAAAAAAATAGATAGCTGTAGAATTAATTTCGTTAGATACAAAAGTAGTACTGATATCATCGAGGATAACCTACGGTTTTTAACTAGGTAATTATTGCTCAACTTCATAGTAATTTTACAATTACCCGAAATTTCCCTTGGATACGCAAAGTTTCTGTTAATATCTTTGAGCCTATATCCGCAATAGTACGAATTTAGTTTATTAGTTGGGTATATAGCTATGAAAGTTAAACGTACCCAACTTGATGAAGCGATCGCAGTTTCTATTAGCCCTTGCTAGTTTGAGTATTGTCGGGGGAAGCTTTTTTCTGAGAACAACTTTTAACAGTACTAAGGAACCTAAAATAATAACCGATACATCACGCTACCAAGAAATTCGTAATCAACTATGGTCTGATAATGACCAAGTAAAACATTTTCCTAATGAGATTCCCACTGATGCCAAAGATGTTCGCATTGCTTACTCTCCCGAATTGCAAGGAAGTAGTTTTTTTCAAATTAGGCTGAAACAGCCACCAAACAAGATAGAAAAACTACTTTCACAATACAGAAGTAGTGCAAAGCACAAATATAGGGGTGGTAACACAAACGATCACATAAATCAACCTAATGGTGTGCCGACAACTTTTTTCTACACTAGTGGCTCTCATACAGAATCTTTTCCACCTAACTATGAAATATTGGTATTAAATACAGAGGATAAAGGTAGACCTGGCTTCAAGTGGAATCATGGAAATAGCTACGGCGTCGCTATTAATGCTTCCGCCTCAGAAATTATTTACTGGTCTGAAAAATGGTGATTAACAATTTCATTTTGAATCGGAATCGCCATGAGAAAAATCATGATTTTGGTCATGTCCCTCACTTCATTACTAAATAGGGCTTTTCAGCTTTTAGGTATATCACTTTGGGTAGTTAAAACTTTTAGCCAACATCACTAAAATTATGATGGTGCTTAAAAACTATCTGAATATGTAGAATGCCAACTGCTTTAATTACTGGTGCTTCTAGTGGTATTGGTAAAGCTTTTGCCCAAGAACTAGCTGCACGCAAGACCAATCTTGTCCTCGTTGCTCGTTCCGAAGATAAACTAAGCCAATTAGCTAAAGAACTAGAAGAACAACACGAAATTCAAATAGAGGTTATAGTTAAAGACCTCACAGAAGATAATGCAGCAGCAGCTATATTTGATGCTACTAAAGAAAAGGGATTAACTATTGACTTATTAATCAACAATGCTGGTTTTGGTTACTATGGCGACTTTGCTGAAGGTGATGGAGAAAGACAAGTCAAAATTGTACAATTAAACATTTTGGCATTAGTAGATTTAACCCACAAATTTCTCCCATTGATGCGCCTACGTCGTTCTGGAAGTATTATTAACGTATCCTCTATTACCGCATTTCAACCGATACCATACCTTTCTGTTTATGCTGCTAGTAAAGCTTTTATTCTCAGCTTTAGTGAAGCACTATGGGCAGAAAATCGTCAATATGGTGTCCGTATTTTGGTCACTTGTCCAGGGCCAATAGAAACGAACTTTTTTGCAGAAGCTCATTTTCCTCCAGCGCTAGCAAGCATTACAGATAAAGTGTATTCTTCCGAAAAAGTTGTTTGGGAATCGTTAGACGCTTTAGAAAAAGGCTATCCAACTGTTATTAGCTCTGATAGTATTACTCAAATTAGAAGCAAATTATCTCGACTTGTACCGCGCAAACTTTTGTTGAATATGTTAGCAAAACACTTTAAAGCCTAAGTATATTTATTTAGGAGTTAGAAGTTAATGAAAGCGTGTAATTTAAAAATCCTAACTTTTCACTCCTAACTTATTTAGATATACCTTGTTAATTGAACTCGGTAACGGTCTTTTTTTGTAACGGCGATTTCCCCAACTTCTAAACGTCCTTTAGAGCGAATGGCGATTAAGTCGCCTGATTTGACTTGAGAACTAGCTTGAGTAACTTCCTTCCAATTGACGCGCACATCACCAGCATCAATAAAATCAACCATTTTGCTGCGGGACATGCCAAAACCAGCAGATGCGATCGCATCTAACCGCAAAGAAGCCTCTACAGTAGTTAATTCTTTTTTCTTCGGTTCCCTAACCCTTAATTCACTTACCTCAATTCGCTGAGTTTTCACAGGAACCGATCGCACCTGTTTAAGATTCAATTCCAAAAATTCCACCAACTCCGGCGTAACAATTGCCTGGGCCCCCCGTTCTCCCAAGACAATAATATCTCCTGTCTTTTCACGAACAATTCCCGTTCCCAACATTGCGCCTAAAAAGTCGCGGTGAGAGGCGGTATCAAACAGGAAATTACCAGCAATTTCTACAGCTACAAGGCTAACTTGAGATTGATCTAAGGGAAGTTCTGAACGAGCGATCGCTATTCTTTGGCGTTCAGCTTGCGGATATCCGCCCCACGCAACTAATTGCACTTCTGTTAATCGGTTAAACACCCGTTGAATTTCTGCCAATTCTGGAGGAGATAGAAAATCTGTCAAAACCACTTCCCAAGTTTTGATGGCTTGCTCTGCTTGATCGATTACACGAGCTACACTATCTCGATTTTCAACGCCTTTTAAAAGTTCTTCTCGTGGCAACATTCTTAAAAATTATGAGTTATGAATTGAGAATTAAGCTGCTATAACTATCTTGATTCTAACTTTCTAAAGCGATTACTGACAGAGGCATTACTTAGCCGACGCGATCGCCTACGGCGGGTGCTTGCGCCATCGCGCTCTGTTTGGGATTTGCGTGTTCACTGGTTGTCGAGTATCAGAAGCACTAGCACTCCAGACGACTGATATCAAATCTAGTGCTATTACTTTTCGCAAGTCTACTACCAAAGGCAAGCATAAAACTCGGATTGTGGATATCCCATCAGCACTAGCATCAATCTTGAACATGCAGGAATATATAAATCATGTTCCCAAGCATCAATAGCTTGCACAAAAAACCAATGCATAATAACATCTCCACAATAGAGAATAAAAAACTGGGTCGCCTTGGTGCGTTAAAATATAGTTAGATTTTGCTGATTATAAAATCATTATTTCTCTTTAATTTAAAGTAAAAATTCCAGAAATTATCTGGGCTATTAATTTCTACCATTTTGTGATGTAAGTCTTGAAAATAAGTATCTTCGCAGATTATATTTTCAATTTCATATTCTTCCTTAAAGCCATTCATCCAATAATCTTCTATTTGTTTTTTGAAAGCATTAATGTTTTTCATAAGGTGGCTTTTTTTAGATTGTGAAACAATGGTCTGTTTACTAACTGGCTTAGATTTGCCATTTTTATTTGCAAGAATAATTTATCCTTGCTCATTTCCATACCCACTAAAATGAACAATTTGTGGCTTATACTGTTTTAGCATTTGTAACAAGTCATCTGGTATAACAGCCTAAGTTGAAAACAAATCAAGAGAGCCACGAAACTCAAATACACGAATCTTTTCACTTCCCCGCTTAGTTATTGCTGACTGATGTTGAACTATAACATGGCATTTTCTCTAATCTAAAAATCTCTCATGCTTTTCTTTTGATAGTTCCAGCAACTAGAGTTTTAATTCCTATTGACCCCTGATGAATAGTACGTACAATTATACGTATGGACTAATAATTTTCTTAAATCGGCGTTGACTAAAAACGCATAACCTATGTCTATCGGGACTTTCGGCAATATCTACTCAGATGAGTTAATTACAGCCACTGAGTTGAATCGTCAGCCTGGGCGAGTTCTGGACAAAGCTTTAGAACGTCCAGTGACAATTACTCGCAACGATCAGTCTTTTGCCTTGTTGCGCCGGGAGGAAGTGACTTTTCTCGTAAAGGCAGCAACACAAAGTAAAGCTGTTGTTGAGGCATTAACTGTCGCCTTCTCTTTGTTACTGGGAAAGGAAATCGGTTTTGAACATCCTTATGGATGGCTGAGTGTGTTTGAAGAAGATGATTTGCAACACTTTATAAACGAGCTGAGTGAGGCTTTTCGGTTGATAGATTCTTCAACTACAGCATGGGAGATAATTGACGCGATCATCCATGAATGGCATGAGAGCGCCGTAGCGATCGCTAGTCCTGAACTGGCA
Organism: Nostoc sp. CmiVER01; assembly: GCF_034531135.2. Taxonomy (NCBI): domain Bacteria; kingdom Bacillati; phylum Cyanobacteriota; class Cyanophyceae; order Nostocales; family Nostocaceae; genus Nostoc; species Nostoc sp. CmiVER01. Next base: position 251,452 of record NZ_JAVRBU020000004.1, read on the forward strand.
GATGCTTTTAGTGCCGAGACTGATGAAGTACCATTAAAGCCGCCATCTAGTCAGAGTACTGTTTGAATGAGAGTATGTCAGATAACCAACAAGAAAATCCAATAGTGGAGAATGTGGAGCCGCCATTCGTTAAACTGACGGCTCCAGCATTATCTGAGATAGAAAGCACTTGGTTGGTGGTAGCTAAAAATCGTCGGGTGAATCGGGACTGGGAAGCTTTAATGCAGCGCTACCCAGAAAACACACGTCGTTGTTACAAGGATTTATGTACTGCACCAACCGCCAGACAACCTGGGCGTGTTTTCCCTTTAAAGGGCAAACCCTACAAAGGGGCATGGGAATATGAGGTGACAAAAGGGGACAGAGTATTTTATGTTCCTGATCAAGAACAGTTGAAAGTTGTTGTCTACTACGCAGGAAAACATCCAAATCCTTCACCCACGCCGTAATTCATCCTAATAAAGATGAGTGGGCTACAAATTAAAAGTTCTTTTCGTGGAAATATTCTTAAAAATTATGAATTAGTCATTAGCCATTTATCTTTACCAATGCCTCATTCCCCTTTTTAAAACTATCTTGATTCTAACTTTAATTCCCATTCCAGCAGGTTTTCATCCTTAGCAATTTGTTGCATTTCCAGTTTTTCTAAAATGCGAATAGAGGCAACATGATCCTCTGGAGAATGAGCGATAATTCTTTTAAGTTCTGGCTGAGTAAAGGCAAAATTCACCAGTGCTTCTACTGCTTCAAAAGCAAATCCCTGCTGGCGATAAGCTGATAGCACTTCATAACCCATTTTTACAGTTCCTATGCGATCGGGTTTGCCAAGGAAACCCAAATCGCCAATTAAAGTAGAATCGGCAATGTGAATCATTAGCCATACACCCCAACCCAACTGGGAAGGATCGTCTATTAGCATCTGAGCATACATTGGGAAAATATCCAACACCTCAGATCCATACCAATCATCAGGAACTCTTACCCCCAAAAGCCTCTCTACTTGAGGTTTATTTCTTGTCACAACGGCTTGCGCCACTTCCAAAGAACAGGGAAGTAACTCAAGTCGCTGTGTCGTGATGTGTAAATTATGATTCATTCAATACACAGTATTTGTGTCAGCATAACCTTGGATATTTTCTGGATCAAACTGACGTAATATTCGGGTTGCTTGTCGAGTGAGAGTTTCAGAACCTTGAACGGCAACTAAATATTTACCTGCATCTAAACGGTTGCGATAAGGTAAAGCATCACCACCACCTACAAGTAAACCGACTCCGCCACCGACCACTACACCACCCAGAGCACCACTAGCAGCACCCAGCAGTCCGCCAACGATGTGATTGCCAACTTCACCCGCCCAGGCAAAAGTATCTAAACCAGTAATCAGGCTGAATGTAAAACCTGCAAAAAATCCAAATGGTATCAGCCAGGTTGCCATCAGTTGTGCTTGCTTTTTGGCTTGGTCTTTAGGGTCAATTAAGCCAAACTCGTCAGCTGTTTTATATCCTTTTCCCAGGATAGTGCTGTTTATGCCTTGTTCTTCTAAAGCTAAGTAAGCAGCTTCGGCTTGAATACGGTCTGGTAATACGGCAACAAGGTAATTCATTGATTTTACAATTTGTCTAATAGAAGTTTTGCCTTAATTAACAGCGTATCAGTCCTGGTCGAATCATCTTGCATTGATTAGAAGTTAGGAGTACAGACGCGATTAATCGCGTCTGTACAGGAGTTTGGAGAGGCTTTTATTTTTACTCCTCTAGCAGGCAAGGAGTTGGGGGTTAAGTCTGTATTAAACTCAACAGCAAAGCGCGTAGCCTGCCGCAGGCATCGCCCAAGTTAAATGTACCATCCGATTACTTTAGCGAATCTAGTGGCTCACAAAAATTGTTCACGCCTTGCTTGAGGACATAAATCAAAACTGGTGTTGCCAAAATTTTAGGAAACGTTGGCATTGCTTTTAGATGTTCCATCATCTTTTGAGGTGAACTATTAAGCAAATCTTCCCGATATTCTTGTTCGCAAATCACCACACGCCATTTTCTAGCCAAAGCATCTAACCACTCGGAATTTGCTCTTTCTGGTTGTTGTCCTGCTCGGATAGCTAGCGTCATCGCCGCATCTTCTAAATCTCCATCACAGTCTTCAATCAAATCCAGCGCTTCCATATCGCTGGGATCTTCTGCCAATTGAGAGCGAAACTGTGCAATTTCTTGAGATGTTACTTTAGTCATGAGTCTTTGACAAGGCGAGCTATCGGACACTCAGTTATGCTACATCATTTCACAAAATTGCTGTTACAAATACGTTTTTTTAGCAAAAAGCCTCATTCTTCAATGTAATTATTGAAAAATGAGGCTTTTAGAATTTTTAATTGAAAGATAAGTCAACAGTACTAGTTCAGGTTGGCGGAAATAAACTTACCCTTCGGGTGACGCTCGCAGGCTCGCTAACGCTGCGCTAACGGCAGTTCCTCATGAGGGGAACCCCCAAGACCGGACTGCCTCACCATTTCATTACAGCCAGAAAGCTCAAAATTAAAGCATGGGTGACTTTTGACTTTTGACTTCCCCAAAGGGGCACTAGCGTAATGCTCTGAGGGTAACAGACCGTTGTAACTGAGCTAAAGCACGGTTGTAATCCAAAATTGCTGTAACTCGATTACCTTCAGCTTGTGTGAGGTCGTTTTCAGAGTTAATGACATCAGTTTGAGTACCTACACCAGCTTGGAATCGCAAACGCGCTAAACGTAGAGCTTCTCTAGCTTGTTCTAAAGCGGTATTAGCGGTTTGAACATTCGCCAAACTAGATTGCTGGGTAGAATAGGCTTGTTCTACCTGAAAACGAATTTGGTTGCGCTGTTCGGCAAATTGAGTTTCTGCGATCGCAATATTAGCTCTAGACTGAGCTGCCCTTGCTCTTGCGGCTCCTCCATCAAACACATTTAGGGTTGCCCTAACTCCGAATGAATAACCATCAGTAATACTGGTATTATCATTGAACTGATCTAGTAGATTGTAAGTACCTACCAAGCTAATTTGAGGGCCTAGCTCTGCAAGGGCTTGCCTACGCTGTTGCTCATAAGTATTGCGTTGTGCTAGCTGCTGTTGCAATTCTGGACGATTTTGATAAGCCAGCACAATACTTTGTTCTAGCGTTGGGTTCCAAAGACCAGCTAACTGTACAGGATCGGCTGCACTGATATTTACCGCCTGCGGCAAACTTATCCGAGTTGCTAATTGACGACGGGCTATTGCCTGCTGCGATCTAGCATTAGTCAAATTTTGTTGGGCATTTGCTAAATTCACCTGCGATCGCAACACATCAAACCGCGTACCAACCCCAGCTCGCTCTAAAGCTTCTGCATCACGCAAACTAGCCTCAGAGTTCACCACAGCAGACTGGCTAATGCGTACTTGTTCATCCGCTTGTTGCAGATTGTAGTAGTCAGTGGCAACATTCAGACGGATTGTCTCAGACTGAGTTTCTACAGCAAACTCATAGTAACGTAACTGTTCTTCAGCCGCTCTGATATTAGCTTGTACTCTCCCAGAAGTATAAATGTTATATGAAAGTTGTGCTTGACCATTAAAAACTGTACTGGGTTTATCTTGCTGAGGGGTGAACGGATTTTGCCCGTTTAATTCGTCTCTAAGCTGATTATCAGCAGACTGACTACGAGTAATATCCGTGCTAACTCCCAAAGTGGGTAATAAAGCAGCTTGCGCCTCGCGTAGAACCGCTCGATTGCGTTCTAGCTCTAATAAAGACACCTGTAAATCCCGATTATTGCGCCGTGCTAGCTCCAAAGCCTGTGCCAAAGTAATTGGCTGATTTGCCTGAAGTCTCACTTCCTCCGGTTTGGTGGGAAATTGCAGGGGATTTGAGCTAGGAATCAGGTTCTGTGGAACTTGCACCGGCCCTGACGGCGCAGGAGTTATGCTTCTCGGCACTATAGAAGGTTGCACCGAACCCCCTGGCGTAGGAATCACGGTTTCCGGCACTGTGGAAGGTTGCACTGAACCCTCTGGCGCAGGAGTTACGGTTTGCGGTGCATTGGGAGTTGGCGTCGAATCTGTCGGAATTGGGGCATTACTTTGAGCAATGCGTAAGCCAGCAGCATTTTGTTGTGAGCAGGTATTTGAAATCACTAGCAAAGCAGCTGATTTGCTTTTTTCTAACTCCTGTGGACATTGTTGCGCTGACAACAGTTTTGCTGACCTTACACCTGTAGCTGAAGTTTGTAAAAATGTCTGCGACTGAGTAACAGTATTTATCTTTTGAACCACTGGCTGCTGTGCAGAAGACAGGGACAAAATTTCTTTTTGGACAGAAAAGGGTTTTGAAGTGTAGTTGGGAACTACTATGCTCTTTGATTCCTGCCCATAAGCCCTTGAATTACTGTTTTTTTGGTTATTTTGAGCATAACGGCTGACAGCAAGCCGTTGGGAAGCATTAGAGGTAGGTGTCAAACTTAAAAATCTACCTTTATCTTTCTTAAGTACTTGTTTTATTGGCACAACAGTATTTTCAGCCGTAAACACTGGAATACTGTTATTACTTAAAGGCTTCATACTAAGTTTAGTGAAACCGAAAGCAGGTACTAGGGTTGGAACACTAACATTTGCACCGTAATGCAGTTGCGTATTCACAATGCCCCCAACTAAGTCTTGACCATAAGTAGAAGTCAAAACACTAGGAGAAGAGGCCAGCTGTACCCCAGTTAGTTTTACAGTACCAGCCCAAGTTGGCTGAGTTGTTAATACTGCTGCTGTCACACCAGGCAATAAGCTATGGAATAATTGCTGTCCTTTCACCGCATCCCTCACACGAAAATCAATCTAGCGGCAGAAAACCTTTCTTCACCACAGAATATAGCACGATACTAAATTTAGGAGAGAATATACTACGATACTAAATTTAGGGTTCGGAACTCTGTTTGTCTTCAAAACGTCTAACAATGCGAGAAAGTTCCGCCTTTTCATCGATACTAACGCGAGTAGGAGCACCGCTAATAATCCGTTCGTAGTTTCGGAAAGAATCTTTAATATCGGGCCCGTCAGCAGTGATATTATACTCACGAATGCCCTTATCATGCCAAGAGCCTCTCATTTTAAATACGTTAATCGCCCGCGACATTTCTCCACGAATTTCTACGTACTGTAGCATCAGAATTGTATCGGTAATCGTGGAAATATGAGAGTCAGTAATGGAATGCGCTCCCAGGAATTGATCAGTTGTGTTGGTAAAGAAACCAGTAATTTCTTCTTGTTTAGCATAACCCGTCACACCAATTACAAACTGCCGAAATGCATTATTGCTGACTCCTCTGGCTAAAGCTGATAAAGAGTCAATAGCAATTCGGGCTGGTTTAAATACAGCAATTTCTGATTTTATAATTTGTAAGTGATCTTCTAAACCAGTTGATTCAGGATAGGTACAAATTATTTTGAGTAAACCTTGATCTTCTAATTCTTCAAAATCAATTCCCCAGGAGGAAGCATTACGAGATAGTTGAGCGCGTGATTCTTCGTAAGCAAATAATATTGCTTGTTCTCCATTCAGGCAGCCATCTTGAATAAACTTACTTACTAACAGGGTTTTACCAGTCCCTGTGGCTCCTGTTGCCAAAATAATCGAATCTTTAAAGAAACCACCACCGCACATTTCATCTAAGGTTTTTACACCAGAAGATACCCTGATATTAGAAGATCGTTGAGTTAAGCGCATTGCTCCCAGTGGGAAGATGTTAACTCCTTCATTAGTAATCGTAAAGGGATACTCGCCTTTCATGTGAGTTGTACCGCGCAACTTGAGAATTTCAGTTGTGCGACGGCGGCGTTCTCCTTCTAAAACGTTGCGAACAATTACTACATTATCGGAAACAAATTCTTCTACTCCAAAAGAAGCGACAGGGCCATATTCTTCACTACGTTCAGTTGTAATAATAGTGGTGACATTGAGTAGTTTAAGACGAGCTACTAGGCGGAAAATCTCACGCCGGACTACTCCCATTGCTTCATACTGCTGAAATACTGCTGTTATTGAGTCGATTGAAACTCGTTTAGCTTTGTATTTGCGAATCGCATATTGCAATCGCTCAATTAGTGCAGACAGGTCAAAATTCCCAACTATATCTTGTCCTTCAGGATCGGGAGATGCATCGAGAATAAACAACTTACCTTCTTCAATTAGGCGTGGCAGGTTCCACCCAAAAACATGAGCGTTTTTAATAATATCACTGGGTGATTCTTCAAAAGTAACAAATACTCCTGGTTCATCAAAGTAGGTAATGCCGTTATAGAGAAACTGAAGAGAGAATAAAGTTTTGCCTGTACCGGAAGTGCCACTAATCAAGGTAGTTCTACCAATTGGTAAACCACCATGACTAATATCGTCAAACCCTTCGATCATCGTGCGAATTTTTTCTACACCCCCAATTTTTGGTGTGTTTTTTGGTTTTACTTGCTCGGTTTCACTCATTGCTTGATAACAAAAGGGTATTAAAAACTGTTTTTTATAAAAAGAATTCAAAACTCAGAAGTCAGAATTCAGTATGAATTTGGTTTATACGATTGGGTGATACCGCGTCCCTTGCGCGTCTCGTAGACAGCATCTGTAAGTACTTTTGTCCAATAATGACGAAACTAGTATTAAATATTCTCGCCTTAAAACTCTATCTTTTTATAGGTAGAAAATTCTGTATTCTGTATTCTGTATTCTGGCTCCTTCATTAATTTTCCTCTTCAAAATCTCCTTCACTCAGTTCTTCATAGAGCAAATCTAATCCAATCAATACTCTCTCCCTATCTGAAAGATCCCCGATAATTTTGCGAACGGGTGGAGGCAAAATTTTAGATAATGTTGGCGTCGCCAATATTTTATCTTCTTCTGCCAGTTGCGGGCTTTTAAGTACATCGATCACTTTTAAAGCATAAACTCCTTTAAACTCCTGCTCTAAAATATTTTTGAGTGTTTTTAATGCCCGGACTGAATTAGGGGTATTCCCCGCTACGTAAAGTTTGAGAACGTAGGTTTTTCTGGCTTTATCCATATACATACAAGCTAGTCATGAAAATATAAATAGAATATTTGTTTACACATTGTGGGTGGTTAACAGAGGTAGCTTGTGCTAAGTTCAACATTGATAACTTTAATTTATCTAGAAATCGAACTTCTGTAGAGTTCGCATAGGTGAGCCAGGATATCTATCAACGTTAGACGATAATCAAGTAATGCTTCGTTGCTCCTTCCTTCTAATTTTAGCTGGTTAGAAAATTCTTCAATTATCTCCATGTGAATTTCAATGATTTGGGGCACAGGAATATTCGCATAAAATATAGTATTGATAAATTTATCAATTTTTTCTTTGAGCGTTTTATCTGTGGTAAAATAGGTTATAAGAATCAAGCTGTAATCTGATTTAAGGTGTTTTAATAATCCTTGTCTTTCTGCTGGAGTCATCTCCTGGAAAAGCTGTTGGCTTTTTTGGATGTGACTGGCAAATACATAGATATATTTGTCTGTGTATGCTTGATTTAAATTTTGTTGCAGCAAATTTGGTAAATAGTTAATTTTTCCAGAGGTAGTTGCAACAAGGGGTAAATAGCAAAATTGGGCAATAATCGTGTCAATAACTTTCCACAGCCATCGGCTCCAACCTTTTTGGTTGTGTAGATCAACTAGATTATCTAAACATTTCTTAACATCAGGTTGCAGAATCAATATCGGTAATAACATTTATTCTTAAATCTATCTCCTCGATCGCCATGACCAAGAAACGTGGGCTGATAAATTTGGCTAACGCTTCTAAGGGAATACTAGGTGTGCAGTAAACTGGTGATTCCACCCCAAAACAACACTTTATGTTAACAGGTAGTGCTAATAAAGCTTGGCGTAAATCAAGCTACCATTATAAAACTTACAAAAGCCTTGATTTAGAAAAATTTTGACTTTTGCCTTTTGACTTCCGCCTTCCGCCTTGCGACCCCTAGCCACTCAACAACTTAGTGCAGCAACTGAGTAATTAGACTTAGTAGGTCTTTGATGATGAGGTATTTGTCGGCATAGCAAGACACAGTAGCTAATCTATTATTTGCATATTTATGTATATAAATAGATAGATTTTTTGATTTTTCTCCTTGATAAGATACTTAAACGAACTTAAAGGATTGTCCCATTCTAAATCATTATAATTCCTCAAGGTTCTAAAGCGATTCTTTGGGGCCATAATTGTTTTAGCTGTCGCTATCGATGAGGAGTTTAAATACCAGTAAGACACTGGGGAGGCTAGTTGCTAAAACTTAGAAACGTCGCCTCTTGGAAAAATATAAAGGACGCAAAAGTGTCCGTGAGGGTAAATCCCGTTTTTTTAATGGCGTTGAAATAACCAGAGTTGCTTATATGAGTCTTCTTAGAGGATATGGCTTCAGGCGAAAACACCATCAAGATTTGGCAGATGGAAATGCCGGAGGGTTCCACAGGAAGAATGACCCCAAAAGCCCTATGTTAATGCTAGATTACCCGCTTTATGACTTTCAGGCAACCGTACCTAGCTGCCCTCAAACAAGTTCTCTAGCAGTGGTGTTAGAGATTTTTGAGCAAGAGCAGTGCGATCGCTTGGTAGTAGTGAATCAACAGCAATCCCCCATCGGATTGCTGTATTCTGCCCGTTTAATCCAAAAATTATTAGTACATAGTGACGATAAAAATCTAAATTTACACCAATCACTCTCTATTTGGGGTCAAGGTTTAATTGAGCCAATACAGACAATATCAGCTTCTGAGCGTGTAGAGCAATTAGGCTTGCACTTGAGTTATGCCCAAGCCGAAAAGCAGAAGTTGGATTGGGCGCTGATTGACTCTGATGGTCAATATTTGGGGCTGCTGGATAGTTCCCGCCTGTTGCGATCGCTCGCTAAGGAACGCATGGCTGAATTACAAAATTCAGGCATCGAAAGGGCGTCTAGTGAGCAGCCGCCAAATCAACCCAAGTCATTTGGACACCAGCCACTGGTACAGTTACTAGAAAGACTGCCTTGGCCTTTGATGTTGCAAACGGGTACTGGCGAGGTGGTAGCACGAAATCCCGCCTGGTGGGAGCAATTAGGAGCCTTGAAAGATCCAGAAGGAGTTAGGCAACAGGTGGAGGCAATACTTGTCCCTAACCACTCCGAAAAACCAGAATATGCCACCCAAAGAGCCATCAAGGTTTATCCCAATGGTAGGGAGAATGAGCATGGTGGTGAAGAAGAACTAACCCAGCAAGAAGCATCACCAGATCCTGTATACAGTCGCTGCTATTTAGATAGTCAAGTAGGGACTTGTACTTGCGTTGTCGAAGTGCAAAATGGTCAAGAGCGAATCTGGCAGTTTGCCAAAATTCCCTTAGATAGTCCTGAGTTTCAAGTCATGAGTGCTGAAGCTGAGGTTGCACTCAGCGAGGATTTGTGGTTATTTTTAGCTACTGATGTGACTGAGCAGCAACAGCTTTGCAAAGAACTGGCTGCAAAGAATGCCGATTTAATTCAACTAAATCGGTTGAAAGATGAATTTTTAGCTTGTATTAGTCATGAACTCAAAACTCCCCTAACAGCCGTTTTAGGATTATCGCGGTTGCTGGTGGATCAGCAGTTGGGAGAACTTAACGAGCGTCAAGCCCGTTATGCGGGGCTGATTCATCAAAGCGGACGCCATCTGATGAGCGTGGTTAATGACATTTTAGATTTGACCCGGATGGAAACGGGACAAATGGATTTGACGCTAACTCCGGTGAAAATTCAGGCAGTGTGCGATCGCGCTTTATCAGATGCTAAAGCCATGCACACTCAAACTACCAAAACGACATCAGCCTCACCAACTCAAAACGCCCGTTCATCTGCTCCCCAATTTTGCCTTTCCATTGAACTAGGTTTAGACCAGATAGTGGCAGATGAATTGCGCTTGCGCCAGATGCTAGTACACCTACTTTCCAACGCTTTTAAATTCACCGAATTATCTGGCGAAATTGGGCTACGGGTGAGTCGTTGGGAAGGCTGGATTGCCTTTACCGTTTGGGATACAGGCATTGGCATTCCTGAACACCAGCAACACTTAATCTTTCAAAAATTCCAACAACTAGAAAATCCCCTGACTCGCCAATTTGAAGGCACTGGTTTGGGGCTGGTATTAACCCGGGCCCTGGCTCGTCTCCACGGCGGAGATGTCAGTTTCTTATCGCGTGAAGGAAAAGGTAGCCAGTTTACACTACTTCTGCCGCCCAGTCCCCCGAAAACAGGCTTTTCGGAACCAGATATGGAAATCAAAGAAGAGGAGGAAACGCGACACCAATCGACAAGGGAAAATTCCGCAGCCGTTGAGCATGTTATTACTTTCACACAGCATCATCCTGCCAGTTCGCAACGGTTGGTTTTGGTAGTCGAGGCAGTAGCGCGATATATTGAAGACTTGACCGAACAACTTAAAGGTTTAGGATATCGGGTAGTGATTGCGCGATCGGGAACAGAAGCAGTTGAAAAAGCTCGGCGCTTGCAACCAATCGCCATATTTTTGAACCCGTTGCTACCCTTGCTATCAGGCTGGGATGTACTGACTTTACTAAAATCTGACACCGCAACCCGTCATATTTCTGTAATTGTGACAGCGACGGCAGCCGAAAAGGAGCAAGCATTTGCTAACCGAGCCGATGGTTTCTTAAGCTTGCCAGTAGAGAATCACCTTTTAGCACCAGTTCTCGAAAAATTATGTACTTCACCAGCAGTTTTGCCGCAAGGGTCAAACAACAGCGCAATTGTCCCCACTAAAACCCCACTGCGAATTCTCCGGTTGGTGAATCCCCAACTGGAATCGGTCAATCCCCACCCCTCACTTCGAGAACACCGAGTGATTGAAGTAGATGACCTAGATCAAGCAGAACTTCTGGCGCGGGTATGGCAGTTTGATGTCATTTTGCTAGATGTCGAAAGTACCACCGCCCAAATTTATCTACAACAACTAATTCAACACCCACGTTTGGCGGCTATCCCACTAGTTACTTGCGATGTCGCAACTACTCTAATAGCTTCTAAAATCCCAGAATTATCTGTATTTCCTTACTTAACACCATTTGTTAGGGACAACAATAGTCGCACCGAAAACACAGATGCCTTACTATCAGTATTGGAAATTGCTTCTGGGATTTGCTGTCCTCCTAACATCTTGGTAGTGGATTTAACAATGCTGCGTGATTTACCACAGGTAAGACGCAAGCAAGTTAAGGGTTCTCGGACAGCAAAAAATTGCTCAATTAGCAGTGAAACTGCACAACGGGGGTCTGAGTGGTTCCAAGCTTTAATTCAGTACTTACAAACAGCAGGCTTCAAAGCGGCGATGAGTCCTTGCTGGGCAGAAGTATTACAACAAATTCGCCACCAAAGCGTTGACTTACTGCTAATTTGTTTAGGAGAATCCACGATCCACAAAGACGTGCTAAAAGCACTGAAAACATTGGGGGATTCGCCCGATAAATTACCACCAATTTTAGTGCTGAATCAGCGATTAAATCACCCAGAAATCAGTTTCCAGTCTGGGGTAGCTGATAAGGAAATTGACAAGCAGAAGAAGAATAGTTTGGAATCGATAGAAACTGTTGTTGGTGCGATCGCTACTCAAATATTACCGCGATCAATATCAATGGAAGACCTATTAAACCAGATTAATCATGCTTTAGCTGTCAATGGTTACAATGACAAATGTTGATAAATTCATTAGTCATTAGTCATTGGTCATTTATTCTCAAAGGACAAATAACCAATGACTAATGACAATTTATGAAATATCCATTTTTTCACTTTTCTTTTTCTTAAAAGGAACTCGAACCAAGTTATAAGCACCCTTGGTTGATAAATTCTTGTAATCATCTGGCTGTAAGTCCATTTGTAAAAACTTTTTCTGTTCAGCCAACAGCAGCACTGAGGCAGGTTTTAGTCCTTTGGCAGCCTGGTTTTTGATATGCTCGATAGCCTCTTGGGGAGATCCTAAATAATTTACATGAATGTGGCTATAAAATACTACACTAGGCTTTTTGAAGCCAAGCATGATCAATTCTTCATTTGGTTGCTTTGTTTCTAGAATGACAGCAGACAACTCCCTTAAGGGTAATTGACGTTCTCGATCAATAAAGAACGAAGCAGGTGTTAAGACAAAAATTAAAAACGCCACAAACCCGATTAAATTAATACCGATAACCTGTTTCCATTGCCGACTTAGTAATAAACCCGCAACTAAAACGGCACAAACTAGCCATATTACCCCGGCTATCACTGGTAAACCAGTTCGTTGAATTTGTTCGTGGAAGTTGCTTATAGCTGGATCAGTACCTAATATGTGGGTTATGTTAAACAGTGCTGTAGCCAGAACTGATAAAAACACTACATTTACCCAACCACTCACTCGCAGAAAAGAGGGGGAGATGGGAGGAGTGGGAGAAGAATAAACAGGAATTGTTTGCCTAGCTTCAGTATTCTGGAAGAAGTCACTCCACAACAGGGCTACTAGAATGGCTGCTGCTGGCATTAAAGGCAACACGTAGCTAGGGAGTTTGGTAACAGCAACGGTGAAAAAACCAAAAATGGTAGCAAACCAGAACCAAGCGAACAAACCAAACTGCTGAAAACGTTCAAGGGATCGCCAGTGCGATCGCTGCCAAAACTTTAATCTTACTATAGAGAGTGGTAAATACACTGAGTAGGGCGCAAAACCCAGCAGTACTACTAAAAAGTAAAAATACCAAGGTGCTGAGTGACCATTAACGACTTCTGTAAAGCGTTCTAGGTTGTGATAACCAAAAAAGGCATTAATATAATTCCAGCCATTGCGCCAAATTACTAAAGCATACCAGGGCACTGATAAACCTAAAATTATCAATACACCCACGAGAAGGCGCATTTCCCGCAACACCTCTCGAAATTTTCCTACATAAAGCAAAAATACGGTAACAATTAGCCCTGGTACAACAATTCCCACTGGCCCTTTAGTCAAAATTGCGCCAGCAATTAGCACATAAAAAGCTAAGTACCACTTATTAGGGAATAGGGCATTGGTTATTCTTTCTCCCCCTGCTCCCTCATCTCCCTTCCCTGCGTACCCTAGAAAGAAACATAACAAAGCTGATGCCATACATCCGGTGAGCAACATATCAGAGACACCGGTTCTCGCCCAAATAATAGTTTCGGGATTGAGTGCCATGAGGGCTGCTGCTATAAAAGATGTGAAGTAGCGGCGAGTAGGACGTGAAACTTGCTCTAATTCGTCTTGTTTAGCGAAGTACCACTGTATAGTGTAAAAAGCTAAACAAACTAAGGCGAAGGCTGCGATCGCTGAAGGGAGGCGTACTGCCCACTCATTCACCCCTATAATTGCATAAGCGATCGCCTGACACCAGTAAATTAAAGCAGGTTTATCGAAACGAGTGTCACCATTGAAAAATGGGGTAATCCAATCACCTGTGACGAACATCTGGCGGGAAGCTTCGGCAAACAAAGGCTCTGTCTCATCAATCAAACCAATACTGCCCAAGTTCCACCCAAAAGCTATCCAGCCAATCAATATCAACCACAAAATCGACACAGTTATACTTTGGGCTGGATTCTTTGCTATTTTGTTGAACCACTGATCAACATTGTGCTTAACACTCAACTTCATGTTCATTAGTCAATAGTCAACAATCACTACTCAATAGTCGTTGATTATCTATATTTTGTTCTTCGGAGTTTTGAATTCAACAATATTACACTTTTTCCTGTTCAGTAACGCCAGTTGTTCTAAGTCGCCAAAGAAACTTCTCCAACCCACTACTAGTCTGTCAAATACATTTTGACGGATATAAAGACATTTGAGAAACAGAAAAAACTTTTTCCCATTCTCTACTCCCTACTCCCCACTCCCCACTCCTAAATATCGATTATGGACTCAGCACTAGTTGCCATTCTCTGTTTTGGGAATTCCATTTAGGTAATTGAGTTTCGCCAACAACATAGGGGCCCCAGTAACGACGGGAACCATCTTGTGCGAAAGCAACTAAAATATCTCCCTTCTCCAGCTTCAAATTATTCTGAGGTAGGGATAAAATTAGTCCCTTCTCACTTCCTTCTTGGGGAGCAAAATCCCAATGTGCTGGTACATCATAGTTAGCCTGTTTAGTACCAGAGCCTTTTGCAAGCGATTGTCGCGCCAGTAGAGCCAACCGTACAGGCTGATTTGTTTGATTGCTCATTCGCAAAGTTCCTTGATCCTTGCCTTTGCTTGCTGATTTATCACGCTCTGCCAAGACAGGATAAGTATTCTCTTTAATATTATTATGTTCTACTTGATTGGTTGAGGTAGTTACTGGAGTAGATAGATTAGCAGAAATCCCCTTTTCAGGTGAAACGGGTGTAGAGGAAGCCGTCTCCCACTGAGTAGTTTCGGTCGGCGGTTGTGAAGATGTATCTGGGTTTGTGGACTCAAGGGATACTGTCACTCCAAAGCATCCCACCAGAGCAACAAGCAGTCCCAAGCAAAAAACTGTAACACCAATGTTACGATATACTGAGGATTTCATATTGATAGTTATTAGAAATAAATATTTTGTTTAAGCTTGACCAAATAGTAACCTATTATCCCAAAAGGGAATCATAGAAAGTAGTCTAATATAGACTTTCCTAAAATTAGTGATACTTATGTATTACAAGTATCATGTTGATTAGAAAATATTTGCAGGAAGTAATTTCCTTGATGTTTGACAAACAAGGGGTAGAGATGCCCATTGCTTTGTGTTTTGAGCGTAGGCTTGGATAAAAACAAGAAAGTAGATACCGAGCCAGCCAATTCATTTATATAAAGAAAAATTTCGTGAAACCACAAATGGCCCCAACAAGGCGTTTTTTGCCAAACCCTTAGATAAATCTAAGATGTATATTTCATCTAGCGTCAGAATAAGCAGCCTTTTAAGGCGCTAAACTTGCTTAAAGATGATATGATGTACAAATTTGAATCAACGCTGGAAACCCACCATATATCTATAATATTAACAAACAAGCTGAGGCTAAAACCAATATCCTCTTTTGAATATAGAGATATTTCAAGATATCTTGACTTTCACCCAGAAGTGTATGTGATGCAAAACACTCGTCTCAATAACTTATTCGATGCTATTACTACACGGTTGGGCCAATGGTTTTTAAATCCTTGGCGGCGGCTATCGCTGTTGATCATTAGTTTTTTGTTTGGTTTTTTTCTGGCAAACGTAGCTTCCACTACAGCAGGTCAACGAGCAGAATTAGACATTGTGGTTGCTGCTTTTTTAGTAATATTGACGGAAATTACCAGTAGGATATTTTATTATCGCAGCTTTTTAGAAAGGCGATCGCTCTTAGTAGATTCACTAAATCTCCTCAAAGTTGGTTTTATCTACGGACTGTTTCTCGAAGCCTTCAAGCTGGGATCGTAGGGTGGGAGATGAAGGAGATAAACAAGCAGTCAGCAAGAGAAGCGGCGTTAGCAGATAGGTTGAGGGCAAAAGCTTTTGGAATCACGCCGGAAAATGTCGATGAGGTGATAGAAAAGCGATCGCATTTACTAAAATCTGTCTTCCCAGCTTTTAGCCAATTCTGCCAAACTAGCCTCAAAGTCGAACCCCAGGAAATGTTACAGGTGTTGTGGGACTTGTGGCTACCTTTGGGAATCAAGCTAGCATCGCAGCGCCAACAGTTAGAACGCCCTCTAATTCAAGGAATATTGGGAGGACAAGGCACTGGTAAAACCACAATGTCTAAAGTTCTCAGCTTGATTCTCGATCAGTTGGGATACCGGACTGTGAGTTTATCTTTGGATGACTTATATAAAACTTACAGCGATCGCTTGGTTTTAACACAGCAAGATCCCCGCTTGATTTGGCGCGGCCCACCAGGAACCCACGATGTAGATTTAGGTTTAAATGTACTAGACCAAATCCGCCAGTCGCAAAGTCCTGTGATGCTTCCCCGCTTTGATAAATCTGCTTTTGGAGGTGCTGGCGATCGCACTAATCCAGAAATGGTTACAAATGTAGATATTGTACTATTTGAAGGTTGGTTTGTGGGTGTCCGACCAATTAACCCAGATGTATTTGATACTCCACCACCGCCAATTATTACAGATGAAGATAAAGCATTTGCCCGTGATATGAATCATCGCCTCCATGATTATTTACCACTGTGGGAGCGATTAGACAGCTTAATTGTGCTATATCCAATTGATTATCGTTGTTCTTTAGAGTGGCGCAAACAAGCTGAACAGCAGATGATTGCTGCGGGTAAATCGGGAATGAGCAATGCAGAGATAGAGCAATTTGTCAATTATTTTTGGCGATCGCTTCACCCGGAATTATTCATTAAGCCGTTGGTAAAAGATGCGACAGTGGTTGATATGGTGATTGAGATTCATGCCAATCATAGCTTTGGTGAAGTGTATTGCGATCGGGCTAATTCGTAATTCTTGTACAGACGCGATTACTCGCGTCTCCTATGATTTTGACGCAGATTTAGAAGCGTTACTAAATAACCAAGATAGAAGATTTGCAACTGTAGCAGCCCCAAAAGAGAACAGCGCAATAATTGCATCACGAGGTAAAACACCGTCTAACCAGCTACCCTGTATTTGAGAAACTGGAAAATCTTGATCTAAACCAATTTGAATCTCTTTAGTTTTCCCAGAAAAACGAGCTTCTATCCCCTTTTTAGGCACAATTTGTAAATGGCGTATCAGTTCAATATTTAGAGGAGTATCAGAGTTTTCTCCCATTAGAAACTGATTTGCTTTAATGTCCTGTTCCTGTCCTATCATACGGATTTTACCTTCCACAATAGTAGAAATTTTTAAATCGTCTCTGGCATCTTTACCATTTCTGTCTAAATCTAGAAATTTAACATCTTTGGTTTCTATCTTTTCTCTAAACCATTGTTCTGATTCATATTTGGGAGGTTTCGCTAGGGTAATATAAATATTGGTATTTGGTGCTATTTCTAAATTAAATTTTTTATTATTTGGATTTACAATAAATTCTAGCGGTGTTTGATTATTGGGTTGATTTGGTAATTTTAAATCTAGAAATTCATAACCTTCTACTATAACTTTGATTGGTTGTTCGCCTAAATATAAGTCTAATGTTGTATTTTGGTTATTTTTTAAGTCGGATTTAGAGTTAGATTGCAGAGAAAAAGCAAGCTGATTGCGATAAAAGTCATAACTTAGTCCAGCTACTTTTGTATTTGGTTTCACTCGAAGTTCGTCTAAGTTGATATCACTTATCGCTTGGAGATTAGCTGGAGCAATAATCCATCTACTCTCACTGTCTTTAAGCTGGATTTTTAAGGAGTCTAACTGATTAAGTTCTGGCCAAGTTTCACTTTGAAAATTGCCTGTGAAAGTTAAGGTTTGTCTGCCTTCATTTTCTATTTCTTTAATACCGTGAATATCTTGAATAAAGAGTTTAGATACTTCTCCGTTATAGGTAAAAGTCATTTCCTTAAAAATGATATTACCTTCAAATGTATGTGTACCCGGTACAATAGCGGCAAAGGTGACGATAGCCAAAGCTAAAAGTAGCAGCAACACCAACAATGAATTTCGATAATTTGAAATAGTTCGTAGTAAGCGCTTTAGCACTGAAGTGCTGACTACAAACAAAGCAACTAGATATGTTTTCAGAAAATTCAACCATTGGCGAATCTTGATGAAGCGGAAAAACTTTTGTTTGGCTTTTTGCCGAGATGCCATGATTTATTTCAACCAATTTGGGTTATGTTCAAATACTATTCGCCTTTCGATGCGATCGCTAGGTTCATCTCTTCGGTCAATATTAGCAACATAGTGCAGTTCATAGCGCCCAGATGGGGCATTGCGACCATCCCAGGTAAAAATAGTTTCACCCTTTTTCGGGTTAGGGCGGGAAGTGCTATAGATTGCTGGTTGACCTTTGGAGAGGATTTCAAAGTTGGTAAATCTTACTCTGTCTTGGGAATAAAAGACAAATTCATACTTACCCGAAGTTTGCCCCAGAATGACTGGAACATACACAGGCTGGGAACCAAGGCTATAGGATGCTACAGCACGAAGGCTGTTAGCTGGGATTCTTGCTTGCCTGAGAACGTAAGTATCCCAGCTAAAGCTGAAACGTGAACCATTATTAGACAATAACAAGTCATCCATTTGATAGTGATAATTATCTCCCAAAGATTTCACTATTACTTGAGGATTTTTACCACCACTGATGCGGGGAATTTGCACTGTCAGGGTTTTGCCAAAATTAGCAAGGTTGCGGGTAGCAATGGAAATTAAGCTCAAGCTATTGCCGCTTAATTGTTCTTCTTTGACACCTTCGCAACGGTTGGGTGGTTTGCGGCGGATATAATCAGTAGATTTAGGGTTCCCTTCTGGGCAAGAAGCAGCAGCAGGAAGATGGCTGATACTGAGGATTAATAGGCTGGCAAGAATAATTTTATAATTCATAGTTTGTTGAAGGAAAGGCGATTAATCGCGTCTGTACAAAAGGTTATTTAATGTTCCAAGTCGACAGTTGTTTTTGAATCTCAGACATGGAATAAGCAAAATTTTGGTCTTTATCTTTTCTGCGTGTAACAATAATACCTAAAAACCGATTTTGCGAATCAATTACAGGACTGCCAGAATAACCAGGTTCGAGTGCGGCTTGAGATATTTCTAATCGCTGATTGTTATAGCTACTGATTTGTCCTGATTCCATAGACCAATCTTTTTCTCTTTGAGCAGAATGACCGATGATGCGAATGGGCATTTTCGGGGTAATTGCAGTTGAGGAAATGGCTAATGGTTGGATATCTTCTGGAAGATTCTCGGTAACTTCCAAAACGGCTAAATCGAGTTGTTCGTCTACGGAAGTCATTTTGAACAGTTTGGCATTTCGCCGCATTCGCACTCGATTTGATGGCGGTGAACTGAAAAATTCGACTTGAATATTTTTACCTTGTTCATAGTCATCAAAAATGACATGACGATTAGTGAGGATTAATGTCTGGTTGTCTTCTCGCTTAATTATTATGCCAGTTCCACTCTCAGTTCCTTGGCGTTCAATACTCAGAGGAAAATTCGCAGTAATGCGTACCACAGAACGCTTAATGGGTACAGTTGGATCATCTTTAGGCAACCATTGGCGATCGTCTTCTACGCTTCCTAGTTTATTTTGTTGCTCTGTCCATAACCGATGTGCTTCTCTAGCGTTGTTACTGCCATAGACAAAATTAGGATCAATTTGTTCTGCTTTGTCAAAATGTTCAATGGCTTCTTCTAATTTCTCTTGCAGTTGCAACACTAAACCCAAAACATTATGAGCAACAGTATGAGGCGTGGTTAGAGTTCCAAAATTATCTTCTGGCAATGTTAAGGCTTTTTGAAAAGCGGCAACTGCTACATCTAATTTATTCTGCTGTATGAGCGCAATGCCTAGACCGTTATAAGCATGAGCTAAGTTGGGGTTGAGTTGAATTGCTTTTTGGAAGGCGGCAACTGCTGCATCTAATTTATTCTGCTGTGTGAGTGCAATGCCGAGATTGGCGTAAGCACGAGTATGAGCGCTTGGGGTGTCAGAATTGTCTTCTGGCAATGTTAGGGCTTTTTCAAAGGCGGCAACTGCTGCATCTAATTTTTTCTGCTGTGCGAGCGCAACGCCGAGACCGTTGTAAGCAAGAGCTAAGTTGGGGTTGAGTTGAATTGCTTTTTGCAAAGCGGTAACTGCTGCATCTAATTTCTTCTGTTGTGTGAGCGCATTGCCGAGATTGGCGTAAGCACGAGTATGAGCGCTTGGGGTCTCAGAATTGTCTTCTGGCAATGTTAGGGCTTTTTTAAAGGCGGCAACTGCTGCATCTAATTTCTTCTGCTGTGTGAGCGCATTGCCGAGATTGTAGTAAGCAAAAGCCAAGTTAGGGTTGAGTTGAATTGCTTTTTGGAAGGCAGCAACTGCTGTATCTAATTTCTTCTGCTGATACAGCGCAATGCCGAGACCGTTGTAAGCAAAAGCAAAGTTAGGGTTGAGTTGAGTTGCTTTTTGGAAGGCGACAACTGCTGCATCTAATTTCTTCTGCTGATACAGCGCATTGCCGAGATTGGCGTAAGCAAGAGCTAAGTTGGGGTTGAGTTGAGTTGCTTTTTGGAAGGCGGCAACTGCTGCATCTAATTTCTTCTGCTGATACAGCGCATTGCCGAGATTGGCATAAGCAAAAGCAAAGTTAGGGTTGAGTTGAATTGCTTTTTGGAAGGCGGCAACTGCTGCATCTAATTTCTTCTGCTGATACAGCACATTGCCAAGACCGTTGTAAGCAGTCGCCAAGTTAGGGTTAAGTTGCAAAGCTTTCTGATGAGATGCTAATGCCTCCTCTTGTTTACCTTGAGCATTTAGCACGTTGCCTATACCCACGTAAGCTTCAGCATCATTAGGGTTGAGTTGTAATACTTTCTGGTGCGCGACTAATGCTGCATCTAATTTTCCCTGTCGCCGCAAAGCATTACCCAAATTGTTATAAGCCTTGCCATTATTGGGTTCCAGTTGCAAAACTTTACGCCAAATTGTCTCCGCTTGGGAGTTATTACCAACTGTTTCGGCAGCTTCGCCTTGTTGAAATAGCTGTTCTATATTGTTTTGAGCAACTACAAGCTGGGGTGTTGTAGTCAAAGATAGAGTTAAAAATAAAGTAGTAAATATACGGTTGTGCATAATCATGCTAATACCTTCTCAGATTCTATCAGGACTCACGAAAAACTCGCCAAAAACCTGATGAATCTTTAATACATACTTGTGAACGAGTCTTTGATACTCGTGAACGAGTCTTTAATACTCGCGGACGAGTCTTTGATACTCGTGAACGAGTCTTTGATACTCGCAGATGAGTCTTTGATACTCGCAGATGAGTCTTTGATAGTCGTGAATGAGGCTTTGAACTCCGTTAACGAGTCTTTGATACTCTTGGACGCAGTTTGCAGTTGAGTTCAATATAGACCTAACCCCCAGTCTCTTCTCTACTAGCGTTGGGGAGTAAGGCTCAAAGCCTCTCAAGAGCAGGAGAAAGGTCAAAGTTTATTACATATAAAAGCGATCGCTTAAATAATTCTTACCATGCGATATATTTTTTCTTAAAGCTGACAAATTGCTTTTAAAACTTGTAGCAACCGATTTGAACGCTCTGTTTCCATTAAATTTAATTCTGGTAACAGATAATAAATCGGGGGATTTCCTTGTTCAAGATAGACAAACTGATAACTTCTACCATTTGTCACTAATCCCCAAACTGATTTTTGATTATCTAAATTTTTATAAGAGTATGTGAGTAGCTGAGGTAAACCAGTTGATATATCGACCTGACAATTTTTAGATTCAATTAACAGTATCCAAAAATATGTTTGAGGTTTTGTGTGTTTAGCTTTACTAACAGCTAAAATATCAAATCTTCCTTTAATTTTGATATCTTCATCTTCAACTTCAAGATCAGCAATATTTTCCTCCAAAACAATCTCAATAGGATAGCGATAAAAACCAGCTAATCTTAATAATGGGGCAACTGCAAGAAACTTTACCTGACCTTCAGAAACTTTTCCTGCTGTAAGGTATCTATCAAAGTCATGCTGAATTTGTTTGAGTTCCTGCTGTTCTGCCTCCGTGAGAGGTTCCAGAGATAAGTAGTTAGAAAATGATTCACTGTACTGTCTTTGAAAGCCAAACAGACGATGAAATTCTTCTAAGGATAAATTACGAGCGTTGAGAATTGTCATATATTTTTGCTTGATTATTGAGCTAGTGATTGAGATTCATGCTAATCATAGCTTTGGTGAAGTGTATTGCGATCGCACTTAAGAACGTTGATTTAAATTTTTGCAGTTTATATTATTATCAACGTTTATTTGCCAAGTCTTCTTTTAACTTCCTCAGCTAAATTTACTAGTAGCACTTCTACTTGCTCACCTGTTTTCAAATCTTTCAGCGATGACTTTTGTGCTGCTGCTTCCTCAGAACCAATAATTACACAAAATTGAATTCCTTGTTTATCTGCTAGCTGAAATTGTTTACCTAAGGGACGCTTCTCAAAATTAGTGATGACATTAATTCCAGCCTGACGCAGATGTTGCGAAACTTTTAAATAAGTTGGCATTAAATCTTCTTGCATATTCACTACCATCACCTGGGCTGGTGTTGCAGCTAAGGTACTAAGAATACCAGCTTTTAACAAGCGACTAATTAAGCGAGTTAATCCTATAGAAATACCTACACCAGGCATTTTTTCACCCAAGAATACTCCAACTAATTCTTCATATCTGCCGCCAGAGCAAATACTACCTAAAGCTTCATGCCCTAATAAGGTTGTTTCGTAAACTGTACCAGTATAGTAATCAAGACCACGCGCAATTGATAAATCAATACAGAAACGATTTTCAGCAACTCCAAGATTACGTACACCTGCAATTACCGTTTGTAATTCGGTAATTCCCAGACTTAATTGCTCGGTTTCTGCCAGATTCTCTGCAAGATGCTTGAGTTTATCTAATACTTCATCAACAGAACCATCTATTTTAATAAAATCAATAATTTTTTGAGTCTGTTCTCCTGAAACTCCCTCTTTTTCCAACTCTTGTTTTACTTTAGTTTCACCAATTTTTTCTAAATTATCAACAATACTAATACACGATTTAATTTTATCTTCAGTAATTCCTACTGACTTAAAAAAACCTGTAAGAACTTTACGATTATTGATGCGAATCAAGAAATCACCAATATTTATTGCTTCAAATATCTCAGTGATAATTGCAGGCATCTGAGCATCATAAAGCAAGTTGAGTTCACGACGAGCAACTACATCAATATCGCACTGGCGGAACTGACGAAAACGCCCATCTTTCGCTCGTTCACCCCGAAAAACTACATCCATTTGGTAGCGGGCAAAGGGAAAGGTTAACTCATTCAGGTGACGGGCAATATACGCTGCTAAAGGAACTGTTTGGTCAAATTTTAAAGCTCTTGCTTCTGAACCAGTTTCACCCGATTTATCTCTCTCGGCTTGCCGATTTGGTGGCAGGATGGGGTCAATGCCATAAATGATATTGTCACCTTGATTACCTTTAGCTTGCAGCACTTCTAAACGTTCTACAGCAGGTGTTTCGATGGGTGTAAATCCATAGCTTTCAAAAACTCTACGGATGATATCTAGCAAATATAATTCTAGACGCTTTTCACTAGGCAGAAATTCTGGAAAACCGCTAGGAGTAGAAAAGTTTATTTTGTCACCTTTTGCCATGCGTGTACCTTACTAAGTTGAAATTTGAGATGGAAGCTTAACTACTGCAAGCTGCGTCTACACAAACAAAATCCGCCTGCGCGGACTGGAGAATAATAAATAATTATCTCTGAACGAAGAAATTACTATCTTAACCGTTCTTCTTGAATTAAGGTGCGTTGAAAGATTTGATTGTTTTTAAACCAATGCCAAGTGCGGGCACGATTGTTACTATCAGGGCTAATGTAGATCATTTCGTATAAGCTCATATCTGGGTTTGTTTTATATGTAAACCGCAAAATCACAAGTGAATTATCGGCTTCCCAGGCTTCACCTTGGATGCGATCGGTGTCAAACCACAGCTTATTATCTTTATAGCTTCCTGGAAATTCATACTCTTCTTGTTTTCCATCAGACCATTTGTAGCGATTGATTTGATAGTAGGGATGAGGGCCATTTTCTGGAAATTGACAAGTTAAGTGAGACTCATACTTGTCGAGTATTTTTCCTGTTGTATCAACTACTGTATAAGTTCCTACCCAATCTCCCTCATGACGGACAAGCACCGGCATTCCTTCTCGAATATTTGACATAGCAATTCACCTTTTATTGTTCTAACATTTGGAAAAATCGAGTAAAGTAATCGGGAAAAGTTTTCGCTGTACAACCAAGGTCTTTTATTACAATGCCTAGAACCTTTAAGCCAGTGACAGCAAATACCAGTCTTCACTAAATAAGGCATTTTCTAAAATCGAGTTGTCACCTGGTGCTAAGTCCGCGATGAGTAATGCCCGATTGGTAATACTTTTAGAAACAGGAATCTCTACTGTGGCATCTATTGGGCGATTCAGAACAGGGATTGCAATGGTATCCATTTTAAATCTCTGTCCAGGTAGTCAGCTACAACTTAATTATGTTCGCATATTATGAGTGGGTAGTGGGGAAGGTTGTCAAAGATGGCTTTAATCATCGCTGGCATAACTTGAGGCGAAGCATAACGAATTCCGTTTTTCTTCCAAGCGATGCCTGCGGAGGGCTACGCCTACGCATTTCTCGTCAGCTTTTAATATTCTTGTGTATCCATACGAATATCTTTCGCCAGTTTTACCGCGTGCGATCGCTAGTTGACGGTTTTATTGTCCACGCCCTGGCTTGCAATCTGCAAAACCTAATGCCTCTGTATCGAGAAAACTTGCAATTGCCATCTCAATAACTGCTTCGATTGGATATTCAATTTCAGTAGCACGAGCAATTAGAGCGGCGCGAATTCGTTCAGGTAAGCATCCTAAAATAACTTCGGCATCATTAGGGGAAAGTTGCTCTTGGGATTTTGCTTGCATCGCTTTACTACCATTTTTCTTCCAAGCTAAGGCGTTCCTCGTCGGCTTCTAAAGGCTAAGTTAAGCGGTGGCTAGTATCCGTTGTATCACCACAAATATCCTTTACTCGTCCACTCCAACGTGTTGTTATACCGGGCTTCCGCGACAAGTTCACGACTTCTCTGCCGCTTTCTGCTTCCTTCTTACGTAAGTCTGCGAATATTGCATCTAAATCATAGTTGAAAGACTTCGCATACTCTTCACGGATTTGGTGGATCTCTTCGACAATCTCATCTGTCCACATAACCTAATATCCCATTAGTTCGTTGGGTGTGCAAAGGATAGGCAATACATAGCCAAAATCAAGGCTAATCTCCGCTAACTTACCCTGGATTTGAGCATTAGCAATATGTTTACAATTCCACGTTAACAGATAATCCATGCCGTGGACGGTTGCGGCGGCAATGTGAATAGCATCTACCTTTGCTTTCGGAGGCAGATTACTTTGGGTTAGAAATTGAATAGCTAAACTTTGTACGGCTTGATTCAATGCCAATAAAGGAAAGTCTTGCAAAATTTCCAGTCGTTGAGTGGCGATCGCTGTATCTCCCTTAGCTACTTCGTCTAAAACAGCCTCCGAAGTGTAAAGAGTGAATTTGTTTCGACGAAAGTCCCACCAGTCCCGTGTTGTTTCGATATTGGCAGCAATAATCAGGTTTTTGGTCGATCTGGCTGTCAGATAACCAATAACACTGGTTTCAATATAGACGGTTTCACTCACAGCACTTTCTAAATTTTATCTGCCCCTCATCCTACAGCATTTAAACTTTACTTTAAGGGTTTACAGGGGATAGTCATTTTCAAGCCCTTCCCAAAGTTGAGCCACCGGGATAGTTTGCCCAGTCATGGCTTCGTGCCAAGCTTGCCGGAAATCTGCTAAGACTTCTGCTTGAGATTGATTATTTAAAACTTCCTCTTCTGGAATTAGAATAATAACTTCTACACGACTGTTTTTATCTGTTATGAGAAACCACTGTCCCATGTATCACTGTATCGTCCTGACTAATGAACCACCAACAGCATACACGGCATCATAACCAATCCTTTCTGCCCAAATTGCTGCATCAGGCTGTTTGGCTTGCAAACGACGGCTTGTTACCAACAAATCATCACCAATTTCATATTCACCTGTTTCAACATTGATGGAAATTAATTTGCCAATATTCTCTACTGTCTCAACTTGGGAACGGATATGTTTTTCGTAGAATTCTTTACCACGTTGGATAATTTCTTCGTCACTTAGTTTCGGATAAGACATACAGGCAAGCTTTCAAGTAAAGCATTTGATCGCCCTATTTATTATAGTGTGTAACTTATTGTTAAACGACAAGGAAACCAGCAGCGATGCCTGTCATCTCATATTCCCAGCTGTCTTTGCCATACTTCAACATTACGCCACTGACCAAGTAAACGAACAGACTTGTGTTCTGAACGAATGAACTCGTGTTCTGAACGAATGAACTCGTGTTCTGAACGAATGAACTTGTGTTCTGAACGAATGGACTTGTATTCTGAACGAATGAACTCGTGTTCTGAACGAATGAACTCGTGTTCTGAACGAATGGACTTGTGTTCTGAACGAATGGACTTGTGTTCTGAACGAATGGACTTGTGTTCTGAACGAATGGACTTGTGTTCTGAACGAATGGACTTGTGTTCTGAACGAATGGACTTGTGTTCTGAACCAATGGACTTGTGTTCTGAACGAATGGACTTGTGTTCTGAACGAATGGACTTGTGTTCTGAACGAATGGACTTGTGTTCTGAACGAATGGACTTGTGTTCTGAACGAATGGACTTGTGTTCTGAACGAATGGACTTGTGTTCTGAACCAAAACTATGAAAGTTCTTCCAGGTGCTTTGGTTATATTGGTTATAATAGACGAAACTGTGGCAGAGGCGATGTCTACGACGGGCTACGCCTACGCCATTGGTTACAGTAATGAATTGCATAGTGATGATGGCATTGGTCACTCCCCAGTCTCAAACCACCAAGGGTCATTTGTCGCGTTAGTTTTTATCAAAATAGCTTTTTTTCGCATGAACCGTTTCAGTGCCGCCGCACCCATGCGTGACCCTCCCAAACCGGAGAATTTGAAGGCGTTTTTCTCTCCTTCGTGCATGATGGCAGTTAATCCAGCATCGTTGATACTAATAGCACCTGCATCAATCTGTTGGGCAATTTCTAAGGCTTCTGTTTCTGAGGCAAACACAGCAGCACTTAATCCATAAATTGAGTCGTTCGCTAAAGATACTGCTTCCTCTACTGTGGAAAAAGGCATCACTGGCATAATGGGGCCGAAAGTCTCTTCGGTCATCACTTTCATGGAATGATTAACCTGGGTGAGAACTGTCGGGCGACACCACCAACCCCCACCTAAATCTTCAATTACACCGCCACAGTGAATTACTGCTCCCTTTTCCACTGCATCTAAAAGATGGTCGCTAATAATTGCTGCTTGTTTTTCGGCAATGATTGGGCCAATTTCTCCACTTTCTACTGTGGGGTACGCTAGTTGAAGGCGATAAGCTTTGGCTACTAATTGATGGTAAAACTTTTCAAATATCGATTCAGCAACATAAATTCGCTCAATTGATAAGCACGACTGTCCGGTGTTTACGACCGAACCCCACAATATTGCTGAGGTTGCTAATTCTAAATTGGCTGATTCTAAAACGATCGCAGGGTCTTTTCCTCCCAATTCTAAAAAAGCCGGAATAAACCGTTTAGCAGCCGCTTCAGCTACTTTTCGCCCCGTTGCTACACTGCCTGTAAAGCACACTAAATCTACATTGTCAATCAAAGCAGATCCAGTTTCGCCTGCTCCTTCCACAAAAGTTAATACGTCGCGTAATTCAGGAACGGCGCTGATTGCTGTTTTCAGTGGTGCTACGAAGCGGGGAGCAATTTCACTGGGTTTAACAATGACAGCGCAACCCGCCAGTAATGCCGGAATGGTATCAATAGTAGACAGCAATAGCGGAAAATTCCACGGGCTAATTACCCCAACTAGGGGATAAGGAACGGATGTTTGTTGCAAAGCAATAAATGGAATTGCTGTGTTTTTAGCAGAGTCTTGCAGCAATTCCGGCGCTAACTTACACCAGCGATCAATGCTAGAGAGGAAGGAGTCTATTTCTAATACTGAGGTCGATAATCTTCCCGTATCATTTACCAAAGCCTCCATCAAGCGATCGCGTCCTGATAATATCGCTTCCTTCCATTGCTGTAAGGCTTCAATTCTCCCCTCTAAACCCAGTTGCTGCCAGCTAACTTGCGCCCTGCGGGTACGCTTACATTGCTGTGCCAGCAGCCTTGGAGGCGGCGGGATAATTACGTAGTCAAATTTGCCAGTTCGAGGATTGCGGACTTCTATTGTTTTTGTCATTGGTCATTTGTCATTTGTCATTTGTCATTGGTCAATAATTAATAGTTATTCTTCCCCTGCTCCCTCTGCTCCCTCTGCTCCCTCTGCTCCCCCTGCTCCCTCTGCTCCCCCTGCTCCCTCTGCTCCCCCTGCTTCCCACTCCCCACTCCCCAATTCAAATAATTCCCAGTTTGGCTAACCGCTCAATGGTGGCTTGCTGCGTTTGGAGGAAGTGTTTGCGGTCTACTTCTCCCTCCAGCATAGTATTAGCTGGGTAAAAGTGTGATTGGCGATAACTTTCGGCGTATAGTTCAAATCGCTGGCGTGAAAGTAAATTATTTAACCCTGGTCGGCGGCGATCGCGGCGTAATGCTCCTAAATCAATCTCTGCAAATGCTGCCATGCTCTCACCTGCACCTGTTTCTGCTATTACAATTCCGCGATGGTCAATGATTTTAGAGCCACCATCAGCCGAAGCAATGGGGATAGCAATATTAGCGATGCCTGCGGTATTAGCTGAAACTACATAAGCCATATTTTCAACGGCGCGAGTGATTTTTGCTGCGTCTTTGGGGGTGAGGTTTTTGTTATATACTTCCGAAGTGGAATGAACAAAAATCTCTGCTCCTCGCATTGCCAGACATCTCGCCACTTCTGGATACAAAATTTCTTCTGATGCTAAAGCTGCCAAATTACCGATCGCTGTTTTGGCTACGGGAAAAACTCCCTCTAAACCATAGCAGTCAAGATATTTATCCCAAACATCATGGGGTGTGGGAGCAAATAAAGAATTTAGCCGGCGATATCGCAAGACGATTGAGCCAGAGGGGTCAAGAATAAAGCAGGTTTGAAAGTACAATCCGGGAAAGTTGGGGTCAACTTCGTAGGCGTTACCAGCTAAAAAGATTTTATGCTTTTGGGCGATTTTACCAAGTGCGTCATACTCAGCACCAGCCATTTCTATACAAGCTTTTTCTGCCCATCCTGCTAGAGTATCTCCCATCGGGAAACCAGTGAGGAAATATTCTGGTAGTACAATTAAACGACAATCGAAGCCGATGAAAGCGATACTGGCTGCAATTTGTTGCGCTAGGCGGTTGATGGAGTTTTGCATGAGCGATCGCGCTTGTTGGCGTAGGCGTAGCCCGCCGGAGGCATCGCTTGTTTGGTTGACTGCATCACAGGTAATTTGCAGCGCTAAAGCTCGGAATGAATCGAGATTATCGGTGTTATTGTCCAAAATTCCTCACCAAATGCTATAGATGCCTATGGCGGGCTACGCCTACGCCACCCCAGAGATATCGTACAGGTTTATTTGTCAATTCCGATCCAAGGACTTTGTTTTTGTCGCCGCAAATTTCCAGTTGTTCGGGCTTTGTTGAAGCTTTTTCCTTAAATGTTATCGATCTGAGGTCGAATTGATTCTGACTTCTGAATTCTTCTTCAATTCTGATCTTTGGATAAACTTAATTTAAATAAATAACTCCAGGTAGAAGAAAGAATGTCAAATTTCCCCGATCGCACAGAGTCAAACACTGATAAAGTTTTACTCATTGGAGTTACTGGCGGCACAGGTGGAAATGTCGTTAAGGGATTTCTCGAACAGGGAGTTACCAACCTGCGAGTCATTACTAGAGAAATTGACCTTAATCGTCCAACTCTTGCAAAACTCAACGATGCTGGAGTTGAACTGGTAAAAGCCAACCTCGACGATGAAATCTCCCTCATAGAAGCCTTTACAGGAATTTCGGCTGTTTACTGCCACGCTACTTCTGCGGACTCCGCTAAAATTGACCCGTTAGAGGTGGAGAGAGCAAGGCGAGTTGCACAAGTAGCTAAACAGGCTGACATTAAGCACTTTGTCTACAATTCCGCAGGTGGAGCAGACAGGAATTCAGGAATCCCCCGCATAGAGCAAAAGTATCAAGTAGAGAAAATTCTCAAAGAAGCTGGCTTACCGACTACCATGTTGCGAGCCTGCTTGTTTATGGAGGAGTTTTGGAAGAAGTACACGCGACCTTCCATTCTCAAAGGTAGTTTCCCATTTTCCATTCAACCAAACAAGCCCCTTCATCTAATTACAACAAAGGACATGGGCCGCGTTGCTGCTTACGTCATTAAACATCCCACTAAGTATATTGGTCAAGAAATTGAGCTAGCTGGCGATGTGCTGACTCCTCTTGAGATGGCAGAGGCATTCTCTCAAGCGCAGGGGATGAAAGTTGTTTATAAAGAGACACCCGCCTGGATTTTCTTACTCTTGCTGCAAAAGGAACTGTTCGATTTGATTCAGTGGTATCGCAAGCAAGGTTATCAAGCCGATGTCCAGCATTTACGAGAAGAAGAGTTTCCTGAAATTCTGACCACATTTAGGGAATTTTTGGCAGAAACCAACTGGGCAAATACGCAACTTACCTACGAAAGCCTGTGATCGTAAGTATACTGTGGCAGAAGTAGATGGTTATGGAGTTTTGCATGAGCGATCGCAATGACAGTTTATCAGTCTATGATTTCTCATTTAGATACCTTTGCCCTTACTCCAAAATAAGTAATTTTACTGTAAATTCATAGAAAATAGATTTTATTATACTTAATTATAAAAATAAAAATAATTTTATGAGTAAATATAGACAAATCAGAGTAAAAACAAATACTAATAAGTTAGTTCTTTTGTTATTAGTATACCTATGGCTTTTGATTTAGATGAAAAGTTTCAACTAGACATAGCTCAAATGAATTTAAAAAAAGTACATACAGTAATATTTAGTTTACATAACCCAAAAATTCCTTTTGTAATTTGGTTACTAGAGAACCCTAATAGTCCATTGGCCTTACCTGGAAAAATTAGTCTGCGTCATCATGATTATATTCACATACTTTTAGGTAGAGGTCTTTCTCCTCAAGATGAAGCTTTTGTAATTGGATTTACAATGGGTAATGACTTAAAGACTAATCAACTACATTTATTCATTTATAAAACTTTTGCTAAATTTATATATCCATATCCTTACAAATTCTCTTCATTAGATTTAATAAATTTTAACTTTGGTTTTATATATGGCAGAAAAATTAAAATTAAACAAATAAATGAGATTAACTTTGAATTTTATCAAGATGAGCCTATAAAAGATTTGAGAAATATTTTTGGAATTAATCCTTATGATATAAAACTTATAGGAGAGGATTGAATTTAATTAATCCTAAATGACTATATATCTAAAAAATATTATCAAAATGCACCTTTACCTTTCTAAGAAACTGAGATTCGTTCCCTCTCAAATAGTAAGTATAACTTTACTGCTAACATTAATCTTATTTATTCCTCAGATTTGCCTCAATTGGCAAGCATATTATAACTTTAACAGTATTACTAAATATGAATTTAAACTCCAAATACTGAGTGATGAAATTACTTATCTTGATGAAGTCTTAACGATGTCAGCACGCATGAATGCTGCTACAGGAAAATTTATTTGGGAAGAACGGTATCGTCAATTTGAACCTAAACTTGATTTTGCTATTAAAGAATCTATTAAATTGGCTCCTAAAGTATATGAAAATGAGGATGCTAAAAAAGTTGATGCTGCTAATCAACGCTTAGTAGAAATGGAATATCAATCTTTTGAATTGGTTAAAAAAGACAAAAAAGAGATAGCACAAATATTACTTTCTAGCCGTGAGTATGAAAATCAAAAACAAATTTATGCTGATGGTGTTGCCAAAAGAAAGCGTAATATCTCACTTCAGTTACAGCAAAAAGTTGATGATTATTACAAAAGAATGTTTTGGGCAATTTTAGAATCTATTATAAGTTTAGCAATGCTGATTCCAGCGTGGCTTTTAGTATTGCACTTATTACAGCAATACTTAAAAGCTAAAAAAATTGCTCAAGCCGCCTTAGAAGAAACAAATTATAGATTAGAAACGCAAGTTGCAGAGAGAACTGCAAAACTAAAACACAAAAATAATCAATTACAACAGACACTGCAAGAATTGCAACACGCCCAAGTACAACTGATTCAAACTGAAAAAATGTCTTCATTAGGTCAGCTAGTTGCTGGTGTTGCTCATGAAATTAATAATCCAGTTAATTTCATTTATGGTAATCTGGTGCATGTTAGAGAATATAGTCAGGATTTACTAAGTTTAATTAACCTGTATCAACAACAAAAATTTAATTATAATTCAGAACTAAGTAGTCTGATTGATGAGATAGATTTAGAGTTTATTATTGATGATCTGCCGAAAGTTTTATCTTCAATGGCAGTTGGTACTGAACGCATTCGTGAGATTGTGCTAACTTTGCGTAACTTCTCGCGTCTTGATGAAGCAGAAATGAAACCTGTTGATATTCATCAAGGAATTGATAGCACTCTATTAATTTTAGAATATCGTCTTAAAGGAAAGCATAAACAGCAGGAGATTGCAATAATCAAAGATTATGGTGATTTGCCTCTTGTTGAATGTTATGCAGGAGGACTAAATCAGGTATTTATGAATATTTTAAGTAACGCTATTGATGCTTTATATGAATGGGAAGAAGAGTGTTTATGTTTAAAAGGAGAGGCTAAAAAACACTTTAGCTCTATTATTATCCACACTCAAGTTAAGAATAAAGAGTGCGTGCTTATTAGTATTAAAGATAATGGGCCAGGAATACCAGAAGAAGTTAAGACTAAATTATTTGATCCTTTTTTTACTACTAAACCTATAGGTAAAGGCACTGGCTTAGGATTATCTATTAGTTACCAGATTATAGTAGATAAGCACAAGGGAAAAATCGAGTGTATTTCTGCACCTGGTAAGGGTACAGAGTTTTTAATTGAGATTCCTATCAAGCAGACGCGGTAAGCAAATATATCGACTGTGCAGCATTTTTCTCTATCTGTTCTTGCTTCCTTGCTCTTGTTCAAGCTTATTATTTGTGGTCATACCTTTGACATAATTTTGTAATGCCTTTGTCAATATGATCTGCAATAGTTTACTCATCAAACTGTTTAACGGAACTAGGCAGGTAATCCCTGCCTTTTTTATTTATGGACGATTCCCGTTTACCTGAGAATTACTAATAGAAAATCCTCGACGCGTAGGTTTAATACTAGCTAATTGCACCTGAAAACTTACCTTGTCGGCCATTTCGCCGCTTCTTGCTTCCAAAGTCCATTTACCAGGACGCAAATTCCAAAATAAAGAATTAGCTGAGTTTGTATCTAGCTTTTCTCCATTTAGCCACCATTCAATAGACGCAGATTTATTTCCTACTAGTTTAAATTCGAGTTTTTGCTTCGCTTCTTCACCTGGATACAGTAAAAATAAATCGCCATGATGCGGAGATAAAATTCTCAAATTGTTAGAAACAAGGCTCGATTGCTGTTGTTTGGCCAACCACTCATCATACTCTGGTGATAAATTGAATTGGTTGTTACCTTCATAGGCAATTTTATCTTCTGGATAGAAATATTCCTGCACAACTGAGGTACAATCTGGTGTTGGTCGTAACCCCGAAATTGCACAAACAGGTAATTGCAATAAACCTTCTGGAGGCGGAAAACCTGCTGGTTCTTGATGTTCGTGCAGGTGTAACATAATTCGATTCCACAAGGGTGCAGCCCCGGTAACACCTGAAACCTGACGCATCGGTTCGCCGTTGAAATTACCTACCCAAGTAGCGACGGTGTAATTTGTAGTGAAGCCAACTGTCCAAGTATCCCGAAAATTGGAAGAAGTGCCAGTTTTAACAGCAACAGGAAAAGGTAAATTTAACACTGAGTCTACACCAAATGCTGTTGCACGAGCATGGTTATCACTAAGTATGTTGGTAATTAATTGCCATATTGTGTGGTTGGGGAGTGGGGAGTGGGAAGAGACGCGATTAATCGCGTCTGTACTGGGGAGTGGGGTATCTAAAAATGTGCTTATTAGCGGCGTAGCTTCTCCAAGTCGTGCCATAGTAAGGTAGGCACGAGCTAGCTCCCAGAGACTAACTTCGCCACTACCGAGAGTTAACCCTAAACCGTAATGTTCTGGGGTTTGATTAAGGTGTTCAAATCCTAGTTGATGCAATCGTTCTAAGAAAGTTTCTACACCTACTTTTTCTAAAACCCTTACTGCGGGGACATTTAGGGAATTTGCTAAAGCGATTCGCACCCGCACAGGGCCAAGGAAGCGTTCGGTGTAATCTGTGGGGCTATAAAGTTTCGCGCCAGGAATGGCATAATGGGCGGGTACATCTGCCAAAATAGTATTTGGGCGAATTAAACCTTTTTCTAAGGCTAGTTCATAGACAAAAGGCTTAAGGGTAGAACCTGGTTGGCGTAGTGCCTGTACTCCATCATTGCGTCCCAGTTTGGCTTCATTAAAGTAATCAGGCGAACCTACATAAGCCAAGACTTCGCCAGTGTGGTTGTCAATCACCAATGCAGCTGCATCATGGACATTGTTAGCGGCGAGAGAAGAAATCACCTGTTGCACTTGTGCTTCGACAAACTGCTGTAAAGGGCGATTTATCGTGGTGCGAATAACGGATTTATCATCCCCCCTAACCCCCCTTTTTAAGGGCAGGGGGATTAAGCCCCCTTTCTCAAAGGAGGTTGGGGGAATTTGATTGGCTAACCAAAACAAAAAGTGTGGTGCGGCGATAATTCCCCGTTGACGAGATTGAAACACGACTTTTTCGGCGGATGTTCGGCCAGCCATCGCACCACTAATATATTTTTCCTGTACCATCCGATTGAGGATGTATTTTTGTCGCTGCTTCAATCGTTCCCAATGCTGATAAGGGTTAAAGTATGTGGGATTATTAGGAATAGCAGCTAACAAACTAGCTTGGGCAAGATTTAACTCACTCGCTGGGATGGAAAAATAAGTCTGCGCTGCTGCTTCCACACCATATATATTCCCTCCCATTGGCAGGCGATTGATATATGCAGAGAGAATTTCATCTTTGTTCATCCCTGCTGCTAACCGCCAAGATAGCCAAATCTCGCTCAGTTTACCAGAGAAACTACGCGGTACTGGATATAACATCCGCGCTAACTGCATAGTAATAGTGGAAGCGCCGGAAACAATTCGTTTGGCGTGGATGGCTTCTTTGCTGGCGCGGATAATAGCTTTCATATCCAACGCCCCGTGATGATAAAAGCTGCCATCTTCGGCGGCTAAAATAGCGTGGATAAACTGGGGCGAAACCTGATTTAGTGGTATTACTGATGTATGCTCTTGGTCACGGGTGAGTAATGTTCCTAATGGTAAACCATTGCGATCGCTAAATTGTATTGCCAACTGATTTTGAGCAATATCTGCGGCACGAATGGGCGCAAAATAAGGTAGTAGGCGTACAACCAGACAGATTACCAGCACAGCCAGGATAACCTTACTAGTGCGCTTAAGTTTGAGTAGCGATCGTAAAATTAGTTTCATCAGGGAATCCCTGCCCAAAAAACTTACCTTAATTGTGACGCGAAGATTATTACATCTACATCAATAACTATGTCAAATACTTAATAAGTAATTTTTCCTAACTTAGCAGATATAAATTAATATTTGCAGAACTTAAATACTTCTTCATAGTTAAGATTTGTAGTGATTTTGCGGAACAATCACACGGTATTGGTTATCTATGTAAATAAACATAAGTTTTATCCAATATTTGAGTAAAAAATAGTCATCAGCCTTCCCTTATTAGTCTTGGCATTGCCAACTTAATGAGGGAAGACAAACTTTTGTTCTCTATAATTTGTGAATTTTTATTTGTAATTACTAAAAATATGATTATCAGAGCTTTCCTTCGTTTCCACCAAAAAATTCTCTATTTCTTCCTTGGCGTACTTGGCGCACTTGGCGGTTTATTAAAAAAAATTAGTTATTCTTCAAGCCAGAAGAGAAAAATACAGTATCTTCTTCTCTTTACATTTATGCTAGGGATGGCAGGGTGTAACTTTTTTGGTATCAACTCAGGTAAAGAACAACTCCCAACAGTATCCGCACTCACGCCGCCTAAACTACCAGACTGGATTGAACAAATTAGTCCCATTGGGGATGCAAAATCTCTTAATCAAATCCGCATCCGTTTTAAAGAAGCTTTAATCCCAGTTGAAAGTCTTGACAGTCCAGAACAACAGAAAATATTAGAAAAATTTGCCCTTTGGCCGCCTCTACCCGGTCAATTTCGCTTTTTGACACCGCGCATGGTAGGTTTTCAAGCCGAGAAAGCATTGCCAATAGCGACAAGATTTCAAGTTACCCTCAAAACAGGTTTAGCCGATTTAAAAAATCATCGCTTAGACAAAGATTTGCCTTGGACTTTTAATACCGAATCTATCAACCTGACTAATTTACCCGGTGTAAATCCCATTGAAAAAGCTGATATTGAACCAATTGATTTACAACAGAAATTACAGGTTACTTCAAATGTAGAATTAGATTTAGCTTCTGTACAAGAACATTTACAGTTAATTCCCGAAGGTAAAAATAAGGGTGTAGGCTTTAAAGTTGAATTAAATAAAGAAGAAAAACCATTAAAAAATGAAGAAGAACCTTTAGAAAAATTTGACCCTTCAGCACGTAACTGGATTTATAACCTTATCCCCCAGCAAAATCTCGAAAAAGCAACCCCTTATCGTCTAGTATTTTCTCCCGGAATCCGTCCTGCTTATGGTAATCTACCTACAGAGAAAGAATTTGCCAGTAAGTTAGCAACTTATTCGCCTTTAGCATTTCAGAAAATTAACTTTTACGGACAGCCAGATGCAGGTGGAACTTTTGGAAGATTTGTTAAAGGCAGTCCACAGCTAGAATTTAATAACGTCTTATTGCCAGATTCAGCTAAAGAAAATATTACTATTAATCCAGCACCAAAAGAAATTTCGAGAATTTTCCAAATAAATGATGAAGATAAAGTTGTCGGCATCAATCCTTATGCACTAGAACCTGCCAAGACTTATACAATTACTATCGGCGGAAACCTTAAAGATAAGTTTGGGCAAACTTTGGGCAAACCTATCACACTTAAATATGATACTGGAGATTTAGCTGGGGATATCTGGGTACCCTCAGATTTGAATATTTTTCCCACAGGTAAAGATTTACAGCTAAATATTAGTACGGGAAATTTGCCAGAATCGAAGTACAAAGCGGCTTATCGAGTAGTTCAACCGACAGATTTAGTTTATTTTAATAATGGTAGTGATTTATTGCCAGAACCTTCTGATTGGCAAAGTTTTAAGGTATCGGGTAAAAAAAATCAATCAGTTGATATTGCTGTTCCTCTGCGGGAAAAAATAAGTGCAGGTACGGGAATGTTAGCTTATGGAGTGCAAGCCCGCACTAATAAATATCAGGAGAATGGTAAGGAACTCTGGCGAGAACCTACGACTTATGGCATGGTTGAATTGACGAATTTGGGCGTATTTACTCAGTGGTTTCCTGAGTCAGGCTTAATTCGCGTCAATCATCTTACGGATGGTTCGCCAGTTCAAGCGGCTGCTGTGGAAATTTATCAATCAAAGTTACAGGCTAAATCTCGCCCCGAACCAGTACCCTGTGCAACAGGTAAAACTGATGAAAATGGAACTTTGACAATTTCTCGTGAAAGATTACAGCAATGTTATTCGGGAAATGAAAGTTCTAGTAAATCACCACAATTATTAGTAATTGCCCGTGAGAATCAAGATTGGGCATTTGCCAGAGTTGAAGAATATAGCGGCGTTTATGGATATGGTATTGATGCAGGCTGGCAAGTTGGTAAACCTGAATCACGCGGGGTAATTTTCTCGGATAGACAGTTGTATCAACCAGGCGAAAAAGCTTTGTTTACCGGTTTTGCTGACTTTTTACAAAATGGTGTAATCCAACAAGATAAAAATGCTGTTTACCAATTAACTTTAGTTAATCCTGATGGGCAAAAGACTAATTTAGGTACGCAAACTACAAATGAATTTGGTACATTTTCTCTAGAACTGCCCATTAAGACTACTCAACGCTTAGGCTACTATACAATCCAGGCTAAGGGGAAGAATGGGCAAGAAATTTCTGGAGAATTTCGGGTAGCTGAGTTTAAGCCACCCAATTTTAAAGTTGAACTCAATTTAGATAAAGAATTTGCTCTCATTGACGAGAAAGTTAATATTAATGCTACAAGTAATTATTTGTTCGGTGCGCCTGTAGAAGGTGGCGAAGCAAAATACTTTATCACTCGCCAACAGGCTAATTTTGTTCCAAAAGGTTGGGATGAATTTACTTTTGGTAGGCAATGGTTATGGCCAGAAGAAACTCCTACTATATCTAGTGATGTATTGCAAACTAATGCCCAGCTAGATGCTAATGGTAAAAGTAGTCAAACTGTAAATGTGGCTAATGATTTACCATATCCGATGACTTACCAAGTAGATGTGCAAGTTGCAGATGTTTCTAATCTATCTGTAGCCAATTCCAAAACTTTTACAGCCTTACCAAGTAATCGTCTCATCGGGTTAAAAAGTAATTTCATCGCTGATGCTGGTAAGGCTTTTCCCATTGAAGTTATTGTTACTGACCCTACAGGAAAAGCGATAATAGGTCAACGGGTGCGGCTGGAATTACAACAAATTAAATACAGCAGCGTCACGCAGTTGGTGGAAGGTAGCCGAACTCCAAAAAATCAAGTTGAATATAAAACAGTCGGACAAGCAGAAATTACATCTGCTAGCAATCCGCAATCGGTGAATTTGACAGCACCGGAATCTGGTTCATATCGGATTAGAGTTAATTTTAGTGATGCCAAAGACGAATTAAGTGCCACAGATTTACAAATTTGGGCAACTGGGGAAAATCCAGTATTTTGGGGTTATAAAGAAAAAGATGTCTTAGAAATTCA
This sequence comes from Nostoc sp. CmiVER01, assembly GCF_034531135.2. Taxonomy (NCBI): domain Bacteria; kingdom Bacillati; phylum Cyanobacteriota; class Cyanophyceae; order Nostocales; family Nostocaceae; genus Nostoc; species Nostoc sp. CmiVER01. Next base: position 290,336 of record NZ_JAVRBU020000004.1, read on the forward strand.
GTTAGATAAAAAAGAGTTTAAACCTGGTGAAACTGCTACTGTACTAATTCAATCTCCTTATCCAGATGCAGAATTGTACTTTGCTGTAATTAAAGACAAACCCCTTTATCAGCAAATTACCAAAACTCAGGGAAGCGCACCACAAATTCAGTTTAAAGTCACGCCAGAAATGCTGCCAAATGCAGCCATTGAAGCTGTGTTAGTCAGACAAGGTAAACCGATAAACCAAGTGGAAGCGGGAAGTTTAGATAATTTGGTGAAGATTGGTTTTACACCTTTTAAAGTTAACTTAGAAGATAAGTATTTAAAACTGCAAGTTAAGCCGATGCAAGCATCATTAGAACCTGGTGCAGAGTCAACGGTACAACTAGAACTGAAGGATAATCAAGGTAATCCCACCAAAGGACAGTTTACAGTCATGGTGGTAAATGAGGCAGTGTTACAACTTTCTGGTTATCGTCCCCCAGACTTAGTAGATACAGTTTATGCAGAACAGGCGATATCTACCCGCTTTAACGATAATCGCGCGGATGTCATATTACAACCACAAGATGTAGCTAAACCTAAAGGTTGGGGTTATGGCGGTGGTTTCTCAACTGGTGCAGCCAATACTCGCACTCGCACAGATTTTCAAGCCTTAGCTTACTACAACGGTTCTGTTGTCACCGATGTAAATGGTAATGTACAGATAACCTTTAAACTCCCGGATGACTTAACTACATGGCGGGTGATGGCTGTCGCTACTGATGGAAATCTGCGTTTTGGGAATGGAGACGCGACGTTTATCACCACAAAGCCACTGCTAACTAATGCCATCTTGCCACAGTTTGCTCGTCCAGGCGATCGCATCCTTGCTGGTTTATCTGTAACTAACAACACTGGGAATACAGGAAATCTCTCAATAAATGGCGAACTTAGCGGTAATGTAAAGTTTGCTGACAAAAACCCTACAGCTACTGCTTTGCAAACCAAAGCTGAATCTGCAACTCACGCTTATCGTTTTCCAATGGTGGCGGATAGTGTGGGAGTTGGAAAAGTTCGCTTTAGCACTCAGCTAAATGGTACAGCCGCAGATGCTTTTGAAGTTCCTTTGGAAATTAAGCCAATTGAAATTACAGAACAAGTCGTTGAAGCTGGTGTTACTGAAAAACAAGTAAAAATTCCCTTGAATGTTGATAAAAATACCTTCCTTAACGCGGGAGGTTTAGATATTCAGTTGGCGAGTACTCTGATACCAGAGATTCAAGCACCAGCAAAGCAGGTTTTAGAAGATAATGATTTGCCGTTTACAGAACCGGCTGCAAGTCAGTTAATGATTGCGGCTAATCTGCAAAATCTTACACAAAAATATGGTCAAACCTTTGCAGAATTTAATCCTAACCAACAGGCAAAACAAGCCATTGAACAATTGCAAAAACTCCAAATAGCAGATGGTGGTTTTGCTGCTTTCCCCAAACAAGAAAAATCTGACCCTTGGGTTTCTTCTTATGCAGGTGAATCTTTGGTTAAAGCTAGTCAGGTGTTTCCTAATTTAGTCGATTCTGCAATGCTATCCCGCCTCAAAACTTATCTGCAAAAAGTTTTGGCGAATCCTGGAGAATACGAGTTTTGTAAACAGCAACTATGTAAAAGACAACTGCAACTTAATGCTTTAATCGCTTTAGCAGAACTGGATGAAAAACGCAATACATTCCTCGCAGATATTTATGAACAGCGCAATAATTTTGATTTAGTAACTCAAATCAAACTGGCGCGATATTTATCTCAATTCCCAGAATGGCAAGATGAATCTCAACAATTAGTGAATAAGCTGCAACAAAGTATATATGAAACTGGTCGCACAGCAATTGTGAGTTTACCCAGTAGTTGGGGATGGATGAGTTCATCTACGACGACGCAAGCGCAAGCTTTACGTTTATTTATTGCCAAACAAAGTAAACCCGAAGTTATAGATAAATTATTCCAAAGTCTTCTGGCACTACGGCGGGATGGCACATGGCAAACTAACTATAATAATGCCCAAGCTTTAACAGCTTTGGTAGAATATAGCCAACTACAACCTACACCACCTAATTTTGTTGCCACAGTACAATTAGCTGGTAATAAGTTAGGAGAAAACCGGTTTGAAGGTTACACAAATCCTAATTTACAACTAATTGTGCCGATAAATCTATTACCTCGTGGGCGTAATGATTTGACGCTACAAAAATCAGGTAATGGCACTTTACACTATCTGGTTGCTTATAATTATCGCTTGCAAGGAAATCAACCAGGCAGATTTAATGGTTTACGCATAACACGAGAAATTGGTCAAGTAAATAAAGATAAAGTTTTACAAAAAACAGGTCTTTATGCGTTCGATAAACCCTTGACTTTAGCCTCTGGACAGGTGTTTGATATTGGTTTAGAAATCATTGCCGATCATCCTGTAGATCATGTGGTGATTAAAGATCCGTTACCATCAGGTTTTGAGGCGGTGGATGCGAGTTTTCAAACTACCACAGCTGCATTACAAGCAAAAGCTGATAGCTGGGAACTTGGCTTTAGAAATATCTACCGCGATCGCATTATCGCCTATGCTGACCACTTAGAACCAGGAGTTTATAGTCTGCATTACTTAGTCCGTTCTGTTACTCCTGGTACATTTTCTTGGCCTGGTGCAGATGTTCATCTGCAATATGCACCAGAAGAATTTGGGCGTACTGCTGAGTCTACATTAATACTGGAGGATGGGAAGTAATTATTTCTGCCATCTTTTGGCTACAACAAATCTAAAAATCTTTCCAAGTCTATACGAGCCTGCTTTAAAATTTTAGCTAGGGTGGAACGCTTAACTGACTGATGAGCCGGAACAGTCAGTTTCAAGACTTCATCCGGTATACTTTTTTCCAATCTAATGTGACTACCTCGCTGGCGTACAACTATCCATCCATCCCGTTCTAAAGCAGCGATAATCTGAGTATAGGGTAAATTGGGAACTTTGCTCACAGTACCAATTCCCTGACAATTACGCCTTCTTGAGTAATCAATTCATCTTCCAATGGTTCAAGGTAAAGTTCTATTGCTTCTTGGATATTCTCTAATGCTTCTTCCACAGTTTCTCCTTCACTGATACAGCCAGGAAGTGACGGAACATGGACGGTATATCCGCCTTCGTCACTTGGTTCTAATACAACTTTGAGTTTCATAACTTGGCAATGAACTTACTTTTCTATTTTTAATGATTTATGGCGATTATATTGTAATTAAAGAGCGATCGCGCAAAGGCACTGGATTTGATTATTGGTTAGGTAGTGAAGATGAAGCTGGTGAACTTCCGTTTCAAAATAAAGTACGGTTGGAAGTTTCAGGTCTACGTAAAGCAGATGATAGCAGGGTTAGAGCTAGAATAAAACAAAAAATCGAGCAAACTAATCGGAACGATAGCAAATTTCCTGCCTATATTATTATTGTTGAATTTAGCAGATCCCTATCTTTTATTGTGGAAAAATGAGTCATATTCAGGAGTTGCATCAACAGGCGATGGATTTAGCTGAAGCAGCCTTTACCGCTAAACTCAGAGGAGACTTAAAGCAAGCTAATCACGTTTCTCGACAAGCTTTTGAAAAAGAATCTCAAGCTGCTGCACTCATTGCAAATCAACTTGATGCCGAGCCGACTCGTTCAGTATTACATCGCAGTGCTGCAAGCCTTACAATAGACTGTGGTGAATTTCAAACAACAGAACGTTTGATTGCGATGCCTGCGGCGGGCTACGCCTACGCATTATCAGGAAATCCACCCCAAGAAATTGCTCAAGAACTAAAAGATTTATTCATTAAAATAAATTTACGCCCATATTTAGAACGTCATGGGCTTAGTTTTGATGAAGAAAAATTGCGAAATCTAATAGTAGATAAACAGGGTAGTTGAAAGACAGGCGATCGCACTTTTATGAGGGTAATTATAAATAGCGATCAATTATCGCGTTTCTTAAACAACTTCAGGGTTTTTCTCGTGGTTCCTCATCAATTAACAATGCTTTTTTGCTACGCTTCAATTCTTTCCAAAGTGCTTTAATCTGTTTGTAAGCATCTTCTGTTTCAAGCTTTCCAGATGTTTCTAAACTGGTAATGTAGCCAACTTTTTGAGCAAATTCTTGAAGGTTGGCATTAAATACTAAGTTCTCTGGCTTAACTTGACCGTAATAGCGACTACGAGGGTAAAGAAATTTATTTTTGTCGTCAAGATTATGCTCGTCCATTACTTCACCCCCAATAAGTGACTTTTTGTCAACGATAATCACAACAAAGACAGAAATCGCTTCAATAAAAAATTGGTGCGATTGTTGCAAACCATGAGCGAGTCTAAAAGGGAACACAAAACTAATTATATAGCAATTAGCTGCTTATTAGCTGCAATAATAGTAAGGTTTTTCAATTATGAACATTAAGTGTGAACTATACCAGCTTGTAGTAATAGTGTTGTAATTATAAGTAATAGAAATTTCAATTTTAAATTAACTTTCCTTAGTTTATGATTGCTCCTGTTATTTGATAACTAGCCATTGCGTCACACCCGCCATTCCTCGCCAGCCCAAAAATTTACCAATAGGTTCAGCCCGTTGAATGGCAATCCGAGTTAAATCACCACCGACTCGTTCATGCCATTGAAACAAAGTTTGCTCACCCTCTACCGTTACCACATTTGCCACTAAACGCCCACCCAGCCGCAGTGCTTCCCAACAAACATCAAAAATTCCCGTTGCTGTCACCCCACCACCAATAAAAATGGCATCTGGTGCAGGCAAGTCTTTCAGGGCTTGAGGCGCTTTACCTTCAATGATTTGCAGATTTGGAGTACCAAGAGTGGCGGCATTATCGGCAATATATAGTAGTCTAGAAGCATTTTGTTCGATCGCGATCGCTCGACACCGAGCATTACTCCGCATCCATTCAATAGAAATTGAGCCGCAACCCGCGCCAACATCCCACAATAATTCTCCCGGTATGGGTGCTAAAGCTGCTAAAGTAATTGCCCTAACTTCACGCTTCGTTAACTGTCCATCGTGGTGATAGGCGTTATCTGGTAATCCTGGTAATCTTGGTAATGGGATAACCCCAGCATCAGCAATACAATCAACTGCGATCGCATTCAAAGCCGCAACTTCAGTTTCACTCCAAGATGCAGCCGTACCTTCCACAATTCTTTCATGAGCGCCGCCCATACGCTCCAATACGGTGATTTTACTGCTACCATAGCCGCGATTTGTCAAAATTTCAGCAACAATGGCGGGTGTGTCCTTCCCCTGGCTCAAAATCAACAGCCGCGCTTTTGGGTAAATGTAAGACTGGAGTAGGGAGGATGGACGACCATTCAAACTCAAGGTTTCCACCTCAGTTAAAGACCATCCAACCCTGGCACAGGCGAGGCTGAAGGCTGAAGGTGCGGGGATAATTGTCATTTCAGAGACGGGAATTCGCCGCATCAAGGTAACACCAATGCCATAACACATAGGATCGCCACTTGCAAGTACGCAAATTGACTCACCCCGACGTTTGAGAATTTCCTCTACAGAAGTACTAATGGGAGATGTCCAGACTAGTTTCTCACGTTGATCATCTTTAGGGAGCATCGATAAATGGCGATCGCCTCCCACAATTACTTTAGCTTGATCGAGTAAAGAACGAGCGATCGCGCTTAACCCCTGTAACCCATCTTCGCCAATACCGACGATAGAAAGCCATTTCTGTGTCATTGCTAATTCATAATTAATAATTAAGATTTGACGCTAATTCTAATTCTGAATTATTCCGTCAATTTTGGTAGGATATAATTCATAGTGCTGGATTGAGGATAATAGGATGAACTCGCTCCCAGAAATAGAAGCTGCTATTATGCAACTGTCTGAAGGTGAAATGCGGGATTTATCAAAGTGGCTTCAAGAATATCTCAATGATGCCTGGGACAAGCAAATTGAAGCAGATGCAAAATCTGGTAGATTGGATCAGTTAATCCAGCGTGCAAAAGCAGATATTGAAGCTAATCGGGTGAAATCGTTAGATGAAATCCTTAACAACCCCTGATTTTTGGCGATCATATTCTGCACTTTCATTTGAAGTTAAAGAGCAAGCTAAAAAGGCATATCGCCTTTGGATTAATAATCAATTTCATCCGTCTTTGCATTTCAAAAAAGTAGAAAATGATCCGTGATTATTTTCATAGTTATCAGCAATCTCTTATGATACGTGCTGTGTTGATGTTTGCTGCTAGTCTTTGACACCTGTGGCGATTTCATATATCAGTGAACACTAATACAATGTCTAAGCTAGTTTTGAAGGTTCGTAGTAAGGATTAAAGTCCTTACTACGAACGTGCTTACTTGACAAATGTTAAACCAGTGCTGCTGTTGCTTTCATTGCAAAAATTTTCTCAATTACATCTTCTACTACCTTATCTGGCGTGGAAGCACCAGAAGTAATTCCGACCACAATTTCTCCATCTGGCAACCAGTTTTCTGTAGTTATTAATTGCCCATTTAATTGCCGATGTTCTATGGAATCTCCTGATTTAATCCGTTCAACAGTATCAATATGATAAGAAGGAATTCCCCGCTCAAAAGCAATTTGTTGTAATTGAGTAGTATTCGATGAATTAAACCCACCAATTACTATCATTAAATCTAAATTTTGTTCCACTAACTCCAACATTGCATCTTGGCGTTCTTGAGTGGCATCACAAATAGTATTGAAGCTTTGGAAATGTTGATTTAACTCAGTGGGGCCATACTTTTGTAACATAGTCCGCTCAAAAAGCTTGCCGATTTGCTCAGTTTCGCCTTTTAGCATCGTGGTTTGGTTAGCAATGCCAACTCTTTCTAAATCTCGATCGGGGTCAAATCCTGCTGAACAAGCTTTAGCAAATTTTGTCAGAAATTCTTCACGGTTCCCACCATTCATAATATAGTCAGCAACATATTGTGCTTCTTGCAAATTCAACACAATTAAATATTTGCCAGCAAAGGAACTAGTCGCAACTGTTTCCTCATGTTTATATTTACCGTGAATTATTGATGTATAATCGATTTTTTTGTGCTTTTCTACTGTATTCCAAACTTTAGATACCCAAGGGCAAGTTGTATCAACAATTTTGCAGCCTTTCTCGTGAAGTATCTGCATTTCTTGAACGCTAGCCCCAAAGGCGGGTAATATCACTACATCACCAGTTCCAACAACAGAAAAGTCTTTATTCTTTCCTTCAATGGGAATAAATTCGACTTCCATCTCCTGCATTCGCTGATTGACAGAGGGATTGTGGATAATCTCGTTAGTAATCCAGATGTGTTCTGTAGGGAAGTGCTGGCGGGTTTCATAGGCCATTGCCACAGCGCGTTCTACACCCCAACAAAAGCCAAAGGCTTGTGCTAGCCGGATTGTCACATCACCTCGTTGTAGAGTGTAATTGCGATCGCGAATTTCTTGAATCAAATTACTCTGATACTCAGACTGCAACTGGGTGGCAACTTCTGCTTGATGACCAAACCCTTTGCGATTGTAATTGTCTGAATGTTGCAGGCTGCGCTTAAAAGCTTTTGTATCCATTAGATTTGTCTACTTAAACCACTATTTCTTATTTTCTCGCGCCCAGACGCAATTTATACAGAGTTGTATTCAAAGATATTATCAGAGAGGGTAAAGGGAAAAGGATTTAATGCCTTTACCCTTTATCCTTTAACCTTTTCCCCTCTTCTTCTTGCTGGGGTTTTAATTCGATCTCGCCATAAAGCTGCAATGCAGAACGCCAAACTATATAGCCTTCAGGACTTAAATGTAAACCATCAGTAGTAAATTCGCGGCGGAGATTACCTTGTTTGTTGGTAAACAGGGGATGTAAATCGAGATATTTGACACCTTTTTTGTTACAAATACTTTGCAGCTGCTGATTTAACTCACGAATGCGACTATTGTCAACAGCCAGAAGTTTATCTCGTCCTTTCCAGGTTGCTTCTTCTGCGCCATGTGGCAAAATCGATTGGACAACAATTTGCGCCGTGGGATGCTTCTTTCGTAGGTAATTAATAATTTGACGCTGATTATCTAAAATTTCTCTGTTGCTCACCCCCCGAATTAGGTCATTAATGCCAATCATCAGAAAAATCTCCTCTGGCTGGGTGCGGTCAAATATCTCCAATCTTTTCAAGAGTCCATTACTGGTTTCGCCAGAAATTCCTTGATTGAGCCAATTTTTACCTTCAGGTAATAACTCAGGCGGAAACCACAAACTCAAAGAATCTCCCACTAGGATGCTTAAATGCGGAGGACGTTGGTCTGCGGCTACCTTGGCTTCTTGCGTAAGGATGTCTACCCACTGCTGGTAAGAGAGTTGGTGACGACGACCTAAATCAGATGTAGCAATTTCGGGTGAGAAGTTACGACTGATTGGCTCTGGGGATGTTACTATCCCAAAAAAAGCGGACAATCTCTGCTGTTGCCAAATTAGCAGGATGACCGCCAACATTAGGATGCCGTTAGTTAACAGCGAGAAAAATGCCCAGATAGGAAAGGTTTTTGCAGATGTAGACACGACTAGCGAAATTTACCAATTATTTGAATCAAATTTTAACGCTAGCGATCGCAAATTACACATTTAAATTGGGGAATGGGGAATGGGGGAGAATAATAACTCGTAACTCCTGTACAGACGCGATTAATCGCGTCTGTACTCCCTACTCCCCACTCGCTACTTTTTACTAAGTAGGACGATCGCCAAACTCGGAGTTGTAACCTTCTTCTCCGTGCTCGTTGATATCCAAACCTTGCAATTCGGCTTCTTCTTTAACTCGCAGACCAACTGTAGCATCGATAATCTTGAGAATAACCCACGTCCCAACACCTGCGATCGCATAAGCAATGGCAATTGCTAGTAGTTCAACTCCCAATTCACCAAAGTTACCACGCAGTACCCCGTCTTTACCTCCGCCGTTGACTTGAGTCGTGGCAAAGATGGCCGTTAAAATAGCCCCCACCGTACCACCAACGCCATGCACGGGAAAGGTATCTAAAGCATCATCAACTTCTAGCTTGTGCTTAAAACTCACAGCATAGAAGCAAACAAAGGCAGTGATGAAACCAACTAAAATCGCCGATAGCGGTGTGACAAATCCGGCGGCGGGAGTGATGCCAACTAAACCAGCAACGGCTCCTGTAGCCGCTCCCACGGCTGTCGGTTTACCCCGTAAAACTGCTTCCAAAATTAGCCACATTAAAGCCGCCGCCGCCGCCGCCGTATTGGTGGCAACAAAGGCTGTTGTTGCTAAATTTGTTGTTAAGTTACCAGAAGTTCCACTAGCAACAGATAAGGCACTCCCAGCGTTGAAGCCGAACCAACCAAACCACAGCAAGCCAGCACCCAGCAAAATGAAGGGGACATTGTGTGGCGGGCTAAGACGATCGGGATGGGTTTTCCGAGGCCCAAGGACGAGCGCAGCTACCAGGGCTGAAACGCCAGAACTAATATGAACTACTGTGCCACCTGCAAAGTCGAGGGCACCTAATCCACCAGCTAAACCTAAAAATCCACCTTTAGCCCACACCATGTGAGCAATGGGGGCGTAAACAAAGGTTGACCACAGCAGCACAAACAGCGAATAGGCGCGGAAACTCATTCGCTCAACGATCGCTCCAGAAATTAGAGCTGGGGTGATAATGGCAAACATGGCTTGGTAGATCATGAATGCCTGGTGGGGTATCGTTCCGGCGTATGAAACGACATCAGCATATTTGGGGTCTGCTGCTTTGAGGGCGTCTTCATAAGGCAGATGCGGCAAGTAGCCTTGAGTTTCTAAACCAACACCATTCAACCCGAACCATTGCAATCCACCAATAAATGGTAAACCTGGTGCAAAGGAAAGACTATAACCCCAGAGAATCCAGGTAACTCCCACGATCGCCATTAACACAAAGCTCATCATCAATGTGTTTAGGATATTACGCGATCGCACAAATCCACCATAAAAGAACGCCAATCCTGGTGTCATTAACAGCACTAGTGCTCCTGAGATCAGCATAAATGCCGTATCTCCAGTATCAGCAGCAGGCACAGCAGCTGGTGTTTGGGCAAAAGCATTGCCCATCAAAGGCCCTCCTAAAAACAGTAGGGTAATAACCCCAATCATCACAACTTTCTTCAACACTTCTTTTTCTTCCTAACCACCAATAATTTGTATACTTGACTACATTTGATTACTTTTAGTTACACATTTTTGTGTTGAAAGTTACTTAATCTTAAATTTCTTGAAATGTTAACAAAAATATAATCCTGTTTGTAGTTGCCAAGATGGGAATAACAATGTATACACTCAATCATTTGATTGTTGATTGCATTTTTTTTTGAACAATAGCATTTTATTCAAGCGCTACAAAATTCTAAATTTTTAGTTACCTACTGTTACAAATCAAGATACTTGTGATCCTTGAAAAGTCTTGTAAATTATCAGAGAATTTTGCCAAAAATGTGATGATTTATCTTCATATCTCCCTTATAAAGGTGTAGATATATATCCACAGGGCTTCTTCTTCGAGCTTAGTTGCTAAAAAACCTTTGCATTGGATGAGGTTATTATCTGCTTAAAAGGGAATACTATAAAAACATTGGTAAAAAATAATACAAACATTCTATTTAAGTTCTGGGTGCAAACATGATAATTAGAACACTCACTAAAGCTAAACATGCTCCGATTAAGTCGTAGCGGTCTGGAGTTACCCCGTCTACCTTCCAGCCCCAAAACATTGCCATTGCAATAAACACGCCACCGTAAGCCGCATACACTCTGCCAAAATTTGCCGATTGGAGAGTTGCAATAATCCCATAAAAAGCTAAAGCAATTCCACCCAATATGCCCCACCACAAAGGCTTACCTTCGCGCAACCACAACCAGACTAAGTAGCCGCCACCGATTTCCAATAAACCAGCCCACAAAAAATACACTAGGGACTTAATCATTTAACAGATTCTTTAATAAAATCGAACTCAGTAAAATTACGCTAACGCTTTTAACTAAAGTGTTGTCATTAATTAAAGTAAGTTTGTTGACAAATTAGGGATTGGAGATTGGGGCTAGGGACTGAGTATTAAGGGGGACAAAACAAGATAAAGACTTCTTTTTTAATAATTCCGCCTAGTCCGCAATCTCCAGCCCCCAATCCCCAATCCCCAGTCCCCAGTCCCTAATCCCCAGAATAAGGATGAAAGCACCATTACCTGATAACGAAGCACAAAGAATCGAGACGCTTTTGCAGTATAAGATTCTCGACACGCCATCTGAAGCCGCTTTTGATGACCTCACCCATTTAGCCTCGTATATTTGTCAGACTCCTATTGCTTTAATTAGCTTAATTGATACAAACCGTCAGTGGTTCAAGTCAAGACTCGGAATAGAAGCCATAGAAACGCATCGAGATTTTGCATTCTGTGCCCATGCTATTCTACAGCCTGATGTTTTTATTGTGCCTGATGCAACAGATGATGAAAGGTTTGCCATCAACCCACTAGTAACATCTGACCCAAAGATTCGGTTTTATGCTGGTGTACCTCTGACTAATCCTGAGGGATATGCGCTAGGAACTCTATGTGTAATTGATTATGTACCACGAGAACTTACACCAGAACAAGTGGAGGCATTACGAACTTTAGGTCGTCAAGTGATCAAGCAACTGGAATTACGCCGAAATTTAGCAAGTTTGGTACTTGTAAGCAAGAAAGGCAAACAGGCGCAGAGAGTACACAAGCAATTTTTTAAAAAGATTGCAGCAGGTTTTGGTTTAGCATCGGCAATTTTAGTTCTGATTGGCGTAGTTTCTTATCAAAATACAAGAGTATCTACTAATAATCGCAGTATAGTAAAAAATACTTATAAAAAAATTGAGAGTCTAGAAAAACTACAGTACCAGATAAAGGATGCTGAGACTGGACAAAGTGGTTACGTCCTTACTGGAAAACAAACTTATCTCAAACCTTATCAAGCAGCACTTGCTAACGTCGAGCAAGAAATTGCCAACCTGAAAAGTCTAACAGCAGATCAACCGAATCAACAAAAGCAAATTGCAACCCTTGAATTTCTAATAACGACTAAATTTACTGAACTAAAACAAACTATTGACTTGCGCCAAAACAAGGGATTAGAAGCGGCATTGCAAGTACTAGTGAAAAATGAGCAACAAAATCTCATGGATGATATCCGCAAGGCGATCAATGAGATGGAAAACGAGGCAAAGGGACAACTTCAACAGCAGTTACAAGCAAAAAAAGCCACTAGTCGCAACACAATTCTGATACTTGCGATCGCCATCTGCCTAAGTTTTATCGTTCTTGCTGTAGTCTACTACTTCATCTATCGTGAGGTCATTGAGCGCAAAAGGACAGAAGAAGCCTTAAACCAAGAACGCAACTTTATCTCAGCAGTCCTGGATACAGCCAGCGCCTTAGTAGTAGTTGCCGACTCCCAAGGAAAAATTGTTCGCTTCAATCAAGCTTGTGAGCAAACAACAGGTTACTCCTTCGATGAGGTGAGGGATAGGCATTTCTGGAACTTGTTCTTACTTCCTGAAGAGGTGGAGTCAGCCAAAGCAGTTTTTGAGCAATTGTTAACTGGTAGAGGCCTCCTAGAATACGAAAACTATTGGGTAATGAAGGATGGCAGCCGCCGACTGATTGCCTGGTCGAATACCTTCTTAAAAGACTATGAAGGATCGGTGGAATACATTGTTGGTACTGGCATTGACATCACCGATCGCAAACGAGTAGAACAACATCTGACTGCTCAATATGTTGCAACTCGCGTTTTAGAAGAGTCCGCCACGATTAGCGAAGCTACTTGGCAAACCCTGCAAGGGATCTGCGAGAGTTTGGTATGGGATTTGGGTGAAATTTGGATGGTGGATGAGCAGGCAAATGTGCTGCGTTTTGTCGATATGTGGTATGAGGCATCTCTTGATGTACAGGAGTTAGCAGCACTAAATCGGCAAACCACCCTTGCACCAGGAATTGGACTACCTGGCCGGGTTTGGGCTAGTTCTGAACCTGTTTGGATCGCTGATATCGTTAAAGAACTCAGTTTCTCCCGCTTCAAAATCAGCCCTGAAGTACAACTACACGCAGCTTTTGGTTTTCCGATCCGCAGTGGTCATAAAATCCTTGGTGTGATTACCTGCTTTAACCGTCAAATCCAACCGCCTGACCAAGATTTGATCAAAACGATGAATTCTATTGGTGAGCAATTGGGGCAATTTATCCAGCGTAAACAAGCTGAAGAAGAGGTACAACGGCAAAACTTGCGATCGCAATTATTTACCGAAATCGCTCTTAAGATTCGCCAATCTTTACAAATTGAAGAAATTCTCCAAATCACTGTCAAGGAAGTACAAAGAATTCTCCAGACTGACCGAGTTTTAATCTATCAAGTTTTGCCTGATGAATCTGTACCTACTGTTATTGAAGCAGTAGTTTCTGGCTTACCAACAATCAAAGAGCAAAATATTAGCGCCCCCTACTTTCGAGCCGAATATTTACAGCAGTACTATTTACAGCAGTACCGTCAAGGACAAATTTTAGGACTAGCTAATTTCGATCTGCCAGAAGTAGAACAAAACCATTTAGAATTAATCCAACAGTTTGGGGTCAAAGTCAATTTGGTTGTGCCCATTCTTGTCAAAGAAGAACTTCGTGGTTTGCTCATAGTTCATCAGTGTGATGATTCTCACCACTGGTCTAGCTTTGAAACTCATCTTTTGCGCCAAATAGCCGACCAAGTAGGTATTGCCTTAGCCCAAGCCCAACTATTAGTAGCAGAAACTCGTCAGCGACAAGAACTTGAAATTGCCCGTCGCCAAGCTGAATTAGCTTCTCAGGCTAAAAGTGCCTTTTTGGCAAATATCAGTCATGAAATTCGCACTCCGATGAATGCTGTATTGGGCATGACTAGTTTGGTGTTAGATACTCCGTTAGATCCAGAACAGCGAGATTTTATTGAAACAATTCGTAGTAGTGGAGACGCCCTTTTAAGTTTAATCAACGAGATTTTGGATCTTTCCAAACTTGAGGCTGGAGAGATGGCTCTTGAAACTCTAGATTTTGACTTATCCACTTGTGTGGAAGAAGTAGTGGAATTATTAGCTCCCTCAGCGCATAACAAGGGATTAGAAATTGGCGCACTGATTGAACATAACGTCCCCACCCACCTCAAAGGAGATACTGGTAGGCTGCGGCAAATTCTCATGAACTTAATCAGCAACGCTATCAAGTTCACTAGTGCTGGCGAAGTATTAATACAAGCCGAATTGCGTTCTCTTACTTCTACTACAGCCACCATCCATTTTGCCATCACAGATACAGGTCTTGGCATTAGCCCTGAAGATCAACGCAAACTCTTTATGCCATTTACCCAAGTGGATGCTTCGACTACTCGCAAGTATGGTGGTACTGGTTTGGGATTAGCCATCTGTAAACAACTAGTAACTTTGATGGGAGGAGTAATTGGGGTAGAGAGTCAGATCGGTAAAGGATCTAAGTTTTGGTTTGAAGTACTTTTTACCAAGCAAGTTGAGCCTGCTTTACCAAAGTGCCAACGCGGACTTTTGAACAATCGCCGTTTGTTATTAGTGGATAACAATGCTATTAATTACAAAATTATCTACTATCAAGCTAATCATTGGGGAATGCAGGTAGATAAAGCTGATAGTATTACTGCTGCCCTCAAAGTTATTCAGTCAGCTTATGAGCAAGGAAAATCTTATGATGTTGCCTTGGTTGATATAAAAAATGACATGACAATAAAAGAACAAATTAAAGCCAATTCTGCAATTACTGAAATACCTTTGATTATGCTCACCTCTACTAATCAACGTGATGAAGTGCAGCAGACGCTCAAAATTGGATTTACTGCTTATTTGGTCAAACCGATTAAGCCATCACGACTTCTCGATACCATTATGACTATTTTAGAAACTCAGTCGGAATCAAAACAAGGAGCTAAAGGCTCTTGGTTAAATGCTACTGAAAAAATCCAGAGTTCAGAAACTTCAAGTATTCTAACCTCCTCTTCCCCTTACGTGGCTACTAAATCGAAATTAAGAATTCTCTTAGCTGAAGATAATTTGGTAAATCAAAAAGTAGCCTTGAAGCAACTCAATAGTCTGGGCTACAAAGCCGATGTCGTTGCTAATGGCAAGGAAGTTTTGCAGCTATTAGAAAAAATTCCTTACGATTTGATTCTAATGGATTGTCAAATGCCAGTTCTTGACGGTTTAGAAACCACAAAAGAAATTCATCGTTGGCAAGAAGATACTTTTGCTCTCCGTCGTCGTCCTGTAGTGATTGCGATGACTGCTAATGCCATGAAAGAAGATCAAGAAAGGTGTCTCAATGCCGGAATGGATGACTATTTAACTAAGCCAGTGTTTAAAGAAAAATTGGCTACAACCCTAGAGCATTGGACAGGTGTGATCCTTTCAAAACAAGAGGCAGTTGTATATGAGCAGACAGTTACTACTGATTTAGCAATTGATTGGGAACACTTGCATCGGATATCGGGAAATGACACAGAATTTGAGTTAAGTCTATTGCAAGTATGCGTTGAAGATATTAAACCCCGTTTAGAAATAATTAAAGCAGCGATCGCATCTCATGACTTTGGGCAAATTGTGCAAGAAGCTCATCACCTTAAAGGCGCTAGTGCCAACATTGGAGCCACAGCCATGTATCTAGCAGCTGATAAACTAGAACGATTGGCTTACCATCAAGACCTTAGAAATACTACTAACTTAATTTTAGAGTTAAAAGAACTTCTTAACTGCATTCAAGATTTTTTAATCAGAAAGCAGGTAACAAATAGCACCTTGTTACCAACCAAAAATGATGATGCATAAACCCGCGATTAATGCAAAAACAGCCTTGATGTACGCGTGCTAGTAAAAAAAATGTATATAATATTACAAATTTAGACTAAACGAAAAGCTGCATTCAATCTTCCTACATTTTCAACAACTTTAGCTGATATAGTAGCTGATATCGTCGGTATTTGGCGATTTATCATTATTCAAGAGGTCTTATGAAACGCTTAATCTACATCATTCCCGTTACTACAATTGCCTTACTGACATTAGTAGGATGCAACAGCGATCAAAAATCTACTACCCAGGCTCCTGCTGCCACTGAAACCACTGCGGGGACAGCAGTATCCAAAACAACTGTTGCGACACAGGGAGGTTTTAAGAGTTTGGTCAGTGTAGTTTCAAATACCAAAACTGCGGTGCAAGGCGGAAACTTTGATAAAGCTCAACAAGAATTTAATAAGTTTGAAAACTCTTGGTCTAAGGTTGAGGATGGTGTCAAAACTAAATCTTCAAAAACCTATAATGTAATCGAAGATACTGCGACCCAGGTGAAGGGTGCGCTGAAGGCAAAAGATAAAGCGAAAGCTCTTAAAGGGTTACAAACACTTGACACAAATATCGCCAGTGTTTCTAAAAAGTGAGGTAAAGCTAACATAGAGCAGAAGTCAGCCCCAACCCTTGGGGACGCTGTTTGCGTTTGGGGAAGTCAAAAGTCACACATTCAAAAGTCAATAATTTGGCCCCATAAATAAAATTATTTGCTCTGTATCCAAATTATTATTTGGTCAAAGGACACAAGATAGGAGAAAAACAGTCTTTATATCTGGCTTTGAACAAATAGCAAAGTGCTATAGTTTCCACTGGAGATTTTGGATAATGCGTTCATTTCGCAAGTACCACCGGACTCTGGCGATTATTCTGGCTTTACCGCTTGCTGTAACATTGTTAACTGGAATTGCAGCTACGCTGGTAGGTGAGTGGTCAGCTAACCTGGGAGTAGGCCGTAGTCTACTGCTTTCTATTCATCGTGGTGAAATATTTGGTTTACAGGGAATCTACCCAATTTTGAACGGACTAGGACTATTGGGATTGTTAGTTACTGGCTTAAGTATGACTAGTTTGTTTGGTAGGAAAAGGCCAAAATCCGAGAAGGATTAGAAAATATATAAGCTGTTACGCAAATAAACATTGTACATCCACTAGTGAGGTTGCCCTTTGTGGTTGGTAAACACAAATGACTAATTACTAATGAAGGTCTACACGGAAAATAGTGCAATATATAGGCGCGTTAGCTTAATTTCACTTTCCGTGCGATCGCATAGTAAAAAGTTTAGTACTAGCCTTTTCAAGGTGTACTTTACCCCAGTTTGATGCTAGCAGTGGATGCATTTTCTTGTGAATATGGTCATGCTTTAGGAGCATTTTACCAAAAGAAATCAATAAGTTGAAATAATAATTAATTAAATTTTACATTTAACACCTATATTTGAATGTATTATCAATCATACTTATTGAAAATTTAAAGTTTTGATAAAGTAGTTGATGTAACCTTGTACTTCATGATAATTAAATAGTTACAGCGTCGGTTTAAAAAAGTTTGGAAAAAGAACCAAAATATTTGATATAGTTGCTTACTATTTGGATTCTTAATTAAGAGACTTTCAAAAAAAACTATCTAATTCTTTAAAGTAGGCGTCTCGCTCGTGCGTAAGCAAAAGCGGGTTTTTTAGGTCAGCCCACAATAAATAGCTGGATATTTTTTCTTTATAAGTTATTAACCAAATAAGTTAGTAGTTTTTAATTTAGATTACACAAATGGTAAGTAATCTACATTGACCTAATGAATAGTTCTTTTACTGAGGCTGAACTTACGTATTAGTGAGAAATTCAGGAGAAATAACATGGCATTTATTTTCGGCAAAACAAGTGCTGACAATCTTTCTGGGACTTCGGGAAATGACACGATAGTTGGTTGGGCTAGTGGTGGTAATGCCAATAGTACTTCTGGTAACGACACTTTGAATGGTGCAAATGGTAACGATTCCCTCGCAGGTGGGACAGCAAACGACAGTCTAAGTGGTGGAAACGGCAATGACACACTTGATGGTGGCACAGGAAACGACACTCTAATAGGTGGTGCAGGTAATGACACCTTCATAGCCAGTCAGGGTAACGACAGCATTAATGGCGGAGATGGCACTGATACCGCAGACTACAGTCAACTAGATCAAACCATTATCTTGTCAGGTTTTGGAACCATTGAAAAATCTGGCGGATTTGGTCAAGACCAACTCTTTAGAGTCGAAAAGGTTATTGCTAATGCTAATGTTGCCAACAACACTATAGATGCATCCCAATCTTTGGCTGGGGTATCTATCACTGTTAATCTGCGAACCCAAAGTTTGGCTGCCAATAACGTTCCTGGCGTGGGAGCATTGTCATTTACAGCAGTCAACTTTGATAATGTCATCGGTACAAATGGAAATGACAGCATTGTTGGTGACAGGCAAAATAATCGATTATCCGGTAATAAGGGTAATGACACACTTGATGGAGGCTTAGGTACTGACACTTTGATTGGGGGAGCAGGCGACGACACTTACCTCGTTGATAGTACTACCGACACCATTACAGAGGCTGCTAATTCAGGCACAGATAGCGTCCGGTCTTCTGTCTCCTATGCACTAGGCAACAATTTGGAAAACCTGACACTGAGGGAAGGTGGTGACATTAGCGGGACAGGTAACAGTCTTAGCAATTTCATTTTTGGTAATACTTCTAACAACACTTTGAATGGTGGAGGAGGCAATGATACTCTAGATGGTAGTGATGGTAATGATATCCTCAATGGTGGCGACGGCAATGATAGTCTACAGGGTGGGCCAGGTAATGAGGTACTCAATGGCGGCGCTGGAGACGATATCCTCATTGGCGTTTTCCCTGGTAGTCCACTTCCACCTGGAATAGGAGAAACTGATCGCTTCACAGGTGGAGCTGGGGCAGATAGATTTATCCTGGGTGACGCTGCAAATGTTTTCTACGACGATAACAATACTACGAATCCTGGTTTTGGGGACTTGGCTACTATTACTGACTTTGACTCTAGCCAAGATCGAATTGAACTCAAAGGAACTCCAGAAGACTACCGCCTGCAAGTTGTTGCAGGCAACACACGAATATTTTTAGAGAAACCGACAGGAGAGCAAGATGAAATCATAGGTGTTCTGCAAGGGACAACCAATCTTAGACTTGATAGTGATAACTTCCTTTTCTATGAGCGGGAAAATGCTGGAGAAGATACAAATAACTCACTAGATAGCGCTGAAGGATTAGGTTCCTTATCATCAGGCTCAAACCTTAATCTTTCAGCGCAGTTGGCAACAGTTCAACCAGGGGATAATTCTGATTTCGACTTTTTTAAATTTTCTGTAGCAAATCCAGGAACTGTCACTATCAGTACGGTGACATCTGAAGATACAGTTCTGGGTCTGTTTAACGCTGCTGGAGCTTTATTAGAAACTAACGACGATAATGGTTCCAACCAGTCATCATTAATCACTACTTTCCTGAATGCAGGTACGTACTCCATTTCAGTGAGTAAATTTAGTTTCTTACCTGAAGATGGCGGAATTTTCTCTGGTAGCAGCTCTATACCTGATTTTTCTTATAACCTAGAAGTCAGTTTTGCATAAGAATGTTGTCAATTTAAGATTGTACTGTCATCTGAAGTAGATTCAAGGATACTTTTCCTCCTGGCTAGGGGAACACGGCAACGTGTCCCCCTTACCCAACAAGAAACTATTTATACCAATGCTTTATGAAGATGCATAGAATTAAAAACGAACCGCCCTTCGGGTTCACCAGTCGCCTACGGTGGGAAACCCGCCTACAGCGCTGGTTCACCAAGAACGCCAAGAGCGCCAAGAATAGAGGGTTAATTATTTTGTGCAGCTTCACATGAAATTTATATTACAAGTCCGGGCTATTTTATGAGTCAGAATAAAGCCATAAATTCTGTATGCCCATCTTCGTAATGCAGAGGTATTTAATCAAAATCTGTCGGTAAATCTGGTTGGCGATAATGTTGAAAAAGTCGCGTGATTTGCGCTGGTGTCACACGTCCGATGGAAAGTTCTGGTAACGCATCTTCAGCAAAAAAACCTACTTCTTCAGTTTCAATACTTGATGATGGAGAACCACCAATAAGTTCACACTTAAAAAACAGCTTGTAGACATAAAACGGAAGCGGTGGATGTCCCTGTTTGTCTCTGTCATAGACTGCTAGTAGTTTGATCGCGCGTGCTTGATATCCAGATTCTTCATATACTTCTTTCATAACTACTTGACTGGGCGACTCGCCGACATCAGCCCATCCACCAGGTAAAGTCCAGCAACCGTCTGCTCGTTCTTTGACTAATAATATAGTATCATCACGAAAAATTGCTCCTCGCACATCAACTTTGGGAGTAGCATATCCTACTTCACGGCTAAACAAATCGAGAACATGGCTGTGTTCTACATTTGAGTAAGTCGCCATAATTTCTGTGGCGATCGCTCGTAATTGTTTATAGCGTTCGATATCAAAAGGGTTTTCAGAATAGGTTAGACCATTTTGAGCGATCGCTTGTAACTTTTGTGCCCATTCCAGCCATTTTGTTTCCACAGTTTTTTCCCTATTTAATATAGAGACGTTATATTTAACGTCTCTACATAATTCTAAAGATGGCTATTAAGCATCATCTAAAGCTGCAATTCCAGGCAATACCTTGCCTTCAAGCAACTCCAAGCTAGCGCCGCCGCCGGTGGAGATGTGGCTCATTTGGTCAGCTAAACCAACTTTTTCCACAGCCGCTACTGAGTCGCCGCCGCCAATGATGGTGGTAGTACCAGTTTTACCAATTTCAGCGAGGGTATGAGCGATCGCTTCCGTACCTTTGGCAAACTTATCAAACTCAAACACACCCATTGGCCCGTTCCAAATTACCGTTTTGGTATCTGCAAGGCTCTCTTGGAAAAATTTCACAGAGTCTGGCCCAATATCCAAACCCATCCAACCATCTGGAATATTCTCAATGCTAACGGTTTGAGAATTGGCATCAGGAGCAAAGTTATCTGCCAATACCACATCTGTAGGAAGCAATAAAGCAACGCCCCGTTCTTTAGCCTTAGCTTCCAAAGACTTCGCTAGTTCTAGCTTGTCTTCTTCTACCAACGACTTACCGACATTCAAACCACGGGCTTTATAGAAGGTGAAAATCATCCCACCGCCGATGATTAGCTTGTCGCACTTCTCCAGCAACGTTTCAATTACGCCAATTTTGCTGGAAACCTTGGAACCGCCAATAATTGCTGCCAAAGGACGTTGGGGATTTTCAATAGCATTTTGCAGATATTGCAATTCCTTCTCAACCAAATATCCAGCCACAGAAGGGCTGAGGAATTTAGTCACACCTTCAGTAGAAGCATGAGCGCGGTGTGCAGTACCAAAAGCATCATTTACATAAAAATCAGCATTAGCTGCCAATTTTTTTGCAAATTCTGAGTCGTTTTTCTCCTCTTCTGGGTAAAAACGGACATTTTCTAGTAACAGCACTTGACCATTTTGCAGAGTGCCAACTTTAGCTGCAACTTCATCGCCAATAGAGTCATCAGTTTTAACGACTTCTTGCCCCAGTAACTCAGAGAGACGCTTGGCAACGGGAGTTAGGCGTAATTTGTCATCCACACCCTTAGGACGGCCAAAATGGCTGGCGAGAATGACCTTAGCTCCCTTCTGCGTCAAATCTTGGATGGTTGGTAGAGCGGCGCGAATGCGAGTATCGTCGGTAATGTTGCCTTGATCGTCCACAGGCACGTTAAAGTCAACCCGCACTAAGGCACGTTTCCCAGAGATATCAGCCGAAGATAAACTTGCTAAACTTTTTTTGGACACACCAAACTCTCCTGATTGCCTTTTTGTTATTGTTTTGAAAGTAGAACCATCAAGATTTTACCGGAGTCAGGGGTACCCAAGTGACAGAGATATTTAAGACAGTACTATTTCCTATTGATCAAAGCCGGGAAACGCGGGAAGCTGCTGATGTTGTTACCAACGTAGTCAAAAAGTACGGCAGTCGCTTGGTGCTGCTGTCTGTGGTAGAAGAACCACTTCCAGATGCGCCTAGTGCAGATGATCCGATGGTGTCACCAGAGGTAGTTGCTAAACTGCTGGAAAATGCCCAATCTTTATTTTCTGGGCAAGGAATTCAAGCTGAAACCTTAGAAAGGCGGGGTAAACCAGCTTTTACCATCTGCGATGTCGCTGATGAAATCGGAGCCGATTTAATAATTATGGGGTGTCGGGGGCTAGGCTTGACTGAAGAGGGAGCCGATGATAGTGTTACTACTCGCGTGATTAATCTTTCCCCTTGCCCAGTGCTGATTGTGCCTTAGCAGTCATAAGTACCCAGGAGCTAGTGTGTTGCTGAATAAACTGTTACGCAAATAATATTGTACGTTTACCTGATGACTGATGACTGAAAACCCGTCAACAGTCATCAGCCAACTGAAACGTGAAGGCAGAAGCTCTTACAGGGAAGACGGAAGCTCTTGCAGGCTGCGCGAAACACCCAAACGTGAAAGCAGAAGCTCTTACAGGGAAGACGGAAGCTCTTGCAGGCTGCGTGAAACACCCAAACGTGAAAGCAGAAGCTCTTACAGGGAAGACGGAAGCTCTTGCAGGCTGCGTGAAACACCCAAACGTGAAAGCGGAAGCTCTTGCAAGTAGAGCGTAATACCAATTTGAAAAAAGAATGCGACAAATAAACCATCTATAGAGACGCGATTCATCGCGTCTTTACCCAAGCATGTGTTTGAAATCATTAATTGAATTGGTATTAAGTAAGTTGGTGCAATAAAATCAAACTATGTAAACAAAAGTAAATAAGGCTCAAACTCTTTCTCCCCCTGCCCCCTGCCCCCTGCCTTATTACAACAATAATTATTTACACCGACCTACTTACCCCCTCTGGGCGATGCGCTGCTGGAAGATCACGACCATAAGTAGAAAGCCACCGCGAAGCACAAGCTGCCACCACGGAGTAATAGTCCCCTCAAGATTCAGAAGGTTGTACATCATTCCTAAGAGAAGAACACCTATAAGCGTCGGAAACACGCTTCCCTGACCGCCTGCGAGAAATGTTCCTCCCATGACGGTTGCAGCGATCGCATCTGTTTCCCAGCCAAAGGCAGCCACAGGCTGACCTGCCCCTAGACGACCTGCGAGAACAACACCAGCAAGCCCTGAAAGCATACCGCTAAATGTGTAGACTGCAAGCTTTACTTGGTTTGGATTCACGCCCATCAGCCGGGAGGCTTCCTCGTTATCGCCAATAGCAAACACATGCAACCCTAATCGGCTTCTGTGTAGCATAAACCAAGCTGCAAAATATAAGAGCGCAACTATAATCACGGGGACAGGAACGAAACCAATAAACCCTCTACCCAGCCAAACAAGTCCCGATGCTGTCGATGATACAGCAATCGACTTCTCCTCAGTGATGCTCAACGCCAGCCCCCGTGCCGCGCTTGCGGTGAATAACGTAACAACGAACGGCTGGAGCCTCGCACGAGACACAAGAAGACCGTTTACCACACCAAGCAAGGTAGTGCTGACAATGCCGCAAACAATTGCTACAAAGCTTCCTTGTCCAGCAAGCAATGCTGCGATGACACCGCCTAGAGCAACAAGGGAACCCACCGAGAGATCGATTCCTCCACTCAGGATCACGACAGTCATGCCCAGTGCCACGATCGCTAGCATACTGTTCTGTCGCATGATGTTCATGAGATTAAGAGGTGTCAGGAAGGTTTCATAACGAAACGATGCGAAAACAGCCAAACTAAGGAGCATGAGCAGCACGCCCTGCGAGGTGAGGAGTCTGGCGAGACGCTTCCCAGCAAGTGCAAGAGACTTTGTAGCAGCCATGACGCGTTAAACCTCCTTAGGACGCTGTAAAAAAATAGCGAAAAGAATGATTACAGATTTTAAAACTAATGACCAGGTGAAGGGAATCAGGAGCATGTTGAAACTTGTGGAAATCACCTGCATAATCAAGGCTCCGACAACAGTTCCGAGTACATTGGCGCGACCACCGGAGAAGGGCGTACCGCCAACAACAACAGCTGCGATCGCCTCGAATTCTGCGTTGACACCTACCTTACTAGGATCGCCTAAACCAAGCCTCGCCGTCTCGACAAGTCCGGCCAGTCCCGCAAGTAGGGCGCTAATTATATAGACAATGTATTTCACGCGTTCCGCACGGATGCCCGCCAGCCGTGCGGCCTTCTCGTTGCCGCCGACTGCAACAATCTGACGCCCAAAAAGCGTAGAGTGGATACAGAAGAAGGCTCCTGCAATGATGACTGCCGCAATCACAACCTGAATTGGTATAAAACCGAGATAGCCTTTTCCGAGTGCTTCAAATGTGGGATTGGTAAAGGGAACGAGCTGACCGTCCCCGATCACCTGAGCAACCCCACGCCATAAGATCAGAGCCGCCAAGGTAGTGATCAGGGGGTCAAGTTTCAGACGTGAGATCAGAAAGCCATTGATCAGACCAACCAACAGGGCACAGCACAAGGCGGACGAAATGGCAACAGTTATTCCATACTTAATAAGCAATGCCACAATGACAGAAACCAATGCCATAGTAGAGCCGACCGTCAAATCGATGCCACGCGAGGCAATGACAAATGTCATCCCAACGGCAATAAACATTGTGGTGGATACTTGGAGCAACATGTTTAAGGTGTTGCTAACTGTAGCGAAACGCGGAGTGAAAACGGCGTTCGCAATATAGAGAATTAACAGTGCCGCAGGTGCGCCAAAGTCTGGGTTCCATAGGGTTCCCCAACCCAGGTAAGGCTTCTTGCTATTCATGATCTGTGCTGCTCTTCACGGCTTCCTGACCTGCACCTTCCGCCATTACGTGCAGAATTGCCTTTATATTCTTCTGCTCGCCACTGAGTTCCGCGATTGACCGCCCGTCACGAAGGACGATAACACGTTGCGAACCTTCAACTAACTCTTCCACTTCCGATGAAATCATCACAACTCCCAGCCCTTGCTCTGCTAATTCGGCGATCAGGCGCTGGATCTCTCCCTTTGCCCCAACGTCAATACCGCGAGTCGGCTCGTCGAGGAGAAGAAGTTTTGTATTCTTGCACAGCCATCGCGCCAGAAGAACCTTCTGCTGATTGCCGCCTGATAATTCGTGGATCTTCTGTTCGGCGCTGGCCGCCTTAATTCCAAGGCGGTGCATGAAACGATCGACAAGCTCATTCTGTCGTTTTCTGGAAACGATGCCCCATTGCGTAAGGTTTGGTAGTGCAGCGAGAGTGAGGTTTTCTCGCACCGAAAGCTCAGGGATGATGCCGTCCGCCTTGCGATCCTCTGAAAGGAAAGCTATGCCAGCGTCGATCGCATCATGAGGATCGCGCAAGGATAGAAGATTACCTTCGAGTTTTACAGTTCCACCTTCAAGTGGTTCTGCCCCAAACAGGGTACGCACTGTTTCACTTCGACCGGAGCCGAGCAAACCCGCAAGCCCAACGATTTCCCCATGCCGCATTTCAATTGAGACACCATTGAGGCTTTTCTTATATTTGAGAGCTTCCGCCTGGAGCAGCACTGGCCGATCTACCGCATTTTGCGATCGCCCTGCAAACGCTGTGACTCCTTTGCTTACTTCTTCTGGCTCACGACCCAGCATAGAACAAACGAGTTCCAGGCGATTGAGCGTGGAGAGTGATCGCGTTATGATGTTACGCCCATCACGCAAAACTGTAACGCGATCGCACACGGCGTAAAGTTCTTCAAAACGGTGGCTGACGTAAACGATGGATGTCCCTTCCGACTTTAGCCGCCGCATGACGTTAAAAAGAACAGAAACTTCAGTTTCGGTAAGCGAACTCGTGGGTTCATCGAGGATCAGCACCCGCGCACTAAAGGATATGGCGCGTGCGATCGCCACCATTTGGCGATGGGCAATATTGAGCGAATCAACTACTGAGTGTGGGTCAATATCCAATCCCAGGCGCTCCAATATCTCCGATGCTTCGGTATTCATACGCCGTCTGTCAATAATACCGAAGCGATGCGGTTCTCTGCCAAGAAAAATATTCTCAGCAACGGTTCGGAAACCCACAAGCTGAATCTCCTGGTAGACAGCTACGATGCCTACCGCCTGCGCTTCGGTCGGGTTCTGGAATGTAACGGGACTCTCCCCATAATCCATAACACCCGAATCTCGTCGATAGGCTCCCGTCATGATTTTAATGAGTGTCGATTTGCCAGCACCATTTTCTCCAACCAGCGCGTGGATCTCGCCCGCCTTTAGCTCAAAATCCACACCCCGGAGCGCCGACACACCGGAAAAACTTTTCTTTATGTCCCTCATGCACAAGACAGTTCGAGTTGCCTGAGTCATAGGCTTTACCTAATTTTTGTCCTGATACCCCATAGTCATCTTCTTTATTCATCATCCAAGTTCAACATATTTCCTGGCTATCTTTTCTTTATTTATATGGCGTAAGAAGCTCGGAATAAATATAATTCTTTTGACTTTTGCTTTGCGGTATTAGTATGCTTCATGCACAAAATCTTTGGCGTTTGTGACGTCGAAGAGTCTGTCCTGAAGAATTATTTTAGGAGGAATCTTTTTGCCAGCAAAATACTTCTCCATCGTAGCGAAAACAAGTGGGCCAAAACGCGGGTTCGACTCGACACTCACGCCAAGTTCGCCGCGAATAATCGCTTCAAGTGCGGCTTTCTGCCCATCGATTGAACCGACGATCACATTCTTACCAGGCTTCATGCCTGCTGACTTGAGAGCCTGGATCGCACCCAATGCCATTTCGTCATTGTGAGCATACACTGCGGTGATATCAGAACCTTTAGCCTGGATGATGTTTTCCATTACACGCACGGCCACAGCCCGCGAAAAATCCGCCGTTTGGGTGGCGATGATCTTCATATTGGGATAACTGGCGATCGCATCCCGAAATCCCTTTGCCCGATCAATTGCGACCGATGACCCTGCTGTTCCAGTGAGTTCCACAATAGACGCCTTGCCATTAGTAGCCTGAGCCAGCCATTTGCCAACGCGGCGGCCTTGGACAATGAAATCCGAACCGAGAAAGCTGACGAAATCCTCGCCTGGTCTTCCCGCAGCTTCACGGTCGATGAGAAACACTGGTATTTTTGCTGCTCTCGCTGTTTCAAGAGCAGGTGTAAGACCCTCATATTCCCGTGGCGCGAGAAATATGGCATCGACTTGTCGAGCGATTAAATCTTCGATGTCGGAAAATTGCTTCGATGTCTGCCCCTGAGCATCCGTCATCAAGAAATCGTAAGTTTTCTTACGCTTGGCAGCCTCCTCTTTGATGCTATTCGTTTCGGCGATGCGCCACGGCCCAATGTTCTCTGTTTGCGAAAATCCGACAATTTTTTTTGTTTTCTCACGCACACAGCCAGACTGCGAGAAAGCCGCAACAATAATCACAGCGTAGACGCTAAATACCAGAAACTTTGACATATAGACTCGGACAGGTTTCATTTTTCATAACCCCATCAGATATTCTATTTCTCGTGTGCGATCGCTAATTATACTTAGATCCATCTTCTGATTTATATTGTCTACCATCTGCTCATGCTAGCGTCGAACAAACAGGAGAGTATCATGGCTCCGTTTCAACCTACACGACGACGGTTTATTAAAGTAGCTGGAGGGGTAAGTTTCCTGACTCTCTTGGGCTGCAATCGACGGGAGCAAGCAATGCTGACGCTATATACCTTTGGGGACTCAATTTTAGATTGCGGACGATATAACGAGTATGGAGTTCATCCAGGACAACTCCTCATCCAGAATGACGATCGCCTGTTTCCAGAGTTTCAAGATCCATCATGGTTCACAGCGATGATCGAGCCAAGTCTGCGCGGTGCATCTGAAGTACGACGGGTTTTTCTTTCCTGTATTGTTGGGCAATAAAAATACCTGTTCTGCAACAGTTACTCAAGAACTTGGAATCGGCGTTTAAAAACTTTTTTGGCAAACGCGTAAGCTTGGTGGGAGAGTGTCAAAAAAATACTCTACCGATTTATTTGCCTCAGTAGAGTATATAGTGTATACGTATCTTATGCCTCTAAGCATTATTTTATCCAATAGTAAATCTTTATACTACAGTGTAAATACTGCGTGTTTTGAACAGCACGCAAATTGTGACGGGTGTGGACACGAAAGCGGCGATATTTCTTGAAGGTGCAGTAAGTTGTTCAAAATATCATCCGTCAGCCTGGTATCAAAGTAGTACTTAGAGTTACCCAACAATCATTTGTCAAAACCTCTCGCATCACTGCTTCATCCTTAAAAGTTTCTTGCAAAAGGCGTCCTTCATAGACTAGCTTGATTTCGCTTTGCTCAAATGCCCAAGGAGATATCATTACTGTATGATGATGCTCTTTATCTTCTGTCAAACTTAACTTTAATGTAGTTGTACCATTAGTGGTTGGAACTTGATTAACATAGTTTTCTCCAGTTTTTCCTTCACATAAAATTATCGAAAGTGCATCCCATGTTGCCACTAGTTTTTTATTGCGCTCTATTAGCTTTGGCATTACATAAGGTGCATAATATCCATCTTTTTTAAGAAGTTCAATAATCTGGTTTTGAAATGCATACTCGTTTTTTAGAAAATCTTGAACAATTTGAGTAGACTTCTCTGAGTTTTGCCAACTTGTGAATCTCTCATACAATCCTGTTCCGTGCAATGAAATCAGTAGCGTTGCATATCTACCTAAAGGAAGTGCTAGCTGTTTAGCACCCGACCAAATATCTATATGCACCTCAGTTGCCAATTCTGTAAATTTGTAAGGGTAGCCAGTTTGGGGGTTAAGTGTAGGCTGCTGCTCCCACCGCAACCACCCAATGTCATGCTGTTCTGCGGCCAGATAAACTTCTTCTTTAGGAATAAACTGACCAAATTGCTCATTTCCCCAAGCTCGTGCTAATTGACCTGAAAGCCAGGCATGATGGGGTTGAGTGATACAAATTACTCCATACTTTGATACACGATGTAGCATGAGTTTAAATTTTAGCCTGTTATTGTATCTTTCAACTTATACAAAACAAGGGCTAATTTTCTACAATCTGTAGGTCTAACTGTAGGTCTAATTTGAGAATTAGCACTGCCTAACTATAAAAGTTACTGTAAATGCCCAAAGTTGAACATTAGCGATGATGCAATTTTTGGAAAGTAATATCGGATTTGGGATTTGGTTGACTTACTATTCAGATTCAATCCCAGCAATAGAAAATCAACCTAAATGATTAAGCGCAGACTTAGATAAACGCACTAACTTTTTTGGTACAGCTCCAAAAACATAGTCATGCATTCACTTTTACTAAATCTACATCCGCAAGCCAGATAATTCTACTTTGAACCGATGCCATTTCTTCCAAAATTGGGGAACGCCATTCTACTGCATAAAGCCAATTGTTTTTCAAGCTAAAAATCCCTTGAATAATCCGACGTGATGGTTCTTCACTAAAATCAACTTCCACCACATCCCCCAATTTAAAAGTTGGTGTAGCAACTGGAGCTTTTTCTACTAAGTTTGTTCCAGAAAATTCTTTTTGAGACAAATAGAGTATTTCACGACAACAGACAATGGCATAAATCCATTCCTGTCTCTCCCATTGAACACCACAACAGTAGCCTGATATATCAGAGTTTGATAAAAAAACTTTTTCCAGGATTTGAACTGCCAATGGTGGCATGTCTTTTCCCCACGGTACAGAACTATGCCAACAAGATTCTAAAGCGACAATTTGATTAATCATGCAAAGTAATCTCTTTTTTATACATAAACTACTTTGCACTTGTATAATCCGGATGTAATTTCAAAATCCAGTCACAGCAACATCTTGGTGAGCTACTCCAGAGAGGCAAGGGGCAGGGAGCAGGGAGCAGGGGGCAGGGGGCGAGTAGAAGCCTGGAAGGACAACGGGAATGATATATATTATCCGCTTCAAGGATGGTTGACCAATCCAGCAATGTCTACGATGAGCTTCTCTACGAGACGCTACGCGAACGCTTACGCAGCACTTTGCAAAGTGATTCCCAAAGCAAATGTTCTAGCTCGATAGGTTTAAAAATATAAGGTCTTTTTTAACCTGAGTTTTTTACCCCCTGTATGGAACGGAAAACTACCTTTAAAGAATCACGGGGTCGGGGCGTGGGTATCATTACTAAATCTAAATCTTGCTCTGGTACAAGTTCCCATTCATAACCACGCAATAGCAAAGCAGCAAATATTTTCATCTCTAATTTAGCAAATTCCTTACCTAAACATTCTCTGATTCCACCTCCAAAAGGAACGTAACCAAAAGGTTTAGATTGATCCTCAACCCTATCTATACCAAACCTTTGCGGCTCAAAATTATCAGGATTTTTATATATGCTCTGATCTCGATGGGTTTTACCTATCTGATATAATACAGACCAACCTTGGGGAATACGATACCCCTTAAACTCACAAGTTTGGATAACCGAACGAAAACCACCACCAACTGGAGGAGTAATTCGCAAAACTTCCTTGAGTATTTGGTCTAGGTAAGTCATTTGTTTCAGATGTTCAGATTTTAGCTCACCTGCACAACTTATTTGTTGTTGTTCTCTTTTAGCGGCTGCTAAAACTTCTGGATTTTGCGCTAACAGCAAACATAGAGAAGATAGTGCAGAAGTTAAGGTTTCATGCCCAGCAAATAGTAAAGTTAGAATTTGATCTTTTAATTCTTCTAGACTTAAACTATTACCATCTTCATCCTTGGAATCTAACAATAAACCTAAAGCATCTTGATGATTATTTCCTTGTTGTTGACGCTGTAAAATAATCTCTTCAATTTTTGCTAATAACTTTTCTCGGCATTTTAATGCTTTACCAAATTTCGTCCAAGGTAACCTAATAGGGAGAGTAAATAATCCGGCACACCATTCTTCAAATACTTCAATAAAATGGGTATCCTTAGTAGTGTCTGTTCCTACTAATAATTTACAAGCTATATCAAAAGTATATTGCCTAAGCTCAGGATACCAAGTGAATTGATTCAATTTTTCCCATTTTTTGAAGTAGCGATCGCTAATTTCTGACATTGCTGGTAGATAACTTGCCAAAGCTCTCGGTTGAAACGCTTGTGATAATAATTTGCGTCTTTTTTGATGAATGCTACCCGTTTGCATTGATAAAGAAGCAGGGCCGAGTAATGTTGCAACGCTCTCTGGCCATTTAATTACAAAATTCTGGTTTTCGTGACTAAATAAATAACGATTAGCTTCTGCTCCCACCATCATAATAGTTGGCGAACCAAATAGATTAGTTTTAAAAATATTGCCGTACTTCTGTTGTCGTTTGGTAGCAAAATCTGGATCACGCAAAAAGCTAATTGTCTCTCCAATCAATGGTAAGCCTAAGCTTCCGGGAGGTAAAGGGAGTTGATTTTGAGTCAGAATGTTTTGGTTTTGTGATTGTTTTTGTTGGATTTTCATGGGTTCAACTATTCAGCCTTGCCATCTACAAGATTTGTCTGTATTTAGGGTAACTGAACAGGTTGGGCTTTGCATCTGAAAATCGAAGCGATCGCCAATTAAAAAGGAAGGGAAAGGCTATACGCCTTTCCCTCATCCCATCAGGAACCCAAAGCATAGTTTACTGGGGAGCAGCGCCAAAGAAGACGATATTCTCAACATTCAAGACATTAAGGGTGAAATCATCACGTTTAATGGTGTAATTGTTGGAGCTTGATGGAATCGTTCCCTTCTCCTCCATTAATATCACTGCCCTCAGTGTTAGAGATTCCTACATGAGTGTCTTCAAATCCAAGTGCAGTTCCTGTGATAAAGTCGTCCCCAAATCCTCCATCAATGCGGCTATCCTGAGTATTATTGATGCCTATAACAAATTTAAGGTCTCCAATAGAAAAGTTGCCTCCGTTTCCGGTTCCGAAGATCGAATCTTTTCCATCTCCTCCATTAATGTAACCGCCCTGAGTGTTAGATATACCTATACCATTTGCAAGGTGACCTCGAAAGCCTTCACCGCCAGCGCCTGTGCCCTCGATAGTATCGTCTCCTATCCCTGCATTGATGATGCCACTGTTAGTAATACCTATGCCTGAGCCGCCAGTTTCGGTGTTATTTTTTCCGCCTCTGCCAGTACCCTTGATAGTGTCTTTACCTGCTTGGGTATCAATGACTCCCTTTTTTTAAACCTCAATTCCAATTGCTGGGAATGCATTATCCTCTAATCCCACCACTGAATCGGAACCAGAAGTACCTATGAACGGGGGCAAAGAAACAATTAATCTGGCCATAATATAACTTTCCTCAATTGAGTGTGATAGAGTTTTAAACCCTGAAAATCTTGCTTTAAGTCAGAATTCACAGAGAACTCTGATATCAGGCTTTCTTTGATCAGAAATTCACAAAGTCATAACTAGAAAGTTTCAGACTTTACAATTGTTGGCTAATGAATTATCTGTTTTGATTCCAACAACTTTTAAGAGTGTTAATAACGACAAATAATCTCTTATTCAACACTTGAAAATAGGTAACACCTGAACATAATAGTACTTGCGTAGCGAAAATTTACTTAAATGTCTATCTTTCAAAAATATCTTTGCATAATCTTTATATTATTTACTAATAAATGTATATAATAACTACTGAACTTTGTATGTCCTTTATATTTTTATTTCACTGTTACAAGTTATAAAATTATAGATGCTTTGTAAGCCTCGGTTCAGGCAATTATACATAGCAAGTTAACGGTTATTTAAGTGCAACAGTAACTTAGAGTTAACTCAATAATAAGAGTGTTAATACCATTTCTTTGTGAGGCTGCGCCAAACCTTCTTAAATTCTTTCTTTGTGTACTTTGCGTCCTTTGCGGTTCGTTTTTCTTCCTTGTACTTAAATATGGTTTAGCGCATCTTCATACAGAATTGGTATAACTCGGCTTTAATTATTAAAATTAAGTTAATAATGCTTTCTATTGGTTTGTCATTTGTATTTACAAACGACAAACAAAGAAGTCTGAGCGCCGGAAGCCGATGCTCAGAACTTTGAAGATAAATCTTGCGTGTAAATATGCAATGTTTATTTGCCTACTAGCTTAAAAGCGATAGTTGCGATCGCGCACCCACATACTAATTGGCACTGCTTTGCCCTGTGGATCAACTTTCGCCTTCACCACAATGGGCGGTACTTGTCCTCTACGGGCGCGTTGGGCTTGCAAATCGTTCCTAATTTGCTGCCGTTGGTTTTCTGGGATGTAATATGTTTCTAAGCCGTAGTTAACAGAACCATCTTGATAAACACCTTTTAAGGCTGCCTGATTAGCTCTTAGAGTTGTGGGGCGATCGCTACTTACTCGTAACGGTCTCCAAGCTCTAGGAACACCGCGACCAGTGGATAGTTGCTCTTGCAAAGTCACGTAGATGTTGGTTCCTTCAGGCAATCTTCTGCCACTTCCACGACCTTTACTGACTAATGTTTGCCAACCAGGTAATCTGCTCAAATTTGCAGTGCGGGATATATTGTAATCTAAGTCTAAGGTGTTACCTTCTAGCACATTGTTAGGGTTTACAGGTACGGTTTGCAAAATCACTGTCTTACCTGCCACATCTGTATAAAGTGCTTGGGCTGGTACTGCCATAATTAGCCCTGTTTGCAGCGCTAGGGGAGCTAGTAACCGCCAAAAAGGCAAAGGCTTATTCGATTTTTGTTCACTCGCAATCAAGTAATCCCGAAAAGTCACTTTACTAGAGAACTCAGCTTCGGGAGACAAGGTTTTATTTTTAGATTCAGAAGAACTATTAGTCATGAGCGTAGTCCTAAAAAGCAGAGGGATTGAGGAGGTCAAAAGTAACGAGATTAGGACTGACGCAGAGAAACTTTAAAAACTTTATTTTGGATTTTATATTTTAGATTTTAGATTCAATCCAAAATCCAAAATTCAAAATCTAAAATTTGCACAGATTCTTTCATCCTTTACACTATTTTTTACTCGCACTACCACCAGGTAAGCGGCGTTCAAACCAGAGTCCAGCACTAATTAAAGCAGAACCGCACAAAACAAAGACTAGGGACTTGAAAAGTAAATCGGTATCGTACTCTTGCACGCGACTGATAATTTGCAGTGTTACTAACAACATACCACCCCAAAAGGAACTTCTGTTGTTTAATTTCAATCCTTCCTGAATTAGTCCCCAGGCTAATGTTGCTAGAAGTACATTGAAAATAAAAACACCAAGTTCATCAATCCGGCTGATAGTTTGATGCCAAAAAGGTACTACAGTAATAAAGGCAAGAAAGGTACTAATGACAGCAGTCGTGAAAATCACTTCGCGGCGCGGAGGGTTATTTCTTTGACGCAGTAGAAACAACCATTGCAATACCGCCAAGCCACTGAGAATCCCCAAATCGATAATCGGCAGAGACGCGAATAAGTTTGTCACATTCGTAGGCTGATTATAACTATAATTTGGAGATTCCCAGACCCAACGAAAAGACAAGATATAAAAGACAATGCCGAAGCTTAACAAGGCTAAATTACGGGCCAGAGATTGAAACAACCTATAATTTATGCTTGGAAACAGCAAGTCATCATAACTCCAGAATAATGCAGGTGGGAGTGCAAAAGCAAAAGATGCCACCCAAGGGGCTATATCAGCATAATTCAGCAGTGGTAGAGGATTAAGGTTGGCCTGTAAAGAACTAGCAAAGACAAAGGCTGCTAGACCAAAAATCCAACGCGAACGACAGAAGTAGGCTAAGGGTACAAATACTATCCATGCCAACAAAGGCATGTGCTGCACCACTAGGCGCGACCAAGTTGGATCGGTTGAAGCGTACCACAAGTCTTCTAATCCTGTCCAATAGCCGATTTCCACGAGGATAATTGACAGAATTCCTAAAGAATTTAAGCACAAACTAAAGGCCATCACTACAACACCCAACCCCCAGGCGAGAAACAGTTGGGAAGTTGAACCAGCAATATTGAACATCTGGGCCATCAGCAGTAAATTTGCACCGAAAATTAAGGCGCTTAAAATGAGCAACCCCTCTCCCAGTAAGCGTTTGCTTTTTTGTGGCTTCTTTCCTTCAGGTGTTATCCAATTGTAAAAACCAGTGATTGCGATCGCAAAAAACAAACTTATCAGCAGAATAAACTTAACTTCTCGCGATCCTCCCTGCCAGTTTCCTGCTACAAAAGTAATTATGCCTAAGCATAGAAGGACGCCGCCTATGGCGATTGCGATCGCTTTATTGCGATCGCGTGTAGCAGCTTCCAGGTTCTTAAACTGATAACGTTCTGCTATTTGCTCATAGAGCGAAGAACTAATTAATCCTTCATCCCTCCATAATTGTGCTTCTTTGCGTAATTTTTGCGGAAAACTATCTAAGAACATGACCTTCTCCGGTGCAGTGGGGTAGCTTGGCCATTGCGTTCCCAATGGCGGTCATTATATTTTGAGTATGAAGCCAAAAGCCTTAATTACATTGTTCTTGTGTAACAGTTTTATTTTGATTTTGATACAACTGAGTAATTTCTAATTCGTAATTAATAATCTACATGGAAAAACCTTCTAATTTATTACTTAAAGTCTCACGGCGTTTGTTCACTAATCTAGATGAGCAAGAAAAATTTATTGAGGCTTTAATGAATCCTCAGCCATTTTCACCTAGCATTCTTTGGTGTAAAGAAAAGCCAGATATTTCGCCTTTGACAGTGGAAACATCAATCTATTGGCAACCACAATTTATAGACCGTTTATGTTTGGGAGAAAAACCCGGTCAACATCCCTTACATCAACAAGGATATTTCTATTGTTTAGACTTTTCTTCGGTGTTTGCAGCTACTACTTTGTTAGCTATTTCTCAACCAGTAAGTTTAGTTTTTGATATGTGTGCTGCACCAGGAGGTAAAAGTATTTTCGCTTGGAAAGCTTTACAACCTGATTTACTTATTAGTAACGAAGTAATTAGCAAACGTCTGGGAATGCTAATTTCTAATTTGAAACGTTGCCAGATTAGCCCCAGTGCAGTAGTTAATAGAGATTCGAGTATATTTGCCGAAATGTTTCCCGACTCTAGCAATCTAGTAATAGTAGATGCTCCTTGTACTGGACAATCTTTACTTGCTAAAGGTGAAAAAGCTCCCGGATGTTTTCACCCAACTGCTATTAACAAGAGCGCCAATCGGCAAAAACGTATTATAGCTAACTCTGCTAAACTTGTTTCATCACAAGGCTATCTTGCTTATATGACCTGCACATATTCACCCGAAGAAAATGAGCAAGTTTGTGAATGGTTTTTGGAACGTTTTCCCCAGTTTCAGGCAATAGAAATTAGTAATTTAACCAAATATCAGTCGCATTTAACTAAAATGCCTTGTTATCGGATGTTTCCTCAAGATATGTTAGGTGCTGGCGCATTTACAACACTGTTTAAAAATACTAACAAGCATGAAAAGGAGGCTAAAGAAGTAGATTTCAATACAATCTCTTCGCTGTATATCTACCAAAATTTGAAAAAGTAAAGTTAGTTAAATTGAGGGCAGATATTTTGGCATTAAGCCTTATAAAATATCTCATGCTTTGAATAGTGTTACATTTGTCAATCAGTCATCAGAAGTACACTTTTTACAGCAATTGATTTTATATTTATAAAGTTACAAACCTAGTACAGACGGTAGAAATAAGCGTACCCTTCGGGTGACGCTCCTACGGACGCTCGTTCCTCGCTACCGCTACGCTAACACCAGTCACCTGCAAAGGAGCCAGTGCGGTCTTGGGGTCTCCCCAAGTGGAGCATCTGGCGTTGGAAACCCTCCCGCAACGCTGGTTCACCATTTCAAATAGCACAAAAGCTTGGAATACAATTATGCGTGAATGCGTGAATGCGTGACTTCCGCCTTGCGGTTGTGCGGTACTACTTCAACAATCAATAACTTTCAATAATTAACTTTTATGGTTAACAAAAACAATTTTAACCTTTTCATAACCTTAAATTAACTAAAATTTATCCGGTATCAGCTCTCGACTTTTTGAAATAAACATTGTACAAAAAAGCTAGACCGTAAAGGATGCAAATTACATGAGTCGAAAAATTAGCAAAGTCTTTAAACAGTCTGGAGTAATT
The DNA here is from genome assembly GCF_034531135.2 of Nostoc sp. CmiVER01. Classification (NCBI taxonomy): domain Bacteria; kingdom Bacillati; phylum Cyanobacteriota; class Cyanophyceae; order Nostocales; family Nostocaceae; genus Nostoc; species Nostoc sp. CmiVER01. The sequence goes on from NZ_JAVRBU020000004.1 coordinate 327,442, forward strand.
CCTTATAGAGTGAACAATGGCAAAGTCGAAATCTTGCTAATTACAACCCGTAACTTTCAACACTGGGTAATTCCGAAAGGAGATATTCCTAATGGCATGAGTCCGCCCGCTTCAGCAGCCAAAGAGGCCTGGGAAGAAGCAGGGGTAATTGGGCAAGTAGACACCAATGAGCTGGGTAGTTATAAGTACCGTAAAGGAGGAAAAATTTACCGAGTCAAGATGTATTTGTTACCAGTTGAGATGCTAAGTGAAGATTATCCAGAAGCAAGTAAAAGAAAACGGCAGTGGGTAGAAGTTGCTAAAGCTATCAGGCGGGTTAAGTTTAATTCACTCAAACGAATTCTTAAAGGTTTTTTCCAGGTCGAATCTCACTTTTGTGCATTTCGAGATCCTACTCAAGTATAGAAACATATAGTAATTAAATATACATAATTAAACATACAATAAAATCCTAGTTTGTACTAAGCGATTCATTGCTTATAGCAAGGTTTCTACTACATACAAAATTAAATGAATTTATGGCTAGTACAGCATGGCGTAAATAAGCAGCTCATTGAAAAGCCTTGAAGAGCTTATTTCATAACACTTTTGACTTTTGACTTCCGCCTTGCGGTAATAGCTACTTATTGAAAAACCCTGGAACAATTTGAGAGATTGTTTGAAAAGTCATAATTGATGTATCAAATATTTTTTACCCTACCCTAACCCTCCCCTTATAAAGGGGAGGGAACCAGATTTTTCTTGTTTACCCCTAAAACATCGGGGGGATTAAGAGAGGTAAGAATGTGATTAAAATTACAGCAAACTACTTTTAAAACAGCCTCTGAGAGATTTTCAATAAGTAGCTATAGTTAAAACAAGTAAATATTAGACGTTAAACATTACCCATATTTACATTTATTTAATGGTGGTATGGATATATTTATTGAGTGTTCGTTCTAAATCCACAATAAAGCTACCCAAGTTTTGATCCCGACAATTCCATCAGCTTGCAATCCTTTAGATGTTTGGAAACTAACAATTGCATTCTTAACTGACTCAGAAAAAAGCCCATCAATGCTATCAGTATACAATCCAATATCTTTTAATTGCTGTTGTAATTGTTTGACTCTTAGCCCGGAATCTCCTAGCTGTAAGGAATTAAATCTATTCAAATCGGCTCGACCACTAACACCAGCTACACCAGATACGTCACCTTCATATTGATGGATTAGGTATTGTCCCTGCCAAGCACTAGGAATAGTTGGGTTCTTGGTTCCGTAGTGGGCAATCCATAATGGATAACTAGCAAAATCAGATGGATTGCCAATTTGTTCCCAGTAATTAGGGTAAGTATAAATAATCGGTTTGATTGGCTTTTGTGTTTGTTGTAGAAGGGCTTTTTCCACCTCTGCTAACCACTGTTTAGCTGCATTAATTACTTCTTGGCTATTTCCTCCTTTATCAGTTACCTCTACATCCAAAACTGGTGGTAAGTCTCCTGGTTCTAATTTACCCAGCGTTTTCAAGAATTCCTTTGCTTGCTCAACCGGGTTTGATGTATGGGAATGAAGAAAATGATAAGCACCCCGAATAATACCAACAGTTTTCATGGTCTGCCAATGATGAGCAAAAGCAGAATCTTTGATAGTAACTCCTTCTGTGGCTTTGACAAATGCAAAAGTTTTACCAGAGTTTTTTACTGCTGTCCAATCTACTCTGCCGTCTTGATCGAAAACGTCAATTCCTTCCATATAACTCTTTAACCTTTTTGATGAGTACAATAGTGAACTTATCAGAGGCTTTGATTAAATTTATGCTTTTTTTGGGTATTTGAGTGAATTACTGAAATTTACTTAGATTGAGCGTCAGCAGATCGCACTGGAGTCACTCTAACTTTGCCTGTACAAGGATTAATTTGTTCTGTGAGGGTAAAATGCTTGTAAGCATTAGGAGGTGTGATTTCAATCTTACTAGACATTGGGCATTGTTCCTCCGTGGAACGAATGTGGTTATATGCTATCTGAAATGAGGCTTGTTTTCCCGGAGCTAGAGTTACTTGTTGTCGAGGTTGCTTACTCGAAAAGTAAGTGCTCTCGGAGCGAAGAATTTTTACTTTCTTCAAAGGCTGATCTTTTTCATCCAGTAGTGCCAATCCTGGATAACCGTAGAGGGTGCAAGGGGATGAGGCGTTATTTGTGAAGGCGTAGGTAAGTGCAACATTCCCAACTCCAGCATCTTCAGAGACTCGGCGCACTGACAATTGGCTAGTTTCACAGCGCGTCGGATTTGCAGCAATAGTGGCTTCAGGGGTGGAATGCTCTATAGGTTTTGCAGTCGGTGTAGCTGTTGAGTTTAATACAGCTTCTTTCGTCGGCTGCTCAGTGCTTGTTGGCAAAGCTTGCGGCTGTTTTGTAACAGAGGAAGAACCGACACAGCCAGTTGTCATTGCAGTTAGGAGCAACAATATACTGCTTTTCACAATTGAAATTTGCATATCTTTTTTTGTAGTTAACTACTTACACTGATGCTTCACATACAGTATAAGTTTCCAGATTCACAAAGGATTGCCTTGTTGTGCGTTTCATCTTATACAAATTTACTATAAAGATCCACTGAATTATTAAACGAACCGTCAAGTACTCTCCGCGTTCGCAGAGCATCTCTTAGAAAAGATAGAAACTAATAATTAAGTGTAAGTTTATAAAGAAACGTATTGACAAAATGCGATTTCTCCTTTGGAATTTTAAATAATGTAGAGAAATAGATTTATATCTGGTTTAGATCGTCTATCTACATAACCCAAGTTACTAGTTATCAAAAAGCGCCTACTTAGAACTATAAATTTTGAATTTTTGGTATTTAGCAATGCTTCAAATCTCGATTTTTGTATCTTTTTGATACAGGTTAGGAGTATTAACTAGCAACTTACTTTACATAACTATAGAAACGCTACAAATGTATGGTTAACTATAGTAAGTAATTACGATTGTTGTAGCTAACAAAATTATGAGATTTTTCAATTTTTGTCAGATCAGTCTTCCACTGATCGGCTTTGCCTTACTAGGATGGATAGCCCCAAGAGCTAATGCAGCACTTTTAGTCGGGAGTTTTAATAATAATTCCATTCTGCGCTACGACGAAAAAACGGGAGAATTCATTGATGACTTTGTTTCTTCAGGTAGTGGCGGACTAAAGGGAACAACTGGTTTAACTATTGGCCCGGATAATAATCTTTATGTAAGCAGTATTTTGAACGGTAGTATCCAACGCTACGACGGGAAAACAGGGAATTTCATTAGTACCTTTGTTCCTTCCGGTAGTGGTGGACTAGATGCACCTGAAGACTTAGTTTTTGGGCCTGATGGCAACCTCTACGTTACCAGTATTAACAGCCGCACTAGTAATAGTGTTCTCCGCTACAATGGACAAACAGGAGCTTTTATTGATACTTTTGTTCCTTCAAGTAGCGGCGGACTCACTTCACCTTTTGGTTTGAGCTTTGGTTCAGACAATAACCTTTACGTCAGTAGTGCTCTAACGGATAATATTCTTCGCTACAACGGACAAACAGGAGCTTTTATTGACACTTTTGCTACAGAGGCAAAAGGTTCAGAACCTGCTGGTTTGACCTTTGGAGCAGATGGCAATCTATATGTTGCTAACTTTGTGAGTAATAATATTTCGCGCTTTAATGGAAAAACAGGAGCTTTTATTGACACCTTTATTCCTGCTGGCAGTGGAGGACTTAACGGGCCTATCAAGCCAATCTTCGGTAACGATGGCAACCTTTACGTTAGTGGCTTAAATAGTAACAACGTGTTGCGTTACGATGGCAAGACTGGAGCTTTTATTGACACCTTTATCCCTGCCGCTCGAGGTGGGTTAAATGGGGCTGGCTTTTTGGCTTTCACTGAAGACAGCGCTGTTACTCCTGAACCTAGAATGGGGCTAGCTGTGTTGGCACTTGGTGCTGTGCTAGGAGCAAGCAAGGTACTTAGGCGTAAGCAAAAAGCCACATCATAAAAATCCAGCAATTACTGGAGCTTGAGTAGGCAGTCCAGGCGATTTGAGCATTTTGATTCCAAATACCCAAAAATTTGCATCTAAATGGAATTTATTACAATTTGGAGGGGGAGTAGCAGCCAATGATTACTACTCCCCTTCTAATAAGAATTGTTACTACTATTGATTGGCGATTTTATTTTTTGGAAGTCCATTACTCAAATTCGATATTATCTGTTGCTTCAATCAAAGCACTACGAATTCCTGCTTCACTCATCGAATGTCCGGCATCAGGAACCACTATAAATTCAGCTTCTGGCCAAGCGCGATGTAATTCCCAAGCTGATATCATTGGGCAGACTACATCATAGCGTCCCTGAATAATTACAGCCGGAATATGGCGGATACGGTCTACATTTAAGAGTAATTGATCTTCTGTCTCCAAAAATCCCTTATTCATAAAGTAATGGCATTCAATACGTGCAAAAGCTGAAGCAAATTCATTCTCCCCAAACTTTTGCATGAGTTCTGGATCTAAAAACAGTCTACTAGTGCTACCTTCCCAAATTGACCAAGCACGCGCTGCTGTTAATTGAATTTCTAAATCTGGATTGGTCAAACGTTTGTAATATGCTGCGATTAAATCATCACGTTCGTCTATGGGAATTGGTTTGAGATATTCTTCCCAAGCATCAGGAAAAATATAGCTAGCACCCTCTTGGTAAAACCATCGCAACTCTTTTTGCCTTAGCATGAAAATACCACGCAGAATTAATCCCGCGCAGCAAGAGGGATGGGTTTGACTGTAGGCTAATGATAAGGTGCTACCCCAACTACCACCGAAGACCACCCACTTTTCTATACCTAAATGTTGGCGCAGTTTTTCAATATCACTGACTAAATCCCAAGTGGTGTTTTCTCGTAATTCAGCATGAGGCGTACTTTGACCACAACCGCGCTGGTCAAACATGACTAACCGCCATTTTTCGGGGTGGAAATATTGCCGATAAAAAGCTGGACATGCACCACCAGGGCCCCCATGCAGCAAAACGATGGGTTGACCTTGCGGGTTCCCTGACTCTTCAAAATGAATGGTATGAAGGTCAGAAACCTGTAAACTACCTTCTAAGTAAGGCTTGATCGCTGGGTAAAGTTCTCGCATTTTCGATATTTTATCAGTAATATTATCATCGCGATCGCGTCAGCCCTGAGTTGTTAGATCGTTGGCGCGCTCGCACGCATTACACAAGGAAGATTATCTTCTAAAAATTCCTAGTTTTACACGGCTGAATTTAACGACGAAGCCGGGGTAGGATTTTGGTTAGAATAATCCAGAAAACAAGGCTGGCGATCGCACCTGTGCCAATACTGTACCAAAAAGCTTTTGTTTGGTAGAAAAGAATATCTTTAGGTGGAGTTTGTTGAGCGAGAATGACAGAGGATGCAATCTGGCTTGTTGCTAGTCCAATACCTACAATCGCAATATTAGTGTTGAGGTTGCGATCGCGCTGTGCTTCTTCTATCTCCACCATGCCGCGAATTGTAGCGGTCAAGTTTTCTAATATTGCTAATCCTGGATTTAGACCGAGATAGTCTTTTTCTAATTGTACCTGATATTTGTCTTTGACTATCTTGCTAAATTCTTCTAAAAATTTCTCAGTTGTAAAATTGTTTTTACAGTGTTTTTCGTAGTTACGCTCATTAACTTCAACTGTGTGCTGTTGAGTTTGTAGCAGGTTTATATCTTGGACGTAATTAAATACAGTATTAATGTTTTTTTGCAATTCGCTTTTTAGCTCTTGCAATCCTTTCGTTGATAAACTTTCTAAACTATTCTGGTCTATTAAACCATGCTTATATTGCTTCGACAGTCTTTCTTTTAGTTCCCGTCCCTGTTCATAGGCCCAAAGGATTTTATGTCTACAGTAAAACAAGTATCTCCATGAATTATAAAATTTACTAGCTTTTGCAAATGTAGCTTCATCAGGATAGAAAACAACTATCACATGACTGCCTTTTTCAATTTTGTCCCAACGCCCTTCACCACGCCACATTTCATAGACTCTAGCGCCTAAAAATTCTCCTAAATTTTGATGTTGATGTCCTTGTGGAATTATGGCTTTGTAAGCTTGATGAGCGTTTGCTTCAAGAATTGGGTTATTAGCTAGAACTGTCCAGCCTGATATCATCCAAGTTTGCCCTAAGTAGCCATTTTCTGAAATTCCAAGTGCTAAATTGCCATTTTCTGGTAGAAGGTTTAAATCTTTGATTTGAGTTAAGGTATGCTCAATATCAGATAATTCAATTTTTTGAGCGACAGAGCCGCTATAACGTAGGCAGTTACTATCATCAAAATTCGCTTGACTGTAAGAACCATCAACATGATTTGAAATTGTGTTCTGGAAATAAAGGCTTTGTGGATCTTTGTCGTTGGGTTTAGTTGAGAATCCCTTTTGTTTAAGTTGTTCTTTAAGTTGTTCTGCAAGCTTTGACCAATAATCTTGCGTATTGCTCGAACTATCTGCAAGATGGCTTGATCGTAAGATGCAACAGCTTCTTCGTAGCGTTGCAATACATCTAATGCAATTCCTCTACCTCGCAGGGCAAACGCATCTTGGGGGGTAAGTGCGATCGCTTGATCCAAATCTGCTTGTGCTTGCTGCGCTTGGTCAATTTGTTGGCAAACCAATCCTCGCCATACTAGCGCCAAAATGTAGTTTGGCTTAATTCTCAAAGCTTGGTTCAGGTATTCAATGGACTCGTGGTATTGTTCCAGACTATAACAAGTTATACCCAACCCATAAATTATTTGGGGGTTTTCCGGTTCCAGTACAGCAGCTTGCTGAAAAATCTGTAAAGCTGCTTGGTACTCTCCCCAATCTAGTTGGTTGTGTCCTTGCTCTAGTAAACTTGCTACGCTTGGCATTATTACCCAAAGTTCAGTAAGTTTGATTGATATTATAATTTCTGGGCTGAGTAATAGGCTGTTTATAGCAATGCATTTGCAATAATTATTACAAAACCATTAAATAAGTATCTTTTCCTTCCACTGGCAAAACTCGCAATTTCTGATTTTGTAAATCGGGTTCTAATCCTAAATCTTCTAAAGGTATTAATCCCAATAACGGATCTGAACCTTCTGGTAATTCAATACAATTGAATGTCCCTTCTCTTCCCTCAACTGAAAGATTCAACATTTTAAAAATCCGAGCTTTTTGTACTCCTGTAGCTATTTTTACATCTACTTCTCCTTGCAGAGGCAATCCCAAATCAAGAATAATATTTTTAGGCAAGCACAGCCTTGTTGCACCTGTGTCAACTAAAACATCATGTAAAGTAATTGAGCGTATTTGTTCTGTGGGAATAAATCCTCTTTCTGCAAGAGTTTGGTCAATTTGGTTAATAATAGTGATTGTAGTAGTTACTTTGCCCATTTTTTCACTTTTGCTATTTGTCATATCATTTTCCTATAAGAGGATGTTTGAAAAGTGGTATGTTGTGATTTTAATCGAATTATCACAAATTAAAGGGTTGAAGACCCCATCCCTTATGGGTTGCTTGTTTTGTGTTAGGGTCTAAATCCCCATCACAAGACGTAATTGCGAATAGGCCAAAAAGCGAATTGCGAATTGTTTAATACCCCCCTTAATCCCCCTGATACATTAGGGGGGAAACAGGAAATCCAGTTCCCTCCCCTTTATAAGGGGAGGGTTAGGGTGGGGTAAAATCCAGATTTATCAAACAACAGCCCCTTGTTTAGGCTGACGCACCGGACGCTTGCGTAGGCGTAGCCCGTCGTAGACATCGCTTCGACGAACGCCTCCTGCCATTTTGTATTCATCGCTATTCTTGCCGTACTTTGCAGCTACACTGACTAACATGTGTTCTGTTAGTTCCATCAGCGACTTTTCGGCAACTTCAAAGGCTCCCTGAGTCAGATCCACGGTGGAGAGACTTGAGTTATAAGTTTCTAACTTGTCTTGGGTTGTTTTGATGAGGGCTGCAAAAGAGTCAATTGTTACCCCATTGCCTAAGTCTAAGGTAGGACTGATCGATTTCAAAGCTGCAATCCGACGTTGCGCTCTATCAAGTACTTTAGACCCGCGTTTTGGACGTGACATAAATCACTTTCCTGTTTTTAATAATGCGCCAGGACAAAAACTGAGTTCTACCCTGAACTGTACAGCACTAGAATAGACAAAATTAGGGTTAATTGACACCCGCATTATTCAGTATAAATCAATTTATTTATTACAAAAATCTTGAATTGCTTTATGTAAATTCTTGTAGGTTGCCCGAATTCAATAAACGACTGCCCGAATTCAATAAACGACTACCCGAATTCAATAAACGACTGCCCGAATTCAATAAACGACTACCCGAATTCAATAAACGACTACCCGAATTCAATAAACGACTACCCGAATTCAATAAACGACTGCCCGAATTCAATAAACGACTGCCCGAATTCAATAAACGACTGCCCGAATTCAATAAACGACTGCACAAATGCAAAATTCGCCCACCCTGCGGGAAGTGAGCTACATCCCCCGACCCCTTTTCCCAAGTTTGGGAGAGGGATTTAGGGTGAAAGCTCATTGATTCATGCAAGAAGTCTAAATATAGGAACTTAGCAAATTTGCTTTTATCAAACACAAAAGCGATCGCTTTGCCAACGCCTACCGTAGGATGCCCAAAGGGCTGTAGGGCGATCGCAAGATTTGAACTGATACAAAGCATAGACGCAAAACAGCTTATCGTTAGACATTACACAAAAACTTACACCAATTCCTCATGTCTAAATCTATGTAAAAACACTTAAAAGACTATTGACAGGTATAAAAATATACTATATCTTTAAATAAGAAAGGCGATCGCGGACTCTTGGCCGAGGGCGATCGCCTTTCATTTAACCCCTACAATTGGAGTCAAGTATGATCATTGCACAATCAAAAAAGTTTGCCAAATCACAACAAAAGCAGTATTTACCTACCCAAGGTAACAATGCACCCCTTTTGAATCTATCTGACCAAAAGCAATCGCCAAAAAGAGAACCGATTAAACATTTATTGATTGGTTCACCAAAAGCCGTTACCAGCACAATTCACTTGTTGCAAGTTCTCGGCTATGCCAGCGTTGGTGACTGGAGTGCGCTACTACCAACAGGTAATCCAGATGAAGTCATGAGTATTTTAAGCCGTCAGATTTTGATGCAATAACTCAGTCAAACACTATTTAGTTCCCTCCCCTTTATAAGGGCAGGGTTAGGGTGGGGTAAAAACTAAAAATTGAAAAAGAATGCAGAATTCTGAATTCAGAATTCTGCATTCTCGACGCTTTTGCTGTGAACCTTTAGAAGGTGAAAGTTGTTCTCAACGTACCGATAATCGCATCATCATTACCGCTATTTTGACCAGGCGAGGTCAACCAGATGACACCAGGGGTGATTGAGATGTTATCTGACACGCGATACTTGTAAAAGCCTTCAAAGTGATAGGGTATATCATTACCAGCAAAACCTGGTCGGTTAAAGGAATAGGGTTCTGCGCCAGCAAAAATACCTAAAACGTTACCCGGCTTACCGAAGTCAGGTAAGGCTAACCCAAGACCGTAACTCCAAGCTTCATAATCATCATTTGCACCGAAGCCTCTGACATCATGGTAAGAAACGAAGCCACTAATTGAAAGTTTGTCGCTGGGTCTGAAGGCTGCTTCTATACCATAAGAATTACTGGAAGATGCGTTGACGAGGGTGTTAGCTTGATCAGTACCTACGACGCGGCTAGTGCTAGTCAAACCACCACCGGCATCAAATAAACCACCAGTTCCAGCACCATTATACCCGTGAACGTAGGTAGCAGCGATCGCCAAGCGATCGCCAATACTAAAGTTCAACTGTCCAAGAGCTGCATAGTTACCCTCTAACAAACCTTGATTTGCGCCAGGATTATTAGCATTTGACGCTAAGTAGCCTATAGTCAATGAACTTGGTTTGAAAATACTGCCACCGCTACTAAAGGGTAAAGTCAGTGCTGCACCTGCACCACCACCAATGCGATAGATGGGACTTTCAGAGGCAAAGGTAGATAAAGCCCCATTACCACCATCGTAGTCCTCAAAGTAAGGGTTATTAGTGGCAACATAATCGCTATGAATACCTCCGGTGGCCGCTACGTAAACTTGGGCTGGGCCGATGGGTACATAATACGCCAGCCAGTCTATATTGACATTGTTATTGGTGCTTCCACCGTTGAGTTGAAATGTTTGTGTACCTTCAGAAGTATTGAGAACCCCATTAGCGTTATCTCTTAGTGAAAACGCTTGTGCATTACCGGCTGCAAGACGGGTGTGTAAAATGTCTTTACCCGTGAAGCTGGTTTGCAAGTCTAAACGTACCCTATCTTGGAAGACAGTATTGTTTGCATCGCCAGTATTACCGCCAAACACATCAGTAGCGACAAAAATAGCTTCACCCACCAATTTTGTGGTAGTAGAAAACTGATTTGCTTCCAGTTCAGCAGTCCGTGCTTCTATAGCATCTACTCGGCCACGCAGAGTTGCTAGTTCTGCCGAGAATTCCTCTTGCAAACGTTGGAGGGTTGCTAAATCTTGTTTTGTCACCAAATCAGCCGTTGCTGTCGCAATCAGTTCATTAACCCGATCTAAACAAGCATTCAAACCTGCGGCAAATTCATAACGGGTTAGTGCCCGGTTGCCACGGTAAGTGCTGTTGGGGTATCCAGCAATACAACCGTAACGTTCAACCAGGGATTGTAAAGCTTGGAATGCCCAGTCAGTCGGCTGTACATCAGAAAACTGAGAAACTGATGTGACTTGAGACAGTGAATTCTGCTTTTTGCCTTCACTGCTGTAGCGGTTAACTTCTTCTAAAACGTTGTTTTCATCAGTCTTTTGGGCAACCAACTGCCGATTAACTTTTGGTTGCTCTGTTTGGATGAATATTGAAGAACTAGAAGCTATTGGTGCTTCTGTCTGAGCAACTTTTGCCTTTATATCTTCAGAAGAGGCTGGTACTTTAGTAGCCATAGCCTTCGCGGAAACCAACACCGTCACTCCCAAAACTACTGGGCTTAGTACCAGAGTTTTCCACAATAAATGAGACATTTTTTATTTTCCTTTCCCAAAAAAGGCCCAAAATGACTGGCTTCAAGAAAAAGAGAACAAGCAGTTATTCTACTTGTTGGAAATCTTATCAGATTCCAGTAATTTTAAGACATACCTGATAAAATTGTTACGATTAAAAAATCTTAACTCATCCCATAGATTGAAGCAGTGGGGAAATCTAGTCAGCCTCAACTCTGGGAGACGTTGGATTTCGACTCTGCCCAACATAAATTCGCGTTCGGAGAAATCATGCATTCACGCATTCAAAAATTTACCAAGCCCATAAATAAATTGACATTGCTGAATTGAAGTATGAATCCGGATGTAGAGACGTAGCAGTGCTACGTCTCTACAAGGATTTTGGTATTATGCCAAATCATTTTCATACATGAAATCAGCAACGTCAATAAATTTAGTTGCTCTGTACCTTTTTATTTCTAGTCAAGAAGTCATTAATACGTTTTTCACGGTTTTCGTTCTTTTAGGTACTAATGACTGAGTTTATGCTTAAATTTGGCTCAAATTCGTGCCATTTCTTGATTTTAGCTTCTTGTTTTTGACTCTGATTTGTGGTAAATCTTTCTTATCTTTGTAAAAGTAACAGATTTCAACTAGAGTTGGCCATATTTCTAGAGAACCGTGAAATTGGCTAATCACATCATCGATAATTCTGGAAACATTTTGCTGAAAAAAGTCGGGTTCAAACCCATAAAATACTCTTGATAAGTTCTCAGCAAACAATTGGAGTGACACCTTACGTTCTTCATTCTGGGTAGACATTGAGGCTTTGACTACCTGCCTATGGATAGCAGAGATTTTTTCTAGGATTTCTTCAGAGTCTTGTAGTGTGACTTCCCCAGAGTAATCAAACTTGATTCCCAAGTCATCAAGATGATAAACACTGCTCTTAATCTTCTTTTTCAACAGACTACATATTTCCTCATTAAAGAGTTCACTAGCCAGAGGATTACGCATGTAGTTATTTCTAATATGGTTTTGGACAGCATCAACATGTGCAGCCACAATCCCCTCTTGCTGTATCCAAATTCTGTAGATATAATCTTCAAATCTCAGTCGAGTTGGAAAAAAGGGTGGTAAACCTAGTTGATTATCATATCCAGCAACTCCACAATCCATTCTCCAGTTTTTGTTAGTAATAACAGGTCGAAAGTTAGTAAGAATATAAAAATCATTCAGGTCATTTGGACTTATTTGATTTTCATCATTGAGATACATGTGAATAAAATCAAGTGTATCGATATCATTAGTTCCGGTACGAAAAGTCTGGGCAATCTTGACGATTGCATTATTTAATACTCTCCCTTGTTGTAATAAAAGGCTGTTTTCCCGAAAGTAACCCTTGGTTGTATTAGTTTCTAAATCCATTGCTGTATCAAGAACCAATTCTCCAGCCTCGAAGTTTTCTGGTACATGGCTGGCTTTTTGACCTAGAACATCACTAAAAGCCGTGAGTAAGTCAAAAGATTTATGGACAAAGCCACCTTGTTGGTTAGATTTAATTAATTTTCCTCGACATATTTCATCACCTGATAAAGACTCTGGACTAGTTTCTATTAATGCATCTGGTCGCATATCGTCATCTGCACTAACCATTAAATGTCCAAGGGTATACATTAGTGTGAAATTGCGGTTTCCGCCATAACTAGGTCTAAATAAGTTTTTTACTAGTGATTCTAGCTTGCGATCGCGCAGTCTTTCGTTTAAAAATGTAATAAATTGCTCTTTCTGTTGTGGGCCGACATAATATACATCATTAACTGTCTTAGTCTGCTCTAAAAGTGGGTAATACTTCTCGTGGTTGGCAATGCTAGAATCATCAAATACGATAATTTTTAAAGCATGACCATTTACCCAGAAATTCTCATCATACTTTTCGATGGTCTGTGCTACATCTCTCAATCGATGAGTCGGAATAACAAATATCGTCTCTTTCTGTTTCATAAAATCTGTTTAGGTCTTTCAAATGAAGTTTAAAAAGTTCAACTCTAAATCAATGCATCTATTTTGTTACAGTTTCATCATTAAAACAAATTACACGAATAGTTACTTCAATAAAAATCGGGAATCTGGATGTAGAGACGTAGCATTGCAAAGTCTCTACAAGGATTTTGTGATTATGCAAAATCGTTTTCATACATGAAATCAGTAACACCTAAAAATCTATTTAGGCTTGTAGTCAGAGCAATTGAGTGCTTCTTGAGTTAGAGCAGCAGAAGGTTGTACTGCACACTTTAGATAATGGTTGTTGTTAAAAAATTGGCAATTTTTACAGGGATGTTGGTCTAGATGTTTTATGCTTACTATTTCGTCTTTATCTTGTGCCGCCTTTTGTAACGCTTTGGAGACGTATGAAACGAAAAAAACGAAAGTTCCCCAAACAATCATGAAAGAAATGTGAGCCAAAAAGACTGCTAAAAAAGGAATATCCCCGTCGTGTGGTTTTATGTCATTATCTGTTGTATTTGGCAATTTAGCTTCAATGAGACTGGATTGATTAACACTTTTTTGGACGGATACATAAATTCGTAAAAGCTCCGAAGTATCCATATTGAAAACCTTTATTGAGTCAAACTCAGATTCAGCAAATGTCATCTAAATTAAACATTTTTAAATGCTAGGATTTTGGATTGAAATACCAAATAAACTTGGTTTTCAAAAAGTTATTTTTTTCATACACAAGATTTTTTAACTCTAATGTTATTGTGCAAGAAATTAAACAAAAAATATATATATGAAAAATATATTTTTCATATATACAAATTGTTTAGGTAAAAAAACATGTAGTTATCTACTCGCTAAATTCCCATATATTTAGAGATATATCTTTGATATATATAAAGGTTGCCAATAAGTAAGTCGGCACAATAAAACCAAACTGTGTGAAGAAAAGTAAACAAGGCTCAAACCCTTTTTCTCCCAGCTAAGAGACCTCTGCCCCCTGCCTTATCCCAACGAGAATTATTTACGCTGACCTAATTACTGCGTAGGTTTTGAATATTTGTATGTTAGGTTGAGCATAAGAGGATGTTTGAAAAGTCTTCCAGCGTGTGTTTCACTACCCTGGCTACCGATAAACGGCAAAATCTGTGCAGTATTTTAACGGTTATTACTAACCTGAGATGCATTAAAATCCTTAATTGACAAGCTTATCAGCCTCATACATGTATTTCATTTGACAAACAAATGCTATATATTCCACCCAACTGATAAGAAATTTTGTATAGTTGCCTTTGATTATAATAATCATTTTCATAACAAAACGTTATTAAAAATAATTCGGAAGACGCATATTCAACCCGCAGCCTTAAGGTACATTTAATCTATTGTTAACCTTTAACTGGATGTAGCTATTGGCTAATTGGGTAAATGACTAAAAATAGCATTAATCGTGAAAAATTAAATATTTCCGCTAAAATATCTCCTAACTTAATCTCTACACCACAAAGCAACGAAGCGAATCAGAGTCCAAGTAAAGCGATCGCACAGCCTTCAGGTGCCTTGCAAATAGTTCATGTAACTACCGGGCGTGTGCGACTGCGTACTACTGACAGTAGTCTTAACTCGATATTAGATAACATAGCCCAAGATTTACGCTCCATAGAAGGAGTGAAAGAAGTTGCCGTAAACGAACAAACGGGTAGTTTGGTAGTTAATTTTGATGAAGATAAGCTCTCATTACCGCAAATTTTGGCGCTAAAATCCGATCTTGATATCCAACTGCCGCAGGCTTCGTCTGATTCATCTAGCAAGACCGATCCCTTTGCAGCTTGGAAATCGCCTTTATTTTGGAAGGAGCAAGGTATTTCCTTAATTCCAATGATGACAGGCTTGGCGGTAACAGGAGGATTGGGAATTCATGGCTGGGTATCGATTCCAGTTTATATGATTGCGGCGGATGCAACCCGTGGTGTAATTGGTTATCTTGGCTCTCAAGTTTCGACATCAGAAAAAAACGAAGGTAATCACACCAGTTCTGCAATAAAAAGCGATATATCCGAATCTACTATCCAACAAGAAAATAGCAAGGTGGTAGCACCTGAAAAGATTGACTACAACGTAGTTCATCAAATTCCCGGACGTATTCGGTTGAATGTGCCAAAAATTGCCCAAGATCGAGCCTATGGGCGGCGGCTTGAGAGAATAGTGAAAACCGATGCTCAAGTTACCAGCGTGCGTATAAATTTTGGTGCAGCATCGATCGCGATCGCTTATCAGTCTCGTGAGATTCCATTATCTTATTGGGTGAGCCTGATGGAATTAGCGTTGGAGATAAACCCACCAACAGTAGGGACAACAACGGCGAAACAACCCCTAGAAAAAGTTAGTCAGACTCCTGAAATTACAGACGCAACAACGCTAAATCATCCTAATCAAGTTACTCAGACTCCTGAAGTTATCAACTCAACAACAGCAAACCAAAGAACTCCAGAGTTATCTAGTCCGTGGACTAACCTAAAATCGCCTGCGATGTCTTTCTCATTAGGTATTATGGCGAACTTACCCTTGGGAACCTAATATACAGTTTCAAATTGCGCAATACTGGAGGGCAATTATGACTGGTTTAAATTTAAAGACGGTAGTAAATTTAGACAAAAAACAAGAGCAAACAGTCACAGACGAGACTAATTGCCCAGTAACGCCGCCTTCAAATGATCCCGCCACAGCAATAAGTTAGCTAACGAATTCAGCAAATTACAAATAACCAAATCGATAGCTAATCAATCTCACAGGATTGATGGCTTATTTGCTCTCTTTGCCTAAGTTAAGAGCCTGATTTTCATCGAAGTGTAACAATTATTGGATTAAAGAAAAGTAATGGCAAAAGTAGCACTGGAACTACCATCACCCCCAAAATCTCAATTCACTGTTTTGGAAGGGAATGGAAAAGTTTCTTTAATTGACACTAATGGACACTCTCAAGGAGAGTTACCCAAAGTTACCTATAGCGTTGTTCATACAACTCCGGGAAGAGTACGATTTCGTTTACCCCGCTTACGCTGTGATGCAGATTATGCCAAGCGTCTGGAAGTATTGTTAACAGCAGATGCGCTAGTGAAGAATGTCCGTGTCAAGCCTGCGGCAATGTCAGTTGCAGTTACCTATAAATCTAATAAAGTTTCTGATGCGAAGATGCGATCGCACCTTCACGATTTGATTCAGGCTGCAAGTGAAGTAGTAGTTCTGAAAAACTCTAAATCATCGGAAACTGAAAAAGAGCCATCTTGGCCAGGTTTACAACTCTCCGCCGTTGCCACTACTTTAGCAGTACTAGGAGGGCCGTTAGGATTACCGATCCCGCCGTTGATAGTAGTGCTTCCCATCGCCATTGCTACATTACCCGTTATCCAACGAGCCTGGGAAGGTATTAGGGTAGAGCGAAAATTGAATATTGACTTTTTGGATCTGATGGCGATCGCTATTACTACCTTCCAAGGGCAATTTCTCACACCATCGCTGATGCTGGGTTTAATTGAAGTCGGCGAAAATATCCGCGATCGCACGGCTCGTTCTTCTGCTCAACAAACTTTAGATTTGCTTAGTTCTCTAGGACAATTTGTCTGGGTGGAACGCAATGGCGACAAGCAACAAATCCCCATTCAAGATGTGCAGCGTGGCGATACAGTAATTGTTTACCCTGGCGAACAAGTGCCGATTGATGGTAGCATTTTGCGAGGTAAAGCCCTGCTAGATGAGCAGAAATTAACTGGCGAGTCGATGCCGGTGCTGAAGAAAAAAGGACAACCAGTTTTCGCCTCAACGCTAGTACGGGAAGGACGAATTTATATTCTCACAGAACGGGTAGGCAACGATACCCGCGCCGGACAGAGCATTAAGTTAATGCAAGAAGCACCTGTCCACGATACGCGGATGGAGAATTATGCTACGAAATTTGCTCAAAAAGCTGTAGTGCCAACTTTGCTACTTGGTGGGGCAGTATTTGCCGCAACCCGTAACCCTTCACGGGCAGCCAGCGTTTTAACTCTAGACTTTGCTACAGGTATTCGAGTCTCCGTCCCCACAACAGTTTTAGCAGCATTAACTTATGCTGCCCGACGGGGAATTCTCATCCGTAGCGGACGAGCGTTAGAACAATTAGCAGAAGTTGATACCATAGTTTTTGATAAAACGGGCACGCTGACTAAGGGAGAAGTCGATGTTGTCAGTGTGGAAAGTCTCAATCCAGCAACCTCAAGATTGCGGGTGTTGGAATTGGCCGCCGCCGCCGAACAACGTTTAACTCATCCAGTTGCAGAAGCAATTGTTCGCTATGCCCAAGCAGAGCAAGTGGAAATTTTGCCGCGTAGCAAGTGGGATTATCAACTAGGTTTGGGCGTACAAGCTCTGATTGATGGAGAGACAGTTTTTGTTGGGAGCGATCGCTTTTTGCGTACCAGTGGCATTGACATGGAAGCATTAAATGGCCATCAAAAATCTCCAAATTCAGCAATTTATGTAGCCAGCAACGGTCAACTTCAAGGTATTATTAAATATAGTGACCTTCTCCGTCCCGAAAGCCGGGAAGTGATCACGGCACTTTCGACAGTCGAAGGTGTAGAAATTCACATGCTAACCGGCGATAATCAGCGAACTGCTACAGCCGTTGCTGCTCAACTAGGTATTTTGCCAACGCATACTCACGCAGAAGCTTTCCCAGAACAAAAGGCAACAGTTGTCCGCCAACTGCACGAACAAGGTAAAACGGTTGCATTTGTAGGTGATGGGATCAACGATTCGCCAGCTTTAGCCTACGCCGATGTTTCCGTTTCCTTTGCCAACGGTTCCGAGATAGCCCGCGAGACAGCAGACTTAGTGTTGATGCAGAATGACTTGCATGGTTTATTAGAAGCGATCGCGATCGCTCGTCAAGCCAAGCAATTGATTCGGCAAAACACCGGACTTGTTGCTGTTCCTAATTTAGCAGCATTAGCGATCGCCGTTCTCTTTGGTCTTAATCCCTTAGCTGCAACAGTAGTCAACAATGGCTCAACCGTAGTTGCCGGAGTCAACGGTTTGCGTCCAATTCTTAAAAATCGTCAACATAAAGCTCTACCATCGGCAAGATGATGCAACTATGCCGCCAAGAGCATCTTAAAAAGTTTTCCGAGGTTTCTTAATTAATAGGAGAAAATTGAACATGGCACCTAAAATTAGTGATTTTGTTGAAGATGCAGGCGCTCCCGGTATTATAGCCGGAATTGGTGCAGTCCTCTTAGCACCCGTTCTGCTGCCCATTGTTGCTGGAGTTGGTAAACCCTTAGTCAAATCCGTCATCAAAGGTGGAATTGGTCTTTATGAAAGAAGCAAAGGAACCATTGCAGAAATAGGCGAAACTTGGGAAGACATGGTAGCCGAAGCCAGAGCAGAACTTGCTGAAGAAAAAGAAACCCCCGTATTTGAAGCGTCTGCCACCAATGGCGATAATGTCACCGATAATGGTGTGTAATTTCATCCGCCCATTAGCAAGTTAAAATCTTTGCCATAGGCAACTTCCAATTACCAAAATAAAAGAACCCCATCCCCAACTCCTCCCCGCAGGCGGGGCTACGGTGTACACACAAGTCGAATTACCCCCCTTAATCCCCCCTTAGAAAGGGGGGAAAAAGAAATCTATCTAGTTCCCTCCCCTTTATAAGGGGAGGGTTAGGGTGGGGTAATTCGAGGACTGGTAGTGATTCGATAACTTATGTGTACACCGTAGGCAGGCGGGGAGGGGTTCTCCGGGTTTAATAAGTAATCAAGCGGACATATTATTCCTCTGTATTCTCTACGTCCTCTGCGGCTCGTTTTCCATTAATTTTCCACTCATTCCTGTAGATAATAAACCCACAACAAAAAATCCACTATCACACAAGTAAAAAAGGTGGTTGCATGTTGACAAATGGTTATAACACCCACAATAAAATGCCGGAAATTCTAGACAAACCCACTTTCAAAACATCACCAAAACCGATATCCACAAAAGTTATAAGTTCAACCCCCGGAAGATTGCGGTTAAGAGTGGCTCATTCCCATCGTCAACCAGAAAAAATGCAAAGTATCGCCAATGCTTTGTCAGCAAATTCTCACATTACTCAAGTTAAGACAAATTTCCATCATGGCAGTATTGTGATCAATCACGATGGTAAAGATGGCAGTCTAAAAAACGTACTAGCAACACTTAAAGATTTAGGAATAATTTTTGTTGATGTTTCCGAGGGTAACACCGAAGCAGCAGCAGGAGTATCATCCGCGATTGTTGACTTAAACCAGCGCGTCAAACAGGCAACACATGGTGCTTTTGATCTGCGGATTCTTTTTCCTTTGGGATTAGCTAGTCTTTCAGTACGGCAATTATTTAAGAGAGGGTTACAGCTAGAAATAATTCCTTGGTATGTTTTAGCATGGTATGCTTTTGATAGCTTTATTAAATTGCACGGAGCTAGCAAAGAAGAATCAACAAACGAATAACTAAAAAGCATAATTAATCTGCCAAATCTTGATGGTATTATCAGAACTACCACTAGCAAGAAATTGACCATTTTGGCTAATAGCAATAGAGTTTACTGCCCCTAAGTGTTCTGTAATAGTTTGCAATAATTCTCCCGTCCGCAAATGCCAAACTTTGATGGTTTTGTCTGCACTACCGCTAAAGAGGATTTCTCCATCAGGACTAACAGCTAAGGATCTTACCTCTTCTAAATGTCCAGTTAAGGTGTGTAGAACTTTACCTGTAGATAAATGCCAAATTTTAATAGTTTTGTCTGTGCTACCGCTAAAGAGAATTTCTCCATCAGGACTAATGATTACTGATTTCACCCCACCTGAATGTCCGTTGAGGGTGCGTAATGGATCGCCAGTGCGGGGATTCCACAGCCTAATCTTGTTATCAGAACTACCACTAGCAAGTATTGTACCATCAGGGCTGATAGCAGCAGCATTAACTGCGGATGAATGCCAAAGGGTGCAAATACGATTGCCTTTATGCAAATTCCAAATTTTGATTTTATTACTGCCACTAGCAAGAATTTGTCCATCAGGACTGATAGCGATGCAGTTAACCGGTTTTTGATGTCCTAACAGAGTGTGGATTAGTTTGCCAGAATTGAGGTTGTATACTTGCACATTACTTTTGGGATGTTGGCAACTACCAACAGCGAGATAATGTTCATCAGGACTAATCGCAACAGAGGAAATTTCGCCTAAATCTTCTGTGAGGGTGCGAATAAGTTTACCGCTTTTAAAATTCCATACTTTGATGGTTTTATCTGCACATCCGCTAACTAAACTCTCAGAATCAGGACTAATGATAACAGATGTCACTTTTTCTGAATGTCCAGTTAGGGTATGGCTGAGAACGATATGTTGTAGTGTAACTTGTTGTTTGAGGTTGGCAACGCAATTTAAAATTTCCTCAACATCAGCAAGACTCTGAGTATCACCCACCGCGACAAAATATTCTCTTAGCTTTTTCGCATATTCTTCATCTTTGATGCTGACGGCTGATTGCATTGCCTGAAGCGGGTTTGTAGAATCCTGTAGTGATATTTGGCGTAGTTGTAACCATGTATTCACAGAATAATCAAGGTGTTCGTTTGCCCAAAAGCGTAGTTTACCGCCGTAGGCATCGCTTAAATGAGATAAACTCTGAGCTAATTGCAAAGCCAATTCTGGAATCCAGTAACAGCGCTCATTTTCCAGAGCTTGGTAAACTTGCTTGTAACCGGAGGCGATAACTTCTATTGATTGAAAATCAAAAGTATCTGACAGCAAACTCGGTAGCAACTCTGGTAGTAGTGGAGGTATACCATGATTAACCAGGTGGTAAATATCTGCTACCCAACTTGCAACCAAACAATGATAAGTAATCAAAACCTGGCAAAGGTTTTCAAAGTCTTGACGGTTAACCTGATATTGTAAAGATAAATTACTAATATCAATTCCTTTTTCATCCCATTTTTCTACCTTTTCTAAAATTGCTAAATTAACAACATTATCTTTTCCAATGTGCTTAATCTCTTCTATATCTTCTCCCAATGCCAGAAGTTCATCTCTAATTTTTTTCCATTCTAACGCCCGTCTTTTAGCAGACTCTTCCAAAATTTCTCGATAAGGCAAACGAGCAATTGTTTTATAATAATAATTACCTTGTCCCAAACCCCAATAGGCAATCCGAAAATTTAAATAATCGCCATCATTTTCCGACTCTAAAATCAAAATAGGCTCTGTTTTCAACATTCCAAACAGAGCCTTAATACTTGATTCACTGTGAAAACGTTTACTGTCCCAAGCTCCTGCCAATAATTCTGTTGGTCTAACTTGACTGTTTAGAGAGTAATGCTTGTTGAGAAAATCTCGTAATCCTTCAGCCAACATTAACTCAATCTGAAAAATTGTTTCATCTCTATTATTGTTAAATTGGTCAAAATGCACTTGAGGAGGAGCGATAAAAATTTTTAGTGGAGTGCGCCCATAATTGATGTGATCTAAAATCTGTGAAGGATATAATCTTAAAGGCCAGCTATCAAGAATTTTATTGACTTCTGGTAACTTGAGCGCAGTTTCTCGCTCTTGGGCGGCTATTCTTAATTGCGTTTGGTCATTATTAGCTACTAATTGCTGTTGGAAAATTCTTTCTTGTTCAAAGTCTTCAGCATCACTGCTTTTTTTATTGGAAGGATTTAGAACTTTGAGTATTTCGGGAATTACTTCAATTGATTCATATTTACTCAGAGCTAAATCTTTACTTCTCTTTTGTACTAGCTCTGTAATAACAGGTGCAAACTCTATTACCAGTTGAATTAGTAAGCTTAACCCTTGCTGCATAAACAAATACCTAAAAATTAAATAAAATAAATAAGCAAGGCTTGCATGAAATCAGGGCAATACTGCCATTGGGTAAATTCATACATACTCTTGATTTTACTACTTGAGAATATGTAACTCAACTGTAACCTATGAAAATGCTTACATGTCAATAAGTCTATGTAGGGAAATACTTGCAAATAAAAAAGATAGTTATATAAGAAGGAAGGAGGAAGAGCATTTATCAGCAAGGCAGAGAGCAAGAGGGAGTAGGGCTTTAAGTACAAAGCCAAATCTCGGATTTAGCGGCTTTAACTAAGTACGATGCTGAATACCTAAATATATTGGTAAGTGCCTTTTTCCTTTTGGCTTCTTTAACGTTTATCATCTTGATTATTCCATTATTATTAATGACCCACAGTGTTAAAGAAACTTAATCAACCTGATAGCAGCGACAACTAGATTCCCTACTGAGATAGATTTTTAAACTTAAAAAAATATGTATGACTAAAGTAAAGTCAATGTAACTCAATAAAACGCTCTCTTAGAACATCAATAGATAAGTTTATAAACCTGCTTGCATCTTTTGTGTTTTGAAATTAAAAAATAGTACTATGACTTCTATGAAACGGTCTAATTCTGACAAAAACACTAACCTTAATCTGCATTTACCACCAAAAAAGGCAGCTATAAACGTAGCTAATAAAACAGTGCCATCCAAAAAGATATTTTATAGCATTGTTCATACTATTCCTGGGCGAATTCGTTTTCGTATTCCTCTGCTAGCTAGAGATACTGAGTATGCTAATCAACTGAAGTTAGCGATAGAATCCGATCCTAGAGTTACAAATGTCCGTATTAATCCGAAAGCTGCATCTATCGTCATTAATTATAAACTAGGTGTAATTTCAGATAACCAAATACGCGAACATCTAGTCAACCTGATTCAAACTGCTCAAGATGTAGTTGTACCAAAAGAGGTAATGGCAAAATCAATCATAGAGGCTATCTTGGATGCTCTAATCAACCTAATTGATAGTACACGCAAGATAAACCAAGCACGTAATGTTATTGTATATCGAAGGGTTAGAATAGACATTTTGGAACGGATACTTTCTACCTCAAGAAGCATAATCAAGAGGCTAAAATCTGCCACCATGTTTATCTTACCTAACAAGCGATGGCGATTGCGCGGCAATAGTGAGATTAACTCTCAGCCTTTGAAACTGAAATCTGCCAGCGAACCTGAACTTGTGTAATTACTAATACAGTAGCTATTAAAATGATTCCTGGCTAATAGTAAGTAGCTCTAAAATAACTGGGATTTAGATAACTAATCAAAATCTCTCTTCCCTAGTACTCTGTCAAGCCACTTTTACAAGTAGATAAATTTTTCAATTAATCTTCTTTCTTTCTTCGTGTACTTAGCGTCTTTGTGGTTCGTTCTTTTAGCCCTTCAAACTTCGCTTGACAGACTACTAGCCTTCAGTCAAAGCATTCTATTATCAATAACAAATGGGTAATCCTCACTTTCATAAACTTCCTAATCAAAACTGTTGGGTTCAAGCAATACATACTGCTGTTAAAGGAAGAGTTAGATATAAAGTAAATGGACTTTATCATTCAGAAGCTCTTAAAAAATATCTTGAATCAAGATTATTGCAAGAGGAAATAATCTCACAAGCTAGTGCTAATAGTTACACAGGAAATGTTCTTGTCATCTTTCATCCAGATAAGAGTTTAAACGCGATCGCTCTCCTTATTCAAGACATTCTCTTAGATTATCGGCAAAAAAGCAGTAAATCACTTGCTTCTGCCGCAGTCACTAAAAAAAATACTGCTTTCGTTAGGGATAATAACCGAAACATATCTGATTTAGCCATACTGCCTCAAATATCTATGCAGCGACAATTAAACCAAACAGGTAGTCCACTTATTCCGGTATTGGGGGCTGTTGGCGCTCTTGTATGCGCCACCAGACTGTTGTACGCATATAATCTTGACGAAGCCATTTTGCTCTTGATCCAGAAGTTGCATACACCACTGCGCGATCGCATCATGCTTGGTATCACCTTTATGGGCGATCCAGTAGTAATGCTGTTATCTTCTTTGGGGCTGGCGATTAGTCCGTTATTTTATAATCGTCGCCGAGAAGCAATTATCTTGGGCATCGCTGGAGTTGGTGCAACCTTGCTAAATTGTTTGATGAAACTATTCTTTGGTAGAGCGCGTCCTGCGCTGTGGAAGCATATTATTAAAGTGGGTCAACACAGTTTTCCTAGTGGCCATGCAATGGTTTCAATAGTGATTTACGGTTTTATCGGCTATATTCTGGCAAAGCAGTTTCCTGAATGGCGCTTTTGGATTTATGGTTTGACTATTATTTTAATTGCTGCGATCGGTTTTAGTCGGCTTTATCTTGGTGTACATTGGCTAACTGATGTGACAGCTGGCTACGGGGCAGGTTTAGTGTGGTTGATTGCCTGTATTATTAGCTTGGAATTGCAGCAAAAATATCGCTCATCACTGTCAGCAGCCTAATCTGTAGGTTCTTCTTTGGCGATAATGGCGGATAAGGCCGATTTTCAAAACTAAACTGATAGATCGCTACCAATTCCCAACTTATTTTTACTATCCTCCAACTGTTTCCAGAGTGCTTCTATTTGACTAAAAGCTATTTTTGGAGGTAGTTTTCCAGCAGTTTCTAAACTAGTGATGTAGCTAATTTTTTGAGCAAATTCTTGGAGATTGGCATTAAATACTAAGTTGTTTGGCTGAAATTTACCGTGGTAGCGATCGCGGGGATAAAGAAAGCTATTTTTATCTTCATCATTGGACTGTACCATTAATTTACTCCTGATAAAAAACCTGATTGACTATTAGGTGATTGATTGCAGCGACCTGAGATAATTCCATTTGGTAATACTGTTTCACAGAGGGTAACAGAATTACGATACTGGATATCGTTATTTTTTAAAGCTTTAATGAGATTTGCATGACTAAGATTGGCATTTCTTAAATCGGTTCCTTCTAGGTTAGATGCTTCTAAATTTGCCTTTTGTAAATCAGCATCAGTTAGCAATGTATTTTTGAGATTGGCTCCTGTTAAATCGGCTCTTTGTAGATTTGCGTCCCGAATATCTGCCCACTCTAAATTTGCATACCGGAGATTAGCATTTTTGAGGTTAGCTCCCTGGAGATTTGCCGAGCGCAAGTCAATTTTTTGTAAGTTTGCCCCTGAGAAATTCATTCCCGATAAATTACACCCAAAACATTTTTTTGTTTCTTGAAGCTGTTGAATCACATGCTGGCGAAGCAAATTATTACCTTGGCTAAACAATGAGGTAGTAAGGAAAAATGGTATCGGAATCAGCAGTCTTAAAAAGGCATTCATAAGTTTATTTGATACAATTTGCTATTTTACTATGGAGATTTGGAATATTTCAGCAACAGTCTTATGAATAGTGAGAAACTCACCTATTTAGGGCTGTAATCAGAGCAATTGAGTGCTTGTTTGGTTAGAGCAGTGGTAGGATGTACTGCACACTTGAGAAAATAGTTATTGTTAAAAAATTGGCAGTTTTCACAGGTATGTTGCTGTAAATATTTGATAGTTACTATTTCGTCTTTATCTTGTGCCGAATTTTCTGGGGGATCTTCTATTGCTTTGCAGACAGATGAAACTGTAAAAACCACAAGTCCCCAAACAATCATAAAGCAAATGTGAGCAAAAAAAACTGCTACAAACGGTATGTCTCCTCCCTGTGGTTTTGTGTCATGTCTAATAATATATTGAATTGAAACTTGTTGTTGCATCTGAGTCATCTTCATCTGAATTAACAGATTGGCTGTCTATTGGTCGAGCTTCTAATAAGCAACTATTGAGGGAATAGTAAACAGAATGAATTTTCTTGAGAGTGACCTTGAGAGCCGGAACCATCATGTGATGGGTTGCTATTGCTAAAATGTAGTCTCCAGCAAAAATACTAGGATTATCTGTTGCTGAAATGACTTGACTTTCTCTTAAAATTCCTAAAAAAAAGCATTGATCTGGTAATTTAATTTCAGTTAAATAAATACCACAAAAAATGCTATTAGCCTCGATTAAAACACCAAATAAACTTGGTTTTAAAACTTTTTTGCTTTTTAACACACAACATTTTTTAACTCTGATCATATTGTCTAATACTTTAAAGACAAAATAAAATTTTTTTAGATATATTTTTTAGATATATACAATGTGCCAAGCAAATAAAACATGTGTTTATTAATTAGTTATATAGGTATATATTTAAATATATAGATTTGATATACCCCTATTTAATCATTCGTGAAAATCTCTTTTTATTCTCTCTGCGTTCTCTACGCCTCTGCGGTTGGTCTTTGAAGACGCGATAAATCGCTACATGAGGGTTTTGTTGCTCATTCTGAATTGTATTGAGATAGGATTGCTATATAACCCCAATACGGTTCAGTTAAGGCTAAAACTGCTTATTGAAGTGAATTTTTTTAACGAACCGCCAAGGACGCAAAGAGAAGAAAGAAATTCTTAACTGAACCGTATTGATATAGCCCTACTTAATTATTCGTAAAAACAAAGTTCCCAACTTATCTAATAAGTCGGGAATCTAAGCCTTTTGATTTTCAGAAATCATTAATAATTAATTCTGAATCAGGTGCGTAGCAATAGTCAGGAACATCTTTTTTCGCTATTTCCTATGCCTTTATTCTTTAATTTGATCCAGAGCTAAATTCAGCTTCAATACATTAACTCCAGGTTCACCAAAGATGCCAAGAAAACGACCATCGGTATTTTGAGCAATCAAAGTTTCCAACTGGTTCGGCTGAACTCCTCGCGCCTTAGCTACTCGGGCAATTTGTGCGATCGCAGCTTCGGGAGTAATGTGAGGATCAAGGCTAGAACCAGAGGTGTAGACTAAATCGCCAGTCGGCTGCACACCTGCTGTTTTCAGACGAGTGAAGTCACCTTCAACCTTTTTGCTAGGATCTGGATCATCTTTACCTTTGATGCGTTCCATTAATGCGGGATTACTAGGAGCCAAGTTACTAGCGCCAGAAACTCCAGTTTTCAAAACTCCCCCATCATCTTTTTTGGGATCGGCTGTGCTGTAACTGGTGGAACTGGGACGACTGTTAAAATAGCGATCGCTACTAAAAGGTTGACCAATCAAAGCAGATCCTACAACTTGACCAGTGCTATTTTTCAGTAGACTACCGTTTGCTTGAAACGGAAACACAATCTGCCCAATGGCAATCATCGCAAAAGGATAAATAATCGCTCCAATAACCCAAAGTACCAGGGTAGAACGAACAGCTCTACCGGCTTCGCGTGCAAAACTCATTAGAATTTCTCCGGTACAAACATTACAAAAAATAAATAGATAGAAAGCCCTAATGTCACCATTCCTAACAGCCCCAATCCCCAAGATTGACTGCGGGAAAGTTGTTCACCAGTAGCCGCATAGACTAGAGGTGCAACCACTAGGTTGAAACACATCGCCAGGAATAAATACAGTGGCAGCTTTTGTCTACGCCATTGACACCAGATTTCAGTTATTTCTTCTAATACTTGGGATACAGGAATAGTGCGGCGAATATGAACGGGTTTCATAATAAATTAAGACAAAGGTAGGATAATATCTATCAGTTTGATGGCAATAAAGGGAGCAACGATGCCGCCAAGACCATAGATGAAGATGTTACGACGTAGCAGTTGATCTGCTGTTAAAGGTAAAAATTTCACCCCTTTGAGTGCTAGCGGAATTAATGCCGGAATAATTAAGGCATTGTAAATCAGCGCCGAGACGATCGCAGATTGGGCACTCTTTAATCCCATAATATTAAGTGCGCCGATTCCAGCAGCTGCGAAGATAGTCGGAATGATCGCAAAATACTTGGCAATATCGTTAGCAATGGAGAATGTTGTCAACGCTCCACGAGTAATTAGCAACTGTTTACCGATGGTTACTAAGTCAATTAGCTTCGTGGGATCAGAGTCTAAGTCCACCATGTTAGCAGCTTCTTTGGCAGCTTGCGTTCCAGAGTTCATCGCCACACCCACATTTGCTTGAGCCAAGGCAGGTGCATCATTAGTACCATCCCCAGTCATTGCCACCAGTTTACCCTGAGATTGTTCAGAGCGAATCACCTCAATTTTGTCTTCTGGAGTTGCTTCGGCAATGAAATCATCCACCCCAGCTTCCTCGGCAATCACCGAAGCGGTAATCCGATTGTCACCTGTAAGCATGATCGTGCGAACACCCATGCGGCGGAGTTGGTCAAATCGTTCCCGTAAACCAGGTTTGACAATATCTTTGAGGTAGATGACACCATAAATCTTGTCATCTTGGCAGACAGCTAAAGGTGTACCACCTAACCGGGAAACTCGCTCATAAGCTGCGTCTACATCATCAGGAACATAGCCGCCACGAGAACGGACAAATCCCTTAATGGCATCCACCGCCCCTTTGCGAATTTGTTTACCATCGGGTAGATTTGTGCCACTCATCCGGGTTTTCGCCGAAAATTCTACACCTTCGGCTTTGTCAAGATTGAAGTCTACCGCAGCCTGAGACTTTTCTGCTAAAACTACAATTGACTTGCCCTCTGGCGTTTCATCAAATAAGCTAGCAGCTAAGGAGACTTGCGCCACATCTTCTATTGAGTGATTATCCAGAGGAATAAACTCATCGGCCATCCGATTACCCAAGGTAATTGTGCCTGTCTTATCTAGCACCAAGGTGTTGATGTCGCCGCAAGCTTCTACGGCTCGACCAGAAGTAGCAATAACATTAAATTGAGCAACTCTATCCATTCCAGCAATACCGATCGCACTGAGCAAACCACCGATAGTTGTCGGAATTAAAGCTACCAGTAGCGAGATGAGGATAGCAACGCTAGCACCTGCCCGTAAACTGTTTCCCGCTTCAGCACCAAAGGCTGTGCTGATAAAGCTGGCAATGTAGCCGACAAATGGGGGCATTGTCGCCACCACAATCAAGAAAACTTGGGTTAACACTGCCAACAATACCGTTAAAGCAATCTCATTGGGAGTCTTGCTGCGTTCTGCCCCTTCTACCAGGGAAATCATGCGATCAATAAAGCCTTGGCCAGGATCAGCACTAATGCGAATTGTCAACTCATCAGAGAGTAGGCGTGTACCGCCTGTCACCGAACTAGCAATATCTGTACCTGGTTGCTTCAGTACAGGTGCAGATTCTCCAGTAATTGCAGACTCATCCACCGAGCCGATGCCTTTAATTACATCTCCATCGGCGGGAATCATATTGTTTGCAACTACTTTTACTAAATCGCCCCGTCGCAGTTCCGTAGAATTGACTTGTTGTATCGAACCATCAGGAAGGATTTTATTAGCGATCGTATCCGATCGCGTCGATCGCAGCGAATCAGCCTGTGCTTTACCGCGTCCTTCAGCTACAGCTTCGGCAAAGTTGGCAAAAACGAGTGTAAAAAAGAGAATGAAGGTAATCAAACCATTTAACAAGCGTTGTTGATTGATATCTGCCTGAATTGTGCCAAACAAATTTGGGTTAAGGCTAACAAGAAAGGTGACAATTGTCCCCACCCAAACAACAAACATAACTGGGTTTTTGACGGTAATTCGCGGATCAAGCTTGACAAATGACTCACGAATTGCTCTCTGGTAAAGCCCCCGCATATCTGCTTTAGGGGTGTGCTTACGCGAGTCACGAGTTCCAGATGCAATACGGGTGGAGGGAGAATCAGTAGTAATTGGCATACATTAAATTTTGGGAATGGGAACTGGGGAATGGGGCATTGGAAGATAAGGTGGATGAATCCAGTTCCGAGGTGGATAAACGGAGTTCCGAAGTGGATGAACGGAGTTCCAAGGTGGATAAACGGAGTTCCAAGGTGGATAAACGGAGTTCCAAGGTGGATAAACGGAGTTTCGAGGTGGATAAACGGAGTTTCGAGGTGGATGAACGGAGTTTCGAGGTGGATAAACGGAGTTCCGAGGTGGATGAACAGAGTTCTGAGGTGATAAATCAGTCCCCTTGTCCCCTTGTCTCCTTGTCCCCCACTCCCCACTCCCCACTCCCTAACCAATACCTTTAGCGATAAAAAAGGCTTCCCCAATGGGCCCCAATGCAAGTACTGGGAAGAATGTAAGTGCGCCCAGGATTAAAATCACGCCTGCGGTAACGCCTGTAAATAGTCCGGTATCAGTTCGCAATGTCCCAGTCGTGTAAGGAACAGCTTGCTTACGAGACATACTATCTGCTAGAAACAGCAAACCCAGAATTGGAATATAGCGTCCAGCAATTAAACTGAAGCAAGTACTTAAGTTCCACCACAGGGCAGTTGCAGTAGTTTTTGCACCCGTAGCGATCGCTAAAGGCGAAGGTTGTGAATCTCCTAAACCTTCAAACCCAGAACCGTTATTAGCAGCAGCCGAGGCATATTCATAAATAACTTGAGCAAAGCCGTGGAAACCTGGATTACTAATTCCTGATAGTTGATCGGGAAATGCCAAGGCGATACCTGCGGGAATCATAATTGCGATCGGGTGAACCAACAGAATCAGGAAACTAGCAAGTACAACCTCGCGCTTCTCAATCTTACGTCCCAAAAATTCTGGTGTGCGTCCTACCATCAACCCTGTAGCGAACACAGCCAGAATCAAGTAAGCGAACAAATAAGCAGTTCCAGTACCCTGTCCACCCCAAATAATTTGCAGGAACATATTAGAAAGGGTAATAAAACCGCCGTTAGGCATAAAGGAGTCGTGTAAACTATTGACTGCACCGCACATAGTACCAGTTGTACTCGTTGCAAATAGCGCAGATTCTGCCCAACCAAACCGGACTTCTTTACCCTCTAAATTCACTTGCTGACTACCCAGCAGTGAATTCACAGCCGGATTGCCGTTGTATTCACCAATGGCAGTGACGATGACAAATACTAAATAGAGAACGCCTACCATGCCATAGACTAACCAAGCTTGCTTAGTGTTGTTCGCAAACAACCCATAAGTGTAGATTAGGGCAGTAGGAATCGAAAGCATCGCCACGATTTGAATTAGGTTAGTAAATCCGCTCGGATTTTCAAAGGGGTGTGCCGAGTTGATGGCGAAAAAGCCGCCGCCGTTTTCCCCTAATTGCTTGATAATTTCAAAATGGGCAACAGGGCCACGAGCGATAGCTTGACTAATATTCGCATCTTCCAAGGTAGGGAAGACAACTGCACCCCCCAGAGTTTCGGGAACGCCAGCAGCCATCAAGACAATCCCGCCCACAATACAAATAGGCAGCAAAATTCGGGTAATCGAGCGAATTAGGTCTACATAAAAGTTGCCTAACGATCTACCAGTCAATCCCCGAATAAAAGCAATTCCTACCGCCAAACCAGTCGCAGCAGAGGTGAACATGTGATAACCAAGCCCCCACACTTGGCTGCCATAGCTCATGTAGGTTTCACCAGAATAGTGCTGCTGGTTAGTATTAGTAATAAAAGAAATAGTAGTATGCAGTGCTGTATCCCAAGTTGGGGCATTTATCCCCGTAGGGTTGAGGGGCAACCATCCCTGATTCATGATGATAAAGAAAATCAGCAACCCCATTACTACATTGCTATACAGGATTGCCCGGCCATACTGCCAGCCCGTCATATTTTCTTTGTTTTTAACACCAATCAAGGCATAAAGCACTCGCTCAACCGGATTCAAAATTGGGTCAAGAAAAGTCCTTTCCTCTAGGTATACATGCGCCATATAGCGCCCAAAAAATGGAGTAATCGCTACTACAATTAGTAACGTCAATGCAATTTGAATCCATCCTTCTAACATTGGATTAATCGAACTCCGACATAAAGTTAGATGATTAGTAAATATCTTTTACTATGATTTAAAGCAAACAATAAAGTATTTCGCTCTCGTTGTTAGCTAACCTATAAGTATGTGCTTTCTCAATTAATCATCGAGCTTTTTATGAGAGACCACAAGGTATAAATGAATATTTAAACTAGCCTCTGCAAGGAATATATTTGTTTATATATACAATTATTCAGAGCGTTTATCTCGATATATATCTGCAAATATAGAAAGACAGCTAAATGCTAAATAAACAGCTATTTGCTCTCAAGTAAAGCATCCTGTTTGAGCGCAAATAGCCTATCTGATTTTTCACCTAATGAAAAAAGAGTTTGAGGTGACAACCTCATTAGCTCTCACGGATGGGGTAATGTAAAGCTAGTTGGCTTTACAGCGATGACTTCAGAAACGTAGCGATTAAAGTCTCTAAGAGGATGTTTGAAAATGGTATCTTGTGCTTTTAATCACATTTTTACCCCCCTTAATCCCCCCGATATATTGGTGGGAAACAAGAAAAATCTGGTTCCCTCCCCTTTATAAGGGGAGGGTTAGGGTGGAGTCGACAAGATAAGTCACTTAAATATCTTCGTTTTCGTCATCATCGTATATTCCAGCCCGACTTAAAGCATACTCTGATAGTAAGGGTGTATCTCGCCTATGGCTCTCTGCCCATTTCCGAAAAGCTGTTATCCACTCAAGAGCCGTTGCAGTTTTGTAAAATGGTTGCTCCTGTTTTGATTTGATCAACTGCTCAAGCAATGCATCAAAATGTGGCTTAACCACTTCAATAGGGAGCTTAGTTACGTTTGCTAACACTTGCACAACGCCTTCTAACTCTTCTCTGTCAGCTTCTGTTAGTAATGGTATTATTTGATTATTATTTCCCATGCTAGTAGCTTTCCATAAATAATATTTAAATACTGAAATTACTTCTTAGTTTAATAACACGCTACTATAGCAATCCTAAATCATTCGTGAAAAGTTAGATCCCCGAGAACTTTTACGAAGTCGGGGAACTGGACACCGAGAATTTTCACAAATTAGATAGGATACAGTCAGGAGTCTAATTTATAACTCATAACTGATTTTGGCGACAAATTCCAAATGCTGAAGTGTAGGCGTGTAAGAAAGTTCTGCCACCAACAGGGCCGATTTCACCACCACAGAAAAAGCCACCTACAGGAATATCGCTAACGTAGCGTCGAAATAGTTCAGAATCGAAATTGGGTTTACCATAGAGTCCTTCACCTCGCCCCAGACAGGCAAACATTAAGGCAGCTACAGCAGAGGGTTCAGAATCTCGTTGGTGTTGATAACTTTGGAGGAGTAATTCTAGGTCTTCAGCAGAGGCTTGGGCATCGCGGAGGTGGAATTGTAGCCTTTGTCCTGGACGGACGCGATCGCCAATTGCGATCGCTCCAGCTGTGGGATCGACCCCGAGAATACCACGAATTAAAAAGTCTCCCTGTTGTAAAGCCAGCTTAAATTCATCCATCGCCACACCAACAAACAGAGAGTGCTGTGCTAAAACCCGTTCGTGTTCGCTGAGGTTAGCAATCAAATCTCGCAATACCACTAAAGGCACTTGCTCATCTAACTCTAAGATGATGTTGCGATCGGCTTTTGTAACTTGCAATGGTTTGCCAATCGGTCGGCATCCTTGGGCTACAATCGTTTCCAAAACAATATTGCCAGTCAAAGCGATACCAACAGTCCCCTCACGATACAAACTTTGGCATTCCCCGCCTTCAGTATCGTTACAAAAAAGGGCAACACGACCACCCATACCCCCACCACTAGCCTGTCCCCCCACTATCACCGATCCTGGATAAGCAAAATCCAACCCCTGCAATAAATCGTTGATTCCAGAAGCGAAAGAACTAGACAGCAAAATGAACTGTGGTATCGGTGATGCTGGCACACCGAGCAAATCAACCCAAGCATCTGGCGAACTATCTAAATCAGGTAATTCTTCAGCAACAACATGAAAAACTTGAACCTTCACCCCTGGAAGGTGTGCTAAAGTCAAGCTAATAGCTGGTTCAGCTTCTAATTCTTGGATTTCTCCGTTAACTGTCGTCCCAATCACACCTCCACCACTACAGCCAATTAGCACAGGCACAGAAAGTTTCTCAGCTAACAAAGGTAACAGTCGGGAATACTCACTCGTAAAAGCAGACGAAATAAATACCAGTCCTAGATCCGCAGGTGCTGTTAACGATGAGACAGCTCGTTCCACCACATCTGTAACAGCTGCTTCCAAAGAATGACGGGTTGATAGGGCGTTTGCCCACTGCATTTGGTCTGCCATGAGTTTTGAGCTTCTTTCTCTTTTTGGGCTAGTAGGTTTTGATTTTTGATTTTGGGAAGAATTGCATCCTACAAAAATTAGTGCCAGCCTTTTGTCTCCTCCATCCCAAGAAGCTGGGGTTGTCATTCCCTAATAGATGCATCTAAATATATTGTATGATTGTTTATCTATGGTACTAATTCCACAAAATCTTAAAAAATAAAGATGAATGCATTATAGATGCGGCAGTTTACTGTATTGGTTATAAATCAATAGGTTAAAGTACTAAGTTATGAGATGAATGGTTAGAATGGTTATTACTCAAGCTAAAATCTGCCATTTCTGAAGTTTTTCTATACTAGTATTAACAACACACAACGAGACTAAAGCAATGACCAACATCCAAGAAACAGCAAAGAGCGATATTCAAGAGAAAATCCAAGAAGAAGTCGAGCAAGCGCGTACTGTCTGTGATGTTAACGGTAGCAACTCACCAGAGTGTGCTGCTGCTTGGGATGCAGTAGAAG
Source organism: Nostoc sp. CmiVER01 (assembly GCF_034531135.2). Taxonomy (NCBI): domain Bacteria; kingdom Bacillati; phylum Cyanobacteriota; class Cyanophyceae; order Nostocales; family Nostocaceae; genus Nostoc; species Nostoc sp. CmiVER01. The sequence continues at coordinate 362,042 of NZ_JAVRBU020000004.1, forward strand.
AATTGCAAGCCGAAGCTTCCCACAAGCGCCAAAGCAAGCCCAAAAATTCTCTAGAACAGTATTGTGATGACAATCCAGATGCAATTGAATGCCGAGTTTACGACGACTAAAAATTTAGACAAGTAAATTTTATGTTCGTTTAGTAAACAAGCAACCGAAATTGACTTACTCAAATCTTGGACTCTCACCTCACTCCCGCCTAAAATTTTACTCGCCTCTTTCATCATTTGCCCCAAGAGGTAAATAATTGATGAAATATCTGGAGTTACGGATGTATAAGGGTTAAGATTTGAGGTTTTTTTATCTTAAAAGGAAACTTTTATACCCAAAATTTTGGGGTGTTGTCCGAGAGTGTCGAGTATATAGTCGGTGGATGGGTTTTAGAACTCTTCCTGATGCTACTTGCAAATAGGTGCAAAATCTGAGATGAGGGTCTTTAGTTGCTTGTTTTTTACCAAATAGAGAGATTGAGGAAAGTGAATTAAACAATTTACTATTTAATACCTTTTCCAAAAATCTTTGCAACAAATGAATTGACTGTAGGGGCGTACATCTGTATGCCCCTACAAACGTATTTACAGTATAAATTCCGTGAAATAGTATAAGTTGGGTAGCCACTTGTTTGCACAAAGAAGTTAGAGCGCAGTCTTAAGGCTAGACTTTGTGCTTTGATTAAACTGTTATGTAATTATAGATAGACTAATAGCTAGCTAATAGCTTACAGTTTGTCAGTTATGGATTTTGTTCTTGGTTAAAAATGTTTTATTTATCGTTTGAGAAAAACTATGGACTATAACGTTTGGTTTCGCCCTTTCGTCTGGATGGATTACCGACTGGCAGTATTATTCCTGGTAGTTATTCCGCTAATTCTTCTAATTTGGGCATTTGTGCAAAAAGCGGAAGGCATACAACGCTTATTGGGTATATACTGGCGAGTATCAAGCCTAGTAGCAATCACGGTTTACTTAATGATTGCTCAGTATCCAGTTAGCTTTATTTCTGGATTGATAGCTCAGATATTAATCCCGATTTCGCTGTGGTTCTGGGTAGATATCAACGATGAAATTGAGTATCAAACCAGTGGCGCTTTGAAATTGATTTTTACTTCTTGGCGCTGGGCGACAACTGTTTATTGTATTTTAGGTACACTAGCCTTTATCCCTTTTTTAGGTTGTGCTTTTTCTGGTAGTGCGCTAAAGACTTCCTATTGTCGCGTTTGGTTTGAGGCTCCGTTGCTATTCAAAGAATATTTTCATGCTAATAGCAAGACTGAGTTTTTAGGTTTTCTCGGCATAACTAGTTTAGTAATTTATGTGCTTTACTTAAGCTACTTTGTTCTGATTAAACTGGGCAAGCAGGGACGCTCGGCTACACCACAGTAAGCATTGTTGTACTACCATACCCCTACTCTTAAAAAAATGGATTCCATTGGCAAGCGATTGGAACAATACACTGCTAAACGTCCCCAAGAAGTCCTAATTGTAACGGTAGAAATTGCTGATGAGCAAGATACAATTGCTATTTTCAAAGGCTTTTCTAGTTCTTTGATGCGTCCAACGGCATTTGATGCAGATGTACCAGTTCTACCAGATGGGGCAAACATCCTCAACATTGATCGAGTCGCTAGTCCTTATAATCCTGAAGCACCCCGTTATATTCAACAAGGAATTTCTTGGGAAGCTATGGAAGCTTTATTATCAGAAGTGGGAGTCAACTAATTTATAATTTAGCGGCACGGCTGACTTTGAAATTGTTGATGGAGCAATGTCTACGACGTGCTGTGGCGCTCATTTACCCTTGACGTTTCCTCCTCCCTTGGGAGAATCTCTAACGATTCGCTATCAATGTGCAAGGACGTTACTGAAGCTCCTAGATTGGCATTCAAAGACAAGCTGATAATAAACTAAAGGAAAGTTTGAAGCTTCGATCGCTATGAGTCAGCTTGCCAGCGAGGAATTGAAGTTATTTATTGCTGAAGCCAAGAGACTTTCAGCTAGGTCATTCTATCAGTATTTTAAATCTGGTGAGGAAGTCGGTTTTTCAGATAGCTCTTTCCCTGAAAATACAATTACTGTAGAACAGCTTGAGTCTTACCTTCTTCACTTTCGCAAGTTTATTCAAAAGAATGATCGTGTCCATATTCACCGTGTGAATCAATACGTTCATGAACTTGTAAGATATCAAAGTGTTTTCCTCAAAGACTGGAACGTAGTATATACTACCTTCCAAGAGTTTCTAGAAGCTAAAGCCTTAACTGGCAGAGTTATCACTCGTGTTCCAGAAATTCTTGATTTATCACTACTTGATCTCTTCAAAGTTAGAACTTTTGGTGATCTGTCACATTTCGAGCCAAAAAAGCAAGAACTTCATCATAAACTCTCGTCAACCAAAGAGTTAGATGGCTTGTATCGATTTGAGTACTATAGTTTCTTGTTTGAACCTGGGGAACTTATTGTTGAAATGGCAGACATTTGCACAGGATTGCTTGGCTCTGTAAATAATCAGATATGATTTAGACATGGAGTTTGAGTGGAATGAGTCAAAAGCAACAGCTAATCTAACAAAGCATGATGTCAGCTTTGAAGAAGCTAAAAGCGTCTTTGATAATGTACTGGCAGTTATTTTTGACGATGAAGCTCACTCACTGGGTGAGAAGCGAGAGATTATTATTGGGCACTCCCAAAACAATCGTTTGCTATTAATTTCTTTCACCGAACGTTCTAATACCATTCGCATAATTAGTGCCCGTTTAGCCACTCGAAGGGAGCGTGAAGATTATGAACAAAACGCCTTTTGAGGAGTCATACAATTCAGATGACGAGCTTCTAGGTGAGTACCACTTTAATTATGAAAAGGCGAAGCCCAATCGCTTTGCTGCTCAAAGTAGAAGAAAGCAACTGCTAAAAGTTGTGGTTCTAGATGAAGATGTAGCTCAAGTTTTTACGACACCAGAATCGGTCAATAAGGTGCTTAGGGCACTAATTAAGTCTATGCCACAAATCACAGACGGCGACACAGCTTAATAACCCCAATGCAGGCGATGGATGAAAGCTGGTAATGCTGAGTTTAACCTTGCTTACATTCCCTGACCAGGAACGTTACCCTGAAGGAAGCAAGCTACAGATTGATCAAAATTTCTGTTTGAAAGTGTCTTCTCTACAAGACGTTGCCCAATTAATTTTAAAGAATTATTTTGACTTCTGAATTTAAAAAATGTCGCGTTCTGGATACACACTTCCCGTCTTTGCCTGCGCTGCTGCTGTTGCAGCTTTACATTGGTTACACGATCGCCAACCCCTAAGCATAGCATCAGTAGATTTGATTGAACCCGCTCAAATCGCAGAAATCCCCATTGAACAGGTAGCAGGATTATCTGAAAGTACAGCTTTAGCGATCGCCCGAAGCGATCCTGGCGATAATCTCGATTTAACTAAAAATACACCGATTTGGGCATTGGTAGAGTGGAGGAAAGAGGGTGAGACTGTAATTATTAAAGGTGGGGAAGGAATTGGCAGACAGATGAATGCTGACGACAAGCCAGCTATTTATGCTTATGCTCAAAGGCTTTTACGCGAGAATTTACAACGAATGCTAGCGCCTGGGGAAAAAATCACGGTGACGATTATTCTACCCGAAGGGCGATCGCTTGCTGTTCGCACTTCAAATTCTGCTTTTGGTGTAGTTGAAGGACTTTCCCTTTTAGGGACAACTGGCATTTCTCAACCCTTGAGTACACCAGATCAGCTTGCAGTATTTCGGGCTGAATTACAAAATAAAGCCAGTCGTTTTGAAAGTTTAGTATTCTGTATCGGGGAAAATGGACTAGATTTGGCGCGTAAACTAGGGATTAATCCTGAGCAATTGGTCAAAACTGCTAACTGGCTTGGCCCAATGTTAGTAGAAGCTGATGTGCTAGGCGTGAAAGAAATTTTATTATTTGGCTATCACGGTAAGTTGATAAAACTAGCCGGAGGGATTTTTCACACCCATCACTACTTGGCTGATGGACGGCGGGAAATTTTGGCAGCCCATTGTGCGATCGCAGGTTTAAAATCACTAGATATCCAAGCTGTATTTAACAGTGCAACTGCCGAAGCCGCACTAACATATCTAAAATCTCTAGATGCATCAACTGGTAGTGATTGGGTAAATCAAGTTTACAGTGCGATCGCCGAAACTATCGATGTTCGTTCTCAAGAATACATCCAAAATCATAGGGAAAGCAGCACAGGAAGTACAATCTGTGGCTCTATCCTCTTTGATCGCGATCGCAAAATTATCGTGAAGAGTAAAACTGCTGGTCTGTTGATGGGATAATTATGTTAATTTATTATGAATAATCGTAAACAATTCAAATAAATAATCTTCTAAGTAACCACTCTAGGGTAATTTATCGTTTTAATACCATTTCTGACTCCGGGACTAGACAGACGCACATAAACGGGCGTTTGTAAAGGCTCTCTATACCATTATTAGCCTACCCAGGTTGAATAATAGCATCATCATAGACCACAAAGCATCTACCCTTAACAGACATAACACTCCCGTCATGAATACAGCGGTGATACCAACAGAACAAGCACCCCAAACATTAGAAAATTTGGGGAGACTTGATCGCCAATTGATTGTAATTCTGGACTTCGGCTCTCAATATTCTGAGTTGATTGCCCGTCGCATCCGCGAGACTCAAGTATACTCGGAAGTTTTATCCTATCGCACTACTTCTGAACAATTGCGCCAACTAAATCCTAAGGGAATCATCCTCTCAGGTGGCCCAAGTTCGGTTTATGGTGGTAACGCTCCCCATTGTGACCCAGAAATCTGGCATTTGGGAATACCCGTTTTGGGTGTTTGCTATGGGATGCAACTAATGGTAAACCAACTCGGCGGCGAAGTGGCAAAAGCTGACCGAGGTGAGTACGGCAAAGCTTCATTATATATTGATGATCCCACAGATTTGCTCACTAATGTCGAAGATGGCACTACGATGTGGATGAGTCATGGAGACTCAGTTACCAAAATGCCATCAGGATTTGAACTGCTAGCACATACAGAAAATACTCCCTGTGCTGCGATCGCTGATCACGAAAAGAAACTTTACGGCGTTCAGTTCCATCCAGAGGTAGTGCATTCTATTGGCGGTATAGCATTAATCCGTAATTTTGTCTATCACATCTGCGATTGCGAACCTACTTGGACAACAGCAGCTTTTGTCGAAGAGGCAATTCGGGAAATTCGCGCCAGAGTTGGTGACAAGCGGGTGCTGTTGGCACTGTCTGGTGGGGTGGATTCTTCTACCTTAGCCTTCTTGTTGTATAAAGCCATTGGCGACCAATTGACTTGCGTATTTATCGATCAAGGCTTCATGCGAAAGTATGAGCCAGAGCGATTGGTAAAGCTGTTCCAAGAGCAGTTTCACATTCCTGTAGAGTATGTTAAGGCTCGCGATCGCTTTTTAGCTAAAGTTGCTGGGATCACAGATCCTGAAGAAAAACGCCGCCGCATCGGACACGAGTTTATTGCTGTATTTGAAGAAACATCCAAACGCCTTGGCCACTTTGATTATTTGGCTCAAGGAACTCTTTATCCAGATGTGATCGAATCTGCTGACACCAACGTTGATCCCCAAACTGGTGAACGGGTAGCGGTGAAAATTAAGAGTCATCACAATGTTGGCGGTTTACCCAAAGACTTAAGATTTAAATTAGTGGAACCACTGCGGAAACTATTTAAAGATGAAGTCCGTAAAGTTGGGCGTTCCATTGGTTTACCAGAAGAAATTGTCCAACGCCAACCTTTTCCTGGGCCTGGTTTGGCAATTCGCATTCTAGGGGAAGTCACATCTGAGCGGTTAAATATTTTACGCGATGCAGATTTGATTGTCCGGCAAGAAATTAACCAACGCGGTATGTATCATGATTTCTGGCAAGCGTTTGCTGTATTGCTGCCAATTCGTAGTGTTGGCGTTATGGGGGATCAGCGCACTTACGCTTACCCGATTGTTTTGCGGATTGTAACCAGTGAAGATGGCATGACTGCTGATTGGGCAAGAGTCCCTTACGATGTCTTGGAAGTGATTTCCACTCGGATTGTGAATGAGGTGAAAGGGGTGAATCGGGTGGTTTATGACATCACCTCTAAGCCGCCTGGAACCATTGAATGGGAGTAAGAGACTTCCAATTAAAAAATATCCAGATACGTAGTGACGTGTCAAGACTAAATTATTGCAAAAAAAATTGTAGGTTGGGTTGAAAAATGAAACCCAACACTCCGATCAATATTGGGTTTCGCGTTGCTCAACTAAACCTACATATAACGTACTATTTTAAGCTTGCCACGCCATTACAGTGCGTAATTTTGCTCAAAAATAAAATAGGAATTTTATAACAATAAAACAGTCAGTAATTAATAAGATTATTCTTGAACTTCAATATAGAAGCCGGGGACTTAAACCCCTACATTTTGTTAGTTAAGGAATTAAATACCAATATAATTTTATCCCGTCAATTATAAATGCTAGCCAATAATTAACTATCTATTTGATGGTGGCTGGACAAATTGAGTTATTTTCTAGAAAAATAGACGCGATCGCAGTAAAATTACCATTGGTGTGGTCACTGAGAAAAAACAAGCAGCTCATTAGAAATAACTTTCATGTGATCAACATTAATGGAGATGTTATGGAACCTGCTCTGCCCCTTGCTGGCTTAAACATCCTCGTAGTTGATGATGATGACGATAGCCGATTTTACATTACTACCGTGTTAGAAGCTGATGGAGCTACCGTCATAGCAGTTGCATCGGCAGAGGTAGCATTGAAAGTATTACCTGAATTGCAACCAGAAGTTTTGATTTGTGATATTGCTATGCCTGGTGAAGATGGCTACACTCTCATCCGCAAAATCCGGGCGCTGAAGTCTGATACTTGGGAAAAACTCCCAGCTATAGCTTTAACTGCTTATGGCGACAGCGAGTACCGTAGCCGGGCGCTGGAAGCGGGCTTTCAAACTCATGTGGCAAAACCGGTTGATCCAGGAGAACTAGTTGCGATCGTTGCTAATTTAGTTGCTTCTTATAAGAATTAATGAAAAGATACAGTGATTTGTCAATGGTCATTTGTTATTTTTCTAATCTCCCTCATCTCCCTTCATATTCCTGCTCTAAAAGTAAACTGGTTGTTAGTCAACACGCTACATTGTGTTTCACCAAGATTTAGGGCGTTTTTTGTAAAAATTATTAATTTTGAGCACAGCCGGAAAAGTTTCAGCGTTGCTAATTTCATGTATGAAAATGATTCTGCATGATATTAAAATCCTTGTAGAGACATTCTCCACAAGGAGGCAACAGATACAAATCACGAAAGTCTTACTGCATCTAAGTTTCTTAATTGCGTTAGCGGAGCGGGGCGTTAGCCCATTGCCACTTGCGTTAGCGCAGCGTTAGCGTTCGCGTAGCGTCTCGTAGAGAGGAACGAGCGTCATTGCGTTAGCGTAGCGGGGCGTTCGCTTTTAGCGTCTCGCAGAGAAGCCCATTGCGAATTGATATTAGATTACTTCGCTCCAGCTTCAAAGCTAATTTGCTCAGATTTATAAGCTGGTGGCTCAATGTGAATTAAAATCCTAACTGGACGGAACCGTTCTTCTAATCGGCTTTCTACTTCTTCGGTGATGTGGTGAGCGGTTTCTACGTCTGGTGCATCTACTATTAAATGCATTTCAATGAAGACTTGACGACCAAGAACACCGCGAGAAGCAATATCATGACAGTTAATTACACCTGGAACAGAAGTAGCGATCGCATGAATTGCTTCTGGTGCGATCGCCATTTGATCCACAAGCCAAGGTAAATTCTCTTTTAAAACTGACCAGCCACTCCAAAATACTAACAAAGCGACAGGAAAAGCTAACACCAAATCCATCCATTGATAACCTAGCCAAACTCCTATCAAACCGGCAATTACAGAGATTGTTACCCAAATGTCGCTCATAGTATGTGTTGAGTCAGCTATAAGAATTGAGCTACCTACCCGCCTACCCACACTACGTTCGTAAAACGCCACAAAAATATTCACGCCCAGCACAATTAGTAATAACCACAACTCAGGCGGCGATATTTTCACCGATTCACCACCTTTGAGAATTCGCTCGATTGCTCCTTGCAAAATTTCAAAACAGGCTATTCCTAAAAATGAGGCAATTCCTAAAGCTCCCACAGCTTCAAACTTGCTGTGTCCATAGGGATGCTCGCGATCGGGTTGTGGAGAAGAAAATTTACTTGCAATTAATCCCAAAACGTTGTTTGCGCTGTCTGTCACACTATGCAAGGCATCAGCCAGCAAACTCAAAGAACCAGTCCAGTAACCCACAAGGGCTTTCAATCCCATTACAAACAGGTTGAGTAATAGGGTAATAATTAAAACCTTTCGCACTTCGGCGCGGTTATCGTAAATCATAGATAATTTATCACATCAAGTTCTATGACTTCTAATGTAAAACTTAAAACATAAATAGACACTAATCAAATGTATCAAAGTCTTACGCAGTAAAAATTAAGTCTCTCTATAGGCTCTATGTTTTATACTATTTTGTTGAGATTCTTTATAACTAACAACAGCTACAAGCTTTATATGTATTAATAATATCTCTATAGATAACAGCATATTTTTAGCATTAATTCTAAAAATATTTTAATTAAATTTGTTATTCATACATCTACTTAAGTCAGACCGAATTGTATTCAAAGAGATGATAATGACCATCAGTAAGCTGTACTTACTCAGGAAAATTGATGAGTCGAATGAGTTTAATTTACTACCTTTAAGCAACGGCGAAAAAGTGTCCAACCCCAATTCTTTTCTCTATTCCCTGCTCCCTGCTCCTTTGCCTCTTGTACAATCCCTAATTTCTATCAAGAGTCTGGTGAAACTGCAATTAACAAGCCAGGGGGATGGGTGAACATTTGATACTCTTAGGAGTTTGAGTAAGAAGTTGAGCAATATAATTTCAATGGTCAATTTTCTTCAGACGACAAGTTTCAATCACGAATACTATGAGTACCAAAAAACTTACAGATAAGGTGGCATTGGTAACTGGCGGCTCACGCGGTTTGGGGGCAGCGATCGCCAAACGTCTGGCGGATGATGGTGCAACTGTCGCCCTCACCTACACTAGTTCCCCACAAAAAGCCGATGAGGTAGTGCTTGCCATCGAAGCGGCAGGTGGAAAAGCCTTGGCTCTTCGCGCCGACAGTGCCAATGTGGAAGCTGTGAAAAACGCTGTCGCTGAGACTGTAAAAGCCTTTGGTCGTATTGATATCCTTGTAAACAACGCGGGGATCGCTGCTTTCGCTCTAATCGACGAGTTCTCACTGGATGATTTTGATCGACTTATAGCGGTTAACGTTAAGGGTGTGTTTGTGGCAACTCAAGAGGCTGTTCGCCACATGGGCGAGGGTGGACGGATCATTATGATTGGTAGTGTCAACAGCGATATCATGCCTATTGCTGGCGGCTCCGTCTATGCATTGACCAAGGGTGCGATCGCTAGCTTCACGCGCGGTCTTGCCCGCGATCTTGGCCCTCGTGGTATCACGGTGAACAATATCCAACCCGGCCCAATTGACACCGACATGAACCCGGCGGACGGTACTTTTGCCGACAGGATGAAAAGCATCACCGCCCTTCAACGTTATGGACGAAGCGAAGAAGTCGCCGACATGGTTTCTTATCTCGCTAGTGCAGAAGCGAGTTTCGTCACCGGTGCGAACCTGAAAATTGATGGCGGCTTCGCAGCCTAATTCGGCAACCAAAGCAAAACTAAGAAAAGTCCGATTATGTAAATTTGTCTGGCGACGATGCCAGCGCTAAGGCTGGGGCGCATCCTGGAAAAATGGGGGTTCGCCACCGCCGCTCTCGGTGGCTTCGTCTCTTTTTCCGGTAATATTAGTACTTATCAAGAAGTTTTAATAAAAAATGTCTTCAATTCCTCTAACCTTGAACCTAATTGAAGGTTCTGTCTCCTTCAGTTTTTCACCCCAAGCAGCACGAGAATTAAAAGCAGCAACAGATCAATTGATGGAGCGTCTGAAAGCTGTCGCCGCTAAACCCACTCCCGGCGGTGGTAAAGTAACTCCCCAGCCTCCCTTGGAATATCGTTATACAGGTGAAGTATTTTTAGAAATTTTCTGTAATCCTAATATCTGGCCAACACCCTTCGCAGCCAAAGTTTTGCTGACTGTCCGCAACGTCAACATCCGCTTAACTACTGAAGCTGAACTTACTCGCATCATTGAAGACATTAATAATTACTTAGAGCAAGTAGGATAATAGTTCATCTGATTTTTCTGTACTTTTCGAGATTAAAAAAAATCCTATACAAATTTTGGATTTTGCGAAAATCGAGCCGATTGCTCAAGGAGTTTTTTTCTAGCGTCGCAACTGGTGACGGTTAGCCGGACTTAGCAACTTTTCAAGATGGATTTTGGCTTTTAACAGCAAGCAGACCATCGCTTCCTTAAAGTAAGCGATGCAATGAATTACAAGTCCAAACTGAAATTCCTACATTTACCTATTAGATAAATATAGGAACTTCACAGAATCTACTTACTAGACTCAAGCTATAGCACCAGACGTACACAATAAATGCTTCTGATGCCTTCTTTAACTTGAAAAGTTGTATAAATTCAGACTCCAATGCTTCTAAGTTAATGAAAAACGCAAGATTCTATATGGGGCAATGCTCATAAAAAACCAGAGATTATCCCCCAGATTGGGCGTTGAATAATTGATGGTGATATCCACACATCGAAAATGAAGCCCCAATCCCAAAATTGAAATCAAACATTGATTAGTCGTTATCCCACTGTTCACGACCAATTAGGTCGCCAATGCGATCGCGTAACAAAAAGTCACATTTCTCTAATTCACATTCAACGCAAACCCACTCTCTCGCTGGAATGTATTGGCAAAGGGTATATATTGGCTGTTGTCGGCTAATCATTCCCTTTTGCACCAGTCGGCGTGCTTCGTCTTGAATCAAATCGAGAGAGTAGTAATTGATAGAAGGCACCGTATTCACACTCATGTTTTTTACTCACAAATTAACACTTACGATAGTGTTCCCCTTAAGAATTAGGAACAAACATTACAGAAATTAGACTTGTGGCTAGGATTTTGTAGTTTGCTATACGGAACTATTTTTATTTTGACGCTAGATATCCTGAAATTATTTCAAGAAATGTTAAGAAAGTCAACAAATCCTGACATTTGTCGAAAATCCGCTTTACAAAAAAAATTCCGAGTAGTTAACTTTACCTGCTATGGCGGCTATACAGTTTTTATGCAACAAGTCTGAAAGTCTTGCCATTACTGTATTTAGGCAAGATTTTGCGGTTTCCAGAGTTTAGGGCGCATAGGTGTAGCCCGCCGCAGGCATCGCTGACATATCAAATAATCACCTTAAAGCCAGATTTAGAACTGCTGGTATTTATCTAAGGGTAAACAACATAAGAATACTTGTCAGATACTAGGGTATAAAGTGTTGCAAAACATAACGGCTAAAGTAACCTACGAAGGCTTTTACCCCAGCATCTGTTAACAATTTCTTAAATAGAACCGTAATTACTTGGTTGATTTCAGCACTAGTATTACATAATTTTCTTTGGATAAACATCTAACGTATATATGCAACTACCGATCCCTGAAATAGATTATGGTCATATTAAAACAGACGCGATTTGGTCACGTCTGTAAATTGTTTGGCGGATTTGCTGAGATTAATTGTTCTGAAGTTACATTGTTATTTCAGTTACTCATTCATCAGATGATTCATCATCTTGATCGGTGCTTTCTTCTACTGTTACCAAATTTTCTGGCGGACGCTGATGGTTAAGTTGGTTTAGTAATGCCAGTACTTTATTACCGCGTTCTATGGAGCGATCTTCAAGAAACAGCACCTCTGGTGTACGACGTAGGCGTACCCGCGCCCCAAGTTCACTGCGGACGTAACCTGTAGCCGACTTTAAGCCTGCCATTGTTTCTGCTTTAGCTTCATCTGTACCATAGATACTGACATAGATTTTGGCGTGTTGGAGATCGCCGGAAACATCAACATCAGTAACACTTACCATTCCTGTACCCACACGGTCATCCTTGATGCCGTTGAGCAGCATTTGGCTAACTTCCCGTTTGATCAATTCAGCAACGCGGGAAACCCGGCGATTTGTAGCCATAAAAATTTCGCCTCCTCACAGAGGTTGTACAACAAAAATACATGTAACTTAATTAGACAGTACTCAGCGCAAGCAACGCCAAGAGCAACCGTCTGTGGGGCACAGCCCCGATATAGCACTAGTCTAGATTGTACTCAAGCCCAGCATTGCCCGTAGGGTGAGAGTTAGAAAGACTAGTCCGCTCACAAACAAACCCAAGATAGCGATTAAGGTGACTGGGCGCTTCAACAATGGCACTAACGGCGCAAAGGTGTTAATAAACAGTCCTAAGACGATAGTAATTAAGTACCGGGGGTAGCGAAAGACGTTATCCCAAAATCCGTCAAACATCTGAATGTCAACTGCCTTGTTATATACTTACGTTTGTTTTGATATGCTTTATCTACTCAATTGTAATCTATGCGGCTGGAAAATTAGCAGTTAATATAAAATATACTTCGTCGGTTATATTGGCTTTATTTAGTCACGATTATTTTCAGTTAAATCACAAGTAAATGGTAATTCAAATCCCCAAGGAAACTAGCCCGCGTCCATTTTTGAAGTGGGCAGGGGGTAAAAGTAGGTTGATACAGCAATATATTCCTTATTTTCCTAAAAGTTATAAAAATTACTATGAGCCATTTTTAGGTGGTGGTGCTGTTTTTTTCTATCTTCAACCAACCGCAGCAGTTTTAACTGATATCAATGCCGAATTAATTAACACTTATTGTTGTGTTAGAGATCATGTTGAGGAATTAATTTCTATATTGAAAGAGCATAAAATTCGACATAATAAAGATTATTACTATAGTATCCGAAACCACTCTAGTGGAACTGATATAGAAAAAGCGGCTCGTTTAATTTATCTTAATAAAACTTGTTTTAATGGTCTTTATCGAGTCAACTCACAGGGTAAATTCAATGTGCCTTTAGGCAGATATACAAATCCCAATATTTGTTCTGAGTTTTTATTAAAAGCTGCCTCAGAAGCGCTTTCTCATGCATCAATTAAACAAGCAAATTTTACAGAAGTCTTAAATTATGCAACTAGCAGTGATGACTTTGTATTTTTTGACCCGCCCTACCATCCTATCAGCGACACTAGTTATTTTACTGCTTATAGCCAAAATTGTTTTAGTAAAAAAGACCAAGAACTTTTAAGAGATACTTGTGCAGAGTTAGCAAGTCGTGGTGTTAAAGTTATGGTGTGTAATTCTGATAGCGAATTTATTAACAAAATTTATACTGATATTAATTTTGAAACCTACAAAATTAAAGCAGCCCGATCAATTAATTCAAACGTCAAAAATAGAGGGATGATTTGCGAATTATTAATCACATCTTTTAAAGATTTTTATTTGCCCATGCAATGAATCTGTCTAAACTATAAACTGCTAATAAATTATGGTTATCATTAACTCTTGCTTTTAGCCATTTGCTTGCGCCTTCTCGCATACCTTCACCGCCTAAAATTACAATAGTTGGTGCAGGGTAATAGTTCTGGATGTTCATATTCAAGTAAGGAAATTTTTCATCAACCGAACCGGGGCTTTCTTGCCATTTACACTCGAAAATTAAACCAGATGGCATTGCAGGTGAGCCAACAACATAAAAATCAACTTTCAGCTCGGTATGATAAATTCCACTTCCAATATAAATTTCTTTTCCATAACGCTTTGGTAATAAAGCAGCATTTAAAATAAATTCTTTTGAGACATAGTTCCCAACTTGGAAATAATTATGCCCAGTCAAAATTGCTTCTACATTTCTTTCTAAAATATTCCCAGCCTTATTTGCCCGTCCTCCTTGAGTCAGAGCCATCCTAAATCCCTCTGCCAAAAGTCTTGCTTATTATAGGATTTCACAGAAGTAGTAAAAAAAGGTCAGTTGCTTAATATGAATTTTTGATTTTGACTAAATAAGGTTGGATTAATAGTAAAAAATCTGAAATACTTAGTATTCTTGTACTAAATAAATACAAATGTATTAATAATTTGGATCGACAAGCAGTTACTAATTGAGATAATAATTACAAGAATATATTTTTTCGTTGTCTCAAAAACCAACTATTGCAAGCTACTACAGCATTTTTCTGGGTCTTGGGAACAGTAGAAAACAGCGTAGAGAATAATCTCCTGTTCATTAAACTCGTAAAAACGAGGTAGAGAAAACTCCTGACTGTAGTAGGGCGATAGGTTTCATGAACAATCTGGTATGTGCTGGGGTGACGCTGGATTCAATTTAGGCAGGCATCAATACATCGTAGGAACTGTGTGCCTAACCCAAATTCGCGCCCCTCTTACCAGTCATAAGCTTCAATAATATCTAGTTCTGCGGCTATAAGGATAGTTAAGTTTCTAGCCATGCCGTTGAGAAATTTTGGCTTTTACATCTTCCCAACTGCTACCAATGGCTGAGTTTTGTTGATATTCAACTTTGCGATCGCCTAGCTCTTTTTTCTGCCAATCTAAAACTAGGAGTGTTGCTGGTGTAGCGGCAATCTCATTCCATAAATCTTCTACCAGTTGAACTTTTGCCGCCCTCGAAAGACTAGAGAGTTCGGGAAATACTGGGTTCATGGTCTTCTATGTATTTTATTCACCTTAATTATTACACCCTGAAACCGCCATATCTATAACAACATTTCTAATAACTGGAATTTAGCTTGGATGAATTTTAGTTATTTGGTTTTGACTTCAACCTGTCTGTGCCTCTGTATCACCGTTGCGGATAGACCATGCTAGTTCTAAAAGTTGAGTCCAGCGCTTTTGTAATTGTTTGGGGGTGCATTTGATGGTTTTAGCGATCGCAACGTCATTTTCCCGTGCAGTTTTTAACTCTAATATTTGCTGTTGCTGTTCTGTGAGTTGATTCACAAAGATTTCCCACTGCTGGGAAGATAAACCCAATTTTTGCTCTAAACCCGCACCTAACCATTGATGTACCAATTGCCAGTGGTGTTGTTTGGCAAATTTTTCTACATGGTATTTAAAGCGTTGTTGGAGATAATCGCGCTGACGGCTAGTTAAACCGAGAATTTGGTCAATTTCTGGGGCTGAGAGGTCTTGAAGTTTCAAGCTGAGGTAGTTCATACAGTCAGATTGACCTTGAGAATCTAGGTATTTCATCAATTCACTGATGACGCGATCGCGTTCTGATTCTTCTGAGGGATCGAAATTAGTTTGGGCAATCATTTGCGATCGCAGCTGTTGCACCGCCGAGTTACGCTGGTAAGATTCTGCTTCTTCACCCTTAGCAGACTCTACCGCCATTTCAATATCCACGGTAGTTTCTTGCGGCTGACGACGAGCAAAGCCTTGGGCCCGCAGGATAATCAATTGCTGATTTGCACCACCAGGTAAATTGATCCGGCGTTTGGCATACTGCTCTGTAAACGCCATATATTCAGCTAATTGCAGCTGAGTACGCGGTGTGTGATCGTTAGGTAGTTCGTTTTCTCTGCGGAAAGCTTTGATAGCTTCGATATAAAATGCTTGTAAAAAATCTTCAATCAGGCTGTAACGAGCCTCAAAACCCAACTCAGAGCCAGATATAGTTACGTGGCGGTAAACCATAGCACCCAAATTGCTATGTAATTCCACCCGTCCTTGTTTTGAACCTAGTTGGTAGTAACGTAAGCACTTGTGCATCCGATGCCTTCCCAACGTAATCTGCCAGGATTTGATTTCCCCAGATGTTTGGATACGGGAGCTTTTATCGCAAATGCGTTCTACTTCTACGGCTATGCGGTTTGCTAAAGCTTCTACGCACTTGGGTGCTGCTTTCACTTGTGCTTGCATTTCCTGACACAGCAATTCAATCAAGGTTTCGCTGCTGCTGTCTGAAAATTCTTCAGTCGAAAGGTGGTTATCAAAAATGGGTGTAGAGTTTGGTAGATTAATGACGTTAGATTTCATGACTTTTCCAGTAGTATTGCACCGTAATTACAACGCAGACACAGCAATCAAGGCCGGCCTTGGCTTATGAATCTTTAGGCATTCATCCATCAAGGCTTGCCGCATGTAATGCTCACATCTAAAGCTCATATATAAAACTGTAGGAAATACGAGAGAGTTACAGTTATGGAAATGTGTCGGTTTTTTCACAAGCCACCACATTGACGCTAGGACACAAGTACCTGCCATGTTCTCAAAATTGTCAAATCCCTTGCTGTAGCGACTGTTGCCACCATCCTGTTATTGCATCTGTGCCATCGTAGACATCGGCTTAAAATATGACAATTTAAAAACTGGAGTCGCTTTTATCACAATTTCCGAAACGGAGAGGTGCGCCTGTGAAGTGTAATTTTTATACCCATGCTGCTGCTGCTTCCCAACCTAAACCCCTCCGTATAATTGCTACTTCGTCTCCGGTCATATCCAAAATAGTAGATACTTCATAAGTAGGTTCTTCGCCAGTGTCTACAATTATGTCTACCAACTTATCCAAACGATCAAATAGCTCTACCCGCGACTGAACAGTTTCTGGATCTATCCGAATCATGCCATTATCTGCTTCATCTGGTGGCAGATGTGCTGAAGTTGAAATAATCGGATTGCCCAACGCTGCCAGCAGTTCCAAACACACAGTATGGTTTGGTACTCTAATTCCAGTACTTTTCCGCTTAGGGCTTTGCACCAATCGCGGTACTAATTTAGTCGCTGGGAGCAAAAACGTGTATGGCCCTGGAATCAGGCGTTTCATAATTCGATAGGCTGTGTCACTTACGAAGGCATAAGTTGCCACATTTGAAAGCGAGGGACATAAAAATGTCAGTGGTTTATCATTTGCTAGCTGTTTAATTTGCCGCACTCGTTCTACCGCCGACTTGGCATTCAAATCACAACCGATCGCATAGACTGTATCAGTAGGGTAAAGCATGACTGCGCCACTAGAAAGCGCCGACTTTATTTCCTCTATTCGGCGAACTTGAGGATTATCCGGATGAACTGGGAAAATTTTTGCCATAGGACGGGGAGTAGGGAGTGGGGAGTGGGGGCAGAGGGGGCAGAGGAGGCAGGGGAGGCGGGGGGAGATAAGGGAGCAGGGGAAGCAGAGGAGAATAATTAATAACCAATGCCCAATGACTAATGACTAATGACTAATGACTAATGACTAATGATTAATTTATTATGAATAAAATTGCTTATCTTCAATGTCCGACAGGAATTTCTGGTGATATGTGCCTGGGTGCTTTGGTGAGTTTGGGTGTTCCTGTGGAGTATTTAATTGAAAAACTCAATGGATTGGGTATTGAACAGGAATATCAGTTAAGGGCGGAATTTGTTCAACGGAATGGTCAGCAAGCGACTAAAGTCCATGTGGATTTAGTACATGATCGCCACCACCACCATCACCACGACCACGAACACAGTCACCACCACACACGCCACCTGCCAGAAATAGAGCGGATGATTCTCAAAGCTCAGTTGCCATCACGGGCAGAAGCTTGGAGTTTGGCGGTATTCCGACAGCTAGCAATCGCAGAAGGGGCGGTGCATGGCATTTCTCCTGAAAAAGTTCATTTTCATGAGGTGGGTGCTGTAGATGCGATCATAGATATTGTGGGCACTTGTCTGGGCTTAGATTGGTTGGGCATTGAGAGCAATAAGGAAGGATTGCCATTACTTTATTGCTCGGCGTTCCCGACTGGTGGCGGCACTGTTCGGGCTGCACATGGTCAGATGGCAGTACCAGTACCAGCAGTATTAAAGCTGTGGGAAATGCGGGGTTGTCCAGTTTATAGCAATGGAATTGACAGAGAACTGGTGACACCAACAGGAGCTGCGATCGCTACTACTTTGGCAAGAGATTTTGGTTCACCACCTGCGATCGCTATCAAGCAGATAGGATTGGGAGCAGGAACCATAAATTTACCCATTCCCAATATTTTACGTCTTTGGGTGGGTGAAAGCGCAAGTTTACAGTCAAATTTCAGTGATTCTGAAGCTAATAGCTCAAATTTGGAAACCATCTCGGTACTAGAAACCCAAATTGATGATTTAAATCCACAAGCGATCGGCTATGCGTTTGAGGCGTTGTTTGCGGCTGGTGCGCTGGATGTTTTTACCCAAGCGATCGGTATGAAAAAGTCGCGTCCGGGAATTTTGCTAACTGTGATTTGTCATCCAGAAAATTTACTCAGTTGTGAAGCGGTTGTATTCCGCGAAACTACAACTTTAGGCATTCGGCGAACAACTCAGCAACGTGCCATTTTACAACGGGAAATTCAACAAGTGGAAACGGAATATGGCAAAGTGCGTGTCAAGATAGCATGGAAAGGGCGATCACCAGAAAAAGTTATTGCAAATGTGCAGCCAGAATATGAAGATTGTGCAGAGTTAGCCCGAAAACATAATATTCCCTGGCGCGAAATTCAACGGTTGGCGCTACAGTGTTGGAATTTAGCCAATGGCTGATACAAATTTCTTTCCTCGTTGGAGACTGGGAATGCTATTCTAAAGCTTTGTCATGACCCACATTTTGTAATAGTTAAAGTATCGCGCTCAACCGATATCCCGCCCAGAACTTAAGTTCAGCGGCTCATAGCTAAAGTCCACTCAAGTGGACTGAAATTTTCCTTTACATCAAAACTTACGCACACTCTATCAGAGGATGCGCGTCGGCAAAAGCCGACGCACCAGAAGGCGGTTCGATAAATTGCTTTTTTCAGGGCTGCAAAGTCAGGAGGGATCGAATCCTATAAAGACTTGTTCCTTCTGCCCGACGCTCGCGGACTCGCTAACGCTGCGCTATCTGCCTCCAGCATAGCTGCCTTCTGCAAAGCTTAATAGTCATTGTCAGCCACACAAATGCCTTTACATTTAATACCGTTTGTAGCGGTGCGCTGACAATGAGGACATAGAATTTTTTCGTTTTCTGTTTCTTGATTTGTCTTTAAACTAGTGCTTTCCTGTAGTTTTTCTTTTTTGATGTCGATTTCTAGAGTCATAGTTAAAAGCGGTTTAATTACTTAGAACTTTTATCAAATATTGTGTCAATGTAAACGCATCTACACCCAATTCAGTACGCTCTTGGGCGGCTATTATACCCGCTTGCGAATGCCACCATGCAGCAGTTGCCACAATATCTTCTACGGGAATCTGCTTAGTTGCTGCTTGCGCCAACAATCCACCTAGTAGCCCAGTTAATACGTCGCCGCTACCGCCACGCGCTAAGGCGGGTGTGCTTTCAGGAACTATCCAAACAGCACCTTGAGGGTTTGCGATCGCAGTTCTCGCCCCTTTCAACAATACTATCGCCTTACTTTGTGCCGCCGCTTCCCGTACTGCTTGTACCCTGTCATGTTTAGCATCGGGGACATCAGGAAACAATCGTTGAAATTCGCCAGTGTGGGGTGTGAGTACGGTTACAGCAAGACGTTTTTTTAATGTGGGGATCGCTCCCATTTGTGCCAAGATATTTAAACCATCGGCATCGAGAATTAGAGGGCGTTCGCTGTTGATCACTTCTTGCACAATTGGAGTGGCATCTCGTGTTAAACCGGGGCCACAAGCGATCGCATTAAAGGAACTCAAATCGGTTTTTTCTGGTAATTGTAACTGAGCGATCGCTCCAGTTTCCGTCTCTGGACAACCGACAATTAGCGCTTCTGGCAAATGTGACACCAAAAGAGATTTCAGCGATTCGGGTACGGCAATGGAAAGCATACCCACACCACTAGCCCTAGCACCCAAACCAGTTAAAATTGCTCCACCTGCATAGCGCCGCGAACCACAAATTAACAATAAATGTCCTTCCTTATATTTGTGGGTGACTGGTGGACGAGGTAGGGGTAGAGTTGCAAGCGCCGTTGCTGGTGTAATACGTTTAATGCTGGGTGCATCTTTTAGAACAGCTTCCACATCAGCTAAAGGAATATCAAAATCGATTAACTCAGCTTTGCCGAGATATTCCAGCGCCTGATCTTGGAAGAAAGCTAGCTTCCATAAACCCAAGCAAAAAGTGTGAGTGGCACGAATGGCAGTTCCTAATACAACGCCAGTATCAGTGTGTAAACCTGAAGGTATATCAATACTATAAATCGGCACAGGCAATTCATTTAATTGATTAATTGCAGAGGCGATGGGATCAGTAAGGTTTCTTTCTAAACCAAACCCAAACAAGCCATCAATCAACAAATCAGAATCTGGCAGTTGCTCAATTGTTTGATAAATTGGAATGCCCAAACTCTGAGCATACTGCAAGTGCTGTGAAGTTAATTCTTTAAGCTTAGAGAAAGGAGAATAAATCCAAACCTCATACCCGCGAAAGTATAATTCACGGGCTACTACTAAAGCATCTCCGCCATTATGACCCGGGCCGACAAGAATTCCAACACGAGATCCCCCCGCCTGCGGCGATCCCCTTAAGAACGTTGTGTTTGAAAGGATGTAGCCCTGCTTTATAAGAGGGGTTGGGGAAATCTCTTGAATGCGACGGGCAATTAATCCCGCCACCTTTTCCATCAAAGCGACTACAGGCATTCCTGCTGCAAAGATCCGATCTTCAATATCGCGCATCTGCACAGCAGTCACTACCACTTGTGAAATTTTTTCTTGTCTGTTCTGCATCAGTCTTGAATTCTATTAGTGGATAGCTATGGTTGAGCCAGTGCTGAGTTATTAGTTTCAGTTCCCCTGAAACTTTAGCAGATTTAAAAACCTTTTATAACCTAATAAATTGAGGTTATTTATGTTTTATGGACTATATCAATATGTGTAGTAAAAACTTATAAAAAAATTGATAAAGTTTGCACAAGTCGGCAAATATTTTGTCATAAAAGTGCCTTGAGGTAGTTAGTTATCATCTGCGAACATCAAGATTATCAACTTTCAATAAACTTAGGCAAAAATCATGAAAAAACTACTTTCTCTAATTTTGCTTGGACTTTTTCCTGCCGGAAAATAGAGGAGGATATTTCTTGTAATACCGTTTCTTTGTGAAGCTGCATATATTTACCCCCCGGCTACGCCGTCCCCCCTTATCAAGGGGGGACTACAGGGAAGTCTTATTATGTGCATCCTCATACAGAATTGGTATAAGGTGGTATAAAAGTCAAACATACTTTATCCGTATCTCAAGTATCCAAGTTGAAATGACTGATGAGCAGCAAGATGTACTAAACAGTTGGTTGCGTAAATCATTGCGATCGCTAATCTTCTCACTAAATCTAGGTTTCATCATTTAGCCCTAATTTCGATTTCCCCAGAGCAACAAAAGCGTCCGAGGAAAGCGATCGCATTCCCTATGGATATAAAAAAACATTTCTGTTTCTTGAAAGAGGGTTACCTACACTGCCTCCTGCTATCTTTTAGTTCCGTTGAACTGACGTTAATTAGAATTTAAAGCAATAAATATTTTGCAAGAGTTATACCAATTCTATATAAAGATGCGCTTAATCGACCCCCCTGTAGTCCCCCCTTGGTAACGCAGCAGGGAGTAAATATAGTGCAAGCTTCACAGAGAAACTGTTTAGGAAACACAACTCATGCTTAGTGCTTTTACCAGAAATGATGCTTTATTAGGCATATTACCGGAAACCCCGGTTGAATCTGTTGTTTCTCAAGGAGTTAGTACTACAGATTTAGTCCCGACATCCCCTAATATCAAACCTGCTCAGGACTATAATTTTAGTCAGTCTGATTTATTAGTTAAGCCGGTAACTGGAGAGGAACAAAGCCTTGGAACTAGCCAAGCTCATGCTGATGGAATTGACACAGAAAACACACTTCTGGAGCCAGATACGTTCCTTAATGGCGATTCCAAATGGTCACAACCCTCTGGTAAAGGAACACCAATCACTATTACTTATAGTTACAGTAATCTTCTAGACGGCAACTTACTTGGAGGTCTTGCTGTAAGTACACTGACTTCAGCAATAGAAGAGGCATTAAGGCTGTGGGCAACTTATGCACCGCTAAATTTTGTGGAGATAGCTGATAGTGGCCCTGCACCATCGAACAATTATTACCCCGCAGCTAACCATCCTCAAATACGGTTTGGTTATTCTACGATAGATGGTAGTAGCGGTGATGCTTTGGCAGAAGCCTATCATCCTTCAACCACAGATGGTTTAGGTGGCGATATTCACTTCGACAGCAGTGAGACTTGGGCAATAAAACCTGGTTCTAATCAACAAGACATCCTAGAAACAGCAGTACACGAAATTGGTCACGCTTTAGGGCTTCGCCATGAACTAGTCAATAGCGCTGTCATGAATCCAGTTGACGTTAGTCGTTATTCTGGTTTAGGAAGTGCGTTCCTGCTAGATGATGACATTAAGGAAATCCGAGACATCTACGGAACAGGTGTTGGTTCGGTTGTGCCACTTCCTGCTAGTAGAATCGACGGTACTGCCAACAATGACAACATCATCGGCACCCCAGGCGCTGACATTAATTATGCTTTGCCTGGCAATGATAGCGTCTCTGGCGGCGATGGCAATCACCAGCTTTTTGGCGGTAAGGGCATTCACCTAGTACACACACCTCTAGAGCCGGAGAACTTCAAGAAGTTCGGTTCCAAATGGCCACAACCCTCTGGTAAAGGAACACAAGTCGTTATTACTTATAGCTACAGTAATCTGCTAGACGGCAACTTACTTGGAGGTCTTGCTGTAAGTACACTGACTTCAGCAATACAAGAGGCATTAAAGCTGTGGGCAACTTATGCACCGCTAAATTTTGTGGAGACATCTGATAGTCGTTCTTCTCAAATACGGTTTGGTTATCGTACGATAGATGGAGCTGGTGGTAATGCTACGGCAGAAACGGTGCTTGTCATCAAACCTATACTTGATAAGACCGATATTTACTTCGACATCAGTGAGACCTGGGCAATAAAACCTGGTTCTAATCAATATGACATCCTAGAAACAGCAGTACACGAAATTGGTCACGCTTTAGGGCTTGACCATGAACCTTCACCTCAGGACGGTGGCACTAATGCTATCATGAATCCAAGTAGCTTTCCTCGTTATTCTGGTTTAGGAAGCGCGTTCCTGCTAGATGATGACATTAAGGGAATTCAAGACATCTACGGAACAGGTGTAGGTTCGCTTGTGCCACTTGCTTCTCGTAGAATCGACGGTACTGCCAACAATGACAACATCATCGGCAACCCAGGTGCTGACATTAATTATGTTTTGCCTGACAGTGATAGCGTCTCTGGCGGCGATGGCAATCACCAGCTTTTTGGCGGTAAGGGCATTGACCTAGTACACACACCTCTAGAGCCGGAGAGCTTCAAGAAGTTTGATAAGAACTTCGATTTCAAATGGCCACCATTGTCTGATAAAGATACACGAGTCGTTATTTATTATAGCTATAGTAATCTGCTAGACGGCAACTTACCTGGAGGTCTTGCTGTAAGTACACTGACTTTAGCAATAGAAGAGGCATTAAGGTTATGGGCAACTTATGCACCGCTAAATTTTGTGGAGGTATCTGATAGTAGTTCTTCTCAAATACGGTTTGGTTATCAGAACATAGATGGAGCTGGTAAGGCTGCGGGAGAAACCGAACTTCTTAATGTAGTACACAAAGGAGGTGTACCTGAACCTGCTTCTGACATCAATATTTACTTCAGCAGCAGTTATAGCTGGGGAATAAAATTTGGTTCTAATCAACAAGACATCTTGCAAATAGCAGTACACGAAATTGGTCACGCTTTAGGGCTTGACCATGAACCTTCACCTAAGGACGGTGGCACTAATGCGATCATGAATCCACGTGGCCCTTCTCTTTATTCTGGTTTAGGAAGCGCGTTCCTGTATGATGATGACATTAAGGGAATTCGAGACATCTACGGAACAGGTGTTGGTTTGGTTCAGCCACTACCTAGAATCTACGGTACTCCCAAAAATGACACTCTCATAGGCACCCCACGTGATGAGATTATTTATGCTTTCGCTGGCAATGACAAGCTTAGTGGTCTTGGTGGCAATGACACTCTCATCGGCAGTGATGGTAACGATACCCTTATTGGTGGCGCTGGTAATGACAGTCTAGATGGTGGCTTAGGTGAAGATACTGGGGACTACTCAAATGCAACACAAGGAATAAATATTACACTAGGGGCATCAGGATTCGCTACTAATGATGGTTTCGGTACACAAGACAAATTGACCGGAATTGACCATATCATTGGTAGCCGATACAACGACACTATTGTTGGTGATGCAGGTTGGAATAATACCCTACGTGGTGGCGCTGGTAATGACAACCTTAGCGGTCTTGGTGGCAATGACACTCTCATCGGCGGTGATGGTAACGATACCCTGAATGGTGGTGCTGGTAGTGACAATCTAGATGGTGGCTTAGGTGAAGATACTGGGGACTACTCAAATGCAACACAAGGGATAAATGTCACACTTGGAGGCTCAGGATTTGCTACTAATGATGGTTTCGGTACACGAGACAAATTGACAGGAATTGACCATATCATTGGTAGCCAATACAACGACACTATTGTTGGTGATGCAGGTTGGAATAATACGCTACGTGGTGGCGCTGGTAATGACGACCTTAGCGGTCTTGGTGGCAATGACACTTTAACTGGTGGTGCTGGCGCTGATAGATTTTTATTCGACTCTGTATCAGAGGGGATTGATACTATTACAGACTTTTCTCATTCGTCCAGAGATAAAATTTTTATTCGCTCTACCTTTGGCGCAACTTCCACAAGCCAGTTCAGTTACAACAACACTACAGGTGCTTTGAGCTTTAATTCCACTCAGTTTGCTACTTTAAATACCAATTCTGGTTTCATTACTGCCCAAGACATCATATTTGCATAGTCGAGTCTAGAGTTGAGGTGGATGAAGACCACAACTGGGCGCGACTTTTCAGCTTCCTCTAACAAAAACCGCGCCCCTTCCACTGCTTCTGTTTCAGAAGTAACATTTGTCAGCAACATCAAACCCAATCCCAAAGGTTGTTGTCGCAAATCCCCCAACTCATCCAGATAAACCCGCCTGACTTGACCACTTAACAACAAAGCGCGGGTAATTGAAGAGGAAGAAGGAGTCAAGCACCCATTGTCAACAATTAAAATTCTCGTGCAGTGCGTTGTTTATTCGCCACAAGCAGTCAGATTGCGCGGAGAGTCTGTAAAAGCAAGTACTCTAAATGTAGCAATTATAAACCTTTATATTTAGCAACTAAGTTATGACCCTAACACCAGTAGGTAATACTGCGCGACCAAAAAATCAACGGATACTATTAGCCTTAGTTAAGGAAGAAGTTACTTCCCGATTAGGGCAATCTCTACACAATGCTGTGCTGATTAATTTAGGTAAAGAGTCACAACCCCAGCAGGTAAAAAGACCTTGGAATGCAGAGATAAAAATTGGCTTAAAACCTGCTGAGGCTCTCCCAGATAGTACAACTATTTTATCTGTTTTTGATTCCCAAGAAGTTGCAGGTAAACTGTTAATTTTAGGTGCGCCAGGGTCGGGGAAGACCACGACACAATTAGAACTGGCTCAAGAATTAATCCAACGAGCCAAAGAACAGCCTGATTATCCCGTTCCCGTTTTATTCAACTTGTCCTCTTGGAAAGATGACCGACAATCTATAACTAATTGGTTATTGGGAGAACTTAAATCTAAATATGGTGTCTCAACTGAACTTGGTAAAGAATGGGTAGATAATCACCAATTATTACCATTACTTGATGGTTTAGATGAACTTGAGCCACAACATCAAGAACTTTGTGTCCAGGCAATTAATCAGTTTATAGCAGGCGAGAATAAACCAATTTTCCTAGTCGTTTGTAGTAACATTAAAGAGTATGGTAACTATTCAACTCAACTGCAACTTAACGGTGCTATTTACCTACAAACTTTAAGTAATAATCAAATTTGTGATTATCTAACCACTATTAAATATAGGGAACTGTGGTTAACCATCAGTAGCGACTTAGACTTGCTAGAATTGGCTAAAACTCCCTTACTACTCGACATTATTGTTTTAGCATCTCAAGAAATATCTGTTGAATCATGGCAGGATTTGAATTCTACAACAGAGCGGATTCAGTATTTGCTAGATGCCTATATAAGGCAGATATTGACACGAGATATTAATAGTAGGATATATTTGAAGAACAAACCTGCTAATGCTAGGAAAACACGAATGTGGCTCGTTTGGCTAGCTCAAAAAATGCTTTTAGAATCGAAAACAGAGTTTTTGATTGAAGAAATGCAGCCTAGTTTGTTAAAAAGTAAAATTCCCCAAATTATTTATAATTTGATTGTCTGGGGAGTTATACAAATGCTGATTAATGGGCTGATTCTGGGGCTGTTAGGGGTGATTTTTGGGCTGTTAGGGGGGACTGGAGAGGTTACTGTCCTTGGAAAGGTCATTAATCATGGGGTGGCTGGAGGGGTGATTGTCGGGTTTTTAGGATTGGTTCAAGGGCTGAGTGGAGGGATGATTATCGGGCTGATTGTCGGGCTGATTAATAGTTTATTTGGTAAGATAATTGAGGATAAATTTGAAAATACAGGTTTAATTAAGTCTAATAAAGTTTTTAATAAAACTATTACAAAATGGCTAATTATCGGGCTGATGTGGGGGATAATTAATCAACTGATTTCTGGGACGATTACAGGACTGATTGTCGTGCTGATTTGGGGGCTGATTATCGGGCTGGTTAATGGGTTTATTGGAGATAAAATTGAAGCAACTGAAACTCGAAAAAATTTTTATGATATTTTAAAAAATGGGTTAAATTTTGGGGTGTTTTGGAGATTTAATAGTTTAGCAGTAGAAACTAAAACTATTCCTAACCAAGGGATTTGGCAATCCGCTAAAACTACATTTAATTTATCAGTATTGTGTTTTTTACCTTCTACAATATTAATCTTTTTGATTCAAATAATTCAAAAAAATAATAGTTTAAATAAGGAAGCTTTAATTTCTAGCTTAATGTTTGGGTTATTTTTTGGATTATTGGTGGGGATACTTAGAAGTGGAACACCTGTTATTAAACACTTCACCCTACGCCTTATTCTCTACTGCAACGGCTACATCCCCTGGAATTACGCCCGTTTCCTCGACTACTGTACAGAGCGTATGTTACTCCAGCGTGTTGGTGATCGTTACCGCTTCATCCACAAACTGCTGCAAGACCACTTCGCCCAAATGGAGTTCAAGCGGGACTAAGTACACGTCACCGCGAGCGCGTCCGTAAACAGCTTTTGTCACTTTCGCCAGAGAATAATTTGTAACCCTTGCCCAGATAGGATTTTAATTGTGAGCTTTATTTGAAGGTTTTTATTAGCTTGCGATCGCTAATCTTTCCACTAAATCTAGGTTTCATCATTTAGCCCCAATTTTTATTTCCCCAGGGTAACAAAAGAGGATATAAGTAAAACGGCGTGAATAATTAAAGGTTTGTAGTTAGGATTTCAGTCCCTACTACAAAATCGATTACAATAAGTTTACATTATTTAATATAGTTCGATTTATTCGCAGCGACTTACTTACCTGCTTAATGCTGACATCGCTGGAATCTTTGTGTTACAACTTGGCAGGCAATTTAATCATGCGTTGGAGTGGGTGAATCAGATTTTGGGAATAATCCTCATAGTGTTTGAAAGCATCCTTTTGCTTGGGCTTCACGCTATGAGAGCGCAATTTATAGTAAAAAATAAGATTTTTGGCTGTTTATTTATTGCATTTTGCTGTATTTTGTGGATTTGTTTGTCATTAATTCCAGTCAACGCAACCTCCACAGGTTCTATTGATAATTTGCGACAACAGCAGCAACAAACGAACCAGCAGCGTCAGAGTGTGGTTAACGATCGCGATCGCTTAACAAATCTCCAACAAGAGGCCCAAAAACACCTCACTGGTTTAAAACAAAATTTGCAAACTACAGATAGCTACATTCAAGAGAGCGAATCACGATTACAACTCGCCACCCAACGCCTCCAGCAGTTGGAAACTGATTTAGCTGTAGCGCAACGTTCTTATGAGGAGCGACAAATAGCAACAGTAGCACGATTGCGTTATCTCCAGCGATCGCCTGCATCTATTGGATGGGCAGTTTTGCTCGAAAGTGAAAATATCAGCGACTTTTTCAGCCGTCGTCATCAGTTGAAGTTAGTGTATCAGGCAGACGAACAAATTTTAGTAAAACTCAACCAACAAGCAAAGCTGATAAATAAACAAAAAACGGACGTAGAACAGCAAAAAAACGAAATTGCCTTAATTCATGAGCAATTGTTAGCACAAAAATCCGATTATCAAAACCAGGCAAAGTCACAATCGGAATTGGTTCAACGCCTCAATAGCGATCGCCTAGCCTTGGAAGCAGCACAAAACCAGCTAGAGAGGGAATCCCAAAATCTGGAAATCTTGATTCAACAAAAGGTAGCAGAAGCCAGAGCAACAGAGGAGGCGCAAGCAAAAACCAACAGCCGGACAAGTGTGATTATTCGAGGAACTGGTATAATGGCGTATCCTAGCGATGCTTCTACTAGTAGTCCCTTCGGCTGGCGGATACACCCAATCCTTGGCTATCGTCGCTTTCATGCCGGGTTGGATTTTGCCGCTAGCTATGGTAGTAAAATTCGGGCAGCCGATTCAGGCAGAGTAATTTTTGCTGGGTGGTATGGTGGTTATGGCAGAGCAGTAATTATCGATCACGGCAATGGAATGACTACTCTGTACGGACATACCAGCGAGTTGTATGTTTCCGAAGGACAAGCAGTCGAACGCGGACAAGCGATCGCTGCTGTCGGTTCCACAGGTTTCTCAACTGGCCCCCATCTCCACTTTGAAGTCCGCCGCAATGGTACACCAGTAGATCCAGCTAATTATCTGTGAACCAAGTTTCTCTAAGCTGCAAATTTTATCATAGACGTGATATAATTGGGGAGAGTAAGGGCGCGTGGCTCAGTGGATAGAGCAACAGATTCCGGTTCTGTGGGTCGGGGGTTCAAATCCCTCCGCGCTCGTTAAATGTAGATTAACTAATTATTTGTCACTGTTAACAGATTGATGTCATATTTAACTACTTGATGTCACTGTTAACATATTACCTGTCACATTTATATACTGCTATATATTTATAAGTATGGCAGTATTATCCTTGTGCATCTAACTTATAACCGGATTAATTATTCACTAATAGAGCCAGAGGTCATTCTTTCCAAACAAAGAATCTGTTGCTCTATCCTTTCAACCCACCTAAAAACTGTCAGCTTGGCATCGAAATTGAGAACCAGTCACAAAAAGTCGATAAAGCTTTTAAAGTAATGCTAATACCGAGAAAGAGCTAATTTACGAACAAGATGGTATATATTTTTTCAAGCCGCCTCTAGTTGGAAGGGGCGTTGAAACCTTTGGAACTTTCAGGAATGCCAGATTTGAAAGTCTTTCAACCCGCCTTTAGTTGAGAGGTGTGTTGAAACAGTAGTCCTAATCCGACTATCAAAGCCCTCCCTGCCCTTTCAACCCGCCTTTAGTTGGGAGGGGTGTTGAAACCTGATTTTCCAAGTCTGCAATTATTCTGGCCTGACTTTCAACCCGCCTTTAGTTGGGAGGGGTGTTGAAACTCTGCGCTTCAAACCCTTGACTTACCAATAGTTCTGAAGGCATTTTTGTCACGTCTCCCAAAATCGCCCGTCAGTTAATACTTAAAAAAGTAAATCAACTGGCACGTTAAAGGCTATAAACCTCATTAAACAAGCGATTTAAAGTTTTGGCAGAACCCCAAGGAAATTGATCCCGCTTCGAGTCGCCAAAAAATAATTAAGGTGAGTTCCTCCTTGGTCGGAGGTGATTCAGTAGCCACCACTGCGGTAAACCCGCACCTCTATTACTGGGGGCGCACCTTATTCCTGTCCGCAAGGGACAGCAGCATCAAGGTGGGCAGCTACCAGGGTCAGAAAGCAAGACTGTTTAACAGCAGTCAAACTAACCCAAATTTACACAGCACAGAGGCTTTTAACAAGCATGAACTGCGGCGCTGTTGAATTTTCTTATTTTATTGTCAAGGTTCGGTGTTTTGTCAATCAGTTTATTTTGCGAGAATAGTAAGCTGCGATCACTAATTCTTTCGCTTTCTCTTGCGGGCTTCCTCTAACTGACTGTTTTGCCTCCTCTACAACAATTCCAGCTTTTTTTGCTTGATTTTGAATGTTTGTAATCAATCTGCCATAACTCCACTCATGAAAACTAACTCGATACTGTTTGGCATACTTTTTTTGAACTTCTATTAAGTCTGATTTTTGTTCAGCTTTGGCTTGAACCTCACTTTGAACTTGTTCTCGCATATCGCCCAACTTAGGGAGGACAATACTACCAGCTTTATATGTTTGTGCGCTCGCCACAATCTCTTGAGCTATTAATCTGTCTATATATTCCCCTAACTCCGATTCTCCAAACTGATTTGGTGCAGCAAGCGTTTGAGCTACTTGGCTTTGATGGGATAAAGAGTGCTTTTGCTGTCGCTGTCGATTTAGCAGTTTGTAGTTATCACCAAGTAGTTGTCTAATGCTGCGATAGGTAAGGACTTTACCTGTAGTCCCGTCTACTATTGCTACTGTTGCAGGCTTTTCTAAACCGAGGCTAACACCAACAAGAATATGAGATTGTCCTTTATATAAAGGTTTCGTGGGGCGAGGAAAAGGGTTATTAATTCTGTCTAAGGTAGAGTTTTTCCGTTTTATGTGAGCTTGCTGTTTCTCATTGAGGTTGCCTTTGGCTTTTGTATTGGTGATTGTTTTAGTGATTTCTTCGGCTTTCTCTTCTCTTACTTGATTGGTTCCTTCAGTCGTCCATAGGCGGGTATCTACAGAACAGTAGAGGGTTAAGTGGTTAGCCTTCCAAGGATCGCCTTTGCCTTCTTCTTCTTGCCAAGCAATACGCCCACTACGCAGGGTGAACAAGCTACTGGAGTGTTGATTTTTGCTATTTTTCTTAATTTGTTGATCTTCTAGGAAACGTTGAAACCAGTGAAGTTGGCGAGAATCACAATACACTTGAAAAGTATGCTCACTCAAACCGCTTAATTTTATACAGATGCGCCCAAACTGGTTTTTAAACCAAGTCATGTCTTCGTTGGTTTCGTAAGCTACTGGGAAAGGTACTTTGCTAGATTGCCTTAAAAGACTGTCTTGCCAAGATTTTGCCTCGGCTTCATTGGTTGGAACGTTGTGAGTAGCAGTGAAAAGAGTTGCAAGCCATTTAGTATCGTTTAAATCTCGACCTTTGGGAATTCGTGTTTCTAGCTGTTCTCTGAGGCGTTCAATCTGAATTTCAACTTTACGGCGACGTTGAGCAAATTTTTTAGGGTCTTCCTCTTTCTCGCTGATTTTGCAACCATTTTTGAGTAAATAGCTGATAGCACAACGAGTCAAGTTATTTTCTGTCTTGAAATAGGACTCAAATAAGTTCTTTGATAAACTGTTGCTATCTGAATTTTGAGGTTTTTTGCGCTTTTTAGGTTTTTTCCCATTCGTTGATTGAGTTTCAGCAGTATTGAGTAAAGCAAATTGAGCCAAAATTTCAGCAGCTTTAGTGCGAAGACTATCTAAGCTGACACCACTACTTTCTACCAATTCAACATCACTATTGAGCATTTCCAACCAGCGAATTTTGCCTTCTAGTTGGAACTGCGATCGCTTAATTAGCGCAAACCATGATTTATATATGTAGTTCACCAATGCGATCGCACTCGCGTAAAACCGTCCAGGCTGACCAATAAAGCGAGAGTCAGTTTTCAAAGGTTTGCAGAGTTCTTTGACAATACTAGTGGGGTGTTTGCCCTTTTGTCGCCAACTCTCAAACTCTGGGTGTTGATTTACCTGATGCAATAGTTCATTAATCAGTGGCGTATTTAGCTCTGCCATCAACTTCCATAGTTGGTGGCGTGATGATTCTGAGGCTACAAGACGACACTGAATAGTGATTTGGCTCATTGCTTTAAAACAATACTGTCTAATACTAACATAAATGTATTAAACAAGTCTTCTGTAAAATAAATTGTATGCAGGAGACATTTTTTACAAGCAAAGAAGCTGCTGAAATCACAGGCTGCACCCTTCGTCAGCTACAGTATTGGCGCGAGAGGGGGGTGATTGTTCCTGTAATCAGTGATACTGGGACAGGACGTAGTATTTATTACTCAAAGTCTAATTTGCTAGAACTGGCTGCAATGTCATATTGGCTATCTGTGGGGTTAAGTTTTGACATAGCCAGCACCACGCTGAAAAAGCTGAAAGACCAAGAACCGGAGTTATTTACTTCAGGTAAAGGTAAACGGTTTATGTTGTTGTCAGAAGCACAGGAGCGATCACTTGAGCTTGTGGAGTATGACAGAACAAAGGCGATCGCTTCTTTGGATGAAGGTAAACCTGTGATTCCGGTGTGGCTGGATAAAATTTATCAACGGGTAGTAAGCAGGTTAGTAGGGTAGGATACTCCCTTGATGAGTTCAGTCCAGATAGAAGTTGATAAATTAACAAAATGAATTTGGTTGCTTAGAAACGCTTAAATTTTTATTTTATAGGAAGCAACCACGCTACTCAATCACACAAGAGTTATTGATTTAAAAAGAAGGTATGAAAATTGAAAAATAACTGGTCAGTTAGTCGCGATCAAGTTTTAAATACTTGTGAACGGCAATACTACTTCAATTATGTTGTATCTGCTAGAATTAACAGTCGAGATTCTAAACTAAAGGAAATTGCATTTCTAAAAAAGCTAACAAATATCCCTATGTGGCAGGGAAATATTTTCCATACAGTAGTGGCTAACTCCCTTCAGCGAATTAAGCGGGGAGAATCTTTGCTAGCTAAAACATGGCTTACTAGTTTAAAAAATAAGGTGGAACAGGAATGGGCATTTTCTGAGAGTAGAAGTTTTCGTAGCAATCCACACTTAATTGATAAGGATGGTGGATTAGCTCTTTTTGAGCATGAATATGACGCAGAAGTAGAAGGTAAAAACTCTAAGAACATACTCCAGTTTCTCGAATTATTAGTTAACAGATTTACTAATTGGGCAGAGCAGACTGATCTTATGAAAGCAGTTCAAGGTGCAAAGCAAATCTGGATTGAACCTAATATCTACGGTTCCCACGCGCCAGGTTTTATAATTGATAATGTCCAGGTCATAGCTAAAGTAGATATAGCCTTTGTTACTCTAGAAAACAAATTCAAGATTTTCGATTGGAAAACTGGGACTTCTTCATTAATACCATCAGGGCGAACTTCGCAAGCGGAATTCCAGATGCGTGTTTACCAACTCTGGCCACACTTGACTTTAAAATATCCTTTGGAAAGTATTGAGGCTCATTTAATTTATTTTGGAAGTGATTCCGTAAAGCATGAGACATTTAAAATAGATATGGAACAGCGGGAATATACACTTTCCTTGATCCGTCGTAGTATTGCTCGTGTTATGCGCTTCAATAATGATGGCGAATTAAAATTGACCATAGAAGATTTTGATTTTGCTAACTCTGTTAGAGCTTGTCAGGAATGTAAATTTAAAAAGCTTTGCCAAAGATTACTGGAAGTATGAATAAATTAGAACAAACTCTGCATCTTGCAGCAACACTATATCCCTTAGTAGGTCTAGAAAAGACACGTTACCGCTTTCGTTTATTGAAAGTGATCGAGAAAGTCCCACAAGATAATAATAAATCTATTAGAATTCAGAGATGGGCAGACAGATTATGGCGCGAAGAATTACGCTGCCCAGTTTATCCTACAACACGTTTTGATGGAACTGGATTTCTAATTCCTTATGGAAATAGCCCTGCTGTAGGGAATATTTTTGAAATAACTGATGTACCCGATAAGGTTTATCACATTGAAGTAACAGACAAAAGTTTTGAGGTATCTATTGAAGAAGCTCTTGGAAGTGAGAGAGAGTTAATCTGTAGAATGTTAGAAAGACCTTTTACAGATAAATTTCAAGCTCTAGAATATAAATTTTGGCGTTCAGATTGGACACTATTTTTCCGTCAATTTCCTGAGAACGAAGGAGTAGAAAAAGATATTGTTAATGCTTACCGTGGACTAAAATTTGGTGTTGTCTTATTGCAAGATGTTGGAATTCACTTAGCTGCTGATATAAGAACAAAGTACGTTGGCAAAAAATCTTTACAGGACTATACAGACGAGGAAAAGGAGGATATTTTAAAGCAGCACATAGATTTAAGCATTCGGGCTGATGATAGAGCTTATTTCCTACGTGATAATATTGGTGTAAAAATCCCTTGTCGTTACACAGGAAATACAGAAAAAAGTATCAATGAGTATAGTTTCGATTTACCAGAAAAAACTACTGTATACAAATACTATTGTTCTCGCTATCCCAATATCCCAGTTCATTCCAACGAAGCAGCCATTCTTGTACAAGATCGGACAAAAGAAACATCTATTGCAGTACCTATTTCACGTCTATTTCCTATTTTTACAACAGAATATGAAGGAATTCGGAAATGCTCAATTCGTTCCCAGATGACTCCAGATGAACGAGTCAATACTATCTCAACCTTCCTTAATGAACTGTCTGAAGTGGAATATGAAGATATACCAGTTTCCATTCAGCAGCCCTATTTAAAAAGAGAAAGAAACATTTTTATCCCTCCACGCTTAGAGTTTGGAAAAGGTGAAATTCATAAGCCGTTTCCTAAAGGTTCGGTTCCTCCTAAGACAAATCATATCTTCGATAAGTTGATTATGAGTTGGGCATCAAGTAAACTATCAACCCTTTACAGAAATGGGGCATATCATAATGAGACTATTCCTAACTTAATCCTGTTTTATCCAAAAACATTGGAGCGGGACACTCGTGAGACTTTTGTGCGAGACTTAGAGAGAGAGATTGAACAACAGACAGGGCAACGTCCTCAGATTATTCAGCAGCGACATTACGATATTGGAAAATATGAGCGTCGGGGAAGCTCTTTGCTTCGTATACTGGCAGAGATAAGGTCGAGCAATCCTAAATCTTTAGCAATTATTGTTCTATGGGATCGTTTCTTAGAAAGTGTACATGGTGAATTGAAGGAAGTTCTTAGACCTGTTATGTCACAGTGCGTTACCGAAAGAGTAGTCCGCAATATTGCAAGGAAGCATAATCCTCAATTGGCTACGAGTCAGTTACAGAATCTAGCTCTGGCGGTATCAACTGAAGCTGGTATCCAGCCGTGGGTTATAGCAGATCCGTTACATCACGATTTGCACATTGGTATTGATTTGCTGTTTGGCAAGATTGGGTATCATTTTCTCTACGGAACAGGTGGAAGATTAATCCAACAATACTTTGGGAACTCTACCTTGAGAGGGCGGATGCAGGAAGCTATCAAGAAGCCAGAGTTACGCAATCGTCTTGAGGAAACTATTCGGTCTATCGTTAAAGACCATCATCAAATCAACAGCATTATTATCCATCGTGATGGTCGGTGGTGGTCCAGTGAAAGCTCCGCGCTTCAAGAAACAGTAGCACGCCTGAAAAAGGAGGATATTTTACCAAAAGATTTTCGCTGTGCCGTCGTAGAAATTCGCAAGAGTCACTTACCTGTACGCTTGTTTACTGTGGTAGAGGGAAATTCCAGAGAATATTTGCAAAATGCGCTCTTTGGGACTTACTTAATTTTAGATTCACAAAGAATTATCTTAACCACTACGGGCAGACCAGGGGCATGGGATGATAGTTCGCGTGGTAAAACAGCCAACAATTTGCTCTTGGAAGTTGTGGAAACCATCGGTGAATTTAATACCCAAGATATTGCTGAAGATACGTATTATCTTACACACCTGAATTGGAACGCACCAAACATCGAGATTGGACTTCCAGTAACGATACGGTGGACAGATCAAGCTCTGCGCGAAACGTTCCGTCCACAAGTTGAGGAGGAAGATAACGAAGAGTTACAAGAAATTGAATCTGATGATTTTGGATGATACAATCCTTAATAAGGATAAAGTGATATTATGAGCAAGTTAGGGTTCGTATCTGGACATCTTGAGCGTGAGCAGCAACTGCTACGTGAACTTAACTCAGCTCTACTGGCGTTAGAGGCTGAAGCCCTGGGCAAAACTGTTGACCTGGGTTTTTCAGATGAAGATGTATTGAGTAGCCGACAAATCCTTCACAATTTTGTTATTCGTCTGGAAGCAACACTAAAAGAAGATAGCGCCATCCCGACAGATATTCAGGTGCTTGTCAATCGGATTAAGAATCACAAGAAGCCTCTACAAGACTGGCAGCAGGATCTCGAAAAACTTGGCTTAAGATTACAAGCTTCCGAGCAACTAAGAGATGCAGATATGCCAATTCTAGAAGACATTCTCTCACTTTTAGATAGCCAGTTTGCTGAAGACCTCCAGCGCCTTTATTCCCGATAAGCTATGGCAAATTTGGAGTATCTCAAAGCAAAGACCGCTGAATACGCAGTTGTTTTGTTTAGGCTTGATAAAGAGCTTCAGGCTCTTGGAAGTAAAAAAATAGAACATCAATGGTTGGTAAATTATCTCCAAGGGCAGCTAAAAGATGCACAGACTCTTCACCAACGCCTTCAGTCAATTGTAAAAATTGGTCATTCAAGGCTGCTTTCTAGAGCGCTTCCAATTGTGCATGACATTGAATTTTCTACTTTTATCATTAACTATCATTACTTACCAGCACTTCAGAAGGAAAGTCAAGCTGACTTAGCTTTAAGAAAACTTCTCCTCTTAAGCGCAAAGCAATGTGGTCTTTTTTGGCTCAAGGATATTGCTGTAAATCTGGATGGTCCACTCGCTACTCTTCCAACTCCACCAGAGGCTCCACTAATTATTTCACCACCACAGCAGGCAGTTTCACTATTGGAAATGCCTGGACTTTATCATGAGCTAGGACATGATGTTTTCCAGAATTTTAAGGAAATTGCTAAGAAGCTCGATAAAGTAGTTTACTCGTACTTCTATGAGTTACGCCAGAAGTCTGGACCAATGACTTCTGACCAAAAATTTGAACGTAATCGTAAAATCGATGAAGCAGTACAGTATTGGGATACAGACAGATTAAATGAAATTTTCTGTGACATCTTTGGCACTTTCGCTTGTGGAGTGGCTCACTACGTCTCATGTGTTGATATGGGGCTTCGGTCTGGTCGAGAGCCATTTGATGTTGATTTTAGGGACGAGCATCCACCTTTGTCAGCACGAGTATATGCTTGCTATAAGTCGCTGACTCCTACTCAACAAAGCGAACAGAGTGTAATTACAATACACTGCGCCTGGGAGAACTATACAAAAGCTTATACCCAAGCGTATGATTTTAACTTGATATGTTCAGATGCCTTATTAGACCTTATAGTAGAAGCCGCTATTTCTAATATTCAGAATTTTCTGCCAAATTCGCATCGCTATGAAGTTCCGTTACCGGACAATGGTCAAATTCTGGAAATTCCGCTAGATGCCTCGCTAGAAGACATTCTCAATCGGGCAGCTCATATTCTCCTGACTTGTCCAGAGTGTTATGCCGAGTGGGAAACTAAAGCATTTAAAATATTGGGATTTATATGATTAACATTGCCGTAGTTCAAAGGCAATTTACTGAAAGAGAACTTTTTGATTATTTCTACTTGTATTTATCATAATAATTAGCGTGCAAATGAATGGGACTAATAAAAAAACTAAACAGCTTTTTGATACTTTGCCATCTCTACAAAATTCATAAAATACCTTTGACAGCAACCATCCAGCCACAACGCTGGAACCTTAAACCTTGCCCCACAGTTAGGACGCTCCGACAGCAAGCGTAAGGAATGGCGATCACACCCCTGCATCACCAAGAGTAATCACTAAAAATCTTTTTTAACATTATTTGCAACGTCAAATTTCTAACCAGTCTCCTGGCTCGGATACGCCTTCCATGAGTTGTTGAGTGTAGTGCTACAACGCTTAAAAATCCCAGTTTTACTCACTCTCTGCTTCAATGCCGTAATCTGCAAAAAAAGCAGAAATAGATATGTTCAGCGCCTGTGACAGCTTTTCTATGTTTTTCAGTGAAGGATTACGAGTCCCTGTTTCGATACTGGAAATGTAATTGCGATGAAGACCAGCCCTTTCAGCTAACTCTTCTTGAGAAAGGTCTAATTCTCGTCGCCGCCGTCTAATAGCTTTGCCAAAGCGATATTCAATATCTGGATCTGGGTTTTTTTGCCTCACAGAACCATCGTGAGGGAGTGTGGACAATTAATCTATACACAATAAATTTAGTTTTGCACACTATATGTTAATTTAAAAATATTGGTGCAACGCTATCCGCAATAAATATGACCAATACATTTCCTCAGATTCCGCCAGTAGCGATGCCAGAAGTAATTCCCAGCGAATTACCCCACCAGAAATTTCATCTCGGTGACTGGGTGCGCTGGTTTCAAGTACCCAACGGCGATTTTGGCCGCATTATTGGAGTCATATACACCCAACAAGCCAGTTGCATTGCCACTGGCTTACATTACTTGGTTCTTTTAGATGAGCGCAGCCCCTCTCGTAAAATTTGTACCTGCGACTTCGCTTTCGACGAAGATATCGAACCCCTAGATAACTCATCCTTGGAAGGGCTTCAGCGCAATCATGTCTGAAGCGCAACAACATCAGCAGTTGCTAGAATTGCACAACCAAATGTTCATGTCCCCCCAAGATTTTAGCTATCGTTGGGGATTGGGTTACGAAGAACTAGCAAAAATCTGTGCCATCTCTAAATCTACGGCTTATCACTGGTTGGGTGGACAAGCCAGCCGCCGAGAAGCTGGATTACCTTACCAGAGAATTATGGCTGTGGCTGATTTTCTTTTGGCCAACGCCGAAGTAATTAATCCTCTGTTGGAACAGTGGCATAATTCACCACCACCAAATTAATCCTTCAGTTTTTGCAAATTGACAAAACTTTTCTTCATCACCTTGACTGACATAAAAAATAGGTAGTAGGGTGCAATTTATCGTCACCTGCCTATCCACTGCTCCATGAACCGCTCCACCAATGATTCCTATTACTTGTCCTCCAGTATTGAATTGACCCAAAGCCATGTTCTGATTCATCGCATGGCAATCCCTCTCAAAAATGCAATCAGCTACTTACAACAATTTCCCCAGTCAGAATACGAGGATATTTGCCGGGATGCTTTTGAGTTAGGATTTCTTTGCTTGCAAACTGCTCAAACTCGTCATGGCAACGAATTAATTAAGCAGCAGATGGAATCCTTGTTGGTGGAGTTTCAGCAGGCAGTCAAGGTAATTGCAGAGTCTTTCCAGCAGGAATTAATTAATCAAGTAGGGACAGAGAATGGTCAATTATTAGCTCCACTACAAAATCAAATTAATCTGACCTCAGCCATCCTCACTGAAAAACTCAATAGCGTCGGCACTTTGCTTACACACGAAATTGACCCTGCTAGAGAAACTTCTGTTGTTGGCCGCTTTCTCTCTTCATTACGTCAACTATTAGATGCGAAACGTTCTGATTCTATTCAGGGGGCATTTAAAGCAGCATTAGTAAATGCCACTAAGGAAAATGGTACTCTGGCTGCGGCAGTTAAAGATGTGGTTTCTGAGTCTGTCAAACCATTAACCGAACAAGTAGAAAAGCTGACCAGAGAAATTCGAGATCAACAGGTGACACAACAAGTACTTGAGCAGACAACTACAAAAGGCATCAACTATGAAGAATTAGTCGTTGTCGAACTACGAAATTGGTCAAAGTTGAGTGGAGTAGAGGTGGAGCATATTGGTCGTGATGGGGATACTGGCGATATTCTCCTAAAGTTCACCAGTAAATCGTTAGCTGTCATTGAACTGTCAATAGTCATTGAAGCTAGGAAACGACCTTCAAAACCTTTTGGTCGCCAAGCAATCACTCAACATTTACAGTCAGCAATGGTGCGGCGTTCTGCAAATTCGGCAATTTTTTTAAGTTATTCCCGTGAGGGATTAGCGCAGGAAATTGGTGATTGGGCAGAGGGAGTTTCTGAGTCCGGTTATTGGATTGCCACAACTCATCCATTTTTAATTATTGCTATCCGCTTTTTGGTGATCCAACAAAGGTTAAATAAATTACGTAGCTTTGAATCAGAACTGGATGTAACTGCTGTTGAACAACAAATTCAGCAGATCCGCACAGCTTTGGGACGAATCAGAACTATAAAAAAATCTCTGACGGAAATTGGGAAAGGTGTCTCTGTAATTAAAGTTGAGGCAGATGCGCTGAGTGGAGATATTCAATCAGCGTTGAAATCAATTGAGCAAACCCTGAGTTTTGTTCCAAGTGAAAGTATATAAAAGTAAACAGCAAGGGCTACGGGTAGATTCTCTAAATTCAAATTAAGTTAATAACACTTTGTTTATGATAGTTCTGTTGATCAAAAGCTCCAAATAAGAAAGAGACGTGGATTTAATACGTCTCTAAGTAATAAGAAGAATATTGACTTATAAGCTACATCCGCCACCAGTAAGCCGTTGACAAGTCTTGAGAGTGACGTAATGCTTTACCTCATTACTATCTAACAAGTTTATCTACCTCAACTTCATTCTTGTTCAAATCCCTGATTACTAAATTTGAGAACCCGACAATTCTCGCTGACTGTGCGAATCACGTTCTCTGGCACTCCTTCAGGGACAGTAACATGAAGTTCCAAGGTAATTTCTACTTCAGCATCTACTAAGCTACTGAGGTGTTGAATAACCTCGTCTGCTATCTGTCCTACGTCACGTCTTAGCCGCAATGCGTCCAATTTGACTGAACCATAGAAACGTTTTGGTGGAACTATGACAGCAGAGGAAGCATTATCTGTTATTACAATGTCAATAGTTTTTTCTTTTTCAATCTTGTAGCTTCCTGTTTTTTCTTTAACTGATGGTGGAGTTACTGGTGGAGTTACTTTAGCAGCAGCATCTGCCTCAATTTGGCGTTGCGCTACTTCTGGCTTAACTATCAGATTTTGACTGCTAAGGGTTACGGTAATGTGTTCAGCTGCTTTCAAACCAAGATAACGTCCTTTGGATTCATCCCAGCCAGTGGCATAAGCAAAGTTTTCATTCCACAGTAACGCTGCAACTCCTTCTGCGATCGCTTGTAATAGCACTTGTTGATTTTTGATGCGTGGCAGGTAAAGGTAGTACGCTAAGTATTCCCACAACTTTTTAAGGTCAAGGTGGTTTACATCGCGCCAGAGATATGGATCGAGAGCTTCCAGGCGCAGGCGACTAGCAGCATAGTTAGCAATCAAATGTTCTTCATGAACTGCTTTGCGACTTGCTTGCACAATAGGAGAGTCTTGCTTTTGCAATCGAATTTCTTGCCATTCAATCTCTCCTTGGGGGTCGGGTTGCATTGGCACTAACAACCAGATGTAAGCTTCCTGAATTAAACTTTTTACATCTTTGTCGGTTTGCTGTTGTTTAGTCGTCGCCTGATTGCTTTGAAAAACATCTAAGTTTAAGGCTTCTTTATCACGAATAATCGAATTCCAGGCGAGGTATTGGCAAACAGATTGTTCTAATAGCTCCAGTTTTGCTTTGTCTGGTGCCAGGAACAGCAACATATTTTTGCAGTACCGAGGACTGGCCCCCTTTTGGTTTAGTATTTCTTCGGCTCTAGTGCGGGCTTGGGTTTCGCTTTCCTTATTTTTATGGGGATGTTGTGGCCCCATAACAACCAGCCTTACGGCCATTTCATCAGGAATATCTGCGGAGGAGTCGGGTGCAATATGTACTCCAGCAAACTCACCGCGCTGCTTATCAGCCTTTAATCGGAGAATGATTTCATCCCAAACTTTATCCTGATCCTGTTGGATTTGCTCGGCTCGGTCTTGGGCAAGTCTGGTGACACTAGGCTGAGTTGAGAACCAGTAACGAGTGCTATCGACATAAAGATGTGTGGACTGGTCGGTAAGTCGGCGCAAAGCGTCGCCAAAAGTTGCTGCACTTTCCCCTGGTTGAACACACCCTAACTTGATCCGATGATCTTCTACACCGCGATTGGCTGCTCTTAGAGTAGGAGCAGAACCAAGGTAAATCGTCCGAGCAACGCGGCGACAGGCAGAGTAACGTCCTAAATTCGGGTTTTGGCGATCGCACGCTAATGGTAGAGAATTATATCCATCTACATCTTTTTCAATGACTGGCACCCAGTTATCTTCCAGGTAGCGAGTCAATTCTGTTTGTACCTGTCCATCATCCATTGGTACGCTAGCAGGCATGATTAACAAACTCTTGTCCTGTCCTTCCCAAAGTGAATGAATCACCTTTGCCATCAGTCGCAGCACACCCCGCGTGCGTTGGAATTTGTCGAGAGTTGACCAGTCATTATAAAGTCGGTCAAATAGTTCTGGATGGATAGGATAAGCATTTTCTAGCCGTCGTTTATAAGTAGCTTCTCGGCATTCACTAGGAAATTCCTGAGATTGGTTTTGGTACATTTCTGCAAAGGCACGGATGATGGCATCACGGGCAATAAAGCCATTTTCTTCCGTGATGGGTTGAAACAGCCGCCGCCGCACAATTTCAAAGCTTTCATCGGCACTTGCTGGCCGCCAAGGAGATTCAACTCTGCCAATAGCATTTTTGAGTCTACTTAAGGCTGCTTTACCGCGATCGCCTCCAATCTCATTATCAGATGCAGGGATACTCACGACCAACAGCGTTTGGTTAGCATTTTTTGCTGACTCACTCAAAGTCTGGGCAAAGGTAAAGTGAGTGTCAAAACTACCCCCTGGAAGGTCGTTTACTTCGTGAAGCTGTCGCGCATAAGCTACCCATTCATCAATTAAAATTAGGCAGGGTGCATAGCGGTTAAACACGAGCCGTAGGGTATCACCAGGGTTCGTTGAAGTTTCATCTGCTTCTCGAATCATATCGTAGGCTTCCCTACCGCCCAGTTGCCAAGCTAATTCACCCCAGAGTGTGCGGACAAATGTGCCATCTTTTTTAGGTTGAGGCTGACCGGGAGAAATTTTATTTCCTACCAGCACTGCTGTGTTAACTTTTGGCGGAGGTAAAACATTTGCCGCTTCCAGCACTGGTTCCAATCCGGGTAACTTGGATGCGGGAACTCCCATAAACAGGTGGTATAGTGCCAGCATCGCGTGGGTTTTGCCGCCACCAAAGTTAGTTTGAAGTTCGATAACGGGGTCGCCTTGATTGCTAGCAAGGCGTAGCAAGGCATTTGTGAGCAGTTGCTTTAGCCCTTCGGTGAGAAAAGTACGACTAAAAAACTCTGTAGGTATGCGGTATTCGTCGGAACCTTCATCTAAATAAACTTGCCAAAGGTCAGCAGCAAATTCTGCTTGTTGGTAGCTACCAGAGGCAACATCTGGGTGAGGTGTAACAATTTCTCGCCAGGGTTTTAAACCGCCTACAGGATTGCCTTCTAGGGGTTGGAGAGTAGCACGACGAGTTTCACGACGGGCTTGTTCTGTAAAGCGTAGCCGCAAAAGTTCTTGTTTTTGTTTATCAACTTCATCTGCTTCTGGTGCAGAAAAAGCAGAAAGTAACCGCGATACGCTATCAAGAGCGCGATAGGCATCATCTGTAGAGAGTGGCTTGTTGTGCGCCCAAGAGTTGCGGGTGTCAATTAATTCCCCAACCAAGCTTCTTTCTGCATTGCCCAGAGTCTTTTTGAACACCTCACGCCACTGATTAG
Source organism: Nostoc sp. CmiVER01 (assembly GCF_034531135.2). Taxonomy (NCBI): domain Bacteria; kingdom Bacillati; phylum Cyanobacteriota; class Cyanophyceae; order Nostocales; family Nostocaceae; genus Nostoc; species Nostoc sp. CmiVER01. Next base: position 405,904 of record NZ_JAVRBU020000004.1, read on the forward strand.
ACATGAGTTTCAGCAGTGCTGATTCGTCCTGCTTGAGAATTTGCTGGACATTACGTCTTAGGCTGTGGTCTTCTGGAACAAAAGGTGTAGCGGCAACTACCCACTTATCACCATAAATGGAACGCATTTCCCTTTCTACAAAAGGATATAAGCCATCTCTCAAAAGGTCTAGCACCCTGCCAACTCGTTCGCGGTTACTTACGGACATAGATTTTTTATACTAGTTTTTCTTTGAACTCAGGGCTGCTGCCTCACGATCGCTACATCTACTCTGGGCGTTAGAGCCACCCAGAATGTGTTAATAGGCTGAGGCTAATAACGAGAGTCGAAAATAATTAAAGTAAAGCCATTTGTAAGGGAGTCGATTCTTCGGTTTCAGCAGCGAGGCGAGAAATTTCTGGCCAGGAAATCACTAAGCTGTTGTAAGCGACACCTTCAGCAGCCCAGCCTTTTCTGTCGCAAATGTTATACAGCCGATAAGCTAATTCCCTTGCTGCTTCTCCTATGGTTCCCAGTTGAGATAGCAAATTTGCAGCACCTTGATTTCCAGCACCGTCTTGCAATTCCCGAATCATGTGTTGTGTGGCTTCCCAGACCGTGAGGCGGTTATCGGTTTGGGGATTCCAATTTTTGGCTAATTCGTCGCGGCGCAATAGTCGCACTTTACCCACTTTGGCTGTGAGGATGCCAGCGTCTACCAAGCCGTTTACTGCTGTATTCTTAGCTTTGGAGAGGGTTTCAGCATCGCCAAATAAACCTTCATTAAAGGTATGCTGTTCATACCAAATCAAAGCAAAGCGGGTTTCAGCGTCAAATTCTCCTTCTTGTTCGGCGAGGAACTCATCTAAGGTTTGGTTAATTAGTTGCAAGGCTGTGCGAACAGGCATTGGTGTGCCGTCTGATTCCAATACTTTACTGTAGCGGGAATAAATAGCCATCCCTGGGCCAATACTGGCTTGTGCCAAGTCTACGGGAGCAATGTTGCCTTGTTGCAGTTTTTGCAGAGCATCAGGAAATTCGCGTTTGAGGATGTTGACGAATTGGCGACGGGTTGTAGATGGTGCGGTTTCTGGGCGAGGTCGGCAGACAAGTGCAATAGAAGAAGCAAGGGCATTAATTTTTGCCTTAACTCCTGTAGGACGTTCGGTTCGCATGGGCAACGTACCAGTAATGGTAAAACCTGCCTGAATTAAGCCTTCTAGCATGGTTTCCCATCCTGTAGATGCTATGGCCGTAAGACAATTTCCATCTTGTTCATCTGTTTCAGACTGTTTGAAAGCATAATAAATGGTCAATGGATAATCAGAATGTGCCACTTTACGCATTTGAGCAAAAGCTTTACCTAATCCTTTCTCAAAAAATTCTTGTGCTTTTTTCTTATCACCCCCAAAGCGATAAGGAGTAGCAACTAACTCCTGTGCTTTTGGTGTTTGTAATGTACTCAAAATCTCAGGATATATTTTTCCAAGTGAAGAACGTAGCCAGACATAAAAAAAGTCAGAGAGGTCAGCGTAGCCTATATTGTCAAAATAAGGTGGATCGGTAGAAATAACAATTGGATTTATGAATGTGTTTTCAGCACAAGCATCCTTTTGTAAAACTGATGATTTACCTTTAGCAGGTAATGATGCAATGCTTTTAGACATTGACTGAGTTGTTTCGCCAAAATCACCTGCTGCTTCTGCAAATGGGTTAACTTCCGGGAAATCCCAGGTCATTGGAAGAGTCTGTCGGCTAAATACGTTAACACTTTGGTCTCTACTTTGTGACCAAATTGCAAGTGAGCAGATAGTATTAGCGCTCCGACTTACACCAAGCCCTAAATAAGTCGCCACAGCATCAGCATAAGCCTTAGTATCTCTACCACTCTCACAAAGCGGTAAAGTTTTATCTGGGATTCCGGTATTTATAGCATCGGCAAGTACCTTTTCTCTTGCTTTACTTACTAAGTCGCTGAGAGTGGTTAGTGCTATAAGCTGCCGTGGGGTAAATAAATCTGCTGGTGTATCAAGCCCAAAATTTCTACACCAGACATCACGAGGATTAGGCGAAAATTCCACATTTAATCCTGAAATATCGACCTCTGGCATATTAGATGGACAAGGTGAAAAATCGGCGGGAAGATATAATCTCCCTTGCTGACTTTGAACTACAATTGCGGTTTGTATTACCCCCAAACGCTTTGTCTTACCTTCCTCAGACACATAATTTCTAGTAGTTACTGTCTTACAAGCAACACACTCAAACACCCCTGAAATTCCACGCTTCAGACCTTTCTTAGAGTCTTGGTACTCCTTTGCTGGCTTATTGCTTACACTAAACCCTACCTGTCCATTCAATACATGAGGAATAAGATACGCCTCTTTACCCTTCTTAGAGCCAAGAATAAAAGAACTTAAAAGTGGTGTATGCATTCCACAACTAGGATTAGGGCATTTCACTGTTCTAGCCCACAACCAAGCAATAACCGTCGCTTTACCACCGCCATACTCCTGTGGTAAATTCACTTTTGGGTAAAGATGCCCAATTCGCTTAAAAGCCTCATCCCGCATCCATTGCCCGTAATAGCGAACATCTTCAGCTAATCCCTGCGCCCCAAACCATTTTTTAGTAGTCAGAGAGTTTTTGCGAGAATCAGGGTTAACCGGAGGCTGATTTGCAAATTTGGGTGGGATTTCAATCAAAGCTTTGGTAATCAAAACCGCCACCGGATTAATATCACTACCATGCGCCTCCAAACCCAATCTTTGCGCTTCCAAAGGTATACTACCACCACCGCAAAAGGGGTCTAGGACAGGCGGTGGATTATTATTTGTTGATTTGAGAATTTCTGCTTTAGCTGCGCCTAAAACTTCCTGATTATTGATATTTTCCCACTTCACTAATTCCTCGATAATTTCAAACAGGCGTTTTCTTTCTGTATCTTGCGCCTCTTTTGTGGGAAATTTATCAGGATGACTTGACGGATCATCTACCAGAGATGAAAACAAAACTGCCCGACAAGTTGCTAGCGGCCGCCGCGCCCACCATAAATGTAGCGTCGAAGGGTGCCCATGCCTAATTGACTTTTCTCTGGCAGATTCTTTGTTAATTGCTTCCAGTGGTAACGCGACTTCGATTAGCTTCTTGCGGTAGGTCATTATTTTACGAGACTGATATGATGGAAGCGAGTAAATGTCTGAGCAAGAAGCAGCACAAAATATTCCGAGTGAATGGACTTACGGAATATTTACATCAAACATTGGTAGGCTAATTAGTCTTTGTTGATTGCTGCTCGCCTAACTTAGTTACAGAGCTTCGTCCGGCAATTATAATCACGATACTTGCTGGATGGTTCAGTGATAACTCGGAGCGCACATTATTTTTAGCTAAAAGCCTGTAGTTTAAAAAACGATGACTTTTAACACAATTTTTTGGAATTCTATCCGTGATGAGGTTTTAGCAGATCCAGAGGTAAAGGCTGAATACGATGCCTTGGAGTCTGAATTCCAGTGTGCAAAACAAGTTATTGCTTTAAGAAAGGCTAGCGGCTTAAGTCAACGAGATTTTGCCAAGTTGGTTGGCATTAAACAGCCACAGCTAGCTCGGATTGAATCTGGGAAACAGGTTCCTAAAATTGAAACCCTAGCAAAACTTGCTAGGAGTGCAGGTTACGATGTCGAGATTCGCTTTGTAGCACCCAAAGGAAAGCGATCGCATAAAGTCGAGCCTCTGAGAATTTCTGCTAAGGAGTTAGTTTAGTCCTGTGATTGCTCTCACCAAAAGCATCCCTTTTTACTTGGATAACTAGCTATCCAATAAAGGAGGCAGACTTAAGAGCGATTACTCTGACAAAATTGCGATCGCAGATCAATCTCTCTAAAATCTCGAATTATTGCGGTGCTGTCCCCATCTGCCACAATTCTTGTAAATTGTAATTTACACTCGTGACTGCGAAATCTGGCTCTTTATGAAACGGTTGCTGCACATAGCGAATTGAACAATTACTATCGATTATATCTGCCGGAGGCACCTTCACCAGTGCCAAAATAAAATTCTCAGGCTTATTTAAGGCAGTGATAATTTCATTCTTGGTTACTGTCACTGTCTGTCCAGTTGCAATTCTTCCCTTGACTTCAATAAACCGCAACTGCCCTGTTTTCGGGATGCGTGACTCAATATCATAGCCGCATTTCTGGGTACTCACATCTATTGGTTCGTACCCTAAATTGCGTTCTACTTCCATCACAGCCGTCATTGCTGCCTGTTCTACTCGTTCTGTCTCTGTGGCAAACATCGCTGTTGTTGCCTGTTGTTTGCCTTGCATTCGTTGCAGCAAGCCTACTGAAACTACCAACGCACCCCCAACCACCACAGGCGGTAATGGCGATAATCTACGTTCTTGCTCTAATTCCTCCAAGCGTTGCATTAACCGTGCTTGCAAATCATCAGCTCGCTGACGTGCTTTACCTGAGTTAATTTTGGCATTAGGCTTGCCAGCTTCCTCTTGCATTTTCAGTTCTTCTGCCCGATGATCCCAGTAATTAATCTCCTTGGTTAATCTATCTTTTACTGCTGTCATCGTCTTAGCAATAAGTTCCTCTTTGCGCTGCTTGAGTTCTTGAAGATGTTGGGGAACAAGGTGAGCGATCGCATAACTCTTGGCTTTTGCTTCTAAATCTTCTCGCAACCAAGATTCTTCTAAAACTGTTTCCACAATACCCTTTTCCTCGTCTGTTAGCGGACGGTAATTGAGGTAAGGTGCGTAACCTGCATTGTAGGTATTGCCTTCTGGATTGATTTCTACATATTGCATCCGCCGCGATACTAAACGCCTAGAGCCATTTAGATTTGTCCGCGCGTCTTGTATGGAATGTTCTAGATAAACTAAGGCGCGGGTTCCTTCGTTGGAATCATTTTCATCGATTAATATGGTGCCTTGTTTCAACAAATCCCGGTGTCTTTCTAAAGTCAGATCAATTGTGGCATCCAGTAGAGAATGTCCAGAACAGATGAAGGCAGCTAGGGGTTTACCAGAAATGCTGATCAAATCTTTTTCAAAGCAGACACGTTCGTAACGTAGCAGCAACGGTTCTCCTACACCAATTTGCCGCCCTCGATTGCGAATAACTGCCGGAACATGACTGATTTCGTAACGCTGGGGTTCACGTTGACGCAATGTTCCACCTAATTGGGTAAATGCTTCTAGGAAGAAAGAAGCAATAAAATGAGGTTGCAACCGTCGCGCTTCTGCCCTTTCCATTTCTTCTCGAATTTGCTGCACTTTGGCGATATCCATCGAATCCCGTGCCAAAGCCCGTTCTTCTAAAAGTTCGCGTAGTCGCTGTTGGTCGAGTTTATCATGTACGATTTGGTTGAGTCTGTCTCGCACCTCTGGTTGATCGCCATAACGAATTGCTTCAATTAATAACTCTCGTAATTCCGTCCCTGCGATCGCTTTCCCCAATACATCAAATACTTGACCTCCCAGTGCCTTCTGCTCTGCCTCTATCTTTTTCAATAGCGCTAAATATACATCGCCTTCACGAGTGCCTTTTGCCACTAAATTCCATAAATGACAAACCTCCGTCTGCCCAATCCGGTGAATTCGTCCGAAACGCTGTTCTAGGCGGTTAGGATTCCAAGGCAAATCGTAATTAACCATGAGATGCGCCCTTTGCAAGTTAATCCCTTCACCCGCAGCATCCGTAGCTATTAAGACTTGTACTTCGATATCTTGGGTAAACGCCTCTTGCATTTTGCGGCGTTCTTCGCGTCCCATTGCGCCATGTATATTTACCACAGCTTCATTACGTCCAATTAGCGTCCGAATCCGATCTGTCAAATAATTTAATGTGTCCCGGTACTCAGTAAAAATCAAAAGTTTACGCCGATGTCCTTGGGCATTGAACATTTCGGCATCATTTTGCAACAGATTCGAGAGTTCTTCCCATTTTTTATCTTTACCACTACGTCGCACTCGTAGTGCCAATTGCTCTAATTCTTCTAAAAGCTTAATTTCTGTTTGTAATTCTGCGATCGTCCGTGATGCTGTAGCTAGGTCAACTACTTCCTGTTCTGTTGCTTCTCGTTCTTCACCAGGAATATCCTCTAAATCATCTTCTAAATCTTCCAGATCCAGAACCTGCTTAAATTCCATGATGATTGCATTACTTCCCTGCCTCAAAACTTCTTCTTGCCTCAGCCGTTTTTGCAACCTTTCCCGACGGCGTAGCAGCGATTGATATATAGCTTCTGGGGAAGAAGCAAGCCGACGTTGTAAAATAGTCAAAGCAAAGCCAACATTACCTTTGCGCCCTTCATTTTCTAAAGCATCGGCACGATTAAATTCCTCGCGGACATACTCAGTCACTCGCTTATAAAGTACCGCTTCTAAATCCGATAGTTCATATTCTATAGTGCTAGCTTGGCGTTCTGGAAATAGCGGTTTTCCATCAAATTTCAGCAAATCTTCTTTAACCAATCGCCGCATCAAGTCAGAAGTATCTGCTACATGAACACCATCGCGGAAGCGTCCTTCAAATCTGTCACCATCCAATAACGCCATAAACAACTGGAAGTCTTCCTCTTTACCGTTATGTGGTGTCGCTGACATTAATAAAAAATGCCTAGTTAAAGTTGAGAGTAACTTACCAAGTTTGTAGCGTTTCGTCTCTTTAATTTCACCACCAAAAAACGAAGCTGACATTTTATGAGCTTCGTCACAAACAACCAAATCCCAGTCTGTCTGCGCTAGCTTTGCTTGTAAGTCTTGATTGCGGCTGAGTTTGTCCAGTCGCACAATCACCAACGGCATTTCAGCAAAAGCATTTCCAGTCACTGCTGATTCAATGCGATCATTAGTAAGAATTTCAAAGCGTAAATGAAACTTTTGTGACAATTCATCTTGCCACTGTGGGGCTAAACTGCCGGGACAAATCACAAGGCAACGATGCAAATCACCTCGGATGAGCAATTCCCGCATCAGCAACCCCGCCATAATAGTTTTACCTGCACCTGGGTCATCTGCTAAGAGAAAACGCAGAGGTTGTCGAGTCAACATTTCCCCGTAAACGGCAGTTATTTGGTGTGGTAAAGGTTCGACTAGAGAGGTGTGAACAGCTAGCAAGGGGTCGAAGAGATAAGCTAGACGGATGCGGTGCGCTTCTGATGCCAAACGAAAATTAGCCCCATCAGCAGTAAAACTCCAAGCACCACCAGAGGTGATTATTTCCAGAGTCGGTTCTCTATCTCGAAAGACTAACTCATTCCCTAGCGTGCCGCTAGCATCTTTGTATGTCAATTCCACAACATCAGAGCCATGCCACTGAGCATCAACGATGGCGACAATACTGTTTGGCAGGATACCTTGTACTTGCGTGCCTTTTGTCAAATCCTCAAGTCTAACCATATTGCGGTGTTTTCCCTTTTGGCAGATGTCAGTAGCAATGTAGATACCAATGTTTTTTGGCCGGACATTGCTCCTTATGACCATAAGAGACACTAGGCTAGTTAGTAGCTAGTATATTTACTGTTTTTGGCTATGGTAGCTTGATGTTGCTTAGAAAATGGCGTTGCTTAGTTGAGAGATGATTTAAGCGATCGCTCCATGCTAATGGCTACAAGTAAAGTGAAATAGAGTGCGATCGTATCCCTCGAAACTCAAGCTTTTGATTCAGCTTTGTACTTGGAATGCGTAGGCGCAGCCCGCCGTAGGCATCGCCACTAAATCTTGGCGCAAATATTCCCAAATCCTTACAGGGAAATCGGTTGCAAAACTGTACAACATTTTTATTTGTTTTTGGATAGTAGCATGATGAAATTGTAGAACTTTATTTTTTCAAAACTTCCCAGTAGCTAACGATATAATAGTGCTTGTAGCCGCGCAAATTGTACAACTTTTTTAGTTGTCTACATAAATTTCTTTCTGACGTTCTGCCATGTCCGCAAAAGTCGTAAAACACCTTTGACACCATCCATCCAGCCACACTGCTGGAACCTTAAACCTAGCCCCACAGTTGGGACATTCTGAAAGCAAGCTTAACTTGTGGCGATCACACCCCTGTATCACCTTCAACTGCCATTCAATTTTGTGACATGGTGACTCCATATAACAAGCAGCACATAACCGAATCGGCTCAAGCTTCATCCCCACCCCAGCAGGCGGTAACATCTGCGCTAGCCTATGAGCATCAACCTCTACAACCTTAGCCAATGCCTCTAATTGCTGGCGAGACGGTGGGGGATTAAACCGAAATTTTTCCCATCGGGCGATCGCACCCCCAAGTCCTGCGGCTTTACCTAACCCAGTAGGGGTTAAATCATTTGCCTGTCGAAAGCGTCCCAAAAAATGACTCAGGCTTTCTCCTTGGTATGGTTGAACTCTAAACAGCCAAGGCTTAATATTTTCCACTTCCATCACTTGTACTCAGCAGCTACTTCCTTCAAAGTTTCCAAATCAATTTTTTGCAGTCCCTTTTTTAAAGCCCGGATTGCAGTCTCTCGCAGAATCATATCCATCACACCGATATAACCTCCAGTTGCTTCCCCTAACGTCTTTAACATCGTCTCACTCGAAAGGTTGGAAGCAACTGGCAATCTCAGTATTTGCTTCTCCCAAATATCAACCGTTCGCTTAAAATTTTCCCCTGACATCTTTCCAAAACGGTGACAAGACCGAAAACGGTTATAAACCTGCTCATCCCGCTTAATCACTGCATCTAAGCGATCAGTTCCTACCAAAATCACTGCTATTTCCAACCTGTCAAAAATATCACGCACTTCCGCAAAAGTTTTCGGCTTAAAGCGGTCAGCTTCATCAATAATCAACATCTCTACCCCGCAACCTTTAAGAACCCGCAGTGTTCTATCTCGAATTTCTGCCACTGTTCCTTTAGTTACTTGATATTTCAAATGCTCCATAATTACCCCAAAGAATTCCTTGGCACCGCACTCTTGGGGAATTTGGATATAAGCCACAGGTACAGTTGGGGGTTTTCCTGCAACTTGAGAGGGTTTATTCCTAAGCCTATAGGCATCACAACCCATTGTTTTACCCGTTCTCGACTCACCTACTACACGCCCAGATTGTCTTGATTGGCGCTTTCCTTCCAACCAATCATGAAGAATCTGCACTTGTTCAAGTGGAACAAAAGCTTTACGATTTAATCGTTGAATCTCCGCCTGTAATTGTTCACTATTAACGGGAATATCACCCAATTGTTGGGCGACTGTTTGGGCTTCTTTTGAAGTCATTTTCTAAAATCCGTAATCTTCACGCATTTGTTCGTAATCAAAAACTTCCGGCATCTCTGGCTCAGGTTCGCTATCAATAGATACTGCCTTTACTGATTCCTCTGGCTCAACAGGTATAGGTTGTTTAGCTTTTTTGGCCTCAGCCTGTTCTATTTTTTGACGCTCTTTTTTGGTTTTCTTTTGAGTTTGGAATGTTTCGCGTTCCCGAACTTCAGCCAAAATTGATCGATTGCTCATAGCCTTACCCGCTTCCCGCACTTTACGGCTGCTAGCTTTTGCTTCATCTAGAGATAGTTCTTCCGTCTCCAAATCTTGAGCGTAAGCACGAGCAATAAATACCTCTTTATCCCCTTCTATGCTATAAACCAAAATCGTTGTGATGTCTCTGGGGTCATATCGCAATACTACGCTTTCTCCCGCATAACCTGCTAAATATTCACCCCGGTACATCAAGTTTTCAAATTGCAAATATCCCCCGCGTTGAATTTGTCGCCGTGTTTGCTTCATTAGGCAAATATCCAAATCCCTCTCTGAGAGTAAATCAGGAGAAGCAATTAAACCAGATCCCCAGCGAACAAATCTTGTTTGATCGCCCATTCGATGATCAACTCGCTGGTTATAGTTATGAACGATGTAAGCAACCAATATTTGCTCTAACTGACGCAACGTTAAGCAAGCTTCTTTCTCCGCTTGCTCTGGTCGTTCTTGAACGTTTGAACCTGTATATCCTTGTAAAGTTGAGAATAATTCTGTGTTTAGAGTTTTAAACGGACGCTCAACAATACCACCTTCAGATGGGCGATCGCGCAAATGACAAACAAACCCTAACTGCACTCCTATTTGCTGTAAATGGTTGGAACGAAAATCTTTACCCCCATCCGTATAAAAGTATTGCGGCAAACCAGAAGTACCCCATTCTTCGTGAAGTCCATATTCTGAACTATACTGTTTGGGCAAAATTGCATGACGTAACGCCAAAGCTACAACAGTCGAACTTGGTGCATTGTAGCCTAAGTTAATCCCCATAATGCAGCGCGAATAACTATCAATAACCGTTGTTAACCAGGGACGACTAAGAATTTTGCCATGCTGATCTACTAATAAAACATCAACAAGGGTATGGTCGCACTGCCAAACTTGGTTACTGTGTTCTATTTGTAAATCTTTTCCATCACGGGTTTTAACTGATAAGCGCGAACCACGCCAACCCGGACTGCGAATACTTTTAGCTTGCTCAATTTTATCTATTAACGGTTGCAAAATTCGGTAAACCGTCATGTGGGAAGGAGGCTTAACTCCCAGTTCATCAGCTCTGGACTTAGCTTTGATAAATACCTGCTGGCGAGTCATCCTTTTACCTCTTTCATTACCCTTTTTATAGGTATCCAAAATAAACTCTTGCCAGTTTTCATCAACTCGATGCTTCCCTTTATCCACCCGTTGATTTTGCGCCAGTCCAGCTAAACCCTCGTGTTCCCATTTCTCTACTAGCCGTCGTACTGTACGTACTGACTTACCAAGCTTTTCTGCTGCTTCCTTGAGCTTTTGAGTATATGTAGTGCCGCTATTTTCTAAAAGACTTTGAATCACCTCCATTTTCAGCAAAGCTTCATCTGAAAGTTCAGAAACAATAACGTTTGCTTCAGCAAGATCGTTATTAACATCTGTGGAGCTTGCCCCTGTTGTAAAAGTTGTAGAATATTCTGCATCCTGCATACAGTGTTCTATTAAAACATAGTTGTATTATACTACTATATTGACAAATAATTTGTTAATTTATAAAAACTCATGATTTTTCCAGGTTTCTGGAAATTGACAATTAAATTGTGAAATATCTGGTATTTGACATCTAATTAGTGAATATCGGCTTAGATGGGTATAACTGTCTTAAATAGGAAAAACCCTGATATAATCATTGTTATGTAAGGGTTTTAGGTATTTAGGGCGCTGTGACAATATTTTGTTAAATTGACAAATAATTAGTTAATGTACATTAAATTTAAAATTTACACAAAACTATACGCTGTAGGAGCAATTTATTATTGTTCTTACGGCGTGTTTGATTTTGCGTAAGTCCTACTGTGATTCCTGTGTGATTAGAGATCGTTTATCAACAATTAGCCGAGAAACTGCGAAAATAGGGATTCCTTTAAATAAGATAGAAGCGATACCGACGGGTTTGCTTCGCTAACGCAGGAGTTAAGTACAGTGCCGCGTGGAATCAGGAAAAACAGTAAAAAGTCAGCAGAGAAAAACGGTTCTGGAGATTTACCACTTCTACAGTTAGCAAACCAAGCTGGCGATCGCTTGGATATTCCGGCAATGGAACAATGGCTGTGGGATGCTGCTTGTAAGATACGCGGTGCGACGGATGCACCAAAATTTAAGGATTTTATTCTGCCGCTAATTTTCTACAAACGGCTGTCTGATGTCTTTGATGATGAGTATGAAAAGTGCGCCGAGAAATTTGGGGGGGGAGATTTAGCCCGTGCTTTCATTGAAGCGGATCACAAAGATGCAATTAAAAATAACCGTCAGCCGATTGTGCGTTACTATGTCCCCCACGAATACCGTTGGGAGGCGATTCGCTTTCATCCTAAAGATGGCTTAGGGGAGTTTGTGACAACGGCGATGCGGGAAGTGGCAAAGCGCAATCCTGGGTTATCGGGAACGCTGACGCTCAAAGATTATAACGAAAAGCAAAGCAATCAGCGCGTTTTAGATGATGACCGTTTAAAGGACTTGATTGAAGTCATCAGTCGGCATCGGTTGGGGTTAAAGAATACCAATGCCGATGTTTTAGGGGAAGCCTATGAGTATCTGCTGCGGAAATTTGCCGAAGGACAAGGGCAAAGTGCCGGGGAGTTTCTGACACCATCAGAGGTGGGTTGGTTGATTGCGGAAATTATTGACCCTGAACCTTACACGAAGATTTATGATCCCACTTGTGGATCGGAAAGGTTGTTGACTAAGCCGCGTCTGGTGTTCAACCGCAAGCATCCAGGGGAAGAGAGTAAAGCGCCTCGATTATTTGGGCAAGAGTTGAACTGGACAACTTTCGCGTTGGCGTAGCCCGCCGCAGGCATCGCCAAAATGAATATGTTTTTGCAGGATTTTACTGATACACAAATTGAGATTGGTGATACATTCAGACAACCTAAATTTACGGTTGACAAGAAGGTGATGCGCTTTGACTATGTGGTTGCTAATCCGATGTGGAATCAGGACAACTACGGCGCAGATGCTTATGAAGAAGATTCTTTTGAAAGGTTCAAAGACGGAATTGCCTCCAAATCTTCCGCAGATTGGGGATGGGTGCAGCATATTTGGGCATCGCTGAAAGATAACGGACGGGCGGCGGTTGTTTTGGATACAGGGGCGGTGTCTCGCGGTTCCGGGAGTCAGAACAAAAATCAAGAAAGGGACATCCGCAAGAAGTTTGTAGAAAGGGACAGAGTTGAAGGAGTGATTTTGCTGCCTGAAAACCTGTTTTATAACACGACTGCGCCAAGAGTGGTAATTTTGTTAAATCGCCTGAAACCTCTGAATCGTAAGGGTGAGTTTTTGCTGATTAATGCTGCTGATTATTTTGTCAAAGGCGATCCGAAGAATATTTTGACGCAGGAAGGGATTAAGGCGGTTTGTGAGGTTTATCGCAATTGGGAAACGCGAGAGAAGCTGAGTAAGGTTATTAAGATAGAGGAATTGAGGGAAGCGGATTATAATCTTAGTCCATCGCAGTTTGTGGATGTTAGCGATAAAGTTGTGCATCGGGCGATCGCGGATATTTTGGCAGATTTGGCGGTAGCAAGACAAGACAGGGAATGGGCGGATAAAGATTTAGCTGAGGTGTTAGCAAAGTTGAATTTATAGGGTTTTTCATATAAGGCGATGCCTACGGTGGTCACTGAGCTTTGTCGAAGTGCTGGCTATGCCTACCCATTTGTTATTTCGGCGTACCCATTTGTTATTTCGGCGTACTCATTTGTTATTTCGGCGTACTCATTTGTTATTTCGGAGTACTCATTTGTTATTTCGGAGTACTCATTTGTTATTTCGGAGTACTCATTTGTTA
>NZ_JAVRBU020000005.1:0-417645 GCF_034531135.2 Nostoc sp. CmiVER01
CGATAATGAGCGCTCCATCATATCGGGTCGCTCACAAGCTATTTTAACCAGATACAATGCGACTTGAGGGGGAAAAACTTTCTTGTCGTCCCGGTCGTTTGCCATCGTATAATCCTTCGATACCTTGCTCTATAAATCGTCTTGCCCACTTTCTGATATGACGTTCTCCCATTCCAACATACTCACTGGTTTTACAAAAAGTTTCCCCTGATGCCAACATTAATATTGCACGGGCGCGTTTTGCTAAACCCACAGGAGTTGTTGACTTACGCAGCCAACTGTTTAGTACGTCTTGTTGCTCACCAGTCATTTGAACCTGGATACTTGAGATACGTCCCTGCATGTCCGATTTTTTTTGTGCAACCCTACAGAGGATATCTTCCTCTATTTCCGACCCTTTTTTCCGGTGACTTGTACTTAGTTATGTTGATTTCACGGAAGTAGACCTGACCAGGGTGGATCTGCGCTACTGCTTATTGAACGGAATCATCTTAACTGAACGAAGCTTAATCGAAGCGGGTTAACCATCGCTGCTGTCTCATTAAAAATCCAAAATTTAAAAATCAGTCTTTTTTCAAGGCAATTTTAAATCTACTTTTTTTACTTGTTAATATTTAAATAACAATACCTCTTTGGATAGAGTAACAGCTTCTTCCATCTACCGATAGTAATAGATTATCAATGAGTTTTTTCAATTTATCTGAGCCGCTCCTCCGTGAAAAACAGCAAGAGCTAGATTTTCAAGATATTCAAGGTCTACTGTGTCTAAACTACCAAATTGGAAATTTAATCCTCTTCTCAAAGTTTTATACTCGCGTTGATCAAGCATTTATTCTCTGGGGACTCATTTCATCCGGGATTTTTGTAACCGCCCAGTTTCTACCCATTAGCTGGAGTAGTCAGGCGATTTTGTGGTCAGTGCTTACCTTATTCGGTGCGATTGGCATGGTAAGTTTAACTTGGTTTTGGGCAACTGTAGAACAGCTACGCTGGGTTGTTTATAGCTGGGGGATCTTAATCCTAGCGGGTTTAATCCTGACTGATCTAAGCATTTTTTTGGGATGGGGAGAGGTCTTGATCCGTCTGTGTCCACTATGGTTAGGATTAAGCGCTATCGGATACTTTTGCACCGGCGTAGGAATGCGTTCACGCACATTTCTTCTGATGGGGTTTATTCATTTACTGGGAATCATAGTTTTACCCTACTGCGGTGTCATGCAGTTTCTCTCAACGGGGCTAATTATGACCGTTAGTTTACTGTTACTAGCGGAATTACAGTGGGATATGCAATCTTCAAGTGATTACAAGCAATTAACACCACAACAAAAGCAGTTTAACCAAGAACAGTCCCAACGACGTCAAATGAGCAGCTAAAGTTATACAGAATTAAAACATTACTTTAGATAAGCTTGAACAATATAGCTCTCTCTTTTGGCTAGCTAGTATTTCTACCCTAGAGGAGGAGTTTTCCACTCAACTGTTAGCTATTGTAATAAATGAAAACAGACAACACTGTATGGGTGTTATGCCGCTGTGACCCATTATCGAACATCGAAGGAGAGCGACCGCAGATGTTTGAACAGTGTAAATTAAATGCGTTGACGGTGTGGAGTTTTTGTCGCTTCCTCCACTTCATTAGCACCAAGGGAAGGTTAAATTCTTCATCAGAGCGGTCTGAGGTGGTAAACGTCTTGTGTTTTTTATCTTACAAATTGATTTTGACACTCCAATCTCCTTAATTGGTTTTGAATTAAGGAGATTTTGACTATTACCGCTAGTGCAATTATCTGTTATTGGGCGTTTGTGTGTCAAAATATTCACGCCAACGACTAATTTGACCATCCCTAAAATCTACAACAATTACGTCATCAGCTTTGTTACGACGACCTGTCGCCTTTTCCGTATCTTCGTAGTACCACTCTACTGCTGCCTGGTTTGCTGCAATAATAATCCGTTGGATGACTATTTTTACATCTGAGTACTGTTGTTTAAAATGAGTAACTCCTTCTCGAATTCTTTCTTGTCCCCGCCAGCATTGACCAGGCACGATTAGTTCTCCATCAACCGTAAACAATTGTGCAAGGGTATCGACATCTTGAGCAACCCATGCATCTTTAGCTTTTTCTATTAATATCTGGATATCTTCTTGGTTCATAGACTGACTGGCAAATAAAGGTGCGCTAAAAGTTAAGCTAACAAATATAATTCCTAACACTAGCCATCGAGATAACCAAAGCATCTGGATTTCTATTCCCAAGGGTTCTAAACAAATCTATTTGGGTAAAGCTGCACCGAATAGGTAGACAAATTTATTTAATTAGGTAAAGTGCGATCGCCATCACCTCATCATGCGATCACTCTCCACACAACACTACACTATAAATTAAGATGCTCACAATAGCCTATGAACGTCACGACAACCACTTTACCTTCTACACTCAAATTGAAAATTGACTTAACTGATGAGCAATTTTTCCAGATGTGTCAGAAAAACCGCGATTATCGATTTGAGCGTACAGCATCAGGGGAATTATTAATTATGCCACCTACAGGTAGTGATACTGGCAACCGTAACTTTGATATGGTTGTTGAGTTAGGAATCTGGAATAAACAGACTAAATTAGGCAAAGGTTTTGACTCTTCAAGTGGCTTCACCTTACCTAATGGTGCAGAACGTTCTCCTGATGTTTCTTGGATAAAAATTGAGCGGTGGAATGCTTTAACCCCAGAACAACAAGAAAAATTTGCCCCGATTTGTCCTGATTTTGTAGTAGAGTTGCGTTCTCGTACTGATTCCTTAAAAGAATTGCAAGAGAAAATGCAGGAGTATATCGAAAATGGCGCTCAATTAGGCTGGTTAATCGACCGAAAAAACAAGCGAGTAGAAATTTATCGTCCAGGTAAAGATGTAGAGATATTAGACAATCCTGTTAGTTTATCAGGAGAAAATGTACTACCTGGATTTGTGTTGCATTTAGAGCAGATTATGTAACTTTATCTATTCGGATACACATGGCGCATTTCAAAGCAACTTTTTTCCCAAAGTGGTAGCAAAGTCTGTTTAGCAGCATTTAATTGAGCTTGCGAGAAAGAGATTTTCCCATTTTCAATAATTCAAATAAATGTCCGAGTTATTAAATCTGCTTTTAAACTATTCTCGTATTCACAATTATTTATTCTTGCTATTTGCTGATCTAAGCAATCTATAGTATGTTGAAAAGTCAAATTTTTCCAGTCTGTGAAATTGTTAGAAATTTATTCTTACCTATTCGTCCAATCAATTTTACGCAAATTTCCTATAATATTGTCTATGCCTGTTATGGACGAATCAGTATTACGCACCAGATTTGTATAGGCTTGAGAATATGGTTTCAAGAGCGCAGAAGCAATACTTTCTACATATAATAGCGCTTTCCGCATGGATAAGCTACAGAAATAAATAATTAATAGAGATACTCGTAGGGGCGCACATCTGGCTGTGCGCCCCTACCGATATACTACTGAACAAAGCACTAATTAAGCAAAGGCAAAAATTGGCGAATTAACCCAATTGTCACTGCTGGTAACTCTAACTGCGGTGTTAACCCCACATCTTCCAACTGTTGAAAAAATCGGATTGCTTGGGGATTAATTTCGGCAAGGCGGCGACCAATTGAGGGGCCTGTAAATTCCGACCTTTGTCCCCAAATAATGGCGGTGGGAGTGGTCAGTTGTTGAATGTAAAGGGATAAATCAAAACATAAATCGCCATGGACAAAAGAGAGTGCTGCATACTCAGCATTAGGCTGTTGGGCAGATTGTAAATAAGCATCTACAATTTCCTGGTACACTCGATTAGATTGAGCAAATTGCCGTTGTTCTAAGAAACTGCGAATACCTCCACTGGTGGCTACTCCAGTGCTGTAAAGTAAACGGTTAACAAAGGGAACGCTGATTAACTGGGCGAAAAAGCTACGAGAGTAGTCTTCGCCAAAGTCGGAAAGTCCGGCTGGTGTAGTGAGAATTAAAGATTTGAATAAATCAGGATGATCTGATGCTACTCGAATTGTAAAGGCTGCGGTCAAAGAAGAAGCGATCGCTGTTACTGGCCCGGTACAAGTCTGCTCGAAAAACTCCCGAATCGTGGTTAAATAATCTTCAATCTTATAACTCCGTGCCGGATGCTCAGACCTACCCCAACCGATTAAATCTGGCGCAATTACCCGATATTCGGCGGCAAAAGCCGGATATACTTTTGACCACTCATAAGCAGAAGACCCACCACCAAAGGCGTGCAGAAACACTAAAGTTTCCCGATCATCTTTTGTTGTAAAATTGTCCTGCCAAGGCGATCCAGTGGCTGTATAATATACCATCCTACCTAGAGAGGTATTTATAGAGCGTTGTTCAAATCCTTGTGGTTGAAACATAAGTACTTTTTGTTGACTGTAGTAATTAAATAACCTGAGTAATAAAGTAAATCAGTAGACAACTGTACACGGAGAAAGCGTTTGATAATTTATCCGCGTCACAAAAGTAAGTGAATAAGCTTATTCCTTCAATGTATCGGATGATATTACTACTCGCTGTCTTGGTCATTAGTCACTAATCATTAGTGCCCCCTTAGCGAAAATCGTGAAAAAAGTACTAATGAATAATAACTAATGATTTCTTGACTAGATTTATCCACGGCTTGAAGCTGTAGGATGAGTTAACGCATCTCCTTTGGTCACCTCAGAATACTTACTTATTTAGTTCAAACTCCTCACTCATTGTTATTATCGGCGAACCAATCACTTTAAGACTTCTTCCTAGCATCAGATTAAGTAGATATAAAATTACTGGATTACTTATAAAGATTTGGTGATTTTTTTTCCTAACAAAAAGTGACTGAGCCTTGAATTTACTGTATTACAAGGGTTTGCCGTTGTAGCAAGGATCACTAAGCCGAAAATAAAACATAAGTTTTTATGGTAGCCTATGAAGAAACTCATAAATAATTTTGAGCGTCAATAAGATTAAAAATGCTTATTTTAACAAGCTATTAATTCTAGTTAAACATGTAGAAATATAGCTTTTGATGTATTAGTAAATCTATTTATTATCTAGTAATGGTAAGGCGGGATGTTATGGTACAGGCTACTCTTCAATTAAATAAACTACCAACGATTGAAGACGCTAAATTTGCGCTTGACTTTAATATACAAAATGAAATTAAAGTTTCAGCTTGGGGGGATCAGGTGGAGTCAGCTATTGACGCTGGCAGAGTGAGTGTACCTACTTGTATTTGTTTAGACTTAGAAGACTTAAAGTGTTTTGAACCAGTAGAGTGCCAGTATGAACGCTGGGGAGTAATTTTTCACAATTCTATAGCAATACAGCCATCAAATCCAGCATTTCCAGCCTATTCAGGGCTAACAGTTTTAATGGGAGCGCCCAAAAGCGGATTCTTAGAGGCTACTTTCTTGCAGTCGGTTAATTCGGTTAGCGCCTTTGTCACTAGTTCGCAACGACTGGTGCTTTCCGCCTACGATCGCGATCGCCAACTCATCGCTCAAACTGTACTACCAAGCGCCAATCTTGCCAATTCAGACTCGGGAATTTCCCCCAATACCTTATTATCTATAACTGGGGATAACATTTACAGCGTTACCTTTTGTGCTTTTGATGGGCAATTTACCCTTGATAACTTTCGTTTTTGTCTTTAAAAATCCTTTATGAAAAAAAGTTAGGTTTAAAACCTCGCTCCTTGTGGGCGAAAAAATCCTTGTATCCCAAGGCAGGTGGAAACCCCACCTGAAGGGTCTGGCCGTATTTAATTTTGTTAGCACAGCGTAAAGCCTCTCGTAGAGAAGGCTTTACGCTGTGCTAACGGCATGGCTTCGCTTAGAGCGAGTCCGCGTTCGCTTTTAGCGTCTCGTAGAGAGCGTCATTTTAAATTTTGAATTGATTCATGCCCTTGCTCTGAGCCATTTAAAATGGTATCTTGATTTCCGCCGTGCTGTACTAGTCTACTATGCTGCCCTTAAAAACCGGGCATTTTGTGGTTTGGGTCTTCACCCTTTCTTCAACTGTAGTAAAACTTATACAATAGTTAATTTCGTAATCAAGTAGGTAAACACTGTGGCACAGGCTTCGTCTTCTTGGCAGCAATTGATCAACCAGATCCCCAATTGGAAGTGGTTGCATCCATTGTTCAA
This sequence comes from Nostoc sp. CmiVER01, assembly GCF_034531135.2. Taxonomy (NCBI): domain Bacteria; kingdom Bacillati; phylum Cyanobacteriota; class Cyanophyceae; order Nostocales; family Nostocaceae; genus Nostoc; species Nostoc sp. CmiVER01. Next base: position 6,180 of record NZ_JAVRBU020000005.1, read on the forward strand.
GACAAAGGGAGCAACAAAGCAGCAAACATTTAAGCACTTCTCTGGGCCTGGAGGCTTTCTTGGGTTCTTAACAATTGTCGTCGCCATGTTGTTATGGAACTGGATGCTGTTATTGGCTCTCTCAATCGGCGTTGGGATAATGGTATTGGTTTACTCAATGCAGGAGTGGGACTGGCAATTACACTGGTCTAAAATACGTAAGTTCTTAAACAGTTCAAATCGTCGGTTAGTCTTAGCAGTCATAAGTGGTGGTCTTGCTACTGTCACTACTTACATGGCCGCTGCTATTTGGGTTGATTCTTACAGTTCCTGGATTGCTGCTGGTGCTATTGTGCAAGGCGTGGGAACACTGTTAACTTTAATTTTATTGGTCTGGCAAATTGTCAACTTCTATGAAAATCGAGAAGAAGACCACCTCGATCAGTTGTTGGTAAATTTAACAGAAAAAGATCCATTAAAACGGATGATTGCCCTACGTCAACTAACTAAAATCATCAGCCGTAAGCGAGTTGATTCTTCAGTGCAGCAAGATATTGTGGAATGCTTGCAACTCCTACTCAGTCGAGAAGAAGAAGTTGCGATCAGAGAGGCAGCTTTTAAGAGTTTACAAGCCTGCGATGACCTCCGGTCGGTCAAAGACCATCGCTTACAAGTTCTACCCCCCAAAACAGCAACAACTTTCACACCCGTATCAGCCAAAGTCAAGCACCACGTTTTTTAGTCATTGGTCATTTGTCATTTGTTGTTCTCCCCTGCTCCCAATGCCCAATGCCCCATGCCCAATGCTTATTTTCGAGACAACTGTCCATTGCGAACTTGCACTACCGGATGATTGCATCGCCGTAACAATTGTTCATCGTGGGTAGTAACAATTACTGTAGCTCCAAAGGAATTTAACTTCTGGAGAATCTGAATCACTTGCCAGGAATTATCTGGATCGAGATTTCCTGTTGGCTCATCCGCCAAAAGTAGGGGTGGTGTACCAACGATCGCACGAGCAATACTCACCCGTTGTTGCTCTCCCCCAGACAGTTGATCTGGAAAGCAGTCAGCTTTACTCAGCAAACCTACCAACTTCAAGGTTGGTTTTAAGCGTCGTTGAATTTCTTTACGAGTATACCCTTGAGCTTGCAGGACAAAAGTCACATTTTCCGCTACTGTTCGCTGGGTAATCAGTTTGTAGTCTTGAAACACAATGCCAATCCGTCGCCGTAATAATGACAAGCGATCGCCTCGTAAACCCGCTACATTACATCCATCAACAATCACTTCTCCCTGCGTCGCTAACTCTTGGCCATACAGCAGTTTCAAGAGCGTTGATTTACCAGAACCACTTGGCCCTGTGATAAACAGAAATTCTCCCTTTTTTACCTCAAGGTTCGCATTTAACAAGGCGTGAGTGCCATTAGTATAAGTCTTGCTTACAGATTGCAATTGCACCTTGACAGTAGTATTACTAACATGCTGTTGAGTTTTATTGTCCTCTGTATGAACGGATTTATCTGTTTTAACTTGAGTTGTTAATACTGGCATTGTTAAATTTTCCTTATCCCCACAACCAAATAGCTTAGGGGTTTAGATTAGCTTATTCCTATCAAAAATAAGGATTCCCAGGTTTTGCCTGGGAATTGAAAATTTAACAAAGAAAATTTAAATTTTTTGAAGACTTTAATACTAACTAAGTAATAGCACTCAGAATTGGGCATTAGGCATTGGACACGGGGACACTCTTACACAGAGATAGTATTTGATCTTTTTCTGCGCCACGTCTCCTTATCCCCATGCCCCACTCTCAACTAATTGCACCCCTTGCTGTCAAACGATAAACAAAAGCTTTCACAGCAAACGCTGGCAAAGCCAACATCCGCCGCCAACGCCAAGGTTCTTGATAAAGCCGATACAACCATTCCAAATTATTATTTCCTAACCAGGCGGGAGCGCGAGTTTTAGTTCCTGACCAAATATCAAAACTACCACCAACACCAATCCAAATTGCATGAGGACACAAATGGCGGTTTTCGGCAATCCATAACTCTTGACGTGGCACTCCCAAACCGACAAAAATCACTTGTGGCTGCAATTGAGCCAGAGTTTCTCGCAATTGTGCCTCTTCTTCTGGGGAATGGTAGCCTGAGTGAGTTCCTACTATACTCAAATCTGGAATTTGCTGCTGCCAAAAATCTGCCGCAGCTAAGGCTACTCCAGGCGCTCCTCCATAGAAAAAAACCTTTGCCCCTGTCTTCTGTTGCCCGATTTCTTGCAAAAGTTTTTCTGCTAGTTCAATCCCCGGAAAACGCTGCACTTTTTGCCATAACAGCCATCGCAAATACAGAACAACCCCGGCTCCATCTGGAATCACTAGTTCAGCATTTTTAATTACTTGAGCTAGGATTTGATTCTGCTCTGCCTGCATAGTCATTTCTGCATTGAGCGTTACTACATGAATTCCTTTGCCTGCACCCAGGCATTCTAATAACCAGCCTGGATAGTTGGCCATCACATGAACTGGTATTCCTAACACTGAAAATGCTTCATTGCCTTTAGACATAACCTATTCTGGATTAACCTCACACCAGATTTACTTGAATGTTAAGTTTATCAAATTTTTTATATTAGAACTTAAGCACGAGAGATTCCCATTGCCCTGCAACAATAGAAAGCATAACTAATTAGTCTTGGGCGCTTGTAATTGAGCTGAACCAGCCCAAATTTAATTGTTGAAGTGTAATATTCTACTAAGTATAAAACGCTCAACTCGTAACTCTGGTTCTGGGAACAGAAACCCCCACTATACTACTTTGCAGTTAGTGTGGGAGTATATCACGAAACTCGACTTTCTGGTTAAGGTAGTGTAACGGTCTGAAGTTGGCTATGAGTAAAATTCGTATCGCTCTGATTGAAGATCATGACCTAACTCGTGTAGGTATTCGGACAGCACTACTGCAAAAAGATGACATTGAGGTTGTAGGTGAAGCTGCCAATGCTGCTGAGGGGATAAAGATGTTAAAAATGGTACAACCAGATATTGCTATTGTAGATATTGGTTTACCAGATAAGGATGGCATTGAACTGACACGGGAGGTAAAATCTAGTGCTAATGGGCAGCAGCTATTAACAAAGGTGTTAATTTTGACGCTGCGGGATAACAAAGAAGCTGTATTAGCAGCTTTTGCGGCTGGTGCAGACTCTTACTGTATGAAAGATATCAAGTTTGATAATTTGCTGGAAGCAATAAGAGTAACTTACAATGGCAACGCTTGGATCGATCCTGCGATCGCTCGGATTGTATTACAACAAGCGCAACAAAATCCGCAAAAGTTGGAATCAGCTTTTGTAGATACTAAGACCATTGCCTCTAACCCTGATTATGTCGAGAATTTAGAAGGAATTCAACCTTACACCCTGACAGAAAGGGAATTGGAAGTGCTACAGTTGATTGTCGAAGGTTGTAGTAATGCAGTAATTGCTGAAAGGCTTTATATCACTGTTGGGACTGTTAAAACTCACGTTCGCAACATTTTGAATAAGCTATGTGCCGATGACCGTACCCAAGCAGCAGTCCGCGCCTTGCGTTCTGGGTTAGTAGGATAAGGTTAAATTGAGTGAACAGTTATCAAGTTTTAAAACACTGATAACTGATAGCTTTTGAAAATGATTAGTTATTAATTTTTTGTTGATTCTCAGGTGGGATAAAAATTATATTATCTCGCCATTCAAATATGTGAAAAATAAAGTTAAATATGGCGGATATTGGGGTGGACAAACTTAAGCTCATGGTGGTAGATGATGAGCCAGATAACTTAGATTTACTCTACCGTACTTTTAGGCGAGATTTTCAAGTATATAAAGCCAATCATGCTTCTGGCGCTCTGGAACTCTTGGATCAGTTTGGTGAAATGGCGGTGATTATTTCTGACCAAAGAATGCCAGAAATGAATGGCACTGAATTTTTTAGTCGCACCGTAGAGCGTTTTCCAGACACGATTCGGATTTTGTTAACTGGTTTTACCGATGTCGAAGATTTGGTGGATGCAATTAACTCTGGTCAGGTATTTAAGTACATTACCAAACCCTGGAATCCTGAACGACTCAGAGCCTTAGTTGAGCAAGCCACTGATACATATCGTCTAGTTAAAAAGCGCACCCAAGAGTTGGGTCGGGCCCTACAGCGAGAATCTTTGTTTAATGCTGTAACAACGGCAATTCGAGAGTCTCTAGACTACGACAGTATGCTGCAAAAAATTGTCGTAACTATTGGACAAACATTTGAAGCTAGCAATTGTTTGCTTAGACCAGTAGAGGGCGATCGCCTCACACGAGACGAGTTTTTATACCGCGATCCAAAATACGATGTATCAGATTGCTTCTTCGACCCCAGTGTTTTAACTGAAAAAGTGCTGGAAACCCGTCATTATCAACTTGCTCAAGATGTATATGAGGGTAATCCTTCTCACCACCTAGTTGTGCCACTTAGCTATCAGCAGCATTTATTAGCTGTGCTGGTTCTCCACCAATGGGGACGCGATCGCCCTTGGCAAGACGAAGACATCCAACTAATTGCAGGTGTTGCCGAACAAGCAGCCTTAGCCCTATCTCAAGCAAAACTCTACCAGCGCCTCCAAGAAAAACAACAGCAAATTCACAATGAGTTGGAGGTAGCCCGCCAAATTCAATACAACTTGCTACGTCAAACTTTACCTGACATTAAAGGTGTGAAAGTACAAGCCTGCTGTTACCCAGCGCGGGAAGTAGGAGGCGATTTTTTTGAAGTTTTTGTCCATCCCAAAGGCGATTTGTGGTTGGCAGTGGGTGATGTCTCTGGAAAGGGTGTCCCAGCTGCTTTATTTATGGCTAGTGTTATTTCAGTTTTGCGCCGAGAATTATCTCAAGAAGCACCAGCCGAGCCAAATGTGGTCATGCAGAACCTCAACCACGCTCTCAGTGAAGACTTAATTAGCAACAATTATTTCATCACTCTTGTGTTAGCCTGTTATACCCCTAGTACTAAGGAACTTGTCTACACTAATGCTGGTCATATTTATCCACTGTTATGGTCACGTCAAGGTGCTTTAAGCGACAATCCCAATTACCTAAAAGTTCGCAGCGTTCCTTTAGGGATCTTGCCTAAGTGGCAGGCACAGTCTGGTCGCTTGGTTCTCGCTGCTGGAGACACATTATTGCTGGCCAGCGATGGAATTACAGAAGCTACAGTATCAAATAATTTTGCTTTCTCAGGAAAAACCGAGTCTGGCGTTGACCCGGTTAACCGTTCTATGCTGAATCAAGATGGTCTTTGGCAACTCTTGCAACAAGAGCAACAACCGCTTTCTCTTAACCATTTACTAGCCCGCATCCAGGCAGACAACAACGTTCAAGAAGATGATCAAACTATACTTTCACTGGAGATTTTGTAAGTAATGAAAAGTGAGCTTCAGGTACCAAGTGACTTAAGTTTTCTTAATATTGTCGAAACCTGGCTGCTGGGATGTTTGAAAATCCAGCTAGGAGAATCTGTAGACTGGTCACGACAATCAAGCCGTTTGAGGCTGGCTTTAGTAGAAGCCTACTCAAATGCAGTCCGTCATGCCCATAAGGACAAACCAAATTTACCGATTTTACTACGTTTGGAAGTTAAAAATCGGGATCTTGCCCTCGAAGTTTGGGACTACGGCGAAGGCTTTGATATGTCTGACTACTATGCTCCAAACCCGATGGAAAAACAAGAAGGTGGTTATGGTTGGCTAATTATGAATCGTCTGATGGATAAAGTAGACTATCAGTTGCAAATTGATGGTGCCAACTGTCTAAAGTTAGAAGCTACTTTACCCGAATTAGTGAAATAGACAAAAGTTATTGTTTTTTAAGTAATGTGTTATGTGAATTTACTGTATTGGATTTTGTTTGGGGTAGGATCAAACATTACCTAAGCTATTATACTTGTTTACGAGTTTTCACGACGTAAAGAAAGTAACTCTTGGGGAGAAGCTAAAAGTTTGATTTTAGTATATGAAATTTGCCGTTGTTGGTTGAGGATGAATAACCACAAGACATTCACACTACACCACGAAGTTTGTGCTTTGCCTGTTACTTGGACTTGAATCGTAGCGTTTTCTAAAGCTTCAGCTATTCCCGTGTTGGGATAAGCTTTAATGTTTTGGCCTTCTTGTTTTAAGTAGGCTGCGATCGCATGTGTTCCCACAATATCAGATTCAAATGGTGGACGCATCACACCATCTTGGGCAAATAAGGCAGCTGTTGCCTCAAATTCTCCTGCATTTAAGGTTTCAAAATAACGCAGTACACTTGTTTCTGTAATTCCTTCGATCTGGAATTCTTCTTTCAACTGTTCAGCAGAGGTCACGTCGCTTCGCTCCGAATTCAAAATTTAAAATTAACAATCTCCATAAGTTTCTTTATGGAGTTGTATTATTTTTTACGTTTATCGTAAAAATATTTGTATATGCTACCTAAATATTAATTTCAATACAAAAATAGCTAAAAAGAAACCTACTGTTGAGATAGATTGCCACATTTGTATAAATCTTCCTGACGATGGTAGAGATGTTGCAATATAGCGGTTCTGAATTGCATGGGAATACAGACCACTCGTAGGGGCACAGCATTGCTGTGCGTATAGCATGTTTTGATTCCAAACGAAAACCCCTATAAAAAAATTTATATTAGTAAGTAGGCGCAATAAAAGCAAACTGTGTGAAGAATAGTAAACAAGGCTCAAACCCCTTTTCCCCCAGCAAGAACTGCGCCCTATTCCCTGCCTTATCTCAACGATAATTATTTATACCCATTGCTTAGAATAAGCAACAAATGTTAATCAAAGGTATTTACTACGTAATGTAAAATTAAATCGCCTTTATTTAGGCAAAATCTAGATAAAAAAATGAATCAGTATTCCGTAACAAGCAGCAATATTGTGAAAGAGAAAGCCAGCGAGTTGGGCTTTCACAAGGTTGGAATTGCTGCTGTAGATAAGGTAGATACCATAGAAGCGCAGAGGTTACAAGCATGGATTGAACTGGGTTATCACGCTGATATGGAATGGATGGCTAACCCAAAACGCCAGGATATTCGCTTAGTTATGCCAGAAGCGCGATCGCTAGTGTGTGTGGCGCTAAATTACTATACGCCACATCAACGTCCAGAAGGCGAGGAATACGCCAAAATTTCTCGTTATGGCTGGGGAAGGGATTATCACAAAGTAATGCATAAAAAACTCAAGCAGCTAGCCAGATGGCTAGAATCACTTGGTGAAGGTGTATTAGCTCGTTATTATGCAGACACTGGCCCGGTGCAAGATAAAGTGTTGGCTCAACTTGCCGGAATTGGTTGGATTGCCAAAAATGGTAATGTGATTACACGGGAATATGGCTCTTGGGTCTTTTTGGGAGAAGTGTTGACTAATTTGGAATTAGAGAGCGATCGCCCCCATACAGAACACTGCGGTAGCTGTACTCGTTGTCTTCAGGCTTGTCCTACAGGTGCAATTACCCAGCCTTTTGTCGTCGATGCCAATCGTTGTATTGCTTATCATACGATTGAAAATCGGGCAGAGGAATTGCCAGAGACAGTAATACCCAATTTGCAAGGCTGGGTTGCTGGTTGTGATATTTGCCAAGATGTTTGTCCTTGGAATCAACGTTTTGCTAACACAACTGATATTGAAGAGTTTCAGCCAAATCCTGCGAATATTGCCCCCCACCTGCTAGAATTAGCCAAAATCTCAGTTCAGGAGTGGGATAAACGATTTCCAGCATCTGCCTTGCGGCGGATTAAGCCAGAAATGTTACGACGCAACGCCCTAGCTAATCTTGACGCATCCAGGCGAAATAATGACCCCGAAAGTAATTATTTTTGATTTTGATGGCACTATTGCTGATACAGTAGATGCCCTTGTAAGTATTGCCAATCGTCTAGCTGTAGACTTTGGTTTTAGACACATAAGCCCAGAGCAATTATCCTTCCTTAAAAACTTAACATCTAGGGAAATCATTAAATACTCAGGAGTTTCTCTATTTAAGATACCTTTTTTAGTTAAAAAAGTTAAAGGAGAATTAAAAAACAAAATCCCAGAATTAAAGCCAATTCCGGGAATTAAAGAAGCATTAATAGAACTCCAAAATGAAGGATATAAATTGGGAATTATCACTTCTAATTCTAAAGACAATGTGACGCAATTTCTGACGATTAATGATTTAAATCACTTATTTGATTTTATCTACTCAGGAATTACGATTTTTGGTAAAACAACCATAATTAATAATGTATTAAGGCAAAATCAACTCCAACCTCAAGAAGTGATTTATGTTGGAGATGAAACCAGAGATATCGAAGCATCAAAGAAAGCAAACATCCAAGTAATTGCAGTAACTTGGGGCTTTAATTCACCGGAAGTACTAGCCAAGCAAAATCCAGATTATTTAATTCAGCGACCTAGCGAACTACTAGAAGTGATGAATAATGGTCATTAGTCATTAGTCATTAATCATTGGTCATCTCAAGTATTGGCGATTCACTAAAACAGTAGGGTGGGCCATGTATATCAATGCCCACCCTACAAAATAGCAAAATATCAGGAAAACTTAATTTTTCCGTTCACCCTTTTCCAAAGCTTGTTCTACTAGATCATCACTGACATTAGTTACACCCTCAGTCTTAGTATTCCCAACTTCCTTGGCTAACTCTGAATAATCATCGGGATTACCAGTTGGCTGCGTTTGAGTTTTTGTCTCTACTGGTTTAGAGGTTTTATATTGAGGTGCAGTGGCTGCATCGGCTGCTGCTGCGCCTTTACCTGTGCGATCAACTTCACTAACGCTGAATTGTTGTGCAGTTGCATAATCAGCATCAAAATCGACGTTTGGCGCATTTTCTTCACCACTAGCTATGCTATCGGCAGCTAATTGAGCATCATGGGTGGGAGCTTCATTAACATTGGGCTTTATTTCATCAGGCATAATTAAAATCCTTAAGTTAAATTTTTTATTGCTTACTTAAAAAAGTATAACAAAGTAATTAACTCTTTACTTGCTCCCAAGGGAGAGGCTTTACCTCTATTAAAAGATAGATTAAAGCTGCAATTTGAAATTAATATAACTCTTTCTCTTGATAGTAGAATCCGATGCTCAAACTTTGGTAAGCCTTAGTTTAGTGTGTAAAATTTCTTTGGAAATAAAATTATGACTGCAAGTTACGATAAAGATATTTCTCAAGCCCAGAGCAATGAATCTCAAAATTTGGTAGATGCGTTTAATAAGTTGGATACCGATGCAAAATTAGCCTGGTTCTATTTAGTTTATAAAAAAATGGGTGATTCTATCACACCAGCTGCTCCTGCTGCGGCGGAACCTGAGTTAGCACCACTTCTGCTAGGAGATTATTTTGAGTTATCAGATGAAGAACAATTAGATATTATGCGGGATATAGTTAACCGCAAAGATACAGAATATTCTCGTGCTTATGGGGCGATAAAAGAAAACAATCAGCTGTTAGTTTGGTATGCTTGGGCAGTAGCTATGGGAGATAAGGTAGTTGACCTACCAGCTAGCTATCAACCAACTAAGGCAATTACTGATCTGGTTTCCCAGATTGAAAAATTAGATTTTGACGAGCAAATTTCGGTGTTTCGGACAATATCTGGTGAAGTGGGTTACACCGATGTTAAGCCAATTGAGACGCAAGCAGAAACTGGAAAAACGTCAAGTTTGTAATCGTTACTGGCGACTACCGCAAGGCGAAAGTCAAAAATCACGTATGCTTTAATTATGGGCTTTTTGGCTGTGAAATCGCTATTGCATAAACTCTCGTTCGCCTACCCTGTGAGAAAGCCAAAGGTAGGCGGACTTTAATAAGCTATGACATAGCAACGCTACTTAAGTCAGATGGTGTCAGATTAGAGTGTACTACTTGACCATCACGGAACCAAACGATGCGCTGGGTTTGACGAGCAACTTCTGGTTCATGAGTTACCATGACAACGGTAATTCCACTAGCATTGAGTTCGCTAAAAATATCTAAGACTTCTTGGGTTGTGCGCGAATCAAGTGCACCTGTGGGTTCATCGGCTAAGAGTACTACGGGATGATTAACGATCGCCCGCGCGATCGCAACTCGTTGTTGTTGTCCACCAGATAGTTGAGTTGGTTTGTTGTTGAGGCGATTTGCTAAACCTACCTTTGTCAAAGCTTCGATGGCGCGATCGCTTCTTTCTTTTGGGTTCACACTAGCATATACCATTGGCAACATCACGTTTTCTAGGGCTGTTAATTGGGGCAACAAATGGAATTGTTGAAACACAAACCCCAGCTTTTTATTACGGATGTGTGCCAATGAGCGATCGTCTATTTGAGCTACATCGAGGTTATCTAAGTAATAATGTCCGTCTGTGGGACGGTCGAGACAACCGATAATATTCATGGCTGTGGATTTACCAGAACCAGAAGGCCCCATGATTGCACAATATTCGCCCTGTTCCACGATTAGGTTGACATCATTTAGCGCTCGTACTTCTGTTTCACCACTACCATAAATTTTAAAAATGTTTTCTAGTCGAATGATTGCTGGTTTTGGTACAGCATTAGGAAATAGGGAATCGGTAATTGTAATAGTGTTTGCCATAAAAAAATAAGTAATCTGGGACTGAGAAGAGAGTAATTTATTATACAATTTTGGATTTTGGATTTTAGATTGTGAACACCAGTGCATCTCGTAAAGAAAGAGTTGCTGGTAATTGCTTTGAGCGCTCCATCTATTGTAATTACTGCTCAAATTAGTATTATCTAATTATTACTATAGTAACCACTATTACAAGATAAATTATCGGGTTGTTGTTACGCTCGCCGTACTGTTGGGAACAAACTTCGTGATCTCAGCACGGAGGATATCACCTAAATCTGCGATCGCAACTACAGAGGTTTTTGTTTGGGAAATTACTAGCTGCAAATTCATAACGTAAAATGCGAAAAAGCACCTAACAACTTTTGGATGCTACTTTGGAAGTAATCAAAAGAGAAACTATTTTAGTCTTCTGTAACATTTGGGTTCTAGTTTAAAGACGGAACAATGACACAAGCCAACTTATCCCAAACTCTAGCCGTCAATATTCCACCCACACTTACACTCACAGTTACCCATGAGCAGTTTGTTCAGTTAGCACTGGTTAACCGAGATTTACAATTAGAACGAACTGCTACGGGAGAGTTGATTGTTATGCCACCAACCGGCAGCGATACAGGAAAGCGAAACTTTGATATTGCCGGACAACTTTGGTTATGGAACCGTCAAACAAAATTAGGTGTAGCTTTTGACTCATCTACTGGGTTTTATTTACCTAATGGAAGCGATCGCTCTCCTGATGCTGCTTGGATACGTCAAGAAAGATGGGATGCTCTGACTCTAGAACAGCAAGAAATTTTTGCTCCAATTTGCCCTGATTTCGTACTAGAACTACGTTCTAAAAATGACTCCATAGAAAAGTTACGCGCCAAAATGAGAGAATATATAGAAAATGGCGCTTGCTTAGGTTGGTTAATTGACCGGAAAAATCAAAAGGTAGAAATTTATCGCCCAAGTCGGGATGTAGAAGTTTTGAATAAACCAGCAAATCTGTCAGGGGAAGATATCTTACCTGGGTTTGTGTTGGATTTAACCGAAGTATGGAGTTGACCGAAGAGGCAGGAGTAGGGGAGGCAGAGGGAGCAGGGGAAGCAGGGGAAGCAGGGGGAGAGAAAAAACTGAACTGTATTGGGTTTTACCCCACCCTAACCACTGCTTGAATTCAATAAACGACCACCCGAATTCAATAAACGACTACCCGAATTTAATAAACGACTACCCGAATTCAATAAACGACCACCTAAATTCAACGAAGAGGCAGGGGGCAGGGAGCGAGGGAAAATTACCCCTGACTCCTGCCGTAGAATGAAGGGGGAAACATGTTCTTACGTTCCCCACTTCAAAAAGCGTGGTTCTCGAACTGATTGGGTTGAATTCCCTTTCTGTTCTATAAAGCTTAATTTCTCGAACCGCCAAGACGCCAAGAGCGCCGAGAATTCGTAGAGTGTGCGTAAGTCCTAATATTATTTATTGCGTAAATTCTCAAAACCTTACCTGAAAGCTTATTTACTAAGGTCTCGCTTTGTAGTCTGCTGAAGAAATTTGACTGTGGCTAAAGTCACCCATTCAGGTGAGGACATACAGATATGTAACACGTATTATGAAGGAAGATTAAGCAACTATGAAGCTAACTATGCGTCTAGTTGTTAGTTTATTAATAAAGATTTAATCCAAAAATTTTAACAACACCGTATTCCTGCACTTGCCCTTTAATATTTATGTCCGCTCAATTAAGCATAGTTAAGAGGAAGCCCCAACCACTCCCCATAAGCGCGGAGGGGAGCAAAAGCGCAGCTGTTTGCTCTGAAGGGGTGGTTTTACTATGGGCAGCTAGGCATCATCAATATAACTACAGGCTACTCCCATAAAACAAGATTTATAGGCTTCTAGATATGGCTACCTACATAGAAATTCCTGTTGTTGGCAAAGTTAAATATCCATTACGCTGGCTGATGGGGCTGATAGCAGGGGGTGTCTTGGTTGTTGGTACAGCCACAACCTATACTCTGGTAAATCAAGGGGCAAATAAAGAAGACATTGCTCAATTAACTGTGCCAGTAGCAGCGAAAAATGTCACGTTGCGGATTACAGCTAGTGGCAAAGTCGTGCCAGTTCAGACCGTAAATATTAGTCCGAAAAATCCTGGAGTGCTGTCGCAATTATATGTCCAACAAGGCGATCGCATTCAACAAGGGCAAATTCTCGCCCGCATGGATAGCGCAGGTATTGAGGCTCAAAGGAGCCAGTACCGTGCTAACTTAGCCCAAAGTCAAGCGCAACTTGCCGAAGCCCTTGCTGGTAGTCGTCCTCAAGAAATTGCTCAAGCTAAGGCGCGGTTAGCACAAGCTCAAGCCCAGCTAACCCAAGCTAAAGTCGGTAATCGTCCCCAAGAAATTGCTCAAGCTCAATCCCAAGTTGATGCAGCTCAAGCTAAGGTGAATTACACCAATGAACAGGTAAAGCGTTATCAATATCTATATCAACAGGGAGCAGAGAAAAAACAATTATTCGATCAAGCCCTCAGTGAAGACAAAAGTGCTAGAGCCAATTTAGAAGAAGCTAAAAAAAGATTGTCGCTAGTCCAAAGTGGTAGTCGGACTGAAGAAATTGCCCAACGTCAAGCAGCAGTTAATGAAGCACGGGCAGCATTGATACTGTTAGAAGATGGGACTCGTTCTGAAGAAATTGTCCAGCGTCAAGCAGCTGTTGAAGCGGCTAAGGCTCAGTTGAAGGGTGTACAAGTGCAGTTGGAAGATACAATTATTCGCGCTCCTCTTTCAGGAATTGTTACCCAAAAGTATGCCGATCCTGGGGCGTTTGTTACACCCACAACTTCTGCTTCTACTAGTGCATCGGCAACTTCTAGTTCAATTGTCGCCGTAGCACGGGGGTTAGAAATATTAGCTCAAGTTCCTGAAGCCGATCTTGGCAGAATTAAACCCGGACAACAGGTGGAAATTGTCGCTGATGCTTATCCCGATCAAGTTTTCAAAGGTCATGTGCGCCTAATTGCTCCAGAAGCAGTAGTAGAACAAGGTGTGACATCCTTCCAGGTGCGGGTTGCTTTGGATACTGGTGCAGATAAACTGCGTTCTGGCTTAAATGTGGATCTGACCTTTCTTGGCGATCGCGTCAATAATGCCTTGGTGTTACCAACGGTGTCAATCGTCACCGAAAAGGGTCGAACTGGTGTACTTGTACCTGATGCAAAGAATAAACCCCAATTCCGCGAAGTAACAATTGGGGCGCAAATTCAAAACCAAACTCAGATTTTAGATGGAGTTAAAGAAGGCGATCGCATTTTTGTTAATCCACCTAAAGACTACAAAATTGAGAAGGCGAAAGAACAACAAAATAAATAATCCCAAATTGCGATAAGCAAGTTCGTAGTAAAGACTTTAGTCTTTATTTTTTCAACACTTTAGTGCTGACTACAAACCCTAATAACTCGAACAGCCTTTTAATAAAAACTTTTAATCCAAAATTGGCATGAATTTTTTAGAAAGTATTCAAATGGCGGGGAAAACCCTGTTGTCGAATAAGCTGCGTAGCGCCCTCACTATGCTGGGTATAGTTATTGGCAATGCCTCAGTGATTGCCATGATTGGCATTGGCGAAGGTGGGCAAAAATACGTTAATAAACAACTGGAGTCATTAGGGCCAAATGTGCTTTTTATACTGCCAGGTAATCGAGAGACTCAGCGTATATCTTTTGAAGTACCAAAAAATTTGGTGTTACAAGATGCGGAAGCGATCGCCTCTCAAGTACCAACAGTAGTAGGAGTTGCGCCGGAGTTAAACAGGAGACAAGTAGTTGTATACCGCAACAGAAACACCGATGTTAACATTATTGGTACAACTCCGAGCTTTCTATCAGTGCGGGATTTTGAAACTGATAAAGGCAGGTTTTTCTCTGAGGTAGACATTAAACGAAGTAACCAAGTTGTTGTGTTAGGTGGAGACTTAGCAGAAAAACTATTCGGTAATAGTAACGCTATCGGTCAACAATTACGCATTGGAAATACCAGCTTTCAAGTTATTGGGACATTAATAACCAAAGGTTCCAGCGTGGGAGCAGATTATGATGATGCTGCTTTAATACCAATCACGACTTCAGCAAACCGACTTGTGGGAAAGAATTCTCCTTATGGTATCGCCTTAGATTATTTTGTCGCTGCGGCTCGTGATTCAGATAGTGTGGATGCAGCAGAGTTTCAAATTACTAATTTGTTGCGTCTACGGCACAAAATTAATGGTGAAGACGACTTTACTATCCGTTCTCAAAAGGATGCTTTGCAAACTGTCGGTCAAATTACAGGTGCATTGACAATAATGCTAGCAGCGATCGCTGGCATATCTTTATTTGTCGGCGGCATTGGTATCATGAATATTATGCTTGTCTCCGTCACCGAACGCACTCAAGAAATCGGATTGAGAAAAGCGATCGGCGCAACTGAGCAAGATATTTTGCTACAGTTCATCATTGAGGCTGTAATAGTTTCCGCAGCTGGCGGTTTAGTTGGGACTGCGGTTGGTATAAGTGGCATTCTATTAGTAGCAGCCTTGACTCCCTTAGAAGCGGCACTTTCTCCAGCAGCGATCGCTATGGCAGTTGGTGTCTCTGGTGGTATCGGTTTATTCTTTGGTGTTGTTCCTGCACGTCGCGCTGCTAAACTCGACCCGATTGTGGCCTTAAGAAGTGCTTAGTGAGCAACAAGCTTATCGCAAGCCACCCCATCCTTACGCTTAATCGCATCCAGTTCTGATCGGATTTATAACTCCTCCCGTATAAAAGAATCATAATCCTGTCCTCCGTAAAAAGCGCCGTGGATGATTACCCGATCAGGTTCTACGGAAAAAGCGATTGTTACCCGCTTGGCATACCCGATAATCCGCAAATTCGGTCTGAGATCATCGCGTTTGGTTCCGCGTTCTGGGAAGGTGGAAAGACTCTGGCAAAAGGCAATGATGCCACTGATGTAATGCTCTGCCTGTTACTCCCCGCCACGGTCAGCGATATAGGCGTAGAGACTGCCAAGTTGTTGCTCTGCCCGTGGCGAGAAGATGACGCTGTATTGTTTCATCTAGCGTTACTCTGCTGTTGTCCGCTTCCGGTACTGGGAGCGGATACGCGCTATAACCTGTTCTGCGGGGACACCCAGCGTTGCATCAGCTTCACATTCGTCATAGCTTTTAACAACTTCTTCGCGCAGCCACTTTTCTATAGCAGCGTCACGCGCCTGGAGAGTACGCAGACCATCCCGGATAACTTCACTTTCTGTAGCATATTCGCCAGAGGTGACTTTAGCCTTGACCATCTCCAACATGTCATGGGGCAATGTGATAGTGAGTGCCTGTGTCGTTCTCATAAGAAATTCTCCTGCTTAAAGCTAACTTCTCAAAGTGTATGATTTAATAATACACTTTTGAAAGCATGCTTAAGGCTTGAGAAT
This sequence comes from Nostoc sp. CmiVER01, assembly GCF_034531135.2. Taxonomy (NCBI): domain Bacteria; kingdom Bacillati; phylum Cyanobacteriota; class Cyanophyceae; order Nostocales; family Nostocaceae; genus Nostoc; species Nostoc sp. CmiVER01. Next base: position 22,262 of record NZ_JAVRBU020000005.1, read on the forward strand.
CAATCTAAAATCTAAAATCCAAAATTGTCTGGCTTTTTCAAAACTACATGGAAAGAATTTAAATATCCCGTAATGGTTTTAGCTAATGTCTTTTGCTGTTTTTTTGTAGTTATTGCCATTACTTGATATAATCTTCCTTCGGCAACATACATTCTACTTCTAGTAATTTTCCCTCCAGAATTGATATACTCAATTTCTTTACCAGGATGATTATTGGAACTACGAATATTTCTTTGACTAATTAAATTACTTTTTGTAGTCTTTAAAGCCATATCCCGTGCATTATTAAGTAAAGCTTGGGGATCAGTTACTTGACCATAACTATAAGGAAAATCATTGTAAGCAACTACATAAGCTACTTGCTGTTTTGGTGGTTGAGCGACAAATATTTGTAAGGTAATTTCCCCCATGTAAGTTTTTTGGTATTGAGTATTTCTGTTGGGGTTTCCCGGCATCAAAATACTAAAGCGTCCATCTGGTGCAGTGTATAACTTCCATTTTGGCTGCACGGGTTGAGAAACCTTTGGTTTAACAACAGTCGCCGGAAGTTTGGGTTGAGAAACCTTTGGTTTAACAACAGCCGTAGTAGGTTTGGGTTGACGCGCTTCCACAAAAACAGAGCCACCACAAACGAGTGTGGCGGCGATTAGTGGCAACAGACTTTTAATTGTCATATTTTTTGCCTTTTGAGATGCCGATCTCACTGATGATGCTAGCTGTTATAACCTAGCAGCACATAAAGCAGCACCTATTAGCCCTACTTGTGGGTTGAGGATAATATACACGGGGATCTCTTCAAGGAGGCGGCGCATCCTGCCTTTTTGGGTGAAATTTAATAAGAAATCGTTGTTTTGAATTAAGGGCAGGATTTTGGGCGCAATTCCACCAGCAATATATAAACCACCATAAGGTAGGAGTTTCAGGGCAAGATTGCCAGCTTCTGCACCGTAAGCCTCTACAAATAATTGCAAAGTTTGTTCACAGAGGCGATCGCGTTTTTCTAGTGCAGCTTTACCAATGACAGCACCAGGATCAACACTTTTCTCTTCTTGTCCGGCTTCTTGTTCCCAAGTTCTGACGACTTGGGCAATATCTGGTGATTCGGCGGCAATTTTGCGATCGCGCAGAAATTGGTAAATTGCCACAATTCCCATTCCAGAAACCACGCGTTCTACAGAAACGCGTTGGATATCATGTTTACCTAACAGGTATCTCAACAGTTGAAACTCGATCTCGTTTCGAGGGGCAAAGTCAGCATGTCCACCTTCTGAGGGAAAGACTTGATAGCGGTTCCCCTGCTTAATTAAAAATCCTTGTCCTAAACCAGTACCAGCACCAATAATTCCAATAGGGGTTTCGGGTTGAGGTTTGCCAACTTGCAATGTCAGCAAGTCTTCTTTTTGTAAACCTGAAATGCCATAGCCAACGGCGGCGAAGTCGTTAATCAAAGAAATATGCGGGATACCCAATTCTTTTTCTAAACGTTCGGTATCTAGGAACCAGGCTAAATTGGTCAGTTTGGCAGTATTTTTGACAATGGGGCCTGCGATCGCAAAACAAGCCTTTTCTGGTATAGATGTATTTGCTTTAACCAAAAACTGCTGCACTATCGGTACTAAATCAGGAAAATCGGCACTGTGGTAACTTTCCTGATAAATAGTATGTATTGCTGATGAGTCTGATGTTTCAACCAATTGCAGAATAGTTTTCGTACCGCCGATGTCTCCTGCTAGTAACAAAGTCATAGAATTTATTGGTGAATTAAATTACTTTTTTTGTAAGATATACCCAACCTAGCAGAAGTCATGAACCCAAATCTCTATCAGAGGTTTAAGCAAATCGAATAACTTCTTCTATGTGGGTTAAATGGGAAGTATCTCCTTTTAGTTCTAATAACCATTCTGGATCTTCGCGTACCACTTTTACTAAGGAACATAGAGAAGCCTTAACTTCTGTTTTGGCAATTTCCCCTACTAACCCCATTGCTCCGCCCAACACAGATGCGCCATGTGCCACTAGCAAGATATCCTCTGGGAAGAACTCAGTAGCTAAACATCTCGCAGTTTGCCCAGAACGTTCTCGCACTTTTTCGTGAGTTTCAGGATATTTGGCGGCGATGCGGGAAGTGTAACTGGTGTCAATTCTAGGGAATAACTTTGCTAATGCTGGAGTTGAGAGTCTTTCGGGTTCTTCTGTCATCCAAACTGGATTTAGCCATTCACTCAAGCCTGTTTCGAGTTTGATTGGCAAGTTGAGCATTTCTGCAACTGCGTTCGCCGTTTGTACGGTTCGCAGGAAAGGAGAAGCGAAAATATGTCCAATCTTTTCTCCTTTCAATCGTCTAGCTAACTGTTGTGCCTGCACCATACCATCATCAGACAAGGGCGGATCATAGCGTCGTTCGGCGGTGAGGAACCAATCAGGGTTTACGAAGTCGAGGCGGTTAGCGTGTCTTGCTATCCAAACTATTTGACTCATGGGTTTAATTATTCCGGTGAATAGAATTCGCCGCTAAACAAATATATAGATATCTGCAAGGAGGGCTGCAAATATTAATATATGACAAAAATCGTAATAATATTTAATAATAATGATGATTAGGAAAAGTTATAAATGCTATCAATGTAGTTTTACTTAAGTCCCGTTAGCCAAGTGTCTAAAGCAATCTCGACTAAAATCTCTAGAGAGTTAGTTCCACTCAGAATAAGTTTTTCATATTTTTCATAACAGATGCGCGATCGCTCATCTCGTAATTCACCTTCTGCACATCTTTTTATTGTTTCTATAAATGCTGGATATTCATACATGCTACAGGATCTAATTTTATTACTTATAAAGGCTCTAGGGTAGTGAATTATTCTATAAAAACTAGTCCAATCTTTATCAGGAAAAATATGCATTCTCAGAGTATTTTGTTTTAAATATGGTTCTGGTTCAGGTAATCTTAAAAATAGGTTAGGTCTACCTTTAAAACCATAAATAGTGCTACCGAAGTAAAACTCAGCACAAAGCTTACTTTTTCCTTTACCATATTCAATAGAATTAGGCTTAACAATTTCTTGGATGCGTTTGTCAAAGCCAAGAATTTTTTTACGAATTCTGAGTACAGTCTCTCGCTCATTTTCACTAGAATTGTGACATTTAGCTAATCGGTTAATAATTGCTCTAGGAGGAGCAGATATATCTTCACTAACATTTCTTTCCTGATGAGGTATTTCTATTTTTGACAATTTGCCATTATCTAAGTCTTTTAATTCTAAATAGAAATTTTTACTTGCTTCCAATATTTGAAAGCTGAGAAATTGAATAGACAGATGGTTGTACTTTCTATCTGTAAAATTATCTCGATGAAAATTAGGCTTAATTGCTATCAAACTAATAGGTTGTCCATAGTCTACCTCGTCTAGGAAGGGTTTATTCTCAAGTAAAGCTTCATAATATCGAGTTAGTTGCTGAACAATATATCTGTCTTCACCATTTTTCAATTCCAGCACTACTAACTGTTTTTTATCATTCAAGGCTAAAATATCGCAAATTTGACCTTTAATATAATATTGTCGCTTTAGCGGAATTAACCCGAAAAGCTCCTTTAAATTCGCCCAGACAAAATCTTCTAAATCAGCTTCAGTCGCAAATTTCCAACTATTACCCGTTTTTATTAAATTCACGAAATCCATTATCTGGCTCTAACTTGAGTAAATTACTACCTTTAGTATTCCCAAAATTAGATATGAATATATACAATTGTTTATAACTTTAACCATCCAAATAGTTGCCCTACAGTTAATTGAAAATCACTAACTAAATCAGGAACTGGTAATATTTCTTGGTCTTCTTGTAAAAGTTCTGGTTGCTGCTTTGGTGGATAGACTAAAACAGAGCGATCGCCTGGATCAATTAACCAACCTAAACGACTACCATGTTTTAAACAATGTAGAATATTTCCGGTTACTTTAGTCTGGCTTTGATCTGGCGACAGAATCTCAATTGTCCAGTCTGGATACGTCTTGAAGACATTAGCTACATCTCCACGTTCATCTATGGGAATCCGTTCCCAAGCAAACACAGCTACATCAGGTACAATTGAACGTCCGCCAAAAGTACATCGCAATTCTGGGAAAGCAAGGGCAATTTTTTGAGGTTTGGCTACAGAATTGATATTACTGACTAATTCACCCTGAAGAATACTATGTTTTCCTTGAGGCATGGGCTTTTGAATAATTTGACCATTGATGTATTCTGAGCTAGGCTTTGTTTCTGGTAGTTTCAAAAATTCTTCTAAGGTTAGAGGTTTAGTTGCTGATTTTACCATGTGCTTGTACCTTCCAAATTTTCATTTAATGAATTATCCTAAATAAGCTTTTTTAACTCGCTCATCACTAATTAATTCTGATGCTGCACCCGTTAAAGTTATAGAACCAGCTTCCAAAACATAGCCGCGATCGGCAATTTGTAAAGCCAAATTCGCGTTTTGTTCAACTAACAAAATAGTCACGCCTGTAGCTCGGAGATTTTCAATAATCGAGAAGATTTCCCGGACGATCGCAGGTGCTAAACCTAAGCTAGGCTCGTCTAAAAGTAATAGCTGTGGTTTACTCATGACAGCACGAGCGATCGCTAACATTTGTTGTTCACCACCACTGAGGGTTCCTGCTAGTTGATTGCGTCTTTGTGATAAACGCGGAAATAGCTCAAATTGACGCTGGATATCTGCTTTTACCTCAGCTTGATTGGAGCGAATATAAGCACCTAAAAGCAAATTATCAAATACTGTTTGCCGCGCTAATACTCTGCGTCCTTCAGGACAATGGGCGATACCAAGTTGGACAACTTCGTGAGTTTGGCGGCGGTTAATATTATGTCCATTATAGATAATTACGCCACTTTTAGGATTAACTACTTTAGATATGGCACGGAGTGTAGTAGTTTTACCAGCACCATTAGCACCAATTAGAGTAACTACCTCGCCTTTTTGAATAATTAAATTAATCTTTTTTAGAGCTTGGATGCCGCCATAATTAACATCAAGTTCTTGAATTTCTAAAATTGTATAGTTTGGCTTACTATCGGCTTTCATCGGCGGTTTACATCCAGAAATGTTGATTCAAAACCTAAGATACATCAATCATACATTTCTTAAAACAGTGCGTAGACATTGCTGCAACTTCAAACCAACGCCATAATACCGCAATCTTTATGATGTACCATTAATTACTGATAAATATATCAAACGTCCTGTGGCAAAAGTAGCAGATATTGGTAGCAAACGACTTATTAATTTAGCTCCCGACGCATGGGTAAAGTGGGTGACTCAGCGTCCTGAAGTCGTGGCGAAAGAAATTCTCGGCTCTGAGTTTCACTGGATTAGCCGCGAAACAGATGTGTTGGTGAAAGCATACAGTGCTACTCATGGAGATTTTCTGGTACTTAACGAACTACAGTTGCGTTACACGGCACAGATGCCTCTACGGATGAGAGCCTATGCTGCCTTGGCACAAGAACGCTATCAATTGCCAACTTACCCAGTACTAATCAACATTTTACCGCCACCATCTAACTTAACTATTGTCAATAGTTACGAGCAGGAATTTTTGGGATTACGTGCTATCCAAGATTATCGCGTGATTAATTTGTGGGAAATCGATGCTGAAACAGTATTTGAGCAATCACTACCATCCTTGCTACCCTTCGTGCCAATCCTGCGAGGAGGGGGAGAAGTATCAGTTGTGCAACGCGCATTACAGGCGCTAAGAGCAGATGCAGAGTTGAACGAGTTAGAATCATTGCTGGCATTTTTTGCTAGCTTTGTGTTAGACACGCCTTTAGTGCAACAAATCATGAGGTGGGATATGGCAGTATTGCGAGAATCGCCTTGGTATCAGGAAATTGAGCAAAGAGGTATTCAGCAGGGTGCGCGACGGCAGCTAATCCGAGTATTGGAACAACGCTTTGGTGAAATTCCTCATGAAGTGGAAATAAGGCTTGAGGGTGAAAGTGTGGAAAAATTAGAAAATTTAATGGATAGCGCGATCGCTGTGAGTTCTTTAGACGAATTTATCCAAAGTTTGTCTACATGAATTCCATAGAAAATTTCAAGTTACCATAAATCTCACTTATTGAGTGCATCCATACCTTAATGACGAAGCCTGCTGATGTTAGTACCAAAAAATTAATCAGCCTCGCACCCAATAACTGGGTAAGATGGGTAACGTAGATTCCTGATGTTGTTGCTGGGGAAATTCTAAATAGTGAATTCCAGTGGATTAGCCGGGAAAGTGATGTTTTAATCCGTGTCAGTAGTCCCCAGCATGGAGAATTTTTGCTTCTCAACGAATTGCAATTACGTTATCAATCCCAAATGCCGCGTCGGATGCGTGCTTATACTGCATTAGCAGAAGAAAAATATAACTTACCAACATATCCTGTTCTCATAAATATTCTTAAAACTGGTAACAACGAAATACCCACAAGCTTTACATCAAATATTGCAGGATTACGGGCAATACAAGATTATCGGGTAATTAACCTGTGGGAAATTGATGTGAATATTGCTTTTCAACAACCCTTACCATCCTTACTGCCATTTGTACCCATTCTCAAAGGTGGTGAAAATGAATCTATTATTAGAAAAGCATTGCAAATTCTCCGTGCTGATGAACAACTCAACCAACTGGAAACAGTTCTAGCTTTTTTTGCTACGTTTGTTTTAGAGAATACGCTCGTTCAAGAAATCATGAGGTGGGATATGTCCGTATTACGTGAATCACCTTGGTATCAAGAAATTTTACGCGAAGGAGAAGCACGCGGGGAAGCACGAGGGAAAGCAAGCGGGGAAGTAAGCGGGGAACTGCGAGGAATACTTTCTGCGATTGAAATTAATTTAGAGTTGAAATTCAGCGATCGCGGCTTAAATTTGATGCCACAAATTAACCAGATTCAAGATTTAGAGCGTTTGAAAACAATTTTACGGAATATTGTAACTGCAAATACTATTGAGGAATTGCAACAGATTTTGTAATTCTCAAGTTAGTTATCATTCATTTCCCAAATAAGCTTCAATTACAGCCGGATCATTTCTAACAACTGCTGGTTCACCCAATGCAATCAATTGCCCAAAATCTAATACAGCAATGCGATCGCACAAACCCATAACCAAGGGTACATGGTGTTCTATAAGGATGATCGTTAAATTGAAGCGATCGCGCAGGCTACGGATAAATTCACTGAGTTGCTGTTTTTCGTTAGGGTTCATCCCCGCCGCAGGTTCATCGAGAAGTAAGACTTGCGGTTTTAATGCTAAAGCGCGGGCAATTTCTAAGCGACGTTGATCGCCATAGGCAAAGTTTTTGGCTTTTTCGTGGGCGCGATCGCTTAATCCTACCAAATCCAATAAATCTAAAGCTTTATGCTTAGTTTTAAGTTCTTCTCTAGGCGCTGGTGGTAATCCCAAAACTCCTGTAATCATATTACTTTTAGTGTGTAAATGCCGAGCAATTATCACATTTTCTAACGCCGATAATTCCCCAAATAAACGGATATTTTGAAAGGTACGGGCGATACCTAAAGTAGCAATTTGATGAGGACGCAGTTGGGAAATTTCTGCACCTTGATAAATTAATTTCCCGCCAGAAGGCGGGATGAAAGCAGTAATCAAATTAAACAGTGTTGTTTTGCCAGCACCATTAGGGCCAATCAATCCAAAAATCTCATGTTTCTTTACACTAAAAGATACATTATTCACCGCCACTAAACCACCAAAACGGCGAGTCAATGCTCTTGCTTCTAAGACAATACTGTTGTTAGCTTCTGGAATACTATGTGACATTTTTGCATATTATTATGAATATAAAACTGACGCAATAACTCTCTAAAACTCTTCTTACTTCGCGCCCTTTGCGGTTCGTTTATTCATGATTTTCCGTTTTTGAAAAATATCTGGAGTAATTAGCCCTTGCGGGAAAAATATTGTACCTACTACTATTAAAAAACCAAAAATAATTAATCTCCCATCGCGCAAAAATTGTGCTAGCCAATTAGGTAAACCAGCAGTATCAGCTAAACTTCGCAGAATCTCTGGTAAGGCTGTAAATACCATACCTCCAACTACCGAACCTAAAAAAGTTCTTGAACCACCAATCAAAACAAAAGTTAAATATATAATACTGCTATCAAAAGTACCTTGACGAGCATTCCAGGTATTAAGGAAGTGGGCGCTAATTGCACCTACAACTCCTGCAAGTATAGCCCCTAGCGTAAATGCCAAAACTTTGTAATAAGTGGGGTCAATTCCCATTGCACCCGCAGCTAATTCATCTTCGCGGATAGCAATAAAAGCTCTTCCTACACGGATGCGTTCTAAACGATAAAACAGCACCATACTAATTAATAGTAAGGGCAAAGCAATCCATAAATATTCAATTGGTGTTTGGAAAGGTTGAGGAATGCCAAAAATTCCCACAGCACCACCTGTAATATCTAGATTGAGAGAGATGACACGCAGAACTTCCACAAAAGCGATAGTAGCGATCGCTAAATAAATTCCTCGCAATCTCAACGCTGGAATTCCTACTATTACACCCAAAAAACCACAAATTACACCAGCAATTAACATCTCCAATAACAACAATGGAATGGGAAATAAACTACTGCTAGATGTAAAAACCTTTGTGGATAAAATTGCTGCAATATACCCACCTAAAGCATAAAATCCTGGACTAGCTAAAGACAATTGTCCTGTCATTAGCGGTAAGTAAAGCGATAATCCTATTAGCGCCCCCAATACCATAGAGACAATTAGAGAACCATAAGTAGCGAAAAAATCAGCCATTTTAAAAAAATTTGATTAAGCTTAATTAAACTATCGCTTTTATAACCTATTAAGCTGTTAATATTTGATCTACTGTCAGCGCCAGTTCGGGAAAAGTTCGTGATACAATTCGTTCTGAACCTCTAAAAAGTGTCCGTTGATATTTTCCCTCAGCATCTAATAGAAAAACAAATACAGCCGGAACTTTTGGATTTCCCAAATATTCTCTTAGCCCAATTGCCAAATAATCTACAATCCAATATTCTGTAATACCTAAACGTTGATACTCATCCAATTTATCAATGTAGTCATCTTCCCAATTGGTTGATGTTACTTCTACAGCTAACTGGATAGGTTCTTCAAGTGCAGAGTAAGCAGAACGATTTGAGCGCCATGTATCTTTATCTATGACACTTACATCAAGCTTACGCCCTTGTTCTACTTCATTAGCAGTTATAGTTTTAAAGACTGCTGTATTATTAACTACATAATTTAAGTTTAGTCGCCTAATTTCATCATTGAAACCAAACAATATAAAATTGGCGACATCATCATGATTTCTAGTTGCACGCACCTCTACAATTTCTCCATCTACAAGTTCATATAAACCTTCTTCTGGACACTGTTCTAAAAATTGCTCAAAAGTTAGTTTTTGTCTGGTGTATGTTTTCATCGTGCTACGTCTATTTAAACTTTTTGAATAAATCGCCGCCCTAGCAAACCTTGGGGTCTAACTAATAGCATAATAAACAAAATTCCAAAGGCTACTGCGTCTTTATATCCAGAGAATTCAGAAGGAACAAACGCCTCAACTAATCCAATTACTAAGCCTCCCACTACTGCACCGGGAATACTACCTAAACCACCTAAGACAATCACCGCTAAACCGCGCAAACCAAAAGCAATGCCGAAATATGGCCCTGCAATACTAACACTAGAAGCAACTAGAGTTCCTGCCAATCCTGCTAAAAAACTGCTGATGAAGAATGTTAGGATGATAAAGCGATCGCTATTAATTCCTAACAAACTAGCTGTAGTTGGATCTTCTGCGATCGCTTGCATTGCCTTACCATATTTAGTTCGATTAATAAAATAGGTAAGAATTGCCACAATTACAACTGATACAGCAAAAATTACCACTTGAACGCTGCGAATCGGAATTGGATTTTCTGGAGTACCAAAATTAATCGCAGGTGGCAAATTACCGTAAGTATTTGCGGGGTATGTGTAACTTTCTGCGCCTACTAAATACTGAATTAAATTTACAATTACGACTCCTACCCCCAAGCTAGAAACAACAGTTAGCAAGGGATCAGATCCCTGACGGCGCAAAGGTTGAAAAGCAACCCGTTCCATTAGTACCCCTACTAACCCTGCTAAGGTACTTGCTAAAATCAAAGCTACAGCAAATGGTAATTTTATCGGCAAGACTGCATTAGCTAGTAAGCCGTTAAACCCAAAGTTACCACCTATGAGTGCATAAGTGAAATATGCACCCAAGGTAAAAATCGCGCCATGAGCTAAATTAATGATGCCCAAAATAGAATAAACTAAGGTATATCCCAATGCAAAAATCGCATAGATACTACCGATAGATAATCCGTTCAAAAATTGTTGCAAAAATAGAGTTATATCCATAAGTGCAACTATTTTATAAATACGAATTTTCCAGTGTTTCCATCTTTATCCATCTTAATTTGGGCGACGTAAAATTCTTTTTGAATTACATCACCGACTGGTGTAAAAGCAATTTCACCTAAAGGAGTATCATACTTTCCAGCTAGTATTTCCTTGTTCAATTCTGTCCGCAGTTTATCAAGAGGTAATGTGTTGATTTTGGTTTTCTTATCCAACGCTTTCAGAGCTTCAACATATACCTGCACCGCAGCAAAAGATTGGCCGGTAAATTGGGCTGGTTCTTTCTTATATTGCTCAATATAGGTTTGGCGAAATACCTTATTAATCTCACCAGGATATTCAGGACTGTAAGCTTGAGCAATCAGCACTCCATCGCAAAGTGCTTTACACACTGATAAAACATTTGGTGTATTTAGACCATTACCACCAATAATTATGCCTTTATAACCCAGTTCTCGCAGTTGTCGCACTAAGTTACCACCATCAGCCGCTAGCCCCGAAATAATTACCAAATCTGGTTTTAAGTTAATTGCATTGGTAGCTTGGGCTTGAAAGTCTGTATCAGTAGTTTGGAACTTTTGAACTGTTACTAATTCTAGTCCTTGTTCTTTTACTGCTTTTTGAAAAATCTCCGTTTCCGATTTATTAAATGCATCATTTTGGGCGTAAAAAACTGCAACTTTTTTAATTTGAGGATTCTGCTTGAGTGCAGCTTTCAGCGAATTAGGAGCAACTATAGAGACGGGGGCAGATACACGGGCTACATAATCACCGATTTCTGGAATTCCTTTTGCGGTATTTGATGCGCCAATAACTGGGACTTTAGCACGTTCGGCGATGGGGTCAGCACTAAAAGCTTGCTGTGATAAAGTAGGCCCAACAATACCGACAACTTTATCTTTGTTAATTAAAGTTTGAAAAGCGTTAATTGCTCCAGCTTCATCACCGCTAGTATCTTGAGTTACCAATTTAATCGGAGTGCCATTAATACCGCCTTTACTGTTGAAATACTTCTCGGCAATTCTGGCTCCCACAAATCCCTCTTGACCAAGTAATGCTACGTTGCTAGTTTGTGCTAAGGCAATACCGATGGGAATAGCACCCGATGTAGTCGTAGTCTGGGCGGTGTTAGTTGTAGTGTTATTTGTAGTACTATCTGGAGAATTTGCCACAGAGCCACCGCCACCACCACAGCCTGTTAGTAGTAAAGCGCAAGTTGATAATAATGCTGTTGTCTGAGCGATCGCGTTGTTCATCGTTAGAGAATCATGTAGTTATTAGATATTCGGCAAAAGCTTATAGTAATTTTCATCATCTGCAAAGAAATGACGCAGATTTCCACTTTTGCACGAATTATATTAAATCATTCTTATTTGACCATGCGAACACAAATATTCAAAGTGTTTGTAAATACAAATTATAATTAGCCATGATTTTACCATTCCCAGGTCAAACTTGGGAATCGTTAAGCGTCAGCGCCCTCAGGTGTCAGATGTTCGAGTCAAACTTAAGAGTCTATTTATAAAGTAAGTATTAAAGTAGGGTGTGTTACGGCTATGCAAAAATTTGGGACTTTGAAAGAGTACAGATTAGCCGTAACACACCATGTATTTCGGTGCGTTAAGCGTTATAACGCACCCTACAATTTAAGGTTTACTTTATAAATTATCTCTTAATCTAACGGCTGATAAGAGCAATTCTATCCCACAAATGTTCTGAGTTTGAAGTGGCTATGTAAAGGATTGTAACTGATTTCTGTAACTTTTAGAATTGAAACTGAATCAGAAATAGGTACGTGGTTTCATCGTACAATACCAGCCAAACTGAAATAAAAATTCAGGAATTAAAACTTTACATCTGTCTAAATCTTTCCAACAAACACAAGAGCAGTATTAAGGAGGAAAACATTAGATTTTATGAAAAAGAAATTTACAATTTTAGCAGGCACAACATCGGTAATTTTATCTCTGGTAAGCCAACCAGTTCTTGCAGCTTGGAGTGGACCTCAATATCTGGGAGGTGTATACTCCTCAGATCCTAGTTGCACTTCTTTAGGTATAAATCAGGCGATCTGTGCTGGTCTAGGAACTGATCGTGCACTTTATGTGAATCGGTTTAATGGCAGTTCGTGGAGTGGACCTCAAAATCTGGGAGGTGTATATTCCTCAAATCCTAGTTGTACTTCCTTGGCGACAAATCAGGCGATCTGTGCTGGTCTAGGAACCGATAATGCACTTTATGTGAATCGGTTTAATGGTAGTTCGTGGAGTGGACCTCAATATCTGGGAGGTGTATACTCCTCAAATCCTAGTTGTACTCGCTTAGGTTCAAATCAGGCGATCTGTGCCGGTCTAGGAACTGATAATGCACTTTATGTGAATCGGTTTAATGGCAGTTCGTGGAGTGGACCTCAATATCTGGGAGGTGTGTACTCTTCAGATCCTAGTTGTACTTCATTAGGTATAAATCAGGCGATCTGTGCTGGTCTAGGAACCGATAATGCACTTTATGTGAATCGGTTTAATGGTAGTTCGTGGAGTGGACCTCAATATCAGGGAGGTGTATACTCCTCAAATCCTAGTTGTACTCGCTTAGGTTCAAATCAGGCAATCTGTGCCGGTCTAGGAACCGATAATGCACTTTATGTGAATCGGTTTAATGGTAGTTCGTGGAGTGGACCTCAATATCAGGGAGGTGTATACTCTTCAGATCCTAGTTGTACTTCCTTAGGTATAAATCAGGCGATCTGTGCTGGTCTAGGAACTGATCGTGCACTTTATGTGAATCGGTTTAATGGCAGTTCGTGGAGTGGACCTCAATATCTGGGAGGTGTATACTCCTCAAATCCTAGTTGTACTCGCTTAGGTTCAAATCAGGCGATCTGTGCTGGTCTAGGAACTGATAATGCACTTTATATTAATGCTGGCCCATAGTTACAGAAGTTTTTCTCTAGGGTGAAGGGTAGGCTTAGTTTAGGACATCAGTTAACGAACACTTTGATAAATTGCTCTCTCCAGTTATGCCCTTCCCCTTCTTCAGTAATTTAAGATTTTTTGAGTATTAGGCAGGTAAAATTTATCAAGCCCTTTTTTCGCTACCAGCTAATTCCTTAGGTTCGTAGTGACGACAACCATTACATGGGCCTTGGGGATTGACAGCACAACGCATGTAGCCAGATCGGGCATTAAATTTGCAGCTGATATCGCCAATCAGATAACCCACACCTTCTAAATAATAGCGATCGCCTTCTACAGGTCTGATGTTTTGTCGTCCCTGCATCGGTGGAAAATTCATGGCTGCTTGCCTCATTCGTAAGCGCGATCGCGCATGGGTTTTGCGGATCGCCCACAGAGAAATCAGGGACGGTAAAAAACCAACGGCAATCACTAAAAGTGTCTTTAACACCTTCTTTTTACCTCTTCTATGCGCTGATTGATTGTCCCTGATGTTGCACTCTGGGTTTACGGAAGTGCAAATATTAGGGCAGGCTTGCCTACTTCCTACCACAGTTTGTAGCAATTAGCAATGGTAATGTGGTGAGTAATTTTGAGGAAAAATTTACTTCTGCCACTTCAATCAGCATAACTGTTAAAACCTCAGAGGTGATCTGCCGTTGAATCTAGATAAGTTTAAGATTTGTTGACTAATACCTTTTTGAAGAAGTGTTTTATGTCAGGTTTAGCCGCATTCTTGTTTTTTCTGTGTCGCTGCGATGCTAATCTTTTTTTGGTTTGCTGACGAAGTTGCTGTGCTAGCAGTGCGGCTTCCCTTTCATTTTGGAGTAAATCAACTTTTCGCGTTGTCAAAATAAATGATTTGTTAGACTTTCGTTTCACCCAAGGGACGCTAACTGCGAAATACTGACAAATATTCTTGCATAGCTCCTTTATCAAGAGTGGGCAACGTTTTTGAGTATTCAATGTGTTAGCGATCGCTTTCAACTCTAATATCGCTGCTTCTAACTCTTGTGCCATCTGATTGATACGTTCGACTTGGGTTATAAAACGCTCCCGTTCACTGATGATTTTTTTTTCTTGGGGTTGCAGTGGCAATATAGGAGTAATTACAGATGTAGGCTGGAACAGCAAAATGGGCTTTTTGTCCGTATCTTGGATTTTTTTCATACTACCTCAAGCAAGGCTAGCTGACTTTTAAAGCATTTTAGCAGCTAATTAGTATATTTGTACTATATTAAGTGTGATACCTAAAAAGAGAAGCAATCGCAAAGGTTTAGAATTGCCGCAATACTTGTCGGTTAAGGGGAAAGAAAAAACCTTTAACCTTTTCCCCAAACCCAATTCCGAGTTGAAAATCCAAAACCCGAGCAGTATTGAGGATTGCCGCGCTTTGCTTGCTTTTAACTAAGTATTAAAGAATTTCTAGTAAAAAAAAATTCCATCGCAAGGTAGCACACCTGTGCTACCGTACAGACGGACAAATTAATTTGGGATAATTATTTTTTGGAAGTCCCTTAATATGGAGTGCTAGTGCCTTCAATAAACTCAGGGGGTAGCACATCATTAAACAATAATTGTTGTAACTCGACACCTTCGGGACGGCTCCAATCCTTAACCAACTCAGCAATCAAAGTGATTGTAGCAGTTAGCACAACTCCAGAATCACGCATCCGTTGCCGTGCTAAATCTTCAGAGAGATAGAATGGTGAACCAGAAGCATCCATAACTGCTTGAACACTGTAGCCCTCGCGCACTGCGCTGATAGCCGGATAAACTAAGCAAACGTCCGTAGTTACGCCAGCCATAATTAAATTACTACGATTTGTATCTTTGACTGCTTGAACAAAGTTCTTATCGTCCCAAGCATTTACAATGCCTGCACGCTTGATTCTTACCTCGTAAGCTTCAGGTAGGCTTTGTGCTAAAGCAGTCATCAGCAAACCTTGAAACCGCTCCTCTTGGCTACTTGTCAAAACCACAGGTATCTTAAGTACCTTTGCCACTTTTGCAAGTGCAAGAGTATTCTTCTCTACCTCAGTCAGAGGCAAGTTCTTGATCAGCTTCATAGTGCCAACTTGATGATCAATCAGAAGCATAGCCGAGTTTTCTTGAGTGAAGTTAGAAAATTTCATTGTGCTGTTTTCCTAGTTGACCGTTGATATAATCTCAGAAATCTCTAGACTTCATTCTGAAACGAACATCAAGCATTGCACAAGTAGGAACACAAGTGTACGTAGCATCTATCCTAAACATGGCTCAATCACCTCAAATCCTCAACTCACATCCTTATTTACGGCAGACACTTGAACTGGTTTCTAACAAATGGGTTACAGCAATCATCTACGTTTTATCCCAAGGTACGAAACGCTATGGTGAGTTGCATAGAGAAATTGGAAACGTTTCACAACGAATGCTAACCCGTACTCTGCGTGATTTGGAGAGAGATGGTCTTGTAAAGCGTAAAGTTTATCCTACTAATCCTCCCACAGTAGAGTATTCCTTGACATCGTTGGGAGAAACGTTGGTTGAACCACTTCGGCTATTATGCCAGTGGTCAATAAATCACTTTCATGAAGTAGAAACTGCCAGAGAAAATAAAAAGTAAAAACAATCATATAGACAGATTAATTATTATTGTTCGATTTCTCAAACACTTTTAGAAAAGCTTTCACAATTAAGAAACTCTTGATTATTTTATTTGTATATTTTTCTTTACATTCTGTTATATATCCGAAAATCATTGTACTCGTAAGCTAATTAGATACGCCAGGGATGATAAGATTTTTAATATAGTTCTTTATGATTAATTATCTTATTTATGAAATTAAGAATATACGAAATAGCTGATACCGAAGAAATTATGAAATTGTTCTACGACACTATTCATGAAGTGAATATTCACGATTATACACAAGAACAGGTTGATGCTTGGGCACCAGCAAATATGGATATTGACGTATGGATTAAAGGTTTAGGAAGTAAGTTTACTTATATAGCAGAAGAACAAAGTAAAATTATTGGTTTTGGGGAATTAGAGGCTAATGGACATATTGACCGTTTTTACTGTCATAAAGATTTTCAAAGAAAAGGGATTGGTAAGAAAATCTTAGAACAGCTTGAATCAAAAGCAAAGTCTTTGGGAATTGAAAAGTTATTTGTAGAAGCTAGTATTACAGCCAAACCTTTTTTTGAAAGACATCACTTTATTGTTATGAAACAGCAAGAGGTAGAACGTAGAGGGCAAAAACTAATAAATTTTATTATGGAAAAATCAATTTAATAATTAACCTGAGTTCGGATTAAGCACTTTGAGATAAAAGTCATTCCATCCAATACTTGTCGGGTTTTGGGTAAAATGGAAAGAAAAAGTGTAGATCAAAAATGCTCTAAAAAGCACCATTTAAAATCTGATTAGCAGTCAAGTTTAAATCTGGAAAAGTAGGAGATATAATACGTTCAGAATTCATAAATTGAGCAAATTGATATTCTTCTTCAACTAAATGATAAATAGAAATGGTTGGTTGTTTGGGATTACCAATAAACTTTCTGGCTCCTAAGGCTGCATAATTAACTATCCAATATTCAGGAATTTTCATTGCTTCGTAATTCCCTAATTTGGTATAATAATCATCTTCCCAGTTTATACTTACAACCTCGACGATCAAAGGAATGGATTCACTTTGAGTCACAGTAGATTCTTTTTCCCACAATTCTTCATTTGGCAAATTAGCATCGTTGATTAATACGATATCTGGCAAGTAACCCGATGATTTTCTCCGTGGTTTTACTAAAGCTGTTTTGGGGATAAAGTATGGTAGTTTCAAGCGCTTATATTCAACGGTAATTTCTCCTGCTAAAAATTCCGTAACTTTTTCATGCTTTCCACTCGGTTGAGACATTTCTACAATTATCCCATCGTGTAATTCGTACCGTTTTCCGGTGTTTTCCGGCAGCCACGCAATAAATTCTTCAAAAGTCAATAGTTTGGGTAAAGCTTGAGCCATATCAAAACCTCCGCTTGTTTTGACTTTACCATTGCCAATGGAAAACCCCGCCGTCTATTTTCTCGGGGTGATAAGGAATATCGTGATGTTGGTTATGAATGTCGTGATTTTAGCCAAAACAATAAAATTGCCTCTCACCTACCCGCAGGGAGG
This sequence comes from Nostoc sp. CmiVER01, assembly GCF_034531135.2. NCBI lineage: Bacteria > Bacillati > Cyanobacteriota > Cyanophyceae > Nostocales > Nostocaceae > Nostoc > Nostoc sp. CmiVER01. The sequence continues at coordinate 39,820 of NZ_JAVRBU020000005.1, forward strand.
GCAAACTTTGCCTATGTAGATGCGTTTATGCAGTGTGCAGCAGGCAATTTCATTCGCTTGGGCTTAAGTTGACACTTGCGCTGCGCTTCCGTGCGAGACGCTTTGCGAACGCGCACCAGGCAAAGAAGTTCAAAAATCAAATCAGATTGCTATAGGATTAAATTTCTCTCAATAACTGATTAATTTTAATTTGCAGTTTTTCCCGTAATTGTTGTGCCTGCCGATAAGTTATTTTACGCTCTTTGTTTGAATGGTTGTGCAATTGTGCTGGTTCCAAAGGCTGAATAAAGTAATGCAGGCGAGTTCTCATTGCCCAAACTCCCATTGACGGAAACAGAATTAAGGCAAGCATTAAAGGCGAGATAGGAAAAAAGGGTAATTTGATTAGCTTTTGTAATTTTTTGAAATTAACAGCCCAAGGATGTAAAGATTCACTACCGATGCAAACTACTGGCAGAATAGGAATTTGATAGCGATCGCTCAATTTAATAAAACTCACATCAAACTTTTCTAGTTGATAGCGTTTCCTCCAACCTTTCCCAAGGCCGCGGATACCTTCAGGTGCATATAAGAGAATTTTACCTTGGGCGATCGCTATAGACGTTGGCACAGCGATCGCTGCTTCAAAATCATCTAATTCGGCTCGCACACCACCCAAAACCTGCGACCATTTAGGTGGTAGCCACCAAATTATCCAAGGATGTTCAAACAATGTAGGACTTGCTACGGGTTGTATTACCCATCCTCTAGCTTTACTTAATAAATAACCCAAGGTCAAAAAATCCCAAGGAAAACTCATCCCTGCGTGGTTCATTGCCACAATCAATGGCCCTGTTTGCGGCAAGTTTTCAACTTGTTGTAATTCTCCACGAAAATAGTATTCGACAATGGGGGCAAGAACTTCTTTGCGAAAAGCTTGTTGATATTTGGGATCAAATTCACTAACTTCTGTTCGAGGTGAACGAAAACCAAGACGCAACCAACGACTCAGCAGCGCCAGATAAAATCCGCCAGGAATTAAAAATAATCCATATTCAAGCCAATTCCAACCGTCTGGATCGGTATGATAGTGCTGCCAATGACGGTTAAATATAATCAGCCAGCCTGGAGGATACCAAAGACAAAACCAATCAAACCAGCTAAATATATAGCCTTTAACTGGTGCATTTTCTAGCTGAGTCTTTAGGAGGTTTTCAGAGTGTTGATTTATCAAAACTAATGATATTAATTAAACACAAAATAAATTTTATTTAATTTATTATAGCTTTATAGATTTACTATTGGGATATTACTGTGGGAGTAAAATTAACTACATCTTTTGTAAATAATATTTAAGTATGTTATGAAGCATGAATATACAATACACCAGGCATAGATTTTTAGCAATGCATAAACCTTTAAAATTTTTATAAGTTTTCATAATTATACTATTTTGGCATTACGCACCTGAAAAAATTTAATTTTTATTTTATAGTTAGTTAATACAGTTATTTTGTCTCAATAATTTTTTGTCGCACACCTTAAAACAGTTAACATTTATCAGAAGTATGGCGAGGACTTAAATCATTGAACAGTAATTAATCAAAACTGATAAGTAATATTATTATTCAGCCAAAAGATGAAATTAATAATAACTAATGATAGTTTAAATTCTTCCTCAAGTTGGAGACAAATGGCGAGACATCTGTCTTACTCTGCCTATTATGGAACTAGGAAAGTCACTAAAAATTTCAGATTTAATCCGTGAACTTCGGCAGCAGCTCGATCTCTCTCAGGAAAAGTTTGCAGCCAAGTTGGGAGTTTCTCTGCGAACAGTTAATCGCTGGGAGAATGGATCTTCAGTGCCTTCACAGATGGCACTAAAGCTAATTCAAGAAATGTTACAGAAAATGGGCGAACCAGGCAAAAGACTACTGACCGAGTATCTCCTAAAGGCAAAGCAACGGGAGGACTCTTAAGATGATGGTCAAAGTACTCGAAAAAATTTTGATGATGCGCTCTTGGTTACTAACATACAGCGTGATGATTTTGGCAGTCATAGCGGCGCTGCTATTGACGCGACTGTTGTTGCCAGTCTTCGATCCGAGCGTATTTACATTATTTTATGCTGCCGTGGCAATCAGTGCCTGGTATGGTGGCATGAAATTTGGAGTACTAGCGATCGCTCTTTCTGTTACAACTGCTTTCTATTTTTTAATCGAGCCAGTCTACTCGTTGGATTTCCTCAGCCCGAACGTCTTGGTACAATTAACCTCGTTCTCACTAGTATCTTTCTTAATTACCGCCCTCTCTTCAGAGTTACGAACTGCTAGACGCAAAGCAGAAACGAGCCTAAAGTTGTTGCAAAATAGCGAAATGCGGTTTAGCCGACTGGCAGAATCCAACATCATTGGAGTTATCGTAACTGATATGAGCAACGGCTCGATCGTGGAAGCCAATGATGCTTTTCTGAAGATGGTCGGCTATACCCGAAAAGACTTTGACGCTAACCAAATAAACTGGCGCGAGATTACTCCAAACGAATATCTTTTATTAAGTGAGCGTTCAGTAGAAGAACTCAGAACAACCGGAGTCTGTAAACCCTTTGAGAAGGAATATATCTGCAAAAATGGCGATCGCATTCCCGTTCTGATCGGTTCTGTTGTCGTAGGAGATACTCAAGAAACGGTCATTGGCTTCGTTGTTGATTTGAGCGAACGCAAACAAGCCCAAGCGGCATTACAGCAAGCCAATGAGCGGAACACACGCACTCTAGAAAACATGAGTGATGCATTTATTACTTTAGACCGGGACTGGCGAATCATCTATCAAAATGCCGAGGCAGAGCGAATTAACCGCAAATTCCGGACAGAGATTATCGGTAAGTCGCACTGGGAGGAATGGCCCTTATCAGTGGGCACTAATGTAGACCATCAGTACCGAAGGGCGATGGCAGAACAGATTCCCGTCCACTTCGAGCATCACTACTACTTGCCGTCTAAGTATGACCTGTGGCTGGAGATTCACGCCTACCCTTGTGAAGATGGTCTTGATATTTTCTTCCGTGACATCAGCCAACGCAAGCAAGTAGAGAAGGCAGTCCGAGCAAGTGAAGAACGCCTTAAGAGTTTTTTCCAAGCGAATATAGTTGGTATTCTCTTTGGTGATGTGAATGGTATGATCACTGAAGCCAACGACGAGTTCTTGCGAATTGTCGGCTATACCCAAGCAGATATCCAGTCAGGCAGACTACGCTGGACTGATATCACGCCTCCAGAGTACCAATATTTAGATGAACTGGCTATTGCTGAGGCAACAGCGAAGGGAACCTGTACTCCTTATGAGAAGGAATGCATTCGCAAAGATGGTTCCAGTGTGCCGGTTGTAGTTGGCTACTCTGTCTTAGGTGAATCTCAACAGAACTTAGTTGCATTCATTCTTGATATTAGCGATCTCCAGCAAGTTAAAAAAGCGCTGAGTCAGAGTCAAGAGCAATTTCAAGCTTTTATGGATAATATTCCCGCCGCAGCGTGGATTACGAATGCAGACGGACGTGTACTTTATCTCAGTCCAACTTATCTAAGTACATTCGATGTAGCAATCAATAGGGCGATTAATAAAAATATTTTTGACTTGTATCCAGCCCAAATCGCTCAACCGTTCCTTGATAACATTAGAATGGTTGCCCAGACAAATCAGGTTCTTGAAGCGATCGAGTCTGCTCCACGCACAGATGGCACACTCGGCGAATTTTTAGTATATAAGTTTCCCATTGCCGATGCATCTGGGCAACGTCTGGTAGGAGGGGTTGCAGTTGACATCACCGAACGCGAACGCATCCTTCGTGAACGCCAGCTTGCAGAACAAGCCTTGCAAGATCGCAGTGAAAGACTCAAACTGCTCTCTGAAACAACCAGCGATTTGCTTTCAACCGAGCGCCCCTTAGATTTAATGAACAGCTTGTTTAGCAAACTCTCGGCGCAGATGGATTTGCATTTTTACTTCCACTATTTAATTGAGACGCACGAAAGTAAGCAGAAACTTCGGTTAGTAGGCTGGAACGGTATTACTGATGAAGTATTTCAAGCAATTCAATATCTAGAATTTAATCAAGGAATTTGCGGACAAGTGGCGCAAGAATGCCATCAAATCGTCCTCAATGATGTGCCGCACTCTACCTATCCCAATGCCGACATCCTCAAAGCTTTGCGAATCACAGCTTATGCAGGTCAACCATTAATTGCTCAAGGAAAGCTGCTTGGTGTCCTCTCCTTTGCCAGTCGCACTCGTACCCATTTTACTTCTGGGGAAATTGCCCTGCTACAAGCGACCTCCGATCAGGTGGCGGTTGCTCTGGAACGCGCTCAGTTGATGGATTCGTTACAGCAGCAAAAAGAGCAATTAGTCCAAGCTAATCGGATCAAAGATGAATTTTTGGCGGTTCTTTCCCACGAACTTCGCACACCGTTAAACCCGATCCTGGGATGGTCGAAGTTACTGCAAACCAAAAAGTATGATGAAGTAACCACCACTCGCGCTCTCCAAACCATTGAGCGCAATGCCAAGCTTCAGACTCAACTAATTGAAGATTTGTTGGATGTCTCTCGCATTTTGCAAGGTAAACTTAGTCTGAATATTGCTCCTGTGAATCTGGAAACTGCGATCGTATCTGCAATAGAAACTGTCCGTCTAGCTGCCCAAGCCAAATCTATCAATTTGCGATTTACAATTTTAGACTTCGGATTACAAAATCCTCATAGAAATTTAGATATCAATTTTAACAACCAAACTGACAATCGAAAATCCCAAATCCAAGTTGCGCTTCCGCCGTCCGAAAGGTACGATCCAAAATTCCTAGTAACAGGTGATTCAGGTCGCTTGCAACAAGTTATCTGGAACCTACTCTCCAATGCTATTAAGTTTACGCCCCAAGGTGGACAGGTAGAAATCAGTTTACAGTCTGTTGGTTCTCAGGCTGAACTTCGAGTCAGTGATACGGGTAAGGGAATTAGCCTAGATTTTTTACCATTCGTATTTGACTACTTCCGACAAGCTGATGGCGCAACTACCAGAAAATTCGGCGGACTGGGATTAGGATTAGCTATTGTCCGTCACATCGTAGAGCTACATGGCGGCACAGTTAAGGCTGAAAGTTTGGGCGAAGAACAGGGAGCAACCTTTACAGTCATGCTACCTCTAATGAAGACTCATTTTAATAGCCATCAAATTGATAGACAACTTGATGATTCGTCCAATCTAGATGGAGTGAAAGTTCTCCTTGTAGATGATGAACGTGATACGCGAGAGTTAATTGCTTTTATTTTGGAACAGTCTGGCGCGGTAGTAACTCAGGCTGCATCTGCTATGGAGGCACTACGAATTATGCCTGAGTTCCAGCCAAATCTGCTGTTAAGCGACATTGGAATGCCGGAGGTAGACGGCTATATGCTGATACGTCGAATCAGAGCTATGTCACCAGAACAAGGAGGGACAATTCCAGCAATCGCCCTTACAGCTTATGCAGCTGAGGCTGATTCCCAACAGGCAATCACCGCCGGATTTGAGCAGCATATCACCAAGCCTGTGGAACCAGCTAAGTTACTTCAAGCGATCGCTAACTTAATTTATAGTTGTAGCAATCTGGAAGCTACTTAATAAAAACTCATCAAAATTAATGAGACAGAACACTAAGGCGATCGGGAACTGATTTGTAAGGAATAAGGAAGGGTAAAGTTTTTAACTAATGATTAATTTTGAGAATTTACTTCACTTTTGCTTAACCAAATCACTAAATCATCTGCATAAATTTCTATCTCACTTACTAAAGTTTTGACATACAGAAGTCCATCACTAATCTTTAAATCTGTGATTGGATACCATGAATCTCTTGCCTGGATTAAAATATCCAATGGAATTCCTCGTTGTAAAGTATTTTTGCGATATTTCCACCAAGCTTGCCATAAAAACACAGATTTAGTACATTGCAACTTATAGTCTTTAGGTATTTCGCAGTGTTGATAGTGATAGAAACCACTACTATCTATGTTTCCTTTCAGGAGATAATTAGATTCTGGTAAAGCTTGATTTAGTAATTCCCAATGGGATGAGTTAGACAGAATCAAGAATTCCGTTTGTGTAGTATTTAATCGGGCAGTAGCAATTACGCCCTCAGTCTTTGTTGCCAGACGGTTAGTATTATAAACTGTTTGTGCTGCTAAAGAACGATTTGCCAATAAAATATCTTTTTTCTGGATAGAGTTGGATACAAACTCTCGAACTAAATCTAAATCAGACAACATAAATTTGCTTATACTAAATCCACTAGTGTTGTGAGTTATATAACACTCTGTATTTAGTAATTACACTGTTGTTGTCGTCAATCAGGATAATTTTCAACTTCCATTCCTCCCGCCGTTGATGTCAGTGCTGATAGAGGCTTTGAAACCCCCATTACCTTGTAGGGAAGGGGGACAGGGGGTTAGGTTTCTGAGGTTTTGATGTTAGCAATAATAGTTTTCAAACATCCTCTTAGAGCCATGTCACCAGAGATGGGAGGGATAATTCAAGCGATCGCCCTTACAGCTTACGCAGCTGAGGCTGATTCCCAACAAGCAATTGCCGCCGGCTTTGGGCAGTATATCACCAAGCCTGTGGAACCAGCTAAATTACTTCAAGCGATCGCTAACCTGATTTATAGTTGTAGCAACCTGGGTTAATAACAAATACAATAACCAAGTTTTTGTTATAGAATAGCTTGTATTGCTTGACTGATAAAGCTTATAGAGATTGTCCTCTTGATAGTGACAGAAGCTGTTTACGGACGCGCTCGCTTCCGTTATGGATGGAAGAAACAAGTAAAATCCTCTCCCCTTCTGCCTCCTGCTTCCTACCTGTTTAATTATGGTTTAATAGGAAGTGATTGACTTGACTCACACTCTGCTGTATCTTGACTATTTTTTGATATTGTCGATAAACAAATCAAATTACCATCATTAACAAAGCCATTTTTAAAGTGAATTTCCCCTAAAGCTCCAGTCGCACTAAAATCTCCACTCAACTGATCGTTTATCTTTTTGCGAATTTCGTTAACTGCCGCATCATCAGATGGAGGGAGCGAGCCAGATTTTTTAATTGCTTCAAATAAAGCCATAGTTGCATTATAACCCATTAATGTGAACCAATTAACATCTGCTTTCCAAGTCGTTGTATTTAAATCTAAAAATGTCTTGTTATTGTTTACAATACTTTGTACAATACTTGGTCTTAAATCGCTGATCGAGAACTTCCTATCCCAAGGACTTACTCTAACTAGAGTAACTTCTTTCTTTCTAATAGTATCTACAAGGGAAAAGTCATATAGAGTAGGCCCTGCGAATAATTTCTTTCCAGATGCAACAGCAAGATCGATGATTTGATTGGCTTTTAGACGATTATCATCAGTTATCCTGTTTGGATTAAATGCAATTACTATTCCTGGTTTTTGAACATTTATTTGCTGACGTTTTTGAACATCAATAGATTGTCTGCTCCAATCTAAAAGTTCACAATCTTCTATCTCTGGTTTCACTAGCAGCTTGCAAATTTCTTCCCCGAATGATTTACTAAATGCCTCTTTTTGATCGTAAAACACAATAACTTTTTTATTTTCAATTTGTTGAAGTTTTATTTCTTGAGCTAATTTCTGAGCCATTTGATAGGTACTTGGAGCAACAGGATGTACATACGTAAATTTTCCAAAAAGTTCTGTAGAAGTTGAGGAAGGAGACACAACGGGTAATTTTTTATCATTATAAATGTTTCCTAAATTAAGTGTCAAATCACTAATTTGATGACCAATCAAACCTACTATTTTTATGTCTGGATTTCTGTTTGATATATTAATACTTGGTTGAGTTAAAAAATTAGCTAGAGTATAATTTACAAGATTTAGATCATCTACAAGTACAACTTTTATAGGAGATTTTAGAGATGAGTTGTTATTTTGAATATTCTTATTAATTTCTTGCTGGGCTAGAGCAACACCACGTAGAACTCCCAAACCATAGTTATCATCTTGACTTATAGATGCAGCAACTGCAATAGTGTACGCTGATTTTTGGCCAATATTGGCATTATTAAGGTAGATTAATGTTTCAGGTGAATTATTGTAGAAACTTCTTGCAATTTTTAGTTGTTGAATTCCAAGGTCATATTGACCTTTCTCAAGGTAATTTATTCCCAAGTCTTTTGCTTTTTTAAAGTTGCTTTTTTCTAGCGAACTATTTCCTTCATATTTGGCTAAATTCCTTTCTCCTGCACTAATCATATCTAGATTTATATTATAACCATCATTATTAGTATTTATTTGAGTAGGTGAAGATGCACTGGATATTGGAGTTTTATCAGATACTTGCGTCTCTGAAAAAAATATCAATTTAATAATGATAGCGATTACTCCAATTACTCCAATCCCAAGGATAGAAAAGATAACAATTTTTATTATTGGAGTTGGATCTATAACTGGCGGAACATAATGAGAAGTAAGTGGAATTAAACTTCTACGACAATTGAGTTTTTCGGCAATATAGTTTAAAATAGGCATACGTTTTTGGTTATTAGAAAAAATCGGAAATAGTACCTCATAACAAAGTTTGCAAAGGGCTTGTTCGTTACCTATTCTAATTAGATGGTGAATAAGCCTTCTAGAAAAAGTTACATCAGCAGTATTGTCGAGAAAGTTAAGTTCAGCAGGGTCGATTCCAATTCTTATACATAACGTTACTCGCTCTTGTGTGTTTGATTGTTGACTATCAGTTAATAATTGTGCTAATCTCTCTTGATCGAAGGAGTCTAAAAGATTTTGAGACATAAAGATTAAAACCTAACTTTTCATCCTATATACAATTTAATTTTGACTTAATACTTTCTAAATCAGTCAAGTACTTACTTCTTTGAAAAATACCTTCAAGTACCTTACAAATTTTACAAAGACCTTCTTGGTCATCTATATTGTGCAAATAGTTAATAAGCCTTGTAGAAAAAGTATTATCTGAATTATTATCAATAAAGTTAAGTCCAGCAGGGTCAATTCCAATTTTTATACATAGTGCTTTTCGTTCACAATTTTCTGCTTGTCCACTACGGATTAAAATATCTACAAGTAGTTTTTTATCAGAATCATTTAGTTCTTGATTTGACTTAGACAATAATTCATCCGAGGTTAGAGGCTGGTCTTTCTCCTCAACATTTATTTTTTTCTTTAGAGTCGGGGTCAATTGCTCTGGAATACCTGCTAACTGAATTGCTTTGCAGCCAATTTTATGAGCAAATTCAACGGAGCATTCTGCTCCTATAGCATTGTAAAAACCCACAGAAAATTCAATTGCTGCTTTATCTCCAATTGCCTTGTTCATGCCAATCACATAGTTAATATGTTGAGAGATTGTATCTGCCTGTACTTGAGAATAGCAACCGTTAAGGACAATACATTTAACTTGATCGGCAAACAAAGAAAATAGTCCAGCTAGGGCTTCTCCATCGACTAGCTTTACCTGCCCAGTTTCATTTTCAAATGCCAAACCCGCATCTCCTGTTCCATGCCCAGAAAAATGAACGAACTGTGGTTTTATATCCAACATTGCCTGTATAATTTCCCTTGGCTGCACTGCCCACTTCTGCTTTAAGACAAACTGATCGCGGTGTTTGGCTCTTTGCAATGCAGCATCGATTTCACGCACCTCCTCTTCCAAACGCAACCGTGATGTATTTTTAGGATTTGCTGCCAAAATTAAGATTGTTGTTACCATTTATTAAAGTTTGATAATATAAATTTATAAATTTTTCTTATTTAATTGACACAGTATTATCGTTAAGGTAGTACATCTGTAGTAAGTGTTGGTAAATCTAAATTTACCCAAACCTTAAATAAAAAACAAAATTGTTTTATTGTTACCAGATTCTCACACTCTTTGATCTAAAGGTGCGGAAGTATTTGGTTAGATTATTTACAAAGGTTAGTTAATATTAACTTTTGCCGTAGGGATTAAGGCAACATGATTCAGTTTTGATATCAGTTCTTTGCAGTTGATTACCGTACCAAGACAGTAGTTAAATTATTTCCCAGTTTTCCCATTACCGCTTTATTTCAAGAAGTATCGCAGTAACTTTTCAATAACTCGCTAGTAATCCTTAACTCGGTTTTCTGTTCGTTTGCTATTCATACTCAGTAAGTGTACTTACCCCTAATCCTAGCAGAAACGGGTAGATGAAATTACGCTACTATGGCTAAAATCTGTCAGATATTCTTCTTAAACACTAAACTGGGGCAAATTCAAGCTGTAATAAATCCAGCATCCTTCTTGACGGGAGTTAACTAAGTTAGCTTCTTTGAGGGTTTTCAGATGAAAAGATAGTTTCGACTGATTTACCCCCAATGCCTCGCACAAATCACACACACAGAATTATTGCTGTCGTAGCAATTCCTACACGTTAATACTAAGTGGCTAATCAACTAACGAGATCAGCGATTGCTCCTGAAGTAGAAACTACGTTTTCAGGTTGATAGCGGATACCAGCTTGCTTAAAGCGATGTAAAGCTTCACCCAAGCGATCGCATTCGGCAATCAAACTGATTCTTACATAACCCTCACCTGCAACCCCAAAGGCATTACCTGGGGTAAGAACAACGCCAGTTTGCTGCAACACATTCAAGGCAAAATCCGTGGAACCCATACCCACAGGACACTTCACCCAAAGATACATAGTTGCCTTGCTTTTAGGAATATCCCAACCCAACTCTCCTAACCCTTGAATCAGGAAATCGCGGCGGGTACGGTAGCGTTGTTGTACTTCATGCAAATACACATCTGGCAATTGCAAAGCGGTTTCGGCTGCTGTTTGTAATGCTGCAAAAATTCCGTAATCCAAGTTAGTTTTGAGTGTCCGTAAACCTTGAATTACATGGCGATTACCTACCACAAACCCAACACGCCAACCAGCCATATTATAGGTTTTAGATAAGGTGTGAAATTCCACACCAATTTCTTTCGCGCCGGGAATTTCTAGCAAGCTAGTGGGTTGATAACCATCAAAAGCTAACTCGGCATAACACAAATCATGCACCAGCAAAATTTCATATTTGCGGGCAAAGGCGACGATTTCTTCAAAAAATTCGCGGGGGGCTGTGGCAGCAGTGGGATTACTGGGATAGTTGAAATAGAGAATTTTAGCTTGTCTTGCAACCTCATCTGGAATTGCAGCTAAATCAATTAACCAGTCATTTTCTGGTTTGAGGATCAAGCTGTGAATTTTTCCGCCTGCGATCGCAGGCCCCCGAAAATGGGCAGGATAAGCTGGGGAAGGAACTAGAACTAAATCGCCAGGGTTAACGTAGGCGATCGCTAAATGAGTTAATCCTTCTTTAGAACCGAGTAGCGGTAAAGCTTCACTATCAGGATCAAGAACCACACCATAACGGCGATGATACCAGTTGGTAATCGCCTTGCGGAAACTAGCAGTCCCCTCAAAAGGGGGATAACCATGATTAGCAGTATTTTTTAAAGCAGCGATCGCAGCTTCTACAACTGGTGCTGGTGTTGCACCATCGGGGTTTCCCATACCCAAATCAATTAAATCTAATCCTTGTTCCCGTGCTTTAGCTTTTAGTTCATCTAAACGGGCAAATACATAGGGTGGTAGTTTTTGTATACGTTCTGCTGGGACAATCCAATTTAAACTCATGCTTCAACCTCGTCACTGATTCCCTTGGGCGAAACTCGATTCATATCTCTACTATCTATGGGTGCAGTGGTAGAAACCATTGCCGCCATTAACTGTTCTGGCGCGACTTTAAACGGTAGTCGGTGGATATCAGAATTAGGAACTAGGGCAATTTCGGCGGCTGTTTGCAACTCGCCTAATGTAATATTGCCCAATCCCAGATCACTTAATTTTTGTGGCAGTCCAATTTCTGTGTAGAACTTTAACAACTGTTGTCGTGCTGATGCTGCTAGTTGATTGCCTTGTAGCATTTCTTCTAAACGCAGTTGTACCAAAATTCCAAAAGCAACTTTTTCGCCATGAATACTGCCATGTCCTGAAATGTGCGTTAAACCATTATGCACGGCATGGGCCGCAACTGTGCGACACTGCGCTCCTCCCAGTCCTCCAACTACCCCAGCTAATAAAACAGTCGCGTCTACGACTTCTCGCCAAACCTCACTACCTGGTTCTTTCAGGGCGGGGGTTGACTTTTGCAACAAAATATCTCGCAAAACTCGCGCTTGTTGCACCGCCGCAATAATTAAAGTGTCTTGCAAATGCCCACTGCTAACCGAGGCTTCATACCACTTAGCGATCGCATCACCAATTCCAGCTACCAAAGTCCGTTGTGGTGCAGTTTTAATCAAGTCATAATCAAGTATCAATAAATCGGGACAACGAGACAGCCCCACATCGTAAAGAAACGCCCCATTTTCCGAATAAACATTCGACAGGGCACTCCAAGCTGCACAGGTAGATCCTGATGTTGGAATTGTCACCACTGGTAACTGTAACTGATGCGCGACTAATTTCGCTGTATCTAACGCTTTGCCACCGCCAACACCGATAATTACATCAGCTTTGTGTTCTTTTGCTTTCTTCTGCAAAGATTTCAGGCTAGCTTCACAGCAATCTGCACTGTATGACGCTTGGGCAGTATGTAACTGTTGCGTTTCTAAAACTGGGAGCAAATTTTTTCGGCTGATGGCGAGAGTAGAATCACCTGCCACAACTAAGGGACGACTTCCCAAACAGGCGATCTCTGCTGCGGCTGCTTGCAACACCCCAGAACCACGGATTACCTTTGCTGGGGCAACTGTGAGGGTAAATAATGAACTAGAGGTTTGAGTAGACAAAGAAGGTTGAGTAGAAATTTGATTAGACATATAATCTAGTTTGCCAAAACCTTGATATTTCTTAATCTAATAGACTGGTGACAAGGAATGCTTGTTGTCAAACTGCTTTTTGGATGGCTCCAACCTTACACCCGACTCATTTGGATTTGAGCCAAGCAATAAACTAGAAAGGTAGTTTCACGAAGTTGCTTGAATCTATAATGCCCATTAGCCTGAAATTCCGAACTATCAAAGTTTTGAATAACCGTATAATTAATTAACATTACCATTCTCAGATTCTCAAGAAAAGAGATTGAGAACTGAATAATCTAGTCAATGGTCATTCCAGCTATGGATAGGTGTTTAGGGACGAACATTTAGCTCTACGCTCCGACAGCTAATTCATTTGCTGCAAAAACTTGTAAAAATGTCAACAGTGGTAATTAAGATAAAAACTGACAAATCATAATTGCCAGTACCCACTGCCGTCGCGCTAATTAACTTTTTCCCAAAGTGTCACCACTAAAAGTGTGAATATCTTAATCTAAAAATAACCATAAATGTATCGGTAAATACAAAATAAATTATGTCATCCTGGTAAAAGGTAAATTATTATCAAAGAAGGCAGGGAGAGTAAGGAGATGAGGGAGATGAGAAAGTATTTTCTTCCCCTACTCCCCCTGCCCCCTGCCCCTTAAGCCGTAGATTTTGGCAATTGGGCGAATTTTTCTGTGTAAATTTCGACTGCGATTACAGAATTTTCACGAGAAACGAGCGATCGCTTGGCTTCACCCAAGTAAACTGGTACAGAAGTCCCTGGTTCCGGGTGGATAATGGTACGAGCGCGAACAGTCAACTTGTCCTCTTCCCGTGTACCTGAGCGACCAGAAGAAAACAGATTACTAACTGCTTGACGTAAAGTTGCATCTAATTGGGTGGGTGTAATTTGGGGTGATGTGGCAATCACCGCTTGTGTTGACCCATTATCATAAACTAAAGTGTAATGGGCTGCTCCTGGAATCACAGTCCGACTCAAGGGGACTATGGAGAGTGCAAATAAACCAGCCGTCACCACCAGCATAAAGCCAGTTGTACCCACTAGGCGAAAGCGGAGGCCCCATTTGAGAATAAAAGCCAAAACTGTTAAGGCAGCAAATAGCAAAGTAGCTATACCTGACCATTGGGTGTACTGAAGAAAGTTAGCTGTTGTGAACATAAGGTTGGTTATGGATGCGTCTTTTTTTCGTTACCGACACACCTATTTTACCGAGAGCTTACACCATACTGCTTATCGTAGTCTTTAATGCCAATCAGAATATTGGGTGCTATCGCAGTCATAATAAAGTTTAAACTTGGGTTTAGCCTAAGTTGAGCGGTGAAATGGAGCCAACCTCAGAACAATTGAAACAGTTATACCGAGTCTTGACTTGGCTAACACGAATGTATCTCCCGGTTTATTTAGTTATCTTAGATGAGCGAACAAATAACATCGTAGTAATAGCAGGTGAAGAAACAGTTGTTGTAATTAATCTAGAAGCAGAGGTTGATTATGAATAAGCCTAACTTTAGAGAAATGACACGCAAGCAATTGCGAGATTATATCTTACAAAATCGTGGCGATAGTGAAGCAATTCACGCCCTAGCATTACACGTTCAGTCTAATGGCAAACGTCTCAATTCAGTAGATGAACTACAACAAGTCATCCAAGAAAAACGTAACCAAGGGTTAGAGCCATAGTTAAAAAATACATCATTACTCTGTTAGGGAGCAATGCGATTTTATTAGGTTGTAGATAATAAAGCTGGGAAAGAAATTACTTAACCCACTTTCTCTGTTTCTTCAGTTTTTCTAGAATAGTATTGGCTCACCAGAGATAATATGGGAACTTTTAGATGTCTGCAACCTAGTTTGAACACTATCAATGATTGCTAGCCAATCGGCATCTCTGTTCCATTCAGAACGAATTCTGATTTTAGTCGCCGCGTCGTAGAGGTTACAAAAAACCACATTCTCTTTTCCAGCAATTGCAGCGATAATTAGGGGCTTGGAAAAGTCCTGGACACATGATACAGCTAAAAGGAAAGTTTTAGCAAAGTTCGTTTCTATCCCAGTCCTAACAACATAAATTTCATCTGCTCTAACAACGATATCTAATTTAATGTTGTCCTTTTCTCTAAATTCTTTCGTCGTTAATTTAAGTTCGGATATATAGCCAGTTAGCCCTGTTTGTTGTACAGGTATAGTTTTATCATTATCGTAGTTATACCACAAGTAAGATTCCCCGTTTAATTCTCCGCTTTTCACATACAAATAAATAGGTTCTGGCGGGTTACAAAGACCTAATTTCATTTCAGCAACCATGTTTTACATTCCTTTATAAAAGGTCAAATTATTTCAGATATTCTGTCAAATCAACAGGTTTTAAAATTGTGTTGAACTTAAGAAAAATAATAAATATATATACAAAAGGGCATCTACAAGAGATGCCCGTCATGCAGGAAAACCCCAAAGGGTTGTCCCTACACCTTCCCAACAATCAGCAACAGTAACTAATGAGGTATTAGTTACACTCACAGACGTGAATATAGTAATCTTATTAACTTGAAACTCTAAATGTCCCCAGTGCATACACTGAAAATAAAATGATGGATATTTAAAGTTGCTGTCTGTCATTTCTTGACTCATTTGGATGAGATGCAAGCCTATCATGTAGGTTATAACGATATACTACTCCACAAACAGCAGCCAAAATTAACCATGAAAACGCATTCAAACGAAAATCGAATATGATTACATCCACTGTATTCAATAGAACCCACCCAACAAAAGCCAGAAGATAACTGAAAAATATCAATCTGTCTTCTTGATTTATATATTTTGACTTTCGGAATAATTGGATACCTCTAATCAAAATCCAAGCGAGTAAGCCAAAAAATAACAGAGTACTGGGAAAACCAGTTTCAGCAGATAACATCAAAAACAAGTTATGGGGATGACCTAAGCTAGTATGCATCTGCGCTTTGTAGAATGTACTAAAACTATGTAATCCCCAGCCAGTCCAAGGATGTTCCTGAGCTAAAGACCAGGCAAACTGCCACTGAGTTTTTCGCATTAAAGCGACTGGTCTATCTGGATACATGTCATCATTTAACCTTGCCCAAAAGAAGGCAGGAACGTACTGACGAAAAAATTGAGCGACTGGTGAGGGAGCAAAAGCTGCCAAAAGTACACTAGAGATGATCGCAGCGACACCACCCACAAGAATGCGCCAACCTTGGTAGAGTGCATAAGCTAAACAGGCAAAAATAGCGATCGCCCACCCATTACGCGAGTTGGTAAAAATTAAGGTGATGAAATTTGTAATCATCGCCACGGTTAGGAAAAGAAAGGGGAGTGGGGAGTGGGGAGTGGGGAGATGGAAGGGAAATGACTGTTTATTTTTGATTCTTAGTTGCTGATAGTTTTCTACCCACAACCCTAAATTAAGAATGAAAATTATCGCTAGATAAGCTCCGAAGGTGTTAGCGTGCAAGAAGAGTGAGGCGATGCGACCTGGCGGATTTCCTCCTGGTACGATTATCCAATTTAACACAACCCATAAAATCTCTAAATTCAAACTCCAGCCCAAAAATAACTGCCCCAAGCCGATAATTATTAGGGGCATAGAACCGATCACCAAAACCCAAGCCATTTGCCGCAATTGGGCAAATGTTTGAATCAGGGCGCTATGGGCAACAAAAAGTAAAAAGAAGGGTAATAAATTAAATAAGCCGAGGAAAGCTAATGTCTTACCATCGGCAAACCCAGCACTGATGATTAGTAAGACACTCAAAAGGGCAAATCCCCAGTTGAGGGGACGGCGACTAATTTGGCGGGATTGTTTCAACCAAGTTATTAATGATACAAAACCGATAGTCACAGCCCCCACTAAAGGACTCAATGGGAAGATTAACAGTGCCCATAGAGAGTAGTTCCAAGCAGATTGCCAACGAGACTTAAAATAGTCAAAAACCTTGTTCAAGCTGGCTCCCAACATTCCTCACGAGTGAGGCGAATTTGAGCTAAGGTGAAAATAGTCGGGATGATCCGACCGTAGTTAGTAGCGATCGCTCTCCACCCTAAATCTGCAAAAAACCAAGTCCACATTATCGGCCCAATCACAGCAAACATAGTGCGGGCTGCCCCATAACGAGCTGCGCTCATAGTCATACCCCGTCGAGCCATTTGCATACTTACATAGCTTTGAAATTGCGTTGCAGCTGCTTCTGAGCCTGTAATTGCCGCTTGTTTAGCTACTTCATAAGTAGCAAAGTGGATGGCAAATTGACGGGCAATTTGCTTAAGTACAAACGGCTGGAGCATGGAAGTAACAGCGATCGCACTACCGCCTTTGAAAAGTAACCCCAAGGGGTCACGTTGCAATAAAAGTGGTAGTGGTTCTTTTAGTTCTGATTTGACAAGCTGACGCTGCACCTGTAAAGTCAATTTTTGCTTTTCCTGTTCAGGCAGTTTTTTCCACACCTGTCCTAGCAGATGCAAAAATACTTCTGCTTCTAAATCAATGGTTGGCAGCTGATTAGAATAGGGAATTTTTAGATATTTACATACGTGAACTAACGCTTCTCGGTAAGTTACCTGGCCTGTGCGTCCCCGCAATACTGTCATTCCGTCTGCCGCCAAAAAGCGAAAGCGACCCTCTAGTGCATCTAGCCAAGCTTTGCGGTCTTGGCTTTGTACTTCAATGGGTTCGGGTGTGTGTACATAGTCTAGGGGATTGAACTTACGACTAAATAAAATTGCTGTTAAATCTTGCAATTCTTCTTCGGTTGCTAACTCTAGCGCCGCCCTCATTTCATCCAATTTCCGTTCCTCCCTTCTATGCAGCTTTGTGTACCTTATTCTACTATTAGCTTTCAGCAGTCATTAGTAGTAATTTTGTCCTTTGATAATAACGAATAACTAATGACTAATAACTAATAACCAATGACTAGGGACTATTGACTCATGACTGATATTGCAGTGATTGGTGCCGGAATAGCCGGTTTAGTCTGCGCCCAGCAGTTAAGTCAAGCTGGATATTCGGTGCTAGTGGTGGAAAAGTCCCGTGGTTTTGGAGGGCGGCTGGCTACACGCCGCTTGCATGGAACTTGCGCGGATCATGGGGCTTGTTACCTGAAGCCAAAGGGTGAATTATTTAGACGTTTTGTGGAGATATTGCGATCGCGCCATATCCTCGAAGTTTGGACAGAGGAGGTTTACGAACTCACCGCAGGCACTCCTTTATCTGAACCCAAAAACCGCAGTCCGCGTTATATTGCACCTGGAGGAATGAGTGCGATCGCTAAATCCCTTGCCCCAGGTTTAGAAATATTACTGAATCAGCGTGTCATCGCTATTACCCCAACTCCGGAAAATAGTTGGCGTTTGACTCTCGAATCTAGTAATGAAGAACTAGCTGCAAAAGCTTTAGTCGTCGCCATTCCTGCACCCCAAGCCGTGATGCTGTTAGAACCTTTGGGTGAAAGTGTATTAGATGCAGTCTTTCTTGATAATTTGCGTTCTGTGGAATTTTACCCTTCGATTAGTGCGATCGCTGGATATTTTCCCACATCCCAACCCTTCCCTGAGTGGAAAGCTCTAACTTTTGTAGATGATGCTGATTTAGCATGGATTGGTTTGGATAGTAGCAAGCGTCCTAATCCTCAGCAACCACATTTTGTGGTGCAAAGTAGTGCTGATTTTGCTCAACGCCATTTAGAATCCCAGGATTTACAACCTGTTGGACAGCTTATGTTGCAACGAGCAGCTGAATCTCTTTCCCTTCCTTGGCTGAATACACCCGAATGGATGCAAGTACATCGTTGGCGTTATGCCTTTCCTAGCCGTCCTTGGCAGGAAGCTTTTTTGTCTGCCGGAACTCCCTTACCTTTAGTTTGCTGTGGTGATTGGTGTGGCGGCAATCTTGCCGAAGGTGCGATGCTTTCTGGATTAGCTGCTGCTGATGAAATTAATCATCAGTTGCGTCATCTACCTTTAGATTGTGTGAACTTTTTAAACGTTTTTTTCTGATCCCTTCATCTGTCGCTAGACTGATTTTGCCGTCTAGCGAGTCGCTATTTTTCTAAACCAACAATCACGGCAGTGTGTTGGAAATACTTGCGATGTTTTCGTAGGCGTGGGATTGGTTAATATTTTTTACGTATGTTACTTTTGAGGTGTAAACTTTGACCATTGCTAGGTTAAAATATATTTTTATTGAATATACAACTAAATAAGTATTTATATGTAGATACGAGCGTACTTTGATTTAGTCAAAATTGGGGGTGCGATCGCTTATAAACCTATAAATTCTAATAATGAAAAAACTCCAGAAATATTTGTGGCAAATCTGGAGCCAGGAAAGATACGCATTTACCTATACCAAATTTTCACCGTAAGAGAATCCTACGTCATCAGGGTATACACCCAAATGTAGATAAAAGTCTATGAGGACAAACCACTGTACTTCTCGTTTACCAACTTTTTTTATTGGAAGTAACGCAAAACAGCCCCAGTTAATCTGAGGCTGTTTTGCAAGAGTTGTTTGGCAGGAGGGGTACATCAATAACTGATGCCCCATATTTAGATATAAATAATTCAGTATACATTCCTATTCAGCCGTGTTTTGGCATATCCGGATGATTTGGAAAATTGCGTAGGCGCAGTCCGTCGTAGACATGGTTTATTTTCAAAAAGAAACTCCAGATGCCTTAAGCGCATCTGGAGTAGTAACAGGTTTCTAACATCAATTAATTGTGACCGATGCGATCGCCCGATGTCCTTAGGGTATATACTCAAATGTATTTATGTCTGTTCATCCGCAAATCGACGAGCAAATTACCTTCTTTTATACGCACAATCTCAATGTATCTAGAGAATTCTACGAGCAAAAACTCGGTTTGGAGTTATGGCTCGATCAAGGAAGCTGTCATATTTATACTGTCAGTGGTTCTGGATACTTAGGTTTGTGTCAAACAAGCGAAATATCAGTTCCTCCAGCCGACAAGCAATCAAGTGTCATTTTTACCTTGGTAACACAGGAGGTAGATGAGTGGTTTGAATATCTTAAAGAACGTGGCGTTGAATTTGAAAAACCACCTACACTAAATGAAAAGTACAACATTTACCACTGTTTTTTACGCGATCCCAGTGGTTATTTAATTGAAATTCAACGTTTTGAGACTACTAACAAAAAAGACATAACTAAATAAGTTATGTCTAAAGGTGTAATTTACAGGGCAGGATTTGTATCTGAACTTTTCACAGTATCTGGAAAACCCTCTCTTTTTAGGCTACGGTGTACACACGGTAGCCTAAAAAGAGAAACTTTAATATTTCCTCTTTCCCGCACCAGAAAGGGGATTATGAGGTTAGGTTTTTCGTAAGTTTTTCCACATAACCTAAATCGTCAGGATTTATACAGGTTAAAACTTTTTGATTTATTGGGGTTGCTGACCGATAGCCATATACTTTTTCTTTTATCAATTTATCGGCGTGAGGCGCGGGGTTTATGCAGCTACCGAGAAATATTTACATTTCATTACAATTAACCGCGATCGCTTTTGACTTTTACATAAAAAAGACAATACGCTTGGGATCAGCCTCCCCTAACTACTTCAGCAGATTGTAACAGAAGGTAAGATACACTTATTACCGCCAGGATATCCTGTGATGGCAACAGTATTTATTACAGTATCCTCTCTGCCAATTGTGCTATTACTATAGTTATTATTTTTAAAGTATCGATATTTTATCTATCGGTTCAGTAAATATTCTCTTAGGGTGACGACTACATGACAGCCGAAAAACTCACATGGCTACGCCTAAAATTACAACTGAAAGGTTCAGTTTTGAAAGCAATTTACAAACATGTTTTATGGTGTGGAGCTTTCGGCTTTTTGATTTCTTTACTTTACCATTTTAAGATGCCTGTATCCCAACCTATTTTAGGGAGTGTTATTCCTAGTATCGTTTTAGGTTTGTTACTTGTGTTTCGTACCAATACTGCTTATGAGCGATTTTGGGAAGGGAGAAAATGCTGGGGTTCTTTAGTAAATAACATCCGAAACTTGGCTCGGCAAATTTGGGTATCAATTGATGAAATTTCACCAGAAGATAAAGAAAATAAAATTACAGCATTAAATTTATTGGTAGCTTTTGCCGTAACAACTAAATTACATTTGCGTGGAGAAACAGTTAATAGTGAGTTAGAAGATTTAATGCCATCTAGTAAGTATATAAAACTGAAGATTATGAATAATCCCCCCATAGAGGTTGCTTTTTGGATAGGAGATTATTTACAGGAGCAGTATGATCGCAATTGCCTTAATAGCTACCAGTTGACATCTATGCAAGAATTATTGAATAGTCTTGTAGATAATTTAGGTGCTTGCGAACGTATTTTAAAAACACCTATGCCATTAGCTTATTCCATTCATCTAAAGCAATTATTGTTACTATATTGTTTCCTGTTTCCATTTCAAATAGTGCAAAGTCTGGGTTGGTGGACAGGTTTAATTGCTGCTTTCGTTGGTTTTACAGTATTTGGTATTGAAGCCATCGGCTTGGAGATAGAAAACCCCTTTGGTTACGACCCTAACGACTTACCTTTAGATGCGATTTGCCAGACAATGAAACGCAATATTGACGATTTAATTACTCTGACTCCAAATGCGCGATCGCATCGAGGTAATTTGACCTATGAGAAAAGTTGAGATTGGGGAATAACTTACAAGGCTTTGTTATCGCTTTCAAGTCCCATCTGGTCGCGTCCATCTTCTTTCGCAGTAATATATAAACGCGAAACTATCTCTTCATTGGTGGATGTGCAATGATGGCTGTACGTCAAACATTATCAAAGCCTGATATTCAACTTTCTTACTTAGAGTGGAACCAAGGGCAAGAACCTTTACTACTGTTACACGGCTTAGGCGACCATGCTGTAGTGTGGTCTAGTTTAGGAGATTACCTAGCGGCAGACTACCACATAGTTGCACCAGATATGCGTGGACACGGGCAAAGTAGTAAGCCTGAGAAAGATTATAGCTTTGAAAGTGCGATCGCAGACCTCGAAGCACTAATGGATCATCTCGGATGGACATCTGCCCATATTGTCAGCCACTCGTGGACAGGCAAATTAGCCGCCATCTGGGCAAGGCAAAACCCAAAGCGTTTACGGAGTATAATTCTAGTCGATCCAATTTTTATCTGGAAAATGCCCAGCCTTTTCAGGGTAACTTTTCCCATGCTGTATCGCTTCTTGCCTTTTCTCAAAAGCATGGGCCCCTTTGCCAGTTATGAAGAAGCAAAACAACAAGCACAGCAGTTAAAGCAATATCAAGGATGGAGTTCCTTACAGCAGCAAGTCTTCCAAGCAGGAATAGAACAAAAACTTGATGGTAGTTGGGGCAGCAAATTTACTATAGCCGCCCGCGACGGGATTTTTGAAGCAGTAATGCAAGTACCTGGTTTTACAATTCCTCTTGACACTCCTGCCATCTTCATCCAGCCAGAACAAGGCTTGAACCGCCAAGATTGGCAAATTAAACCATACAAAACCTATCTTAAAAACTTACGCATCTGTCAAGTTCCCGGCAACCATTGGCCGTTTTTGACACAATCAGAGGCATTTAACCAAACTGTAGCAGCTTTCTTGGCAGAACACAGATAGAAAATCAATTATTGGACGGGATTATCATACAGCAACAGAAGAATTAATAGGAGTGATGTCTGGCGAGATTGGGCATGGCGCATTGAGCATTAGTTATTCCCCCATCTCTCTCATCTCTCCATTCCCGATTCCCCACTCCCCACTTCCCACTCATGAGCCTTTGTATCAATCCCGTTTGTCCTAAACCAAACCACCCGGATAATCATCAAAACCGCTTTTGTCAAAGTTGTGGTTCCCATTTGGAATTGCTAGGGCGTTATCGGGTGATGAGCCTGTTGAGTGACAAAACAGGATTTAGTAAAGTTTATGAAGCTTATGAACAAGATACCCCTAAAATCCTCAAGATACTCAAAGAGGATTTATCAGGGGACGCTAAAGCAGTAGAACTATTTCAGCAAGAAGTAACCGTATTAGGACAACTTAAGCATCCCGGCATTCCCAAAGAAGATAGTTACTTCCAATATCAAACCCGAAATGGTTTAGTGTTGCATTGCATTGCAATGGAAAAAATCGATGGATACAACTTAGAACAATGGTTAAAGCAGCAGCAGAATTATCCTATTTCGCAGGAACAAGCTGTAGCTTGGTTAAAACAATTGGTAGAAATTTTGGATTTAGTGCATAGTAAACAGTACCTGCATCGAGATATTAAGCCATCTAATATCATGATTAGATCCCCCCTTGGTAAGGGCTGGGGGGATTTGATACTAATTGATTTTGGCACTGCCACTGAAATTGATAGAACCTACCCAGATAAACTCAACAACGGCGACGGAATGACAGCACTTATGTCATCTGGCTACAGCGCTCCAGAACAAATGAATGCTCAAGCAGTACCGCAATCAGATTTCTTTGCCTTGGGGCGCACATTTATATTTTTACTCACGGGATACCATCCTTTAGATATGTATGATATGCAGCAAAATTTATTGCACTGGCAAAATCATACTATCCATATCTCACCCTTACTATTGAACTTAATTGATTGGCTCACAGCGCCAGCTATAGAAAAACGTCCCGCTAATGCCCAAGAGATTTTACAACGCTTAGAAGAAATTGAAAACCAACTAACAGAAACTACTCCTGAAAATATTAATTTAGTAAAGGATAGTAATATCGAACAATTGCCACCACTAATTACTAAAACTTCATTTGCTCCACATAAACAGCTAGAAGAATTACCTCTACTGAAATTTTTTGTAGCACTGCTAGTGATATTAGGATTGATTAGTATAGTGGCTTTAGCAACGCGGACATCAAAATTTTCTGTAAGGCAAAATTATGGGCAATACCCAGAAAAAAAAGGTAACATTGATTATTTTCCTTATAAAGAAGGTAAGGATAGTCAGGGGAGGGTAGCCGAATTTAATATAGCTGTTTTATCAGTAGAATATAAATGGCTTTTAGGTAGCAATTTTCAAATTAAATATAATGATGAAATTATTAGTCTTGACCTTTTAAATTTAAAATTAGAACAAGAACGTATACAGAATATAATGCAAGACCCTAGTGAGATTATCTCTGTAGGCACAGTTTCTTGTAAAGGCAATATAGAAGTTCAACAGCGAATGGCTCTAGAACGTTCTAAACAAATACAATTTTTCGTAAAAAAATTGTTGATTAATACACCAAGTATTAAAGGTTATCGTTTATTAAATTTAGGACAATTTCAACGGAGTGATTGTCAGGCAAATCAGGATTTAACTAAATATCAGAGAAGTATTATAATCATTGGTGTCAAAAAACTATCACCAGGTGTAATTCTTGATGAAGCATTACGGAATAGGTTAGAAAAGAAGCCTTTTGCTGATTTTAAGTTAGAAGATTATTCTTTGGGAACGGCAGAAAAGTTTAAGACAATACCGAGTAATTTATAAAATCTCTAGCAAATAAAATATATTAGTGCATAGGCTTAATCCATCGTAGATATCGCCACTTTACTCGTAAACTACAACTGTGCTCATCTACATCCTTTATTTAAGCTCCCATCCCAGAGTAACGCTTTAAACCTGCACGCCAAAGAAAGCGATTCGCACCCAAAAACACTAATATCCATCCCACTATTGACCCAAATCCTCGCCCTATATCTACGGGTAGCCCTACCAAAAGACTCGCAGGAAAATTAATCAAATAGGGAAAAGGTGTAAACATCACTATTTTTTGCATAGGTTCTGGAAAAAGCTCTAAAGGTGCTATCAAACCAGATAAAAATAGATAAAATAACAACCAAAAATTTTCTAAAGCGCTAGCCCGTTCTGTCCAAAAGGCAAACATGGCAAAGGTGTACTGAATCGTAAACCGCAAAGCAAAAGCTAACATCGCTGCCAATGTAAACAGCAAAAACCTACTCAAACTTGGTACCCAAAAAGCTTGGGGATAAAGAATAAAAAATAATCCCACTAATAGAAAAGCAAACATTAGCCGAGCAAATCTTTCAGAAACATGACGTGCAACATGATGCCATACTGGGTCGAGTGGTTGCAGCAACTTGGGCGAAAGCTTGCCTTCCACTACCTCTGCTTCAAAGTCCCAAATTACCCAGACAACTGTTAATTGTCTCACGATGAAAACTGTGATAAAGTAACGAGCAAAATCCACAGGTGATAGCCCAAACTGCCCGCCTTGTGCTGCCTGTATCCAGATACCCATAAGAATAATCGGCAAAGACCCAGCCAAAATCCATAAGATTAGTTCTGCTCGATACTCAACCATATAGGCATAGTATACTGATAGCAAAGTTAAGGCTTTTCTAATTATCCGCTTCATTTATTCACTTCTCGCTACAAAAGTTACTTAGAATTCTTTACAGACGTGATTAATCGCGTCTCTACTACACGACACCTGCCTGAAAAACTCGTCCAATAACTTCTTCTACAGGCGGTTCAGTAACTGTTAAATCAATTACCTCCAAATCCGTCAAAATCTTAGAAACGGTGCGGGTGAGCGCCTCTCTAGATACCATAAAATGCACCGATCGCCCTTCTGAGTGTTGCACATCACCATAGGTCATAAGTTTTTCTATCGGTAGAGGTTGGGCTAACTCTATATGAACTTCCCGGTATGGGGCAAAACGTTCTAGTAGTCCATCTAAACTACCGTCATACATTAGCCTTCCCTCGTGAATCAACAGCACTCGTTGACACAAAGCTGTGATATCAGCCATGTAATGACTCGTCAACAGCACTGTAGCTTGATAACGCTGATTGTAATCGCGCAAAAAATCGCGCACCGCTACCTGAGCATTTACATCTAGTCCCAGCGTTGGTTCATCTAGAAATAATACGTGGGGACGATGCAAAAGTGCTGCTAGCAATTCTGCCTTCATCCGTTCACCCAAAGATAGCTTCCGTACTGGTTGAGTAAGCTTACCTTCTAGGGAAAGCATCTCTGTTAGTTCTCCTACCCGCCGTTGGAACTCTTTATCAGAGATGTTATATACAGCAGCATTAATTTTCAAAGAATCCAGTGCTGGCAAGTCCCAAATTAACTGCTGCTTTTGCCCCATTACCAAGGTAATTTTTTGCAAAAATGCTTCTTTGCGATGAAACGGAATTTGTCCAGCAACTTTGACTGTACCGCTAGAGGGATGAATCAGCCCCGTGAGCATTTTGAGTGTGGTAGTTTTACCAGCACCATTTGGGCCCAAAAACCCCACTACTTCACCAGGGGCAATTTCAAAGGAAACATCCTGAACTGCTTTAATTGTGCGGTAGGTGCGGCGAAAAAAGTGGCTGATTGTACCTTTGATACCCGGACTTTTAACTGCCACTGGATAAGATTTACTCAGATTTTCAGCAATGATAATTGACATATTTTTTTTGTTAGAAATTAAATTTTAGATTGCGGCATGAGCGCTCAGTCGAAGGCTTTTTCCTTCAATCCAAAATCCAAAATTCAAAATCTAAAATGGTTTTACCGTAAACGTCCTGATCGCAATGTACTAATAATTAACCACAAACCCAATAAACTAGCGACTGCAAACAGGGTGGTACTTAAAAAAGATAGCTGTGTTGTCTGCGCTCTGGTGGAAATAATTGCTGCACCCATAATCAGCGAACCCACTAATATACTAAAAGATAGTCGGTTCGCTGCATCGTCCATAGTACGCCGCACACCATCTAACCCCCGCAGCGATAAATTCCACTGTAAGGTTTCCGAGGTAACTCGGTCTAATAATAGTTCTATTTGGCGGGGAGATTGGAGAGACAGACTTTTAATATCTAAGGCTGTCCGTAATAGCGATCGCACTGGATTATCGCCCAATAATTGCCGACGAAATAAGTCTGTAATTAATGGTTTTACTTCATCAAAAAAGTTAAGTTCTGGGTTGAATGTCCGCGCTACACCCTCTAAATTCGCTAGGGTTTTGGCATACAAACCCATATTGCTAGGTAATCTAATTTTATTGTTGCGGGCAACTTGTAATACTTCATAAATTATCTGACTGAAGTTGATTTGCGTTAGGCTGACATTGTGATATTTTCGCAACATGCGATCGTAATCATTTTCTAACCGCGACAAAATTACTGGTTGAGCAGAATCTGATAATTGCAAAGTTAATTGAGCGCACCTTTGAGCATCTAAATCAACGATCGCTAACAACATTTCTGTTAATATCTGCTGTGTACGGGGATCAAGTCTTCCCACCATGCCACAGTCTAAGAGGGCAACACGACCATCTTTGAGATAAAACAAGTTTCCCGGATGGGGATCGGCGTGAAAAAAGCCATCAATATATAGTTGTTGAAAAAATACCCGAAATAACAAAGTAGTTATTTCTTTACGCTTTTCAGCAGAGTCTTTAACGTTAGGGTCACTATCTAAATCCGCCGCTAGGAACGGCACTCCATCCAGCCATTCCATCACCAGTAATTTTGCTGTAGTTAATTCCCAGTTAATTTCCGCAACCACTATTTGCGTGGGATCATACCAGCGACTTTTAGATAAATTGCGTCGCAATTGGTCTGTAAAACCCGCTTCCCGTGTAAAATCTAACTCGGCTTCTAGAGCTTTGGTAAATTCTTCGGCAATGGATTTAATTTCGTATGTTTGCCCAAATTCAGTCCGCGCTACTAAATCGGCAATACCTTGAATTAAAGCAATATCTTGGGCAATGGTCAGATCAATTCCTGGACGTTGCACTTTCAGAGCAACTTCTCGACCATCTATTAATGTAGCTCGATGTGTCTGAGCAATTGATCCTGCTGCTACTGGAATCGGGTTAACTGTGCTGAAGGTTTCTGCTAGTGGAAGTTTTAATTCTTTACGGAGGATTATTTCTATCTCTGACCAAGGAACTGGTGGTACTTCGTCTTGTAGAGTTGATAGTTCCTCAATATAGGAGGCGTTTAGTAAATCTGGACGCGTAGACATTAGCTGGCCAAGTTTAACGTAAACTGGCCCCAAGTCTACCAGGATATTTTTTAAAACCGCAGGTGTAGGTAACTGAGGTTCATCAGCTTTGCCACCAGTAAGTAACCTTCGCATATAGTCCCAGCCATTGCGAAGGAATACTTCAAGAATTTCTCGTTGACGGGGAACAGTTTGGGTGAGGAACATTTTTGAGAGTGGGGAGTGGGGAGTGGGGAGTGGGGAATGGGGCAGGGGGCGGGGGGCAGGGAGCAGGGGGAGCAGGGGGAGTGAGGGACAAGAATTAATAACCAATGCCCAATGCCCAATGCCCCATTCCCAATTCCCAATTCCCAAAGTCAAGTTATAATAGAAAAATAGGCTTTTTCGCCTCTACCAAGGGTTTTAACTTTTATAGCAGGTCGGTAAATCGGGAATCGCTTTGGAGAATTTTAAGGATCTGCTTGATTTCCTGGGTACGTTCTTTTTTAACGACGAGGGTGACATTGCGATCGCGCACAATCACCACGTCCTCTAAACCAATTGTAACAACTACATCCTCTGGATTTGAGGCGTAAATAATCGCCCCTTGCGTATCTAGCCCTACGTGCGTAGCCAGTTCCACATTGGGAGTCTCTTCTGTTTTCAGTAAGCGTTCGATCGCATTCCAATCTCCTAAATCATCCCAACCAAAATCAACTGGCAAAACGTATGCTAGAGTTGTCTTTTCCATTAGCGCATAGTCTATACTCTTCTTAGGCAACTGGGGATAGATATCAGGGCCATGTTGTTCTAAAGGTTCGATAATTTCTGGTGCATGGGCATGTAGTTCCTTGAGAACAACCCCTGCCCGAAAAACGAACATTCCACTATTCCAGCTAAAGCGTCCCGTAGATAAAAAAGTTTCTGCCGTTTCCCGGTCGGGCTTTTCAGTAAAACGGTTGACGTGATAAGCTGGCAACTCATTAAAGCTACCTATTTTTTCACCTTGTTCAATGTAACCGTAACCGGTTGATGGAAAAGTAGGCTTGATCCCCAGTGTAACGATCGCTGCTGTGCTTGCTGCTAGTTGCGTAGCCGCGCTTAATGTGCGTGCAAACGCCTCTTGATCAGCAATCCAGTGGTCAGCAGGGAAAAAGCCAATCACAGCGTCTTCTCCATAGCGCTGTTTGATTTCTAAACTTGTCCAAGCAACGGCTGCGGCGGTGTCTCTTCCTTCCGACTCAATCAATAAATTCTGAGATGGTAGTTCAGGTAATTGTTGTCTTACCCCTTCAGCTATCTGATTAGAAGTAATTACCCACAAGGAATCCCACCCCCTTGGGGTTCGCCAGTCGCTCATGGGGGAAACCCCCAAGACCGCGCTGGACTCACCGTTACCGAGTTCAATCAATCGATCGGCGGTTGCTTGTAATAAACTTCTAGAGCTACCATCAAGACTTAAAAATTGCTTGGGTCGGTCTTTGCGACTCAGGGGCCAAAAACGTTCACCTTTACCACCAGCAAGGATTACGGGGAACAATAAAGTATTCATGTTGTCATACACGCCTACCGAAGAACATTACAAGTTTACAGTGAGCTTTTCCACTGGCAATATTTGTAGCTTGGATTAACATACTTTTAGGGAGTGGTTGAGTGGGGAGATAATTGTGATAAAACAAGTCGAATGGTCAGAAAATCCGTTGACATCTCAGCAAGTTGCAGAATTTCAAACTGACGTGCGATCGCAGCAACTTCAACGAACAGAAAATCAAGTAACACCAGCACAAGTAGAGGATTTAAAGGAGGAGAATGTCGAACTAAACCCGCCAGCGAATCCTAACCGTAGCGTTGTCGAATCAGTGGGGGCAATTCCCAATCAGCTTTATGAGAGACTAGGCTTAACCATGCCTCGATGGCTGTTGTGGATCATGACGGTTGTCATCGGCATCATCTTATCTGGTTTACTGGTATCAACCTTAGCGCTGTGGACTCCGTTGTGGAGCAATCTAGATCGAGCAGATGAAGATTTAGGAACTACTGCTAAAGACGAGATAAAAATTCCATTACCAGGGGAGTTATGGAGCAAACTTTCCCAGTACAATCTTTCACGACCCATGAATATTTTAATTATGGGGATTGAACCAGTTAGCGGTACTGTTGATGGTTCACCAGAAAGCTTTGCTGGGAAAAGCGACACCATGCTGCTAGTAAGGCTCAATCCTAGTGAAAAATCTGTACGGGTGCTTTCCATTCCCAAAGATACGATGATCGCCATCCCAGAAAAGGGAGAAAAGGGTTTAACTAAGGTATCTGATGCTAATGCCAAAGGCGGCCCAGTCTTGGCTGCACGGGTAGTTAGCCGTACCTTAAACAATGCCCCAATTGATCGCTATATCCGTATTTCTACTAGTGGCTTACGGCAATTAGTCGATCAGTTAGGCGGAGTAGAGGTATTTGTTCCCAAATCAATGGAATATAAAGACTCTAGCAGTCGGCTGTCGATTAATTTAGTCAGTGGCTGGCAAACCCTCAACGGCGAACAAGCAGAACAGTTTGTCCGATTCCGCGAACCAGGTTTGGGAGATTTACCAAGAGTGCAGCGTCAGCAAGCACTAACAGCAGCATTGCTGCAACGCTTAAATAGTCCTACCGTCTTACCCAGGTTGCCTCAGTTAACTCGCTTGATGCGAAAATACTTTGATACCAACCTGAAGATGGAAGAAATGATGGCGTTGGTGAATTTCGGCCTCAACTTGGATCGAGATAATTTCCAAATGACCGTGTTGCCTGGTACGTTTAGCCGTTTTAGCAAAGACCCTGATAGCTATTGGCTAAATATGACTGGACAACAGAGCCTGTTGAATGATTATGTTGGGGTAAATGTACCTGGTCTAAAACCAGATATGCGCCAGGTTCCTAACCTCAAAATTGCTATTCAAAATGCTTCCAATCAACCTCAGCTAACTGAAAAAGTTATTGCTTATCTGAAACAGAAAGGCTTTACTAATATTTACAAAGTGCCTGATTGGCCAGATACCCAACGTCAAACTCAGATCGTTGTCCAAAAAGGCAACCGACGAGTTGGAGTTGATTTGCAAAAAGTCTTAGGCTTGGGTCAAATTGAGGTAGCGGCGATTGGTGATTTAGAATCTGATCTCACTATTCGGATTGGTAAAGATTGGAAATAGTCAAGAGTCATTAGTCATTAGTCATGAGTCATTGGTTAAATGACAAGCGGCTAATGACAAAAGACTGGTGATAAATAATAAAGTTATGAAAAAGATTTTACTGCGCTTTTTGGGTTTGATTGTAATTTTAATACTGGCATTTGGGTGGGTAATACTTAATCCCAAACCGGCTTTTGCTCAGATAAATACAATCAATTACAACAATATAAATTTAGAAAATCGTGATTTTTCTCATGCTGATTTAGCAGGTGTGACATTTGTAGCAGCAGAAATGCGGGGGACGAATTTTCAAGGAGCGAATTTAACTAATGCAATTCTCACTAAAGGAGTTTTGTTAAAGGCAAATTTGGAGGGTGCGAATCTGACCGGCGCTTTAGTTGATCGCGTCACTATGGATGGTGCTAACCTGAAAAATGCCATTTTTACGGAAGCAACTTTGACCCGCAGCCGTTTTTTTGATGCCGAAATTACAGGCGCTGATTTTACCGACGCTTTAATTGACCGTTATCAAGTGTCGCTAATGTGTGAAAGGGCCGATGGGGTAAATCCGGTTACAGGTATGTCAACGCGAGATAGTTTAGGTTGTAAATAAAGAATCTCAGCGTTGAGTCTAAAAACAAAGACATTTTTGCGAAAAAATGGAAAATCAAACTTCTTTATTAAGTTTGGAAAATTCGGAAAAGCGGTTTTTTTGTACTCGTTAAATGAAATTGTTGATATTTAAAGTTGAAAGCTCTGATTCTAGCGAAGGTGGCTTTGTTTATCGAGTTACCTTAATGTTAATATCTGGTGAAACTGGTACCTTTGAATGGGATTTAATAAAGTTTTATCCTGATCGCAAGTCAGAAATATTCTTAAACGAGCGCCCATGTCTTAGTCACCTCGGTAGATGCATTCTCCGTATTTACTTATCTTTACATACTTTGGTTTTTTCACGCCAACTTACTTATGTGCTGCTAGAAGAAGTGAGATGGCGATGCCTACGGCGGGCTACGCCTACGCTACCAGGCGACTTTCCTGCTTGGCAGACAGTATATACGTATTTCCGTAACTGGCGTAATTCTTGAAGCGCTTTTATTCAACGTGGTACTGTTCGTCGTAGTGCACCAGTTCTTACCTTATTTTTATAAGCGTTCTTGATGGATTATTATTAGTATTATCTGCATTAGACTTCAACCAACACTCCTGTGTATCTGAAACTACAATTGCTACACATTTAGGATTATTTTTACATTCTTTTATACATTCTTTTTCAGTGATGTTTAATTCATGTTTAATATCATTACCGAAAGCATCTTTGCCAAAAAGTGTGATATAATTTTTGACTGTAAAAAAGTTTAAAATTAAACCAACAACTAAAAGGAATAATCCAAGGAAAATAGCTAATTGTCTTTGCTGTGATGGAACTTCAAGCGTACTAAATTTAGTTACTATTCCTAAAAAAAGGAAAAACAATCCTACTATGATTAGTATAGTAGGAATGGGTGTATCTTTAACTACATTAAGAAATTGTTCCATGATATTATATAACCTAATAATTCTAGGTTATATAATACCATTTTGTAGTAAAAATTTAGGTCAGCGTAAGCACATCTCAAACCCTATTAATACGGTACTTTTGGGGTTCAATCTCCTGGAAAGAATTTGAATCAGAATATTCTTCATTGTTTTCTCCAGAGATGGGAGCACCCGCAAAATCATTTCGGATGGTATTAGGGGCATTAATAATCAAAGAAAAGCTAGGGATAAGCGACAGGAAAACAGTTGCTATTACTTTTTTAGTGATGAATCTATCTACTCATCTGTCATGGTTATTTAGTGCTTTTTTGTATCTATTTTTGAAAACTACACCTTTTTTTCGCTTTAATATTATTATGACTTATGATTTTACTAGTTACACGCAAGAAAAACTTCTGTTTGTTCCTTGCTTGAATAACTAATTAATCCTTCTCTGGCTTTTTTATCACTTTTTCAGCAACCCCTACTTACCCTTCTTCCCCTACTTAATATCGATTGAGAATTCCAAACACTAGTCGCTTTTAACTACTACTAGGAATTTCAATTAAAAATTCTGTTCCTTCTCCTGGTTTAGAAGAGCATTTAATCTGACCATGATGTTTTTCAACTATTATTTGATGGCTGATAGATAATCCTAACCCAGTACCTTTACCTGGTGCTTTGGTAGTGAAGAAGGGATCAAACATGTGCGATCGCACCTCTTCTGGAATCCCCAGACCATTATCAGCTATTCTAATTACAATCTGGTTATTAACGGTTTGCGTACTAATCCAGATAGTTAAGGGTATTTTTGGACACCTTTGAGATAAATTCAAATACCTTTGCTGTATAGTTTTAAACTTTTCCTCTAATGCATCAATACTGTTGCTTAGAAGATTCATAAACACTTGATTTAATTGCGCTGGATAGCATTCGAGCAAACGTAAAGTAGCATATTCTTTCACAATTTCAATAGCTGGGCGTTCATTATTGTTTTTGAGCCGATGCCCTAAGATTAGCAAAGTACTATCCAATCCTTCATGAATGTCTACTGGCTTCAATTCAGCCTCATCTGTACGAGAAAAGTTACGCAGTGATAAAACAATCTCACAAATTCGCTCTGTGCCTACTTTCATAGACTCAAGGGTTTTAGGTAAATCTTCGATAAGAAAGTCCAAATCAGTCTTGTCAATTTGCTGTTGGAAAGTTGGCAAAAGGGAGGAATTTTGACGGTAAAGTTTTACTACCTTTAGCAATTCTTGAGTATATTCATTTAAATGGATAAGATTACCGAAAATAAAACTCACAGGATTATTGATTTCATGAGCAACTCCAGCAAGTAGTTGTCCTAATCCTGCCATTTTTTCACCCTGAATTAACCGGGTCTGAGTTTGTTTTAATTCTTGCAGAGCTTGAGTAAGTTCTAAAGTTTGACGTTTAGTTTGTTCGAGTAATTCTGCCTGCTGAATCGCAATTCCCAGTTGCACTCCTACTTGAGCCAGTAAATTAATTTCTTCCTCTTTCCAATAACGCGGTTGCGAATTTTGATAAGCAACTAATAATCCCCATAATTTTTCACCTTCCCGAATTGGGACAAAGGTTTCGTTACGCGGAAGTTCGTTATCATCGTCTGTGTCCTCAAAAGTTTCTATAATCATTGGTTGAGCTTGTAAAACAGGTTTCCAACCATCTTTAAAAGAATCTGCTACAAATTTACCGCTCCAATCTGAGTTGAAACGGTAGATTGCAACTCGCTCGACTTCGAGCAACTCTCGCACAGCGTGAGTAGTGGTTCTAAAAATAGTTTTAATATCAAGTGACTGACGGATTTTATCAATAGTTGCAGCCAGCAATTCTTGCCGTTCCATTGCTTTCTCCCGTTCAGTAGCTTCTGCTAACTGGACAACCTGCATTTGAACTTGCTTTAAATAAGAATCCTGTTTTAATGCCACTCCCAATTGCTCGGCTATTTGACTAGCAAATTCAATTTCAGAGGGTTGCCATTGACGAGGAGCGGTGCATTGATGAATACACAGCAATCCCCAAAGTTCACCTTTTTTCAATAGAGGTGCGATCATATTTGCCCGCACTTGAAATTTTTCTAAGATTTGAACGTAGCAACCGGGAAACTTTCCTTGATAAATGTCAGCGATCGCATTTACTCGACCTTGGGCGTAAAGGTGGGCAAAGTTTTCACCGAAGCAATAATCATAAACTTTTTCTGTTATTACTGAGTTACACTCAGATACAACATCCTCAGAAATAAACTCTCCTTCCCAATCTTTTTGAGGGTCAAAACGAAAGACTGCCACTCGATCTGCTTGCAGCATTTTCCGTGCCTCGGTGACAGTAGTTTGGAAGATTGTATCTAAATCTAAAGACTCCCGAATTCGAGTAATCACGCTAGTTAATGTCTTTTGTTGCTCTGCTTGGTACTGAGCGTATGTGAGCAACTTATGGTGTCGCACTGCTACACCAATTTGTGTGCCGATTTTGCTTAGTGATTCGACTTCATAAGATTGCCACTGTCTGGGTGAAGAATTTTGATAAGCAGCAATGACTCCCCAAAGTTTGTCTCCTTGGAGAATCGGAGCAGTTGCAAAGGCTTTTGCCTGAAATTGCTCCAATAGGGTTACATGACAGTTTGTTAATCCGGCTTGGTAAATATCATTGGCTGTAAATGTCTGGTTGTGAGCGTAACGTCCACCTTGCGTCTGTTGTAAATAAGTATCAGCGATCGCAGGCTCAACACCAACTAAAGGAGTCCAGCCTTCTGCCAACGATTCAGCAACGAAGTTACCACTCCAATCGTCATTAAAGCTAAAAATTGCAACTCGATCAGCTTGCAGCAGGTGGCGTATTTCTTGAGTTGTTGTTTTAAATATAGTTTCAATATCAAGGGGTGAGCGAATTTCATCGACAATCCGAGCAATTACTTGGTCGCGTTGAGCCGCTTGAGCCAATTCTGCGGCTTGCAATTGGACTTCATTGAGGTGCTTCGCTTGTTGAATCGCGACGGTAAGATGGTCAGCAATTTGACGAATAAACTCAATTTCTGATTCTTTCCAGTCACGAGCCTTACTGCACTGATGAATGCAAAGCAATCCCCACAATTCCTTTTGGCGCAATAGAGGGACAACGAGGTTGGCCTTTACCTGAAATTTACTCAAAAATGCTATATGACAATCACTCAGTCCCGCCTTGTAAATATCTGCTACTGCTTGCACTCTACCTTGTTGATAACTCGAAGCAAATTGTTCTCCAAAGCAGTGGTCGTAAACTTTTATTGCCAGTGCTGAGTTCCAGTCAAGTGCAACATCCTCAGAAACAAATTCTCCCTCCCAGTTTTTTTCTTGGTCAAACTGGAAGACTGCCACACGATCAGCATTTAGCAACTGACGCATTTGTGTAACGGTAGTTTGAAAAATTGTTTCTAAGTCAAGAGACTCCCGAATTCGGACAATTACACTCGCCAGAGCCTTTTGTTGGTCTAGTTGTTCTTGAAGTTGAGCGTTTGACAAAAGAAGTTGATTGTCCGTGAAATTTGAATTGGGTTCCATTGCTCTGGATTATGTCGTTTAATGATTCCTCATACCAACTTCATGAAGTTAAAAGGTGCCAAAAATATGACAAACTGCAAATTTTTGCAGTGTTCAATAATTTCTCAGAAGATGGTTATTGTTATAGTTCCCCTTTCTTTCTCTATCCTCATAATGGGTTAAAAAATAATTTTGGTTTGTACACAATAAAGGATATGACTAAGTGAGTGTTGCCGGAAGAAATCAAAAAAGAACTGATCCCCCTGCTCACTCTGTGATTTTATTTGGAAGTCCTTTGAGCGATCGTGCCAATATCCACCGTAGGATGCCCAAAGGGCTGTAGGGCGAAACCATGTAAAATAAGTAATTTATCAAAATTTACCTGACAGATTACGGAATTTCAGGTTAAATGTTTTAAAGTATGCACTCTGCAAGAGTTGTCGGGTAATATTCGTGACACAACAAGACCAAAAACCCTCTCGTTCTTTCGCTGGAATTGCTGGCATTGTTGCCGCAGCCACCTTAATTAGTAAAGTCTTCGGTTTAGTGCGGCAGCAAGCGATCGCTGCCGCTTTTGGTGTTGGTGCTGCTGCCACCGCCTATAGTTATGCCTATATTATCCCTGGCTTTCTATTGATATTACTCGGTGGTGTTAATGGGCCATTACACAGTGCAGTTGTCAGCGTTTTAGCCAAGCGGCGGCGAGAAGAAGCGGCTCCCCTAGTGGAAACCGTAACAACTCTGGTAGCTGGATCGCTATTAGTAGTGACAATTGCTCAAGTTTTATTTGCAGATGCGATCGTTGATTTAGTCGGTCATGGTTTGGAAGCGACAACTAGAGCGATCGCAATTCAACAACTCCGCATTATGGCACCAATGGCTTTATTTGCCGGATTAATTGGCATTGGCTTTGGCACTCTCAATACAGCCAATCAATATTGGTTACTCTCCATTAGTCCCTTATTATCCAGTATTACCGTTGTTGCCGGTCTTGGTATCTTGGCTATGCAACTGGGCAAAGACATTATTAAGCCGGAGTACGCTTTAATCGGTGGAATGGTTTTAGCTTGGGGAACCTTGGCAGGTGCAGTTCTCCAGTGGTTAGTGCAGCTAATTGTCCAATGGCGGTTAGGACTAGGCACATTACGCCTGCGGTTTGATTTTAAATCCCCAGGCGTTCAAGAAGTCATTAAAATCATGACTCCGGCAACAGTTTCCTCTGGAATGATGCCAATTAATGTTGCCACTGACCTTTATTTTGCCAGTCCTATTCCTGGTGCGGCGGCAGGATTTAACTATGCGAATCTACTAGTACAGACTCCGTTAGGGATTATTTCTAATATCATTTTACTGCCCCTGTTACCGATATTTGCCAAACTTGCTGACCCCGAAAATTGGTCAGATTTAAAGTTACGTATTCGCCAAGGACTGCTACTTACTGCCTTCACCATGCTACCGCTAGGGGCGCTGATGGTGTCGTTATCAGTACCTATTGTACAGGTGGTATATGAGCGCGGTGCTTTCAAGCCAGATGCCACACAGCTAGTTTCATCCTTGCTAGTAGCTTATGGAATTGGGATGTTTGCCTATTTGGGACGTGATGTTTTGGTGCGGGTGTTCTACGCTTTAGGTGATGGACAGACACCTTTTCGCATCAGTATTTTTAACATTTTGCTCAACATCATATTAGATTGGTTTTTCGTTAAACCTTTTGGCGCTCCCGGTTTGGTGTTAGCAACGGTGGGTGTAAATTGTAGCTCAATGTTAATGCTGTTATGGTTGCTTGATCGCAAGCTCAATGGTTTACCTTGGCGTGAATGGAGTTTGCCGATTTTGGGTTTGACTGCGGGTAGTTTGGTAGCTGGGATAGCAAGCTATGGGACTTTGGTTGCTTCTCAACAATTGCTGGGTAAAACGGGTTTACTGATTTTGGTGTTGCAGTTGTGTATATCAGGCTTCGTGGGGATTGCAGTGTTTGCTGCGATCGCTTCATCAATGAAAATACCAGAGGTGAATAGTTTTATATCTCGTCTACGTCAGCGCTTTTTGAAAAAATAACTGTTATCTGAAGAAACTTTTGCCGTTAGTTAACGTCACAATAAACGTTACAAGAATAACCAGTCTCTGAGCTATTTCTTAAGGGCATCTAAAAGTCAGACAAATGACATTTTGCACCATTATTAATAAACTTAGGGTAGGCAGTGCTAGTCCCTAATCTCCAAGTCGCCAGTCCCAAGTCCCCAGAGTCCTCTCAAAAGGGACGAGATTTGGGTAATATAAAGTAGCTATCTTTTCTGCATGGCAGATCCTGAAAGAAAAGCTTTCTTTGTCTTACCCCTTGGAGATATTTCTATGCTGACTTTAAAAATCGCTGTTTATATTGTTGTTGCCTTCTTCGTCACTATCTTCGTCTTCGGATTTTTGTCAAACGATCCAGCTCGTAACCCCGGCCGTCGGGACTTAGAGTAAAAGGGCGATAAATCATCCGCGACTTTAGAAGGCGGAAGATACTAAACCCCACGGAAACTTACTAAACTTTCGCCTAGTAAGTTTCCTCCTCAAAGTGGCTTGCTACCGGTAGCAGAAGGCGACAGTCGGAAGGCAAAATGTATATTTAATCCTTCCCTCCGTCATTTGGCTGTTTGTTAGCCCGATTATGCTCAAATATGCTTCATCCAGTTCTGCCGCCTGATCCGCCTTTTATCCTCGAATCTTTACAAGCTGTAAATCCCGCCTCATCTGCTAGTCATACAAATTTTCTTTCAGGTGTAGATACTGGAATACACGAAAAGATAGACAAATCCAAACAGCCCAAGGATTTGGCTCAGTTAGCAATTGCGGGTAAAACCAAGAGCGATCCCCCATTGCCAACTCCGATCAACTCAACTCAAAATCACTTGGTAGTTGCCGAAACTCCCTCTGTACCCCATTCACCAGAAATTTCGCCCATCAACAGTTCTGGAACTGCTGCACCTTTGGGGCGATCGCTGATCGTTGGTTATCCTACGCAGGAGGTTAAAACCTCTAATTACCGAAAGAAAGAAGACACAAAAACAAGTCCGAGTGTCAACGTTCAGCGCTCGGAACTTCTGCTAAGAGCGGCGTTACGCAAGCAGGAGACGCAAAGAGAAACCACTACGTTGCCAAAGAAAGTTGGAGCGGAGACTTCCTCTGTAAACTTAAAATTTGAACCTTCTCAAAAACTTGGTGAGCGAGCGCCAACTCTCAACTTTAGTAGAGAAAAACAAACCTTTTTGGATGCTAGCTTTAGCTATAAAGTTTCCCAAAAACCCCAACTTGCCCAGTCTTTGCGTCCTCTCCAAACTGTTCCAAGTGCTACATACAGCAATAAAATCGAATCCAAAGCGGGAATCTTAGCACAGAAGTTAACCCCGCAAAAACAGCAAAGTGATATTACTTCAATACAGTCTTCAGGAAGAGACAATATCTCTGAATCTGCTGCTGATCTTGCACCGAGTTCTCAATCAGTACAAAATTTTATAAAATTCACGTCTCGTAAACTGACAAACCAACTCTCATCGCCCATCACTGTAGGATTCAAGTCCCAAGCCCAACAACAAGCTCAAGCACCAACGCCTACACCAGATGGCAACACCATTAATCAGCCGCAAAGTCAACCATTTGATACAACTGCGCCAGCTAAACCGAGAATTGTAGAAGTCACTTCAGATCGGCAAGAGTATGACGAGCAACGGCGAATTATTACGGCTGTTGGTAATGTAGTTGTGCGATTTGATGGGGCGGTGGTGGATGCCGATCGCCTGCAAGTAAATCTAGACAACTTGATTGCTGCTGGGTTCGGCAATGTAACTTTAACACGGGGCGATCAGGTACTGCGCGGACAACGCTTTACTTATAACTTTGTTCAAGATAGTGGAGAACTGCTAAATGGTAGAGGAGAAATTTATGTACCCTCAGCACAAACAGATTTTGCTTTTTCATCCACGGGTGTAACTGCTGGTGGAGTTCCAAGACGTCCACCGAGCGATCGCATTAGAGCCAATCAACCTCTTTCCGGTGTGAGCAGCCCTGGAGGAATTGATGTAAACATAGGTGGTCAGGCAAATGCTAGCAACATCGCGCCTCCGAAAACAGGGGGTGTAGTGAATCGGCTCAGGTTTGAAGCTGAACACATTGACTTTTATCCCCAAGGCTGGCAAGCAAGGGATGTTCGCCTCACCAACGATCCTTTTTCGCCCCCAGAACTAGAGTTACGGGCAAATACAGTAACTCTGACGCGAGAATCACCCTTGGTAGACCGCATCAGGACACAGAATCAGCGTTTGGTATTTGATCGAAGCGTCTCTTTACCAATTCCGGTGAATGAGCGAACTATTGACCGCCGGGAGCGGGACGTTACACCTGCAATAGCTTCCCCTGGTTATGATGGAAAAGATCGGGGTGGTTTGTATATTGAGCGTGGCTTTCCAGTCATTGATACAGAGAATACACGCTGGACAATTACGCCTCAGTTGTTAATACAAAGAACTGTACAAGAAGGCACGGGTGATTTAGGCGCACTGTTTGCTGTCAAGACAAAGATAAATTCTGTTTTGAATCCAAGAGCAGTCATTGACGGGACTGGGGAATTAACTAGTTTTGACTTGAACAAGGTAGAAGATAATTTGCGGGCGAGGTTAGGATTGCGCCAGATATTAGGGACTTCCCTTCCCCATGTTTTGAATCTGGAGTATAGCTACCGCGAGCGTTTTTACAACGGTACCCTCGGTTTTCAAACCGTCCAGAGCAGTCTTGGCGGCATTATTACCTCTCCTGTAATTCCTTTAGGCAAAAGTGGCATCAACCTCACCTATCAGGGAAGCGCTCGATATATCGATGCCAATACCGATCGCCAAGACTTACTAAAACCAGTGCGAGAAAACGATCGCATCTCACTAGGTCGTTTACAAGGCAGCGCTTCCCTTAGTACTGGGCTGTTGCTGTGGCAGGGAAAACCATTACCACCCACTGCCACTGGGGGATTACGATACACTGCTAACCCTGTAGTTCCTTACTTGCAAGCGATCGCTGGACTTACAGGCACTACCAGTTATTACACCAATGGCGATAACCAAAGCACCCTAACTGGTACAATTGGCTTACTAGGGCAAATTGGTCATTTTTCTCGACCTTTTTTAGACTACACAGCCTTCAATATTACTTATTCTCAAGGCTTAAACAACGGATTATCACCATTTTTGTTTGATCGCTCCGTTGATAACCAAGTGTTGAGCGCCGGGATATCACAACAAATCTACGGCCCTTTTCGCTTAGGCTTTCAAACATCTGTTAACTTGGATACTGGTAAAGAGACTAGCACCGACTACATTGTGGAATATAGCCGTCGCACCTATGGCATCACCTTGCGTTACAATCCGGTGTTGGAGTTAGGCGGTATCAGCATCCGAATTAGTGATTTTAACTGGGGTGGCGGCACTGATCCATTTTCTGAAGTTAAACCAGTGGTAGGAGGTGTGCAACAGGATTATTAGTCAGATAGTTAGGGACTTCCAGAAAATAAATTATCCAATTTACTCAGATCATATTTTTCTTTCTCCCCCAGCAAGAACTGCTCCCTGCCCCCCTGCCTACACCACGATAGAATATTTTTTTA
This sequence comes from Nostoc sp. CmiVER01, assembly GCF_034531135.2. Taxonomy (NCBI): domain Bacteria; kingdom Bacillati; phylum Cyanobacteriota; class Cyanophyceae; order Nostocales; family Nostocaceae; genus Nostoc; species Nostoc sp. CmiVER01. The sequence continues at coordinate 81,553 of NZ_JAVRBU020000005.1, forward strand.
GTTGGAAGTCCCTTAGCAGTTGCCCGACTCGACACTTGATTCTTTAAGGTTTTCTATCTTTTGCCCAGTCTAAGGATTTGGCACGACTCGACAGCTTACAGCACAATTGGTTGATGCCGCACCAGGTATTCTCAGCTTGGCATAGTCGCCGCTTAGTTGAATACGTGACGGTGGTTGGTGTAGGGTTGCACAGCATCTTTGCACTGCGGCTTGGTACTCTCGCCATTGCTTACGGATTGCAGTACTTGCAGCATCGTTACCTAAATCTGAAAATTTTAGCCCCGCTCGAATTAGCCAAGTTTCTACATCAGTTGTTTCACCTAGCATTTCTGGTATGGCATTAATTTTTTCCATGAGTAATATCTTTTACACGTATTTAAAATTGGTAATTTTACTTTAAAAAAAACTATTGATAATAGCCAATATAATTATTTATCAAAATCATCAATAAAAATGATTAAAAGAAGAGAATAAATTATTATTAAGGCTCTGATTTAGATACAAACACGATAGGGGCACAGCAATGCTGTGCCCCTACGAATGGTCTGTAATTTATGTAATCGAAAAGCCTAATATTACGGCTGGCAAATATCATTGCTTTAGGTTGTGAATAAGCTATTTTCTAGCTCAAAATCACTAGAAACGATAGCCTAATCCGGCTTGGAAGCTGACAGCATCAGCATCACTATTTCTGTAGGCATCAATGCCCCATTTAGTATCACCATAAGCAATGACATTATTGCTAACTTCTGATTCAATACCAAGGGTAACTACAGGTGCATTCTGATTGCCCAACGGGGTTTTTTGACCTTCGTCAGTTACAAAAGAATAACCACCACCGAAGTAAAGGTTAGTGTTTTTGGCAATGGGCGCATCGTAAGTCACTATGGGCATAATTGCGGCAGCATCACCACCATACAGCACAGAACCCCGCACTGAAACAGGCGCATTGGGAACGGCGTAACGTCCTTGAATATTACCACCAACTTGTGATTCATCGTTTCCTTGTCCGCCACTAGTTGCACCAACCGCAATACCAGCACCGATGTAATTGCCGTTTGTGCCAGCTGTTTGAGCAGAAGCAATTCCCGCCGAAAGAACAATGGAAGCAACAGCAACGAAAGAGGCAGCTAATTTTGTAAGTTTCATAGAATTCTTCTCACTAGAGTTAAGTAAAATCAATATTCTCTAGTACTAGAATCTCTTTTTTTACAAAATGTAACCTCGCACATCTGGTTCACCCAAGTGGCTGAATTCTTTCTCACCCACTTGGGTGTAACAAGTTAATTATTACAGGAAATAATTACTATGCCCAATGCCCAATGCCCTATCCCCTATTTCTCAATTTGAACTAATGCTTAAGTCTTTGCCAATTCGGTTTTTGATTACTCGTGCAGGTATGCCTACAGCAACGGAGAAAGGAGGAATATCTCTATTAACAACTGCTCCCGCACCAATAACACTGCCTTTGCCGATGGTAACTCCATCTAATACTGTTACTCCATGCCCTAGCCAACAGTCATCCTCAATTACAATTCCTTTGCGAGTAACACCTTGGTATTTAATCGGCTCCATCGGATCGGCAAAATTATGGTTATTAGCATATATCCCTGAGTAAGCAGCTATTAAGCAGTGTTTACCAATTTTGATGTCTCCTGGCCCCTCAATAGCCACGTTGGGGCCAATAAAGGTGTCTTCATCAATATGTATACACGTATTTTCTAAAGACCCTATATCAACGTTACGCTCAATAGCGACTCTATTTCCCAGATGAATTCTATTATTTTTATGTCCTCTAGCATCCATCCGCACACCCTTGAAAATATATACTCCACTGCCTATCTCAATACAGCAAGTACCGTTAAATTCAACACCATTTTGAATATAAACTGGGCTGCCTATATAGGCAAAAATACTACGATATCCCAAATTACGCAACTTCGGCCCCAAAATAAGTGTAGGAATATCCCCGAACACAGTAGTTACTAAAAGTTCTTGCACGCGCTGCAATTTGGAAAAATATTGCTCGTTATGCATGGCTACATATCTCTTCAATTAATTGTTGTTGACAGGATTGATTTGTTGGCTTTGTATTCTAATATTTTGCCAATGCCAAAAGATTTTGTACTTATTAATACATGATTTCCATTGGCAGTATTACCAAAATTTACCCATGTTTTTAGATGGTTTTCCAAATGTTGAAAAACCAGAGCCTGGTTTTGACTATGTGAGCAATTTACAGCACGTAAAAATATCGCTTCTTTTTCACCAAATCAATCTTAGTGAATTGCAGGGTCAAACCCAGACGATTAAATTGTCTGATGGAAAATTCTTTGGTTTAGATAGGCTACTGTTTCGGTTATCTGGTAAATTTGCAAAGCTTGTTACGCAAATAAGGATAAAGTTGTTTACCTTGAGGATACTTTTTCTCAAGCGGTTTTAGTCTTTTGAAACAACTCAGTTCCACAAGCTATATTGCAACAAAAAATACATTTAACTAGACTATATTCAAAAATTAGATAAAATTTCTGCCTAGCATGACAATGTAATTATTGTTAGATTTTTATGGGTATTTATGCCCGATTAAAATCCAACTAGGGTGGATTATCTCCCACATCAGCCATCACATTGAAGTTAACCATCGGTGCAAACAAGTAAGCGCTTCCCCGACTGCTATGACGGCTTTCTTGCAACGAATTTCTAGAGTATGCTGCTCCAATCATGTTGCACACAGATGATTTACAGACTAACCAATTTATGTTTTTAATTACATAAATGGTTTTTAATAACAATTGTTTTTAACGATAGCACATTTTATTTTTAATGGAACACTCTTATGAAATAATTTGATTTTCAGGTTGCTTGTTAATTCTAATGGTGAGATTAGTTAACTTTTTTACTAAAGCAATGCCTACGGCAAGCAAAGTCTACGCTACTCTTCAATAATTTTATACACCTAGAGAAAATTTCTTGAAAATGGGAACTTTAAAAATTCTCTAAGCGATTAATTAGTATTTATGTCTATATTTGTATTATTGTTTGTTCAAATACTTTTATATTTTTGTGTTAACTCAGAATGATATCTACTATACTGATGACACCCTCTTGGTTAAAAAGCTAAAAATCTTCCTCTTCCTTATTGCTTGTATCTAAAAATTTGTAAATCACCCATTCGGGTGAGCCAAGCGGGTGATGCGTGCTTGCCACTATTTATTATAAATTTTATTGAAAGAAAGCTAAAACGTAGCTTAGTTTCTAGGAAAAGTTCAGAAAGAACATTAAATGCCCAGATTAAGGTATCGGTTTTAACTCACACACTTGGTTCAAATTATGGCTTTAATTAAAGAAATTGTCCAAGAAGCTCTAACTATCGGCTATCTGAGTGTTGTAGCCGAAGATCAACTGCGATCGCAACTTCAAAGTAATTATGACTCAGAAGACCTAGATGCCTGGATCATTCTACAGCGAGCTATAGCGGCGGGTGATGTAAAACTTGAGTCGCGCCGAAAAAAAGCTTCTCTCTCTCCTAAAGCCAAAGACGCTTCATCTAGTATCAAACTTGCTTATCAAATGGCAGCCGAGATTGCTTATGCAGCAGCTGTAGCTTTGTCAATGACCAAAAGTACCAAAGATCAGCCTTCACTAGGCGCATGAAATAACACATTACTACGTTATTTACTTAAATCTAGTATTAAAATTTTATACCAAGTAGTTAGTGATGCTTTTCCTAGTTAACTGCTTGGTATGATTTTTAAAGAATTTAATTTTAAACGATGTCTAAGGTCTATTGAGCATTACATCACCTTAAACTAACCTTAACCAAAAATAATTTAGTTAAGTCTTTCCTCTCCAGTAGGGCAATTTTATTAAGAAATAATTAAAATTCTAGTTCCTTGACGCAGCTATAAAGGAATTTTCGCTCTCAGCCAAGACCTTAGATTGATCCCCGGAATCAATTCTAAAAAAAATATAAATTATTTATTCAAAACTAAATTTTTTTAAGTGATATATGGCACTAAATGATTAAATTTTAATATACCAAGTACATGGCTGAGGGTAAGGCATAGAATTAGAAACACCTTGGTGTAAACTTTAGCAACGAGGTTAAAAGAAATTCTCAATGCTTAACAAAGTCATCGCTTTTTCACAAACTACTGTATAAAGAATTGGCAACATTGGTAAAGAGAGTAAACAATAACCATAGCTAAACTTGGAGTTTTGCCAACCTATGCAGCCAATTCGCACATTTAACGTATCTCCTTCACTACCGCCACGACTCGAACCACTACGGCGGCTAGCATATAACTTGCACTGGGATTGGAACGTTGACACTAAAGATTTATTCCGTCGCTTAGACTCTGACCTGTGGGAGTCTAGCCATCATAACCCGGTGTTAATGTTAGGTACTATCTCTCAATCACGGCTTCTGGAAGTTGTCGAAGATGAAGGCTTCCTAGCGCAAATGGATCGAGCTGACCGTCAGTTAGACGATTATTTGCAAGAGCGTACCTGGTATCAGAAACAACGGGAGCAAAAGCCAAAAGAATGTTACGCCTATTTTTCGGCGGAATTTGGACTTGTAGATTGTTTGCCCGTCTATTCTGGGGGCTTGGGCGTTCTGGCGGGGGATCACCTCAAATCTGCCAGTGACTTAGGGCTACCCCTGGTGGGCGTAGGTTTACTGTATCAGCAAGGCTATTTTGCCCAGTATCTGAATGCCGATGGCTGGCAGCAAGAACGCTACCTGAGCAATGATTTCTACAATATGCCCTTGCATCTAGAGCGTAATGCCGATGGTTCAGAACTGCGGATTGCGGTAGATTATCCAGGACGCAAGGTGTATGCCAGAGTTTGGCGTGTACAGGTAGGAACGGTTCCCCTGTATCTGATGGACACCAACATTGAACCTAACAATGTTTACGACCACGACATTACAGATCAGCTGTATGGTGGGGACATCGATATGCGTATCCACCAGGAAATCATGCTGGGGATCGGTGGTGTGCAAATGCTCAAAGCTTTGGGGCTGAAAGTCACAGCTTACCACATGAATGAAGGCCACGCCGCCTTCTCTGCCCTAGAACGCATCCGCTTGCTGATTCAGGAAGAAGGACTGAATTATCCCCAAGCTAAACAGGTGGTGGCTTCCAGTAATATCTTTACTACCCACACGCCAGTACCAGCAGGGATTGACTTGTTTGCTCCTGAAAAAATGCTGTACTACTTGGGGTACTATGCAGAGATATTTGGGTTGCCCAAAGAGCAATTTTTAGGACTGGGGCGCGAGAATACAGGCGATTTATCTGGGCCTTTCAGTATGGCAGTGCTGGCGCTAAAGATGGCAACATTTTCTAATGGTGTGGCCCAACTGCATGGTGTGGTGTCGCGGCAAATGTTCCAGGGCTTGTGGCAGAAAGTGCCAGTAGAGGAAGTACCGATCGCAGCAATTACTAATGGTGTCCATGCTCGGAGTTGTGTTGCCAAATCTACTCAAGAATTATACGATCGCTACCTGGGGCCAAACTGGTCATCAGCACCACCAGATAGCCCATTGTGGGATCGGATGGACGCCATACCTGATGAGGAATTGTGGCGCAATCACGAACGCTGCCGCTTAGATATGATTTTGTATGTGCGGGATCATTTGGTCAAGCATTTGACCGATCGCGGTGCTTCGGCTTCCGAAATTAGCCAGGCACAAGAAGTTTTAGATCCTTACGCTTTCACCATTGGCTTTGCCCGTCGGTTTGCCACCTACAAACGCGCTACCCTGTGGATGCGTGATTTGGATCGGATTAAGCGGCTTTTACTAGCTAACAAAGACCGGAAAGTGCAATTTGTGATTGCTGGTAAAGCACATCCGAAGGATATTCCTGGTAAAGAACTGATCCGTGAGATCAATCACTTTATCCGCGAACAACATTTAGAAAAGCAGGTAGTGTTTGTTCCCAATTACGACATTCACATCTCCCGGTTAATGGTTGCGGGTTGCGATATTTGGTTAAACACACCGCGTCGTCCACGGGAAGCTTCTGGCACTAGTGGCATGAAAGCTGCAATGAATGGCTTGCCGAATTTAAGTGTACTAGATGGCTGGTGGGATGAAGCTGATTACGTTCGCACAGGCTGGGCGATTGGACATGGAGAGAATTACGACGATCCCAACTACCAGGATGAAGTAGAAGCAAATGCTCTCTACGAATTGTTAGAGAAGGAAGTTGTACCGTTATTTTATGAACATCGGGATACTGATGGTTTGCCCCGTCCGTGGGTTGCCAAAATGAAGGATGCAATTCGGTTGAATTGTCCCTTCTTTAATACAGCGCGGATGGTAGGAGAATATGCACAAAGGGCTTATTTCCCAGCTAGCGATCGCTATCATACCCTGACTGTTGATAACTATGCTCCAGCCAAAGAACTAGCTGCTTGGAAAGAAAAATTGGGCGAACACTGGTTCAACATCAGAATCAAAGATATTGATGTATCGGCAGCTTCAGATATTGAGGTTAACCAAACCGTTGCTGTCAAAGCCAAGGTTGACTTAGCAACTTTAGCGAATGATGATGTGCAGGTGGAGTTATATCAAGGTGCGATCGATGCCAATGGTGATATTGTCAACGCTGTGCCGGTGGTGATGGATTATCAAGGTGAAGATGCACAGCAATTGAGCATTTACACGGCTAATATCACTTATACTGCTTCTGGTTTGCAAGGCTTGTCTTTGCGTGTATTGCCGAAGAATCAATACTTAGCTAATCCTTATGAACCAAGGTTGATTGCTTGGGCAGAATAAGAGTAGTGAGTAATTTTTGATACTCAAGATTAGGCGTTGCTGATTTAAATTTAGCAATGCCTTTTATTATGTGATGCAGTCACGCCCCAAAATAACTATTGCTAGAATGATGAGGAATTATAAGGGAAATGTGATTTGATTGGGATAATCACAAAAGTCAGCTTCTTAAGCAAAATAGGGGATATTCTTTAGAAGAGATCGTTATTATTTTGGCAGGCGACTATGTAGAACGAATCAAACAAGATGATCCAGAACAATTTATTGCTATTGGATATTTGGAAAACACCCTTTTGTCAGTCATTTATGAAGTTCGTTATGATAGTGAAGGGGAATATATTTGGTTAATTACTTATTGGAAAAGTACTTGACGGGAAAGAGAAATCTATGAACAATATTTCTATTAAAGAACTTGAGGATAAAATTGAGGACGGAGAGGAAGTCATTGATCGTTATTTTGACTCCACGACAACAAGAGTCGGAACACCTCGTCAAATGACTTCACGAAGACGACAGGATATAGTCACAACAAACCTTGAAATTCCTAGTCTGATGCTCAACGAACTGGACAAAATGGCAACCGAACTCAATATTAGTCGTCAAGCTGTGATTAAAATGATGCTAAGACGCGCTCTTGATGAACACTATCTGGCCAAGAACCAGATTAAATCATAAATTTGATTGCGTAGCTTGCCGCACTAAGCATCGGTTCTTGCGTGTGCTGTTACCCAACCCAAATTCCTCAAATTTCACTCTGTAAACTCCATGTTTTGAACAGGAAAATCAAGCAATAAAGAAGATTGTTTGAAAAGTATTATTATGTTTAACATCAAAATATATGATACATAAGACGAAGCATTGCTGATTTAAGTTTAGCAACGCCTTTTATATCAAACATTTTCAGGTAGAAAATTAATATTTAGGATCTGTTCTAAAGTATAAGTACAAGATTGAGGTAAGTTATCTAGTTTGCCTTCAGTTTTATCAATTACATATCCTAATGCATCATCATAAATTGATGCTAATTCATTTTCTAAGTATTGATATAAATTCGTTGTCAAGTTACGTTTTAATTGATTCCTAAAACTTCTGATTTCTGCTTTCCAATGTCCAGAATTATATTGAGATTCTTGCGTCCAATATTGCAGCAATAAAAGATGTATAATAATTTGTTCTAATAAACTAGCGACCTTGGCTTTGTCTCTACGGCCCAAGTTTTCTAACTCCTCTATTAAATTTTCTAAATCTAATTCTTTTAAATGGTTAGCTTTTAATAGTTTGATTGTTTCCTCTAACCAGAGATGATCATCAATTTCATAAAGCTCTTTTAAACTCAAGTTGGAACTAACTCCTTGCATAAAACCTCTTTGAGTTAAATCTTACGAGATTACAATTTTAGGCTAACATTTTTTGGGGGATCACAATGTAGCCAGTGGTGCGATCGCCTAATACTAAGTTACGTTGTTCTCCCCAATACCACCAGTATGCAGCAACGTAAGCGCAAATTAGGCTATCTAGTTTATCTTCGGTTGCTTTGAGGGCTGCGCCTGTGGTGGGGATTTCTGAAGTAAACGAACCGCAGAGGCGCCAAGAACGCAGAGGAGGAGAAAGAGAGGGGAGGATATTGAGAAGATAATTTTGGAGTTTGATTAGTTCTAGGCGACGCTCATTGAGTCGTCCTTTTTTGTATTTGAGGATGCGTTCTAAGTTGAATAGGTTAACGATCGCCGGGTGGGGAAAGACTTCTATTTGATATCTGCTGAGTTTTTGCGGTTCTATGGTGGGTGCATGTGCAAAACCGCGTGATTCTAACTCTAAGCCAAAGTTGATGGTGCGATCGGCGAAGGGTAGGTTTTGATTAGCTGGGTAGCATCCTGCATGATATTTACCAAAGTATTTGTGGCTGAGTTTATCAGGGAGGCGGCTTCCAGTGAGGTTGGGTATGAGAGTAGGTGCATCTACGGCAATAATGGCTGGTTCGTCTGGTTGGACACTTTGATCAATCCAGGTGAGGATGTCTGCAATGGCTTCTTTACGATCTAGATCAAGTAGTTGCAGTTGTCCATCTATCCATTCTAAGCAGCATAGTCCACTTGGTTGAGATTTCCAGCCTAAATCAATGCCAATAAATTTCATTGTCATAACACGAATTTGCAATTATTTTCGCATTTCGTGGCAACGATTCACCTAAATTTACTTACTAAAAATTGTGAAAAATAATCTTATAATCTTAAATAGCTTGTCTTAATTTATTTTATCTGGCAATAAATTAATCAAGATTATTCCAATGAAAGTTTTATTTTTACATCCCAATTTTCCCTCGCAATTTCGTAATCTAGCGACAGTTTTAGGTAAAGATCCTAATTGTCAAGTCGTCTTTGGAACAAATCGTCGTGAAGGCGAAATACCTGGCGTTTTTAAAGCTATTTACACTCCTTCTCGTGAAGCTGCTCCCCAAACCCACCATTACGTTCGCAACCTGGAAAATGCTGTTCTCACGGCGCAGGCTGTCTATCGCGTATCAGAAAAATTGAAAGCTGAGGGTTTTGTTCCAGATATCGTTTATGGTCATTCTGGTTGGGGCCCAACTTTATTTATGAAAGATATTTTCCCTAAAGCAGAATTATTATGTTATTTTGAGTGGTTTTACCATGCTCACGGTTCCGATGCAGATTTTGATCCCAATGAACCATTGAATGCTGATGATGAATGCCGCATTAGGGTCAAAAATGCGCCGATTTTGACTGATTTATATAGCTGCGATCGCGGTCTTTCTCCAACTAACTGGCAGCGTCAGCAATTTCCCAAAGAATATCATAGCAAACTTACTGTAATTCATGATGGTGTTGATACCAAATATTTCGTTCCCAAACCAGGCGCAAAGTTAGTTTTACCAAGAATAAATCTCGACCTTTCTCATGTGGAAGAGTTGGTAACTTATGTGGGACGGGGGATGGAACCTTATAGAGGTTTTCCGCAATTTATGGAAACGGTGGCGTTAATTCAGCAGCGAAGACCTAAGTGCCATGTTGTAGTTGTAGGAGAAGATAGGGTGGCTTATGGGAAGAATCTTCCTGATGGGCAGACTTATAAACAATTAATGTTAGAAAAATTAGAATCATCTTTAGATTTATCGAGGCTGCACTTTACAGATAGACTTCCTTACAATGAGTATCTTCAGGTTTTGCAAGCTTCTTCTGCTCATGTTTATTTAACTCGTCCTTTTGTTTTATCCTGGTCAATGTTGGAAGTAATGGCAGCAGGATGTTTACTAATAGCTTCTAAGACTGCGCCAGTATTGGAAGTCGTACAGGATGGGGTAAATGGACTGCTGGTAGATTTCTTTTCTCCCCATAATATTGCTAATAGGATTGAAGAGGCCCTGAATAATCCTCAAGAAATGCAAGCAATTCGTGCGAATGCGCGAGAGACAATTATCAAGCGTTATGATTTGGCAAAACTGTTACCACAGCATTTGCAATGGATGTTTGCTGGTAAAAATTCTGATAGTTTGAAAAAGCGTCCAACTTCTAAAGGATTTGGCAGAAATTAGTCATTGGTCATTGGTCATTAGTTATAACCAACAAATGACTAATGACAAAGAAATAAAAAGCGATATTTAAAATGCGAATTATTTTTACTATTGCCCATTTTTTCAAACCTAGTGGTGAGGGTCGTCATGCTTCCCAACGCAAAGATCCGAAACCACGTTTGCAGGCGTTAACTAATAGCCTTACCGCCTTATACCAATTATTTGGTAAATCTCAAAGTATTATTAACATCGCTCAACGAATAGCTTTTCCTGCTAACCAGCCGCAATCGCACGAATTAGATATTGTTATTTGTACAACCCAAGATAATCATCTTTTAAATCAGCTTCCCTTACCATCCCATCTATATAAGCATCATTCTACTAATGTAGAACCTTTGCTTTTGGGGTTTGAATGCCAAGCGGTTCTGCAAAGTTGTCTTGGTCAGTATGATTATTACTGCTTTTTGGAAGATGACCTAATTATCCATGATCCTTGGTTTTTTATAAAATTAAATTGGTTTACTCAACAAGCGGGTGATTTAAATTTGCTCCAGCCAAATCGTTATGAAATCTCCCCTTCCGGTTTGGTTCATAAAGCTTACATTGATGGGAATTTGGCTTTGCGAGTAACTGCTCCCTTTCAAAATGTACAGGAGCAACCGGAACTCAAGGGTATAATTATGAATGCACCAGTTATCTTTTGTCGTGCCCTCAATCCTCATGCAGGCTGCTATTTTTTGAATGCAAATCAGATGACTTATTGGGCTAATCAACCTTATTTTCTCGACCGAGATATTAGCTTTGTTGGGCCTCTAGAAAGCACTGCCACCTTGGGAATTATGAAGACATTTCGGATTTATAAAACTTCACCGGAGCAAGCAAGTTTTTTGGAGATTCAGCACTCTGGAACTGGATTTATAAGGTTAATTGGTGGACAGGTGAGTTTAGCAGAAAGGTAAATCGAATTTAAAAGCTTAGTTTTTGTGAGCAAAATTAATGCGATCGCTATTTATAAAACACAGATTAGCGATCGCTCAACAATCAACTAATCTTAAATTCTTACTAATGGTTTTTCAATAGGGGTAGGCGTAGTCAACGGATCAAATCCTAACTGCTCAGTAATGCGCTCTCTGGCTAAAAGGCGGTATTCCCAAAAATGCTCACCAGCAGCACATAAACCCAAATACATATTCACGAATTGCGGCTTGGTGCGAATAATAGCCCAAAGCTGTTGCCAAAATTGACCCCGAATTTCCTGCCGTTGCCAACCTTGTCGCCAAAGCAAGTGTGCAAGTAGCCGCAGTCCTTTGCCAGGAGGAAAATACATTGTCTGCTGTAGTTGGGGATTAGGTGTAATCTTAAGGCACTGTTCAAAACAACGTCGGAGATAGTTTTTGGGTTCGTACATTCTCCAAATTGCCTCTAGATATTCTTTAGCAACTTCAGCCATCGGCCGAGTAGGAACAAAATTCATCAAGGAATTCTGATCCCCCACCTCTAAACCGCCAAATCCTTCTAATAATCGCTGCTCTCGTTTTAGTCTTTCCCAGAGGGCAGTATTGGGAAGGGCTTGCAGTATACCTAGCATCGGTTGAGGAATGCTGGTTTCTTCAATAAAAGCTTCAATTCGCTTCCCGGCGCCAGTCTTTTCACCATCAAAACCAATGATGAATCCTGCATAGATTAACAATCCAGCTTCATTGATGGTACGACAAGCTTCTAAAAGGGGATTGCGAGTATTTTGAAATTTGCGAGTGACTTGCAGGCTATCTTGATCTGGTGTTTCAATACCCAAAAAGACTCCGTAGAAACCAGCTTTAGCCATTAATTCTAATAGCTCAGTATCTTCTGCTAGGTTGACGGAAGCTTCAGTTAGGAAGGTGAAGGGATAATTGCGTTCCTGCATCCACGGAATTAATGCTTGTAAGAGGCGTTTTACATTGCGTTTATTGCCAATAAAGTTATCATCGACTACCAATAGAGATCCGCGCCAGCCTAAGTCATAGAGGGTTTGAAGTTCTGCTAGGGTTTGGCTGGGTTCTTTGGTACGTGGTTTGCGACCGTATAAATTGATGATGTCACAGAATTCGCATTCAAAAGGACAACCGCGAGAAAACTGGATTGCCATCATTAAGTAATCATCTCGCTTGAGTAAATCAAAGCGAGGAATGGGGCTTTGGGTTACATCTGGTTTTTCCAGGGCGCGGAAGGTTCCTTGTTCTTCACCTTTAGCGATCGCATCTAAAAATTGTGGAACTGTAATCTCCCCTTCATCTAAAATCAAATAGTTAGCTCCTGCTTTTTGGGCAGTTTCTGGTACTGAGGTTGGATAAGGGCCACCCACAGCAACTTTTTTCCCTAGTTGTGCTGCTTTATGAATTTGGGCAAGAAAGTCTTCTTTTTGTGCAAGCATGGCAGAAAGAATTACTATGTCGCACCATTGCCAATCAGCATCCGTTTCTTGATTAACATTGCGGTCATAAAACCGAACTTCCCAGTCTGTTGGTAGCATTGCAGCAACAGTCAGAATTCCTAGCGGTGGAATAAATGCCTTAAGTCCCGCTATTTTCATGAATTCGTCGTAAGACCAAAAGGTTTTAGGAAAGCGGGGGTAAAGTAAGAGTACTTTCATTGCTGTAGTCCTCTAATTAAATTTTGTTTAAAAAATTTTTACTTTGGATAAATCTGTGTTTTGGATGTTCATTGCAGAGATGATGCTAATAGCCCACTAGTGTGAGCCAAAGAATTAACTCATAATTTCGAGGTTACTGCTACTTTCTCTGAAAAAAATTTAAATTTTGTCTATTTTTGTAATCAAGAGTACATAAACTGCTTTGATGAAGAGAAAAAGCTTTAGTTATAGCGTTTTGCAGTTTAGTTTTTCTATTATTATGTTATGTAAACGCAATCTTTTATGATGCTATTGCATTAACTAGCAATGCCATTGCATTAACTAGCAATGCCATTGCATTAACTAACAATGCCATTGCATTAACTAACAATGCCATTGCATCGACTAACAATGCCATTGCATCGACTAACAATGCCATCGCATCGACTTTTTATTTTACAACTACAGTCAAGTTTTACAATGTCCACCCTAAAACCCAATACGGTTCAGTTAAGGCTAAAACTGCTTATTGAAGTGAATTTTTTTAACGAACCGCCAAGAACGCCAAGGACGCAGAGAGAAGAAAGAAATTCTTAACTGAACCGTATTGCCCTAAAACCTGGATTTATTACTTGTGAGAAATCCAAGGAGTGTAGGGGTGTGGGAGGATACAGAATTATACTTTCGTAGCTTCTCACACCTCTCACACTATGCGTGAGAAATTCGGGTAAAAGCTCTCTTACCACACAAACTTGTCGTTTTCCTTTGTGAAGAATCGGAGTTGAGTTAAAATCTCTCATTCCACAACGGCGATTTGACCTGGAAAATGTCAAAATTAAATGAGTTTTGCGTAGGCGGAAAGCAATTTGTCGCCAGACATCGCCACTTTACTAGCGCGGATTTGAGATAACTAAGTTGAAATTTATGGGCAAGCAACGTGTTCTTTCTGGAGTTCAACCAACCGGCAATTACCATCTAGGTAACTATTTGGGAGCCATTCGCAACTGGGTAGAAGGTCAGAGCGAATACGAAAATTACCTTTTTGTGGCTGATTTACACGCGATAACAGTGCCACACGACCCAAAACAGTTGGCAGCTGATACCTACACCCTTGCTGCTCTCTATCTAGCTTGTGGTCTTGATTTAAATCACTCTACCATCTTTGTACAATCACACGTTTCGGCTCACAGTGAACTCACCTGGTTGCTCAACTGCATTACACCTCTAAACTGGCTGCAAGATATGATCCAGTTTAAAGAAAAGGCTGTAAAACAGGGAGAAAATGTGAGTGCAGGCTTATTAGATTACCCTGTGCTGATGTCAGCCGATATTTTGCTTTACCAAGCTGATAAAGTGCCAGTGGGTGAAGACCAAAAGCAACACTTGGAGTTAACACGGGATATTGCAGCTCGATTAAATCACCAATTTGGTAAACCAGAGCAACCAGTTTTAAAGTTACCAGACCCTTTGATTCGTAAGGAAGGGGCAAGGGTGATGAGTTTGGCGGATGGTACACGCAAAATGTCGAAGTCTGATCCTTCTGAGTTAAGCCGAATCAATCTGCTAGATTCACCAGAACAGATTCAATACAAAATTAAGCGTTGCAAAACCGATCCCATTCGTGGACTGACTTTTGATGATCCAGCGCGTCCAGAGTGTAATAACTTGTTAACGCTGTATACATTGCTTTCTGGTAAAACGAAGGAAGATGTAGCAGTTGAATGTCAGGATATGGGTTGGGGACAATTTAAGCCATTATTGACGGACACGATAATTGAGGCTCTGAAACCAATTCAAGAAAAATATCAGTCGATAACGGCGGATAAAAGCTATTTGGAATCTGTATTGCGGGATGGAGGGGAAAAAGCTAGAGCGATCGCAAATCAAACTTTATCACAAGTCAAAACTGCTTTAGGCTATTCGCTTCCTCTATAATTTGTCCCTTTTCGGTGTGATTGGCTATACCATTTAAGAAATTGAAACTCTTAATTTTATGCATCACACCCATAGCCCCACAGCTTTTCAGAGAGCTGTACAAGCAGGTGAATTTCTAATTACCGCCGAGGTAGCACCGCCGAAAGGGGGAGATCCAGCGCACATGATTCAAATGGCGGCGACTCTTAAGGGAAGGGTTCATGCTGTCAATATTACTGATGGTAGCCGCGCAGTGTTACGGATGTCTTCGTTAATGGCATCGGTGATTTTGTCACAAAATGGTATAGAACCGATTTGTCAAATTGCTTGCCGCGATCGCAACCGCA
Organism: Nostoc sp. CmiVER01; assembly: GCF_034531135.2. NCBI lineage: Bacteria > Bacillati > Cyanobacteriota > Cyanophyceae > Nostocales > Nostocaceae > Nostoc > Nostoc sp. CmiVER01. The sequence goes on from NZ_JAVRBU020000005.1 coordinate 96,747, forward strand.
TTAGTTTACAAGCTGATTTGATGGGCGCTCATGCTTTGGGTATCCGTAATATTTTAGCTTTGACTGGCGACCCAGTAAAAGCAGGCGATCATCCAGATGCCAAAGCAGTGTTTGACTTAGAAGCTGTGCGACTGCTGCAACTGATTCGGAAGATGAATCAAGGCGTTGATTGCAACGAGAAACCCTTGACAGATGGAGCGTTAGATTTATTTGTTGGTGCAGCAGTAGATCCGCAATGTAAAAGTTGGTCGGGTTTGCAAAGTCGATTTGAACGCAAAATCGAAGCCGGAGCGCAGTTTTTTCAAAGTCAGTTAATTACCGATTTTGAGCGGCTAGAAAAGTTCATGGATACCATTGCCTCTGGTTATAAAAAACCAATTTTGGCAGGAATTTTTCTGTTGAAATCGGCAAAAAATGCTCAGTTTATTAATAGATGTGTTCCGGGTGTAAATATTCCCCAACATATTATTGATAGATTGGCAAAAGCCAAAGATCCTATTGAGGAAGGTATGAAAATTGCCGCCGAGCAAGTGCAGATAGCGCGGCAATTATGTCAGGGTGTCCACATGATGGCAGTGAAGAGAGAAGATGCGATCGCGCCAATTTTAGATTTGGCTGGGATTGCTCCAGTTAATCAGTTGGTATCTAAGTAAAGCAGATAACTAATCTTTTATTAAAGCAGATGGGAACAGCCATCTGCTTTTTTATGGTGAAACAGATGTATTTACACTATATACCAATACAGTTCAGTTAAGCATTTCTTTCTTCTCTCTGCGTCCTTGGCGTCCTTGGCGGTAGCCTGCGGCAAGCCGAAGCGTCTACGTTAAAAAAATTGAGTTTGACAAAGAGTTTTAGCCTTAACTGAACCGTATTACACTATATACCCCGAAACAGCTACAGGATAAACAATACAGCAATTTGTGATAAAACAATTAGAGCCTTCAAAAGTAATAATAAAAAACACAATGACAATACTGCCGCAATATAACTATTCACATCTAAAGCAGGAACTAGATAGATTTTTGCGTCAACCATTGCAAAAAACTTTCTGGGGAATTATTTGTTTAATAGTTCTGTTTGGTGTTGGTTTGGTGTCTGTAAATGCGGTACAGCCATTACGTAAGCCTGACCTGTGGCAAGTTTATCAGCAGTTGCTCAAGTCAGCCAAATATGTTGACTTGACTCATACGATCGCTCCAGCAATTCCTGTATGGTCAGGTTTTGATTCATCAAAGTTTGCTCCTACTATCAGTCCAAAAACGGGTGAGCCATACACTTACCAAAAGGATGGATTTGAAGCAACTCATTACGATTTATCCACCGATCAGCTAGGAACCCAACTAGATCCACCTGCTCACTGGAACCCTGACTATCCAGCTATTGATGAATTGCCAGCAACATTTGCTGTTCGTCCTCTAGTAATAATTCCGATCCAGGATAAAGTTGTCAAAGACCCCAATTACCACCTGAGTGTCAAAGATATTCAAGATTGGGAACGCAAATATGGCAGGATTCCTCAAGGCTCAGTTGTGTTTGTTCGCTCTGACTGGTCTAAAGAATGGCCAAAGCCCGAACTAGCTACAAGAACTAAGTTTCCTGGTGTGAAGCTAGAAGCTTTGCAATTTCTGCACCTTGAGCGCCACATTCTTTTTCACGGACACGAACCCCTGGATACAGATAACACCCCAACACTAGAAGGAGAAGCTTGGCTGTTGAAAAACGGATATACCCAAGCAGAGGGTGTTGCAAATTTAGATCAGGTACCAGAAACAGGCGCGTTGATCTCTATTGGGTATCCCAAATTCAAAGGTGGTTTAGGAGGTTATGCACGTTACATTGCTATCTGTCCACCAAATTGGAAATACGGCGTTTCAGTAGATCACATACCAGAGTCTCCCCTAAAAAAAGCAGATAAACCCTTGCACTGGGATACAAAATTGGGTGTAAGGGTACGCTGAGATGAAACAATTGATTTATTGATTACCTTATATCTAATTAGGGGGCTTTGGGTTTAACGAACTTAAGGGTCATGCGATCGCTCTCTCCAATGGTAAGGAAGCGTTGCCTGTCCTTTTGACCTTGGCTTAAGGTTGGAGGTAGTGTCCAAACTCCGCCCGGATAGTCCTTGGTATCCTTTGGGTTGGCGTTAATTTCTGATTTGCCTACCAATTTAAAGCCAGCCTTCTCCACAGCAGCAATTACCCCATCTTCAGACATATAGCCAGTTTTAATACTCTCTTGTAAAGAAGTTCCCTTCAGCGCGCGGTGTTCTTCCACTCCCAGAATACCTCCTGGCTTGAGTGCTTTATAAGCCGCCGCATAAACTTGCTCGGCATAGCCTGCTTTAACCCAGTTGTGAATATTGCGGAAGGTAACAACTCGGTCTACAGAATTGTCTGGTGCTAGGGTCAATTCATTTGGGGGATTAATTTGGGCTACTTTGACTTTACCAAAAATCTCTGGATTAGCTGCTAGTTTTTCTTGGAAAGCCAAAGCCGGTTTACTTGCGTCACCCAAGTTAGTAACTATGAGTTGTCCCTTGGGCGCTAAAAATGGGGCTAATATCTCGGTATACCAGCCACCTCCCGGCCACAATTCAACTACGGTCATATTTGGGCGCAGACCGAAGAATTCCAAAGTCTGGATTGGGTGGCGGTACTTGTCTCGGAGGCGATTCTGCTCTGAACGATGACTGCTGGTGAGTATGGTTTGAAGCGTATTTGTACTGTTGAATGTCGCTTTTTCGCTCTCGTTGGCTAGAACATTAAGGGGCATTACAGATACCGATAGGAGGAAAACTAGAGTCAGGGCTTTCAGTAAGCCTTGGCGGGGCCTGAGATTTTGTGTAAATTTCATAGCTGTTATTTTGACTTTCCGCTTCAGCATAGAGCAAATAGCGTTCTTATAAATGGGTGCGATGGCGTACCCGTCCGCTATAGGCATTGCTCTCTGCTCTCCCGTTTTCCTCTCTACAAAACCCTAAACGCAAACGCACTCTTTCAAACTTGTTCTTTATTAGTTTTTATTAGTAAATAAAATGCGTTTGTCCTGGTGTCTAATGTAATCAGCAAGTGCGATCGCCTCTTTTATATTTAGCAGAAGCGATGTTTACGACGGGCTACGCCTACGCACTTAAAACCTGGGTTACATTTTACCGTGTTGCAGCACTTGTTGTAGATGTTGGCGAATCTCTTGTGCGTGTTCAATATCAGATTGCCGCAATTTTTGGAACAACTCTACACATGGCTGAGAACCTACTTGTTCTGCATCTTTAATGTAGGTATCATAAGCTTTAACGGCTTCAGCCTTATTGTGCAAAACGGTGACAAAATCATACTCCAAGTCGCTAATCGCTTGTTGAGACTGTCCGTTACCTGTATTTGTAGTCATTGCTTGACCCTCTTTGAGAATTTCTAATTAACTTATACTCACCCTAAAAGAGGGATTCATCTTCCAAAAAGAGTATATTTCAATACGTCGGAAGTTCCTTGCAAAAGTAAGTTATACTATTTTAGATTTTAGATGCATCTAAATTTCCTGATACAGCCCCAAGCAAAGGAGTGAAGAGTAAAAAAATGCTTTTTTCCCACTCCCCACTCCCCACTCCCCATTTGTCATAACAATTTATCCAAGCGGTTGATTATCATCACATTGACGTGAATACTGGAATTCCAACTCATTTTGCCGTTCCCTACCTCCTCTATAGACAACCGGACAAAACTTAGTGTTAGCACTCATGCAATCCATGTGTGGCGTTTTAGCACAGACTACGAGTAGTCCACCCAGAACAAACAACAAACCACAAATTGCAAGCGTATTAACCCAATGCATTTCCAGCGCTCCGTGAACTACTATTTCTCGCAGTAGAGATACAATTGTTACCTCAACTGCCACTCCCACAGAAATACTGTGTTCTTGCAAATACACCATTAATAGTCGGAATAACTCGACTAAAATCAACACAAATAGTATTTTTGCAGTCACATGTTTATAGTCTAGTGGCTGCGTGATGGCGATCGCTATCCCCCACAATTGGATCAGCATGACGGCGAACAATCCCAAACACAAGACAATCACAATTAAGTCTTGAAAGGCTTCCATGTTGCGAACAATTGAGTGCCGATCAAGCCAGCGATCGCTAAATAAAAATCGACTTTTCTGGCGCTTTTGCATGTACATTTTTCCAATCGGGACAACTTCAGACAACACCAGCGAGTCAACCCAATAGTTTTATGTTATGCAATATTAAGCGTTTGCGCCTCAGCGAGGTTTGTAATTTAAATTTTGTGCTTGTTGCAACAATTGCTCGGCATTTTTTGCCCACTGAGGATTTTTCTGAGCATTATATAAATCTCTAGCAAATTGCAATACTTGTACTGCATCTCCATATTGCTGTAACTGCATAAAAGCTAACCCTGCACCATAATAAGCATTGGGATAGTTAGAGTTAGCTTCGGCTGATTTTCTAAAAGCCTCTAATGCCTCTTGTGATTTGCGTTGCCCAAACCAAATTGAGCCGAGATTGTAGTAAGCTTCAGGATACTTCGGATTAATTTTTACTGCCTGATTAAAAGCATCTTTGGCTTGATCGAGTTTGCCTTGTTGGAGATAACACATCCCTATATGATAAGGAGGCTCTGGTGCATTTTTGCTATATTCTATGGCTTTTTTAAAAGATGCGATCGCTTTCTCACAATTTCCTTGCTGTTCTCTTACCAACCCCAGGTTATAGTGGGCAAATCCCAGTTTAGGATCGAGTTCTAGGGAGCGTTGCAAGTAATCGTTAGCTAACTGTAAATTATTCCCTTCTAACAACGCACCACCTAAATTCGCAAAAGCTGGCGCAAACTTAGGATCGGCTTGCGTCGCTCGATAAAATGCATCCGCAGAGGGTTGTAATTGTCCCGTTTGTCGCAATGCTAGCCCTAGATTATAGTGTGCTGGTGCTAATGTTGGATCTAATTTAGCTGCTTGTTTGAAGGCTGCGATCGCATCTTGTACCTTTCCCGCCTGAATTGCTTGTAAACCTTGATTTAACCAGTCTATAGCAGTTTTACCATTAGATTGTGCCAGCTTTAAGGGGATAGGAGCAGATAGAGAAAGAGATGCAAAGGAAATGCTAACAAGCAGCATCAAACTTACTAACCCGGCTATGCGATATTTAAAGAATGATTTTCCCATTGATTTTCTGACTTGCAACATTTTCGGTTAAATTTACTTTATAAAAACTTTTTTACAAAAATTTTTATTTTGCCATAAAAGCCTACTTTTGTTAAGTTCTATTAAGCTAAATCTTACGACAGACTACAATTTTTTTAAATTTAGATTAAAAGGAGCATAATAACAAATTAAAGAAGGGGTAATTTTGACTCCAGAGAAGCATTTTTTCTCAGATAGAATTCAGGAGTCAGGAGCCAGAATTCAGAATGAATTCTGTACGACTGGCAAAGAAATAAATCAGTTTAAGACGCTTGCGGACTAGCTACTGTCTTGATTCTGAATCCTGAATTCTGACTTCTGGATTCTTCTTTAACCCTTGATATATACAGAATCATGCGGTTAGGAAAGACTTACCGCAAGGGAGGTTTTATGAACGAAAAAGTAAAATCGGGTTCGCGGAATGTTGCAATTGTCGGGCCTTATTTAAGTGGAAAAACCACTTTACTAGAAAGCTTGTTATTTGTCACAGGGGCAATTTCTCGCAAAGGAAGTGTTAAGGATAGCAATACAGTGGGAGATAGTGCTGCCGAGTCGCGCGATCGCCACATGAGTGTAGAAGTCAGCGCCGCTAGCACTGAGTATAACGGCATTCGCTTCACTTTTATTGATTGTCCAGGAAGTGTAGAATTTGCCCAAGAAACGTACAATGCTTTAATGGGAGTTGATGCGGCAATTGTAGTTTGCGAACCCATACGCGATCGCGTCCTCACCCTCGCTCCTCTATTTAAATTCCTCGACGATTGGGAAATCCCCCACCTCGTCTTCGTCAACAAAATGGATCGGGCAAATATTCACGTTTTGGAAACGTTGCACGCCCTGAAAGCAGTATCTAGCCGTCCTTTGGTAGCGCATCAATATCCCATCATGAACGGGGAACAACTCACCGGCTTTATCGATATGGTGAGCGAACAGGCATATCAATATCATCCAGGCGCACCTGCCGATCCCATTCCCTTCCCCGAAAGTTTAAAAGAAGAAGAACATATAGCGCGGGCAGAAATGCTCGAAGCCTTAGCAAATTTTGACGACCATTTACTCGAAGAACTTTTAGAAGACATCGAACCTCCTCAAGAAGAAATCCTCAAAGATTTAAAAATGGAATTAGGGGCAGATTTGGTAGTGCCCGTTTTCTTTGGTGTAGCAGAACAAGATTATGGTGTTAGACCTCTATTAGAAGCCTTGTTGCGGGAAGCCCCTGAACCAGAAACCACAGCAGAACGTCGTTTAAAAAACATAAAAGGTGATACACCTCTAGCGCAGGTATTAAAAACTTACTACACTCCCCAAGGTGGCAAACTGTCTTTGGTACGTGTTTGGCGGGGCAAATTAACTGATGGTATTGTCCTCAATGGCATTCGCACTGGTGGAATTTACCGCCTCATGGGACAACAACAGCAATCAGTTAACCAAGTTAATGCTGGTGAAATTGTCGCATTGAGCCGTTTAGAAGGAATCAAGACAGGCGATACAATTTCCACAGAACAGCAGTCGGCAATAAAATTACCCAAAGCTGTAGAGTTGGAACCAGTGTATGCCCTCGCTATTACACCTGAAAAACGCAACGATGAAGTAAAACTTAGCAGTGCCATCACCAAGTTATTAGAAGAAGACTGTTCACTTGCTTGGGAACAACATGGCGATACTCACGAAGTTATCTTGTGGGGACAAGGCGAGATTCATTTACAAGTAGCCCTAGATAGACTGCGCCGCAAATATAACTTGCCAATGACAACCCATTTACCGCAAGTGCCTTACAAAGAAACCATCCGCAAAACAGTAGCTTCAATTCATGGGCGCTACAAACACCAAAGTGGTGGTCACGGACAGTTTGGTGATGTTTTTCTTGACATCAAACCCCTACCACGCGGTACAGGTTTTAATTTTAATGAAACCATTGTCGGCGGTGTGGTTCCTAAACAGTACATTCCTGGCGTGGAAATGGGCGTGCGGGAATTTCTCACACATGGGCCTTTGGGCTTCCCAATGGTGGATTTAGCGGTAACTTTGACTAATGGTTCCTATCACAACGTTGATAGTTCCGAACAAGCCTTTAAACAAGCTGCCCGATTGGCAATGCAAACGGGAATACCCCAAGCGGAACCTACTTTATTAGAACCAATTCTGCGGGTGGAAGTGACTACACCTAGCGAATTTACTTCCAAAGTGCTGCAACTATTGAGTGGTAGACGGGGGCAAATTTTAGGCTATGAAGGCAGAAACGATTGGCAAGGCTGGGATAATATCTCTGCATACTTGCCACAAGCAGAGATGCAAAACTTTATTGTAGAGCTGCGATCGCTCACCTTGGGCGTAGGTTCCTTCCACTGGGAATATGACCATCTCCAGGAAGTACCAGAAAAACTCGCCGAACGTGTCATTAACAGCAATGGCAATGGTAGTAACGGCAACGGCAAGTAATTTTGTATTTTGGATTAATTGTAGAGTCGCGTAGGCAATGCCTGTCGTAGGCATCGTTCCAAGGCTAAGATTCCCGACTTCTCTCAGAAGTCGGGAATGTTTATTTAATCTGTAAAAAGATTAATAAACCGCTAACTTGCGTGAAATGGTATTAGTTTCATAAAGGCATTTGGGAATTATGTGATTAAGTACATTCCTCTTAACTCACAGAAAAAATTATGGGCTTTATAGTCTCTCTTGTAACTAGCCTAATTGCAATTCTCGTTTACCTCAATACAGATAAGATATCTGGTGAAAAGTCACGTTTAGCAATACGCACAATTATGATATTGATTGGCAGTATTGCAGTACTGAATTCTATTTCTAGGCTTTTGGTGATTGTCCCACCAGGCAATGTCGGTGTCGTCAACTTGTTTGGCGAAGTTTCTGAAACTACTCTCAATCCTGGTGTTCACTTGCTTAATCCCTTTAACAAAGTGCTGAATTTTTCCACTCGCATTAAGGATGTAAAGGAAAATGTAGATGTAACATCCCAAGAAGGTTTGAGCCTAAATCTTGATGTCAGTCTTCAATACAAGCTCGATCCGCAAAAGGCAGCTACAGTATATAAAACAATTGGAGATGATGAAACACAACTGGTGATTTCCAGATTCCGCTCTACTGTCCGCGCCATTACGGCAAACTACCCAGCCAGTGCTATATACTCTACCAAACGCCAAGAAATCGCCCAAAAAATTGACCAACAACTTACTCAGGAGATACCAGCTTTGGGTTTCATCGTTGAAGAAGCTCTTTTGCGAAATGTCAAAATGCCTGATACTCTACAAGCTGCAATTCAAAACAGACTCAAGACAGAGCAAGAAAACCAGCAGATGAAATTTGTTCTAGAAAAAGAGCGTCAAGAGGCAGAACGAAAGCGTATTGAAGCGCGAGGTATAGCTGATTCCCAAAAAATTATCTCTGCTGAACTTACCAACCAAGTGCTACAATTGCGAGCGATTGAAGCCACCGAAAAGCTAGCTCAATCTAATAATTCTAAGCTTGTAATTATTGGTTCTGAAAAAGGCAGTATGCCTATTATGATCCAGCCAGAAACAGAAACTTCAAAGCCCTAAAAGTTTTTTATTAGGCTAATGGCTTGAGATAATTTCAATTGCATGAAATATACAATATACATTGTTACTTATATGATGAAATCCAAACAATTTTAGACGTATTACGAGGGTCAATAACAGACCTGCCTTGAAAATAAAACGGTTGGTAGCGGTTAGGAGAATGGTGCAATGTTGAGTACTACTTTTACCACCCTTCAGATGTACGGAATTAGCTCAAAACTCAAATAGGATTCTTATAGATAAAATCTTGTCACTGATAAATGAGGAATTTTTGGGCGCTGAAACTTTTAAAATTGGGAGAAACTAAAACGGCGTTAGTGGTGTGAATGCTTTACTTTAGTTGCTTGTGAGGGAATATCTTCATAACTAAATTACCCATATAAACTACTATCAGATGGGTAATAAGACTTGCGTAAATCAGGACAAGCACATCTAAACTCTAAGCAATTTACTAAGGAAAGATTTGAAACTTTCTTATCAAACTAAGCAATTGTAATTCTTGCTTCATCTGCGCTAAATTTCTTACCCAATGGTCGAGTTGTCCCATTTCCACCTTGCTGTCGGCTGAATGATACAGTATGAGCGTTGCTAGAAACTGATGACTATGAGCGGCGAGATTGTCGAAAAACTAAAGGAAGCTAGTACTGGCTTGTTAATGATGAGCGAGTCGGATTACCCTTTCGAGGTTGTTCAGTGGAAAGATGCTGCACCCGCAACACAGGAGAAAATATTACAGCTAACAGGTTCTCAAGACCTGCCAGTAGAAGTAGTAGACTTGGACTATCTCTTTCGTAATTGTGCATTTGAGCAAGAGTGGCACAATGAACTACAGAAAAAAAATGTGAAAAAGTTTCAAACACTTATCCAAACGCTTAAAGATAATCTTAGTGACATCAGCGTTTATCGTGTTGGACAAATAAATATTGACGCTTATATCATAGGCCAAACTAAAAATGGTGACTTAGCTGGAGTAGTAACAAAACTGGTTGAAACCTAGTAAGTAGGTTGGAAATTTATCTAAATAAAAGCCTAGCTATCTGTGTAGCTAGGCTTTCTCATTTTTGAAATCATCCAAACTTATAAATTGTCAACTTGCGCTTCTATTACAGACTGAATAGATGTTGAGACTTCTGAGAGAAAATTGTATCCAGTTAGAGATTCTAATGAGTCAACGCTAACCCGATAGTTTCTCCAATTCGCTGTTCGCACCCCTTGCATGTTGGGAATACTGACAGCAATAACTCTCGTGTTGGTTGTCACGCCAGCAAGACCTAAACCTGGAGTATTCAGTACAGCAATAATTTTCCAAGTTATACTAGGGACTTGAACTCGTCCATTAGCTATTGTATAGAACCTTCCGTTAGACCCGGTACCGCCCATCCCATATCCACCAGATATGATGTAAAGTTCTTTACCCTGTCCTACTAAAGTTCTGGAATATTCCTCTAGGCTTGCCCAAATTCCCTGATTGTTATCTGGGGCTTGAGCAATCATGTTGCTCATCAAAAAGGTGGCAGAATTATTGGTAACACTATTAGTTCTGTCACCACTAGGTGTCATGTGACCACGATCAAACCCACTTCCACTAAAATCGGTAGATTGAACTTGATAGCATCCAAAAGGAAGTGTTGTATCAGGTCGAAAATTATCTTGCCTTGGTGTGTTACCTAACCAACTACTATTTAACTGCCAAGACACCCAGTTTGCTCTACCTATTGAGCAGTTGTAACCAATTACATACTGTGGCTTTACCAGCAAGTAGTTATTTAGGCTGAAAGTTCCAGCATTGCTGGGGTTGCCAAGGGTTAGGTGAACACTTACTGATGATTGGGCCGGTACGATCTTTGCCAACCCAATTATCAATAAAACTACCATCACAAATGGTAGCAGAAACTTGAAAATCTTAATTTTTTTCACGTTTTTGTACTTTTGATTGCAAAAACAGTGTCCGAGTTTCTCACTTCAATATCAAGCATTCAGTGATACAAAACTAAAGATTTTTGTAATGGTAAAGATGTAGTGATACCATAGCCAGAAATCTTTGTTCGGCAAGAGTTAACAATCAATAAATCACTACTTTGCCATTACCTTGGTAACGAGCGATGCCTACGGCAGGCTACGCCTACGCTTAAAATTTTGTACCCCTATACCAAGATTTATACATCTAATCAGCAACACCAATCTTTTTTCTTAGAGGAAATTTAATTATGTGAGAAATGGGGCAATTCGCACAGCAGAACATAGAAACTTAAACCCCAGTAGCTAATAAACCTTTTGCAAAAGTCAAAAAAATCAGGAATGTCATTTTGAGCGGAACTCAGGGAAGAGAAAATTTTCTCCAAATGTTTCGCTCCGCTCAAGATGACAATTTAAGCATTCATACAAGATAAGGTAAGTATACCTATAGGGCTAATGTTTGATTTCTGAAAAAGCTCGGTACAGATCGAAAAGCCTAATTTCCCACTCCCCGCCCACATAGATAATTTCAAAAATCAAATACGATTCCTATATTGCCTTAATCTTTAATTTTCTGTTTGCAGTGGCGGCTATTTTATTTAATTACCTTAAAATTCTTAATTGTAAGATATTTTTCTTCATCAGCTATCTGATTGTTATAATCGATATCAATTTGGGTTGGATAGCCGAATCTAGCATCATACCGCACATTCAGGCTGAAGGCTTTACGTTTGATAGCATCTTGAATCACATCAAACAGCTTAGGAATTGTGTTGTAACTTTGAAAGTATTCTTTAACATCTTTACCTGTAGCTAAAGAAGTGATAGAACTTGTTACACCATTACGTACTTTAATTACTACTGGCCCCCTAGCATCCTCTATACAAAAGCAACTATTGCTAAGTTCATAACTATAGTTGGAAATATTTTGCTTATTCCAGAAATTGCGATTAAAATCTAATCGCTTTTGTAATCGCCTTAAATTTAAGTTATTACTCGCTGGCGATTGTGCTATCTCTATGGAAGATTTGGACATTACTGGTAGGTTCAGTCCGAAAGATAGCAATAATCCGGCACTGATAATGATAGGTAAACGCATATCAATCCCTTAAATTTCAAAAGTATTATACATGTATTATATATAATACTTTTGAAAATTTAAGTACACTTTATATTTTTATTAAAATTTATCAGTGGGTATACAAGTGCAAATAGCAAATTTATCACTGTAAGGGACTGGTTGGTGGGTGTAGCCTATAGCTAAATCAGATCCGATGTATCGTATTGCATACATGCGAGAATATTTTCTCTATGCCGTAGAATTTTTACTGTAAAAAACAAATATTTATTTCAAGTATGAATGAATCACAAACTTGGTATATTGTCAAGCGATCTGTTGGTAATTGCGAAATTGTCCCCAGCGACAAAGTTGGCGACGATAATATAGAGATTATAGAACAGTGGGGGCCTTTTAGTTCGCAAGAAGAAGCGATCGCTCGGCGTATCGGACTTATTAGAGCTGGAAAGTGCCAACCAGTTTAATGTTAGGAGTAGAGAAGCGATTAATCGGGTCTCTACAGGAGTTAGGAGTAGAGACCCGATTAACTGCGTCTGTACAGGAGTTAAGAGTTTACAAAGATGGTTTTTATTCCTAACTCCTCACTATTGACTTCTAACTTTATTCTTAACTCTTCATTTTTCTGCTGTGGCTGCGCCCTGAGCAGCAATTTTTTTGCCTATTACGTCTACTGCTTTAGCGAATTGGGGATCTGCTAAAGTAGCAAGTTTGTCACGTTCATGAAGCCACAATTCTTGCATCTGGGCTTTACTCAAGTCTACCTTCACATCTGGACTAATACCTTTATGATTAATATCAGTACCGTTGGGGGTGTAGTAATGAGCAATTGTTACCGCCAATCCTGAGCCATCTTCCAAGGGACGCACCGATTGCACCAGTCCCTTACCAAAGGTTTGAGTACCAACTAAAGTAGCACGCTTGTTGTCCTGCAAAGCCCCTGAGAGGATTTCACTTGCACTGGCTGAACCTTTATCTACCAGTACCACCAAAGGTTTATTTGTCAAGGCGCGTCCGTTTGCCTCTTCTTTTTCAGCCTCTCCTTGGCGTTCAACTGTGGAGACAATCTTACCTTTGTCTATCCACATCCTGGCAATCTCTACACTGGAGAAAAGTAAGCCACCGGGATTACCACGCAGATCCAAAATATATCCAGCTACCTTTTTGCTTTCTAAATCTTTGATAGCGGTTTGCATTTCTTTACCAGCATTGGCGCTGAACTGGTTCAGGCGAATGTAGCCAAGATTACCTGCTGGTGTTTTCTTTTGGGAATATTTAACTGGATGAATTTCAATTCGCGCCCGTTTGATGTCAAACTGTTTTGTCTGACCATCACGCTCAATTGTTAAGCTGACTTGCGTTCCTGCTTCACCTCGAATTAGGGATACTGCCTGATTAGTATCCATCCCCTTGGTATTTTTGCCGTTGATTTTGAGGATGACATCTTTTGCCAAAATACCAGCTTTATAAGCTGGTGTATCTTCGATTGGCGCAATTACAACCAATTGCTTGGTTTTTTCATCCTGGCTGATCGTGATCCCAATCCCTGTCAATTCTCCAGAGGTATCCACTTGCATATTCTTGAATTCTGCTGGGTCCATAAACCGGGTGTAGGGGTCATCTAGCTTTTTAAGCATTTCCCGAATGGACTTATATGCTTCCTGCGGATTACTGTAGGACTTGCTTAAGTATTCTTTACGAACAGCCTGCCAGTCTACTTGATTAAAAGTACCATCTACGTAATTGCGGTATATATTTTGCCAAACTTCATCTACTAATTGTTTAGGACTTGCTTTAAATAAAGCCTGACCTCGGGAGTGAATGCCAAGGCTAGTAACAGCGATCGTGGAGAGTGTCACTGCCGTAGCACCCAAAACAAGCCTATTTTTTGTAATCACCATAATGACAGCTGCGTCAGAGGGAAAATATATAGTCAGTATGCTCAATCTAACACAGGCTACCACTGTACAGACCGAGTATGTATCCCTAATTTAAACAAAATACTTGACAATCCGGCTAGCTTGATGGTTTATACAAAATTTTTGGGAGTGGGGAGTGGGGAATCGGGATGGCCACAGGAGGCAGGAAGCAGGAAGCAGAAGTTTTTGAATTTTGAATTTTGAATTTTGAATTGATTTCTCTCTCCACTCCCCCAACCCTTTACGGTTCTACCCAGCGTCCATCTCCCTTAATCAGATTAATTAATTCCTCTACACCTTTATCTTCTGGGACTTTTTTAATTTCCTCTCTGCCACGATATAAAGAAATGTAACCAGGTGTTTTGCCAACATAACCATAGTCGGCATCCGCCATTTCTCCGGGGCCATTGACAATACAACCCATAACCGCTATGTCAAGACCAGTTAAGTGTTTAGTGGCTTCCCGAACTTTGTGCAACACTTCCTCTAAGTTAAACAAGGTGCGTCCACAAGAAGGACAAGCGACGTATTCCACCATCGTTTTTCGCAATCCCAAAGCTTGGAGAATGCTATAACAGACGGGAATTTCTTTTTCTGGTGCTTCTGTAAGTGAGACGCGAATTGTATCGCCAATGCCATCAGCAAGTAAGGTAGCAATACCAGCTGTAGATTTAATTCGCCCGTATTCTCCATCACCAGCTTCTGTAACGCCTAAATGTAGCGGATAATCCATACCTAGTTCATCCATGCGCTTGGCTATCAGGCGATAGGCGGCTAGCATTACCGGTACTCGTGAGGCTTTCATGGAAATTACCAGGTTGCGGAAATCCAAAGATTCACAAATGCGGATGAATTCTATGGCAGATTCCACCATGCCTTCTGGGGTGTCACCGTAGGTAAATAGCATCCTCTCAGCAAGGGAACCGTGATTTACCCCAATTCGCATCGATTTACCTTGATCGCGCAAAGAAACTACCAGAGGTTCTAAGGTTTCGCGGATTTTTTCGCCAATTTCGTCAAATTCGGCTTTAGTATACTCAGTTCGATTGAGGTTTGGTTTTTCAAACACATACAACCCCGGATTAATCCGCACTTTTTCTATGTGCTTGGCAACTTCTACGGCGATTTTTAGTCCGTTGTGATGGACATCAGCCACAATGGGCACATCTTGGTAAGTTTTAATTAATTTTTGTTTGATTTCTGCTAATGCTTTAGCATGAGCCATACTTGGCACTGTGACACGGACAATTTCGCAGCCTATTTCGTGCAGACGACGAATACCAGCCACAGAACCATCAATATCAAGGGTGTCTTCGTTAATCATTGACTGTACTACAACAGGGTAGCCACCACCAATAGTGACATTTCCCACCTTTACAGGGCGGGTTTTACGCCGCTTGATAGTTGTATCAAAGGTAGGTTGGCTGGATGTAGTATTTGAAGTATCTACTATGGGCAGAGTTTGCATAACCTGATTAGGTAAATTTGCTGTCGTAAAAATATCAGATTTGATAAATCTCTGTTTCCCAGATTGCCACAGGTGGTGGCTCTTTTGGTGATTAAATAGAAAAAAATGGAGAATGAGACAGGCAAAGAAATAAAAAGTAATTGAGAAGTTTTGCTCACTTGTAAAGATATATTGCTAAAAATCTTTTTAACTGAGTAGCTTGAGTAGCGATCGCGCAGGGTTCAGCAGGAAAGCTTAAGGAAGCGATGCGTTGAGTAACTAACTTTCACTCCTGTTAATACCTCAATCTTAATTTCTGCTTTTTGGTATGATTCATTTGCTAATAGCCTCAAACAACACTTTTGAAGTAATGGATTTAACCTACTTCTTGGTTTCAAACCTAGTCTTTGTAGCTGTTTGGCTTTAAGAGTCAGTTTCCCTATTAGGCTTTTTATTTTCCTAGTTTTACCTAGTGGTCTGTCCTATAAGTTCTGATTGATTAGTTTGTTACCAAAACCTTGTAGAGACGCGAAATTAATGGGACAGACCACTGGGGAGGCAGGGAAAAAAATTGGATATAGCCCAAAGGGAGACACTAAGGGTGATAGCGCAGCATAAAGCCAACTCTTAGAGACGCACTCGCATTCGCTTAGAGCGAGTCCACGAGCGTCTGGGGGTTTCCTTCATGAGCGACTAACTTTCTCGTTGAGTAAGGACTGAAGTCCTTATTTTTAAGCACTAAAATGCTTACTACAAACTATTTTGTATAAATATTAGTGAATCTCAGCAACAACTCTTCACCATCATTAATGAATCCCAACAAATGCTGACCATCTTCCACCTCCTCATTCTTCTGTTTTCTTGACGATTGCAGCATTTACTAGGTATTTTTTCCTACTTTTGGGGTAGTTTTTAGTGAAACAAGTACCCTAAAATTACAAAAAATCCTGAAATCTATATAAATTAATGGTTTCATCTATCCACATCAGGCTACAACACCTTAGAATGATTCATTGAAAAGTCGAGCCGATGGGATGTACAGCCGTTTTGAGTAAAGCTACTCCCAAAGGATGATTTTTGTATTTTCGCAAACAAAGATTTCAGTACAGATGCATCAGGGTGCATCCGTAAAGAATCTCAAGTAAACCTTCAGGAGTTTGACATGAACAAAGGTGAATTAGTTGATGCCGTAGCTGAAAAAGCTAGTGTTACCAAGAAACAAGCGGATGCAGTCTTAACTGCCGCTTTGGAAACGATTATTGAAGCGGTTTCCTCTGGTGATAAGGTAACATTGGTAGGATTTGGCTCATTTGAATCACGGGAACGTAAAGCCCGCGAAGGTCGCAACCCGAAAACAAATGAAAAAATGGAAATTCCAGCAACGAGGGTTCCTGCCTTCTCGGCAGGAAAACTGTTTAGAGAAAAGGTAGCACCCCCAAAAGCATAGGTTCTGTCTTCGGGAACCCTTTTTTAATGCGGCAACCTGCACACGGGGGAAATTTAGCCTGGGCAGCAGCACTGGCTGGCTGTTCCCCTGATGCTATTCTGGATTTTTCTGCTAGCATCAGCCCGTTGGGGCCTCCAAATAGCGCGATCGCTGCTATTCTGTCCCAAATTGGTAATCTTAAGCACTATCCAGACCCAAACTATAGTGAACTGAGACTAGCTCTCAGTCACTTCCATCAATTGCCGCCTGAGTGGATTCTGCCGGGTAACGGCTCCGCAGAATTACTCACTCTCATAGGTAGGGAATTAGCCCAATTAGCCGCGACAATTTTAATCACTCCAGCCTTTGGCGACTACAACCGAACCCTGAAGTCGTACAACGCTAAAGTGCTGGAGTGTCCTTTGTCATTAGTGAGCCAGTGCGGTCTTGGCGGTTTCCCCCATGAGCAACTGCGAACCCGAAGGGTCACTGGTCATTGGTCATTGGTCATTGGTCATTTGTCATTGACAAAGGACAAAGGACTATTGCTGAATAATCCCCACAACCCAACCGGAAAACTATTTTCGCGGGAGTCTATTTTGCCCTACCTGGAGCAATTTGCTTTGGTTGTGGTAGATGAAGCATTTATGGATTTTGTGCCGCCTAATGAGGAACAAAGCCTGATTCCGGTGGTGCAGGAATATAAAAACTTAGTAGTATTGCGATCGCTGACTAAATTTTACAGTCTCCCAGGACTGCGATTAGGATATGCGATCGCACACCCCGACTGCCTAGCTAAATGGCAGTTATGGCGTGACCCTTGGCCCGTAAACACGCTAGCGGCGGCGGCGGCAATTGCGGCACTCCAGGATACTGAGTTTCAGCAGCAAACCTGGGCATGGCTACCACCTGCACGAAACCAACTCTTTCAGGGTTTGGCTGAAATACCAGGATTGCAACCCCAAGTAAGCGCTGCTAACTTTTTACTAGTTGAGTCCCAAAAGTCTACTTTGCAGTTACAGCAACAATTGCTCAAGCATCACCAGATTTTAATCCGCGATTGCCTTAGTTTTAAAGAACTAGGCGATCGCTTTTTCCGGGTTGCCATACGTGAAGAGTCTGATAACCAACGCTTACTAACAGCGTTGAGTGGGGAGGCAGGGGAGCAGAGGGGATAAGGTGACAAGGTGACAAGGTGACAAAAGTTTAGAACTTCCAACAAGTCTTTCCCCTTGTCCCCAATTCTCAAGAGTCCCCAAGTCCTCTTTACCATGCCCAATGACAAATGACAAATGACAAATGACTATTGACTACGATGTTGTAATTATTGGCGGCAGTCTTGCTGGATACTATGCTGCTCATGCTGCAACCCAACTACGTGCTACAGTTGCCCTGGTGGAACCTAAAGTAGACTACGGGTTTACTTATCATCATGCTCTTACCGAAATCGGTAAACTGGCGCAGAAGTTGAATGATGCCGCTAGTTTTGGTATTCATGCCACACATACTGATACCTCAGAAGAATGCCATATATCTATGGCATGGCAAGAAGCTATGCTGTATGCTCAATGCGTCGCCTCAAATCTCAAGGAACAGCATTCTCCAGCCATCCTAGCCGCGTCTGGGGTAGATATCATTGTTGGCAGTGGTCAATTTCAATCTTCACCTCAACTGGCTTTTGCCGTTAACAATCGCCTATTACGCGCCCGTACCTATTTGCTAGCTAGTGGTTCGCGTCCAGAAATTCCAGATATTGAAGGATTGCAAGCCACTGGCTACCTAACCTTATCTAATATTTGGCAATACTTACAGCGAGGAATATTACCCAAAAATTTGGTAATTATCGGCGGTATTCCCCAAAGCATTGAAATTGCTCAAACTTTAGCGCGGTTTGGTTGCAGTGTAACGCTGATAGTCAAGCACCCTTATGTTCTACCTAATATTGACCCTGAGATAGCCATATTGCTTCAGGCACAGTTAGAAGTCGAAGGTGTGCGCGTCTTCACTGATAAGCCAGTGACTCAGGTTAGGCTAATTGAGGATAAAAAGTGGATTCAAGCAGGAGATAAAGCTATTGAAACTGATGAGATTTTAGTGGCGACTGCACAACAGCCAAATCTTGAATCTCTAAATTTGGCGATGGTAGGTGTGAAATGGCATCGGCGTAGCTTGGTAGTGAATGATAAACTCCAAACCACTAACCACCGTATTTACGCTTGTGGTGATGTAATTGGTGGTTACGACTTTGCCAATATTGCTAATTATGAAGCAAAAATTGCCCTGAACAATGCCCTCTTTTTCCCAAAATTACGAGTAGATTATCGCTTCATTCCTTGGGCAATGTTTTCTGCGCCGACGGTGGCGCAAGTGGGTTTAACAGAGGCGCAGGCAAAACGCATCTTTAGTCAAGATAAAGTTTTAGTTTTGCGACAATATTTTAAAACAGTGGCAGCAGCCCAGCTTCGAGATGAAACCACTGGTATGTGTAAATTAATTGTGTTAGACAATGGCGAAATTTTGGGAGCTGCGATATTGGGGGCAGAAGCTGGAGAGTTAATTAATTTGATTGCTTTGGCAATGTCCCAAAAAATTAAAGTCAAAGATTTAGCAAATTTATTTCTTGTCTATCCGAGTTTTTCAGAAATTCTGGAACAAGCTGCAAGAGAGTGGAGTAAGCAAAGGTTAAATAGCAATATTGCTTTGCAAGAGTTTTTAGAAGGTTTCTTCCATTTCCGTCGCAATTGGAATTTGTGAGTGGGGGTGGGGAGTAGGGAATAGGGAGTGGGGAGTGGGGAGTTAGAAATAGTGCTATCAAAGTGAGTCTTGTATTTATTACTAGCTTTGAACTCAGAAGTTGAGCCTTTGAACTCGGAAGTTGAGCCTTTGAACTCGGAAGTTGAGCCTTTGAACTCGGAAGTTGAGCCTTTGAACTTGGAAGTTGAGCCTCTGAACTCGGAAGTTGAGCCTTTGAACTCGGACGTTGAGCCTTTGAACTCGGACGTTGAGCCTTTGAACTCGGAAGTTGAGCCTTTGAACTCGGACGTTGAGCCTCTGAACTCGGAAGTTGAGCCTTTGAACTCGGAAGTTGAGCCTTTGAACTCGGAAGTTGAGCCTTTGAACTCGGAAGTTGAGCCTCTGAACTCGGACGTTGAGCCTCTGAACTCGGAAGTTGAGCCTTTGAACTCGGACGTTGAGCCTCTGAACTCGGACGTTGAGCCTTTGAACTCGGAAGTTGAGCCTTTGAACTCGGACGTTGAGCCTCTGAACTCGGACGTTGGTTTAAAAGCCCTGCATCAAAACCCATACCACTCCTGCCGCTACTAGAGGCACGCTGAGGTTATCTGTACCGTGGGGTGAGACTGCCTCTGCTAAAGTAGCGAAAGTAGCAGTTATTACCGCCGTCAATAGGGCCCATGCTAAACTAAAAGGTTTTGCTAGGGGACTCAGCGAGGAACCTGGTAGCAGCAACAGCACCAAGAAAATGACTACTGAACTCACTACAAACATTGCTGCTGAACCTTCCCAAGAACGCACAGAATTTCCCACTTGGTATTTATGCTGCCCGAAGCGCCTACCGATTAATGCTGCTAGTGCATCACCCCAGGTCATCGCCATTATCCCAGCAACAGCGATCGCAACGCTATCTACTGGCCCATCTGGTCGCCACAGTAGCCCGAAAAGCAGTGTTACTGAGATAGCGAAATAAACTGTACCAGGTGAGCTATCCTGGGTATCCATTGCGCCGATGATTCGGTGGCGGTAAAACAAGTAGTTAAGTCCGATAAAGGTAGCAAAAGGTATAATTCCGATTTCCCAGTGCTTAAACAGTAGCAGGACACCAAAAACCCACATCCCTGCACCAATATGGATTACCTTGCGGGTCAAATCTGGCTTCACACCAAACAGCCTGCGTAGTCCCTCGCCAAGAACAAGCAGACCAATAGCGTAAATATAAGAAATTGCTAGTCCGATAAAATCATTGTTTGTCATTAGTCATTAGTCATTAGTCATTAGTCATTAGTCATTGGGAAAGAGGAGGCAGAAGACAGAAGTTGTTTAATTTTGAATTTTGAATTGATTTCTTCCCCTGCCCCTGTTCCTTCACTTAGGTCGATCGCTATTTCGTCTAAGGTTCTTTTCTATTAACGAAGCACTACCAATACCTTGAAGAATACCACGACCGATTAAACCTAAACCTCTACCAATTATTTGTGTAAGAATAAAGACTATACCGCTACCTGCAAAAGCTAATAGTGATTTTAAACGCGGTGCGATCGCATCACTAAATTCTAAAACTAATGTCACTACTAAAGGAATATTAGAAAGTTTTACTAATTCCTGATTTCGAGGAGCATAAACTGATGTATTGGCAATCCCACGAGGTGCAATTACAAATAGTTCATAGCGACTTTCAAAAACGGCTTTTGGCTCATTTATATAATTTTTTAGTCTATATTTCCACGACAAATTATTTCTAAATCTTTCAATCTCTCTTGTAGAAATCAATTGCTGTCCATAAAAGTTTTGTTTAATCACCTCTACATCTGCTAAAGAATTTAACAGTGGTTGCACTACCCCATTCGCTACCTGAATCAACAAGTTCTCTAAAATCATTAATGCTTGAGACTTAGCTTCAGCACTGATTACTGGATAGGATGTATTATCAATGTTCAATTCTATTTGAAACATTAAATAGGAATATAATTCGCAAACTAACGGAATTTTATTAAGAATATCTCTTTGGACAACTTCTATACTTGGTAATAAATAATTAACAATCTCTATATTTCTATTTTCCAATTTTATCCGAGAAAATTTCCCAAAAAAATCTGTAATTGCTGCTTGCCATAGCTCACTTAGTAATCTAACTTTTACCTCATATAATTGATTTATATCTATTTGAGAAGCGCGTAATTCATCCAACTGTTCAGCTAGTTTTTGCAGGATAAGATAAAGTAATTCTCGTTTTTTATCTTCACGAAATATATCAATTTCTAAAGGTATATCTGTGACATTTCGTAAAGAAAATTGAAGTTTGGTAACACAAGATGCAAATAATGCAGATTGTAGTGTTCCCGGACTAAGTAAAGGTGACATTTGCCTTTGTTGAATGGCACTACTCAACCAAGGATTTATAGGCGGCTCATCAGCAACGGGAATATCTTCTTCTTGCTTTTCTTGTGATGAAACCAACAACCGATTTAGCAACCAACGAGCCGCTAGCAGTTCTCGTCTCTGTCCAGCTAGAATTGCTCGATCTAATACTGGTAGCCCGGGAACTTGTAATTGCGCTGTTACTGCGGCTAGAGTAGCTTCAATGTGAGCAATTCCTGACAAACGTAAATTATTTCGCAGTTTATAAAAAGGGAGTGGGGAGTGGGCAGAGACACGACTAATCGCGTCTGTACAGGAGTTAGGAGTTGTGATTGCTTGGGTGTCTTGGAACCAATAGTCACCACCATCTGCAACTTCTTGCATGGCGGCGACTAATTCAGGAAGTGCTATACCTTTAGGGCAGTAGCCATTAATACCAACAGATTTGGCAGCCAATAGCAGTCCTTGTTCTTGGATAGAACTGAGAAATAAAATTGGCAGGTTGGGATATAAGGCTCTGAGTTGCCGACAGAATTGTAAACCTAGCTGTTGACTGGTGGTGGAGCGACCATTACCGAATTCCAAAACCACCAAATTGACTTGATTTGGGTCTTCTTGGGCAATTTCTGCTAAAATCTGCAAGGCAGTAGTATAATTTTCTACTACTCCTGTGACTTCTAGGTTAGGAATTGCTTCTAGAGCTACCCGTAATCCCAGACGAAAAATTGGGTCTTGGTCGATTAACAATAATTTTAAAGGGCGATCGCTCATAGTCTACTCAGTTACACAAGCACTGTTTTTTACCAATCAGAAAACAACTTTGATACAAAACTTTGTCTTCCCCATTGTTACCTGTTTTCGCAAACTGATAAATCGATCATAATTGCCTTATGCAGCCGTCACTGTGTAATTAAATGAACTTGAGTATTCGCCATTGGTTGGCAGAACGCTATATCGCAATCAATCAAATCAAAGGATTTTCGGCTGGACAATTGGCAGGTATTGCCTACCGAATTGTTCAGGATATGGAAGTCAAAAGCTTGATGCCTTTTGATATTTGTACTTTGGTAGAGGTTTTAGAACTGCCCTTAGCTATTGTTTGGGAAGAAATCAATTTCATTTCCCAGTTGACAGAAAACCTGTTACGTAGCCTCAGCCAAAAAAAACCTTTAAAACGTAACGAAGGCACATGGCTAGCTTTTCAAATTGGCTATCTCCAAGCTTTGCAAGCAATTATAGAGCAGGAAACAAGCCTGCAAAGACCGTGGCTAGACCGGGCAAGTATACTCATCCCGAAGGAGGAAATGGGTAAACTTACTCTCCAAGATCCACAACTGCAAGGGTTACTAAAAACTCTCAGTCCAGGTAAATTAACTGATACTCAAGCTGAACAAGCACTGTCTTTGGTTGCCGACTCATTACTGGTGCAACAAATAAATAACGCTGCCATAGCTTGGTTAGTTACCAATGGTGTAGAGGAACCTGAAGCTAAACTCCTAACACAGCGTTTGCTCAACTCGCTTCCTGGTCACTTACTGGTAGTCGTTACCGAGAATGCTGCACCTTTAGCGCAGCTACAAAAATTTTTTCGTTTAGGGATTTCATTATCTCCCAGTTTGATCGCCCCAGAAGTAGGTTCTATAGCCACTGAGAAAATTGATTTGCAGCGAGAACATTATCGGGCAAGTTTGATTAAAAGCCTCAGTATACCTTTGCTGATAGAATCCTTTGCCCTCAACGATATTTATGTTGCACAAAAAGGCTTACCAATAGAGGAAAATATTTCTGAGCAGGATAAAAAAACTGTTAAGCCAGTTGATTTAAAAACATGGGCGCAGCAACAGCTAGCTGATTTAGAAACGATCGCACTAATTGAGTCGGAACCTGGTTATGGAAAAACTAGCTTTTGTCAACTCTGGGCAGCACAGATAGCAGAAGAATTTTACCCTAATTGGATGCCTATAGTAATTAGGTTACGGGATGTAACTTATGGTAAAACTTTTATCGAAACTCTAAATTCTGCCTTTAGTGTTAATCTTTCAACTTGGTTAGAGCAAGAAAATCTCCCTTGTTTGTTACTGTTGGATGGTTTAGATGAACTTCCCCCTTCTGCTCATGGGATAAGGGCAAAAGCAATTTTTATTCAGCAATTACTGAATTTTCAATCTAAGCACCGACACAAAATTTTCTTAACGAGTCGATCAACGACATTACAAGAAATTGCTCCAGAGATCCCGTTGCAATTGAAGCAAATTATCATTCAGCCGTTGGATGCAGAGGAACTAAAACAATGGTTTCAGCAATGGACAAAAGTGCAATCTTTAGCGATCGCTCAAAATTTCTTTATATTCTTAAAACAGGCAGGGTTATTTGCTAGTCAATCAAAGTTAAAAGAATTTTCTGCCCTTG
This sequence comes from Nostoc sp. CmiVER01, assembly GCF_034531135.2. Classification (NCBI taxonomy): domain Bacteria; kingdom Bacillati; phylum Cyanobacteriota; class Cyanophyceae; order Nostocales; family Nostocaceae; genus Nostoc; species Nostoc sp. CmiVER01. The sequence continues at coordinate 120,826 of NZ_JAVRBU020000005.1, forward strand.
TCCGTCAACCTCTAATGCTGCATTTGTTGGGCATTTTACACCGAGAGGGACTGCTAGATGATGAACTATTACACTTAGCTGCTAATAACCCAAAGTCTTCTCTGTTATGGGAAATTCATCATCGCCTGAGTCGATGGTTGTTGGGCTATCCGCTAACTGGCGGTATTAAAACGATGCTACTACGCTCAGGATTGGCTCATATCCACCGGACTCCAGAAGCGATCGCTAATTTACTCGCTAATCGTCATCCTCAAGATTTACTTGAGCAGATGCAAGCGATCGCTCTGAAAATTTTACACTCACAACGTCATCAAATTAGTTTGCCTGAGGAAGCAAATACTCTACCAGAGTTTTATTTTAAAATTCGGTATTTAGAAAGTGCAGCAAAAACTAGTTTAATTGAGTTTTCGCATATTAAGTTAGGAGAATATCTTTGTGCTGAGGCTATAACTGCTGAGTTGAAATTATTGACTCAGTGCCAAGATGAGGTTTATGGCACGCTTACTTTTGTGGTTGATTCTCCTAGTGGTGTAGCCCAGCATATTTACAATTTACTGGGTTACGGGATACTTAGCCAAGAAATTGAGAAATTGGCGATGCCTGCGGCGGGCTGCGCCTACGCAATTTTACGCCGAGAGCAAAAGCAGAAGTTTTCTTTTGAAGTTTTGTTCCAACGGCTTTTGTCCTTCTGGCGTGCTTACTGTCAAGGCTATTGGTTAGATGAAGGTATAGCCCATAAAGCTTTGAGTCATTTTCACACACTGAAAAACCCGGTGAATGTTGAGCAGGTGAATGCTGCTGTGGGACTGAATGTGTTTTTATTGCTTTGTGCTTGCTCCCGAGAAACAAAACTTCCCTTTTGTCCTTGTGGGAATCCAATCAATTTGGCAGAATTCAATCCAGAGGCTTTAAGTGCGCTGATTGCTAGAACAAGCCTTTTGAATAAAAATGCCTTCGCAACTCGAATTAAGTCTCTAGCTGGACTCGATTTATCAGGAGCCTCTCTGTTACAAGTAATGTTAACTGGGGTAAGTCTTGAGCAGACAAACTTATCAAATGCGGAGTTAATCGGAGCGAATTTGGCAGGAGCGAATTTGCAACAGGCTAACCTCACAGGTGCAAACTTAACAGGCGCAAACCTTACAGGTGCAAATCTTCAACAGGCAAATCTTACAGGCGCAAACCTTCAACAGGCCAATCTTACAGGCGCAAACCTTAATTCTGCTAATCTTACTAACGCCTGCTTATTTGATGCCATTCTCACTGAGACTGATAAAAAATTAGTCAGCGATAATAATGCTTCCTTCTCCCAAGAGTCGTTTCAAAAATTTAAGTATTCGCCATCACAACAGCCTTTCTTAAGTACCGTCAAAATTGCGACAAACACAGATAATAATTGGAACAAACCCCCTGCGATCGGACTAATTGAAAGCTCTGAAGGCACAATTTTACCAGAAGATTTATATGATGATGTCGATGATGAGACAATTTTTGGTAATAATTTTATTGGGGAATAGGGCATTGGGCATGGGAAAGAGGACTTGGGGACTCTTAAGAATTGGGGACAAGGGGAAAGACTTGTTGGAAGCTCTAAACTTTTGTCCCCTTGTCCCCTTGTCCCCCCTGCTCCCCCTGCTCCCCCTGCTCCCCCTGCTCCCCCTGCCCCCTACTCCTCTTGCGGGTTACGGTAGCCAATAAAGTTAATACTGTAGTCAGTAATTCGCACTCCTGTTTCTTCTTCAATTTTGCGGATTAACTCTTCTGGAAGTTCTACATGAACATCAAGAATTTGATTTGTATCTATACAATTTACATGACTGTGAGAATCACTGATATTGCCATACAAACGCCCATCACAGCGTTCAATACATTCAATAATGCCCTGACTGGATAATGCTTCTAAATTTTGATAAACAGAAGTATGACCGATATCTTTACCTTGTTGGTTCAAGCGATCATAAATCTCTCTAGCAGAAAGATGTTCATTTGCTTGCCAAAGTAACTCTAGAATAAAACGGCGCTGGCGGCTGACACGCATACCTAAGATTTGGCACTGCTCAAGCGCATCTTCTAAAGAACGAATTGGTTTTGTAGAAATTGTTTGTTTTTGCATATTACAGCTTCTTAACTGTTGAGGGAATTTTCCCGTTTAAATGTTTATTGCTTATTTAATATATGCAATGATATTGCACACACTTTTTCTACCTGTGCTTGTGTTTTGGCTTTTGATGCTGCGGAAGTTACAGGTTGCGATAATGATTTTTTTGCTTATTGACGGCTACTTTGTCAGACCTTAATCTAAAACAAACTCATTACAACTTTAACTTAAAATTGCTGTAAATGTCCACCTTGGAAAAGGTAACGCCTGCCCCAAGTAGGCTAATTTTAATGTCACACCATGTTAATCGTGTAGTAATTTTTTAGTTCAAGGCAAGTATTTCTCGCTGTTACAAAAGTAACATTTAACTTTATAAATTCAGTGTACATGAGTGACGTAGGCGTAAACCGCCGCAGTTATCACCATCAGCTCATATCAAGGCTAGCAACTAAATGTATATTTGTTATAACCAGCGAAAACTAAGCAAAAGTATCAAATAAATTAGAGAAGGTCAGACTTGTGTAGGTTGACCAAATTATCAACAAATAAAGTATTAGTAAATACTAATTTATTTCTAGAGGTCAATCTAGCGTCAATACCTGAAAGCTGCTACTGTAGATTGTCGATCCTACAGTTGAGCATCAAAAAAGTGGCTGCTGAATCAAAGACAATCGCGATCGCACTCAATAATGACTTCATTAACAATCTGGATCTGTCGCCTGCGTCAACGGTGATTGAACAACTGCTGCAAGATGGGGCCGCATCCCATGAACAGCAGCTACGCTTTGATATCAATTATGAACTCGAACCTGGCGATCCACGGGAACTCTCAGAAATTCCAGAGGTGCGGCTATGGTTTATACGCCTAGATGCCAAATACCCGTGGCTACCATTTTTACTAGATTGGAAAGCTGGAGAATTTGCTCGTTATAGCGCCATGCTTGTGCCACACCAGTTCAGTTCCAAAGAAGGCATTCAGTACAATCCTGAAGCCTTAGAAATATTTTTGATGCACAAAATTTTTATTTTAGGTGATTGGCTCAAACAACAGAACATCCCTAGCCTTTCACGCCTGAAGTCTATGGCTCAAATGCTGGGTTATGAATTAGAGGATGCTTTTTTTGAGATATTTTAATAAGAATTCAGGTGTCAGGAGTCAGAATTCAGAAGAAGTTAAGCGACACTTCGGCTATGCTCAGTGCATCGCTGGTGAATAGCACAGCGTCTCATAGAGAACGTCTTAATTCTGACTTCTGGATTCTGAATTCTGTATTCTTTTTCTGAATAACCGCAAAATCTAGCTGTCACGTCCAGGTTTTGCGGTCATTCAACAAACGCATAACTATATTGGAATATCCAATAGACTAATTGCAGAAATTGAGACAAACTGCTGGTTTAGCCGCCCCAAATTTTCTCCAAAACTGCGTTTGGTGAAACATCCGCCGTTTTTCCTGTGGGGGATTTAATGGCCAGGAATTTTTCGTTTTTCGGCAACAACTCCGTTGGATCAGTGGGCCCAAATAGGGCGATGGTATAGGTTTGGACTGCAACACTCAGTTGTAGTGCCGCACTATCAGTGGACAACATTAGATTTGCCCCGGCAATCATGGCAGCTAACTTACCAATATCATCTGGGGCAGTCACCTTGATATCTGGAGAAGACCCCAGAAGCGATCGCACAAACTGCTCATCGTCAACTCCCTTAATGACTACCACAGGCAGATCCGGTTGCTTATCTTGGAAGTTTTGAATAATTTGGTGCCACTTCTGGACAGGGTAGATTTTATCCAGTTCTTTAGCCTGGCCAGAACCGCCATGAATCAAGATATAACCTGTTTCATGAACCCCTAAACGTTTTTGTTCCTTTTCTGCCCAGTCAATATCTGTTTTTGGCACATTTACAGCTAATTCTGGGACAGGAGTTTTTATGCTTAATGGTTGCAGCAAATCATGATATACTGCCGCCGCATACTGTGATGGTTTAAATGGCACAGCGTTGCTAAGAAAAACCGCTCCTTTGCCTTGGTAGCCAATGCGTGTGGGAATTCCCGTCAACCAGACTAAAAGACCCATCAACCAATTTTGCTTAACAGCAATGGCAACATCGTATTCGCGATCGCGAATTGTCCCCACCAAGTTACCCCAATCTGCCAGACTGTTACGGTCTTGAAAATCAAAGGCCAGTACCTCGTGAACTGACTTGCTCACTCGATAGGCAGCCTTTGACCGGGGTTCAACAACGACATCTATCTGAGCGTTAGGGTAATTGCGCTTGAGGTCATCTAGAGTCGGAAAAAAGAGAATTTGGTCGCCAATTCCGCCAGGTACAAGGGCTACTACTCGCATAATATTTATTGACGCTTACTCGCTCCCTATTTTAGGGGAAAATATATAGCTTAAAGATTGAGGAATTCTGTGTATTTACTAATTCCAGCTGCGGGAACCGGAAAAAGAATGGGTAGTAACCGCAATAAACTCCTGCTAGTCGTGCGATCGCAACCAATTATTGCCTGGACTTTATTAGCCGCAGAAGCCGCCAGTACAATCAGTTGGATCGGAATTATTTCTCAGCCTACGGATTGGCCAGACTTCAACGCAATTCTCGCCGATCTAAAGCTGACTAAACCAGTTGAATTGATTACAGGTGGTTCCACCCGCCAAGAATCTGTTTACAACGGCTTGCAGGCGCTACCAGTAGCCGCAGAACAAGTGTTAATTCATGATGGGGCTAGATGCCTGGCCACACCAGATTTATTTAACTCTTGTGCCCAAGCCATTCGCCATTGTCCCGGTTTAATTGCTGCTGTACCCGTCAAAGACACGATTAAAGTTGTCGATGAACAAGGCATAATTCAAAAAACACCCGACAGACGGCAATTATGGGCGGCACAAACTCCCCAAGGATTTGATGTCAAATTGTTGAAACAGTGTCACGCTGAAGGTGTCCGTCAAGGTTGGGAAGTAACTGACGACGCAGCTCTATTTGAAAAATGTGGTATTGAAGTGCGAATTGTCGAGGGAGAAGAGACAAATTTAAAAGTGACAACTCCCCAAGATTTAGCGATCGCAGAATTTATTCTCACAAGTAGAGGGATTGGGGATTAGGGGTTGGGGAGTGGGGGATGAGGGGGATGAGGGAGCAGGGGAGGCAGGGGAGCAGAGGGGACAAGGTGACAAAAGTTTAGAGCTCCAACAAGTCTTTCCCCTTGTCCCCAATTCTCAAGAGTCCCCAAGTCCTCTTTCCCATGCCCAATACCCAATTTGAGAATATCAAACAATATTTTGACAATTTACGATATAATGCCACACACTTGTTGATTGTTAGTTGTCATGTACTAATGACCAATGACAAATGACTAATGACCAATGACAAATGACTAATAACTAAATGATTACAGCCACAGCGACAAAGATAGAAGCAATTCTGTATTTAAAGGGTAAACCCTTGTCGCTCGGCGAAATTGCCGAGTATGCCGCGTGCGATCGCGCCACTGTCAAAGAAGGCATAATTGAACTAATGGACAACTATGCCCACCGAGATAGCGCCCTAGAGGTAGTAGAAACTCCAGATGGTTACAGTTTGCAACTACGGTCTGATTTTCATGATTTAGTGCAAACGATGATACCAGTAGAATTGGGTGTAGGTGCATTGCGGACTTTAGCTGCGATCGCCCTAAATAGTCCCATACTCCAGAGCGACTTGATTAACCTGCGCGGTTCAGGAGTATATCAGCACGTTCCAGAACTTGTAGAACTTGGTTTCATCCGCAAGCGTCGAGACAGCGATTCTCGCTCTTATTCACTCCAAGTAACCCCAAAATTTCATCAATATTTCCAAATCGAACAACTCCCCCAAATACTTTCTACTAGCCAGAAGGAAGAACAACTAGAACTAGAACTGGAGGGAGTGGGGAGTGGGGAGTAGGGAGTGGGCAAGGGGACAAGGAGACAAGGGGACAAGGGGACAAGGGGACAAGGGGACAAGGGGAAAGATTTGTTGTAAGTTCTCACTCAAATCACTTTGCCCCCTGCCCCCTGCTCCCATGCCCTTCTTCCCTCCTCTTGACTTATACCTATGGTGAATGCGCTACCCTTGTACTATGGTTTAAAGTGGAGTTAGCAATTAAGCTAAATAAAACTGCCAATGGTGTTTAATCCTGACTTTTTAAATGACAACTCTGAGGAACACCCTAATCAACTTCTTTCAGACCACTCTGAGCAATACCCGAATCAGCTACTCAAATATCTACAGCATCAGTCTCCTGATGTTTTAGCCAGGATTGCTCAGTCCGCCAGCCCCGAAATTAAACAAATCATCTCGCAAAATGTCCAAGGGCTTGTGGGAATGCTCCCGCCAGAAAACTTTAACGTGCAAATTACAACAGATCGGGAGAATTTAGCTGGGCTTCTAGCGTCGGCCATGATGACAGGGTATTTTCTGCGCCAGATGGAACAAAGAATGCAGTTAGAGCATTTGTCTAATGATCCATAATCAATAGTCAGTAGTCAAATATTCTGGGACTATTGACCAAATAATTACTAATGACGCTCGTGGACTCGCTACCGCTGCGCTAACGTAATTCGTAATTCGTAATTAAAAAGGTTACAGCAGCCCACACTGAATTAAAAATTTAGTGGTTAACAAGACATTTGTGGAGAGTTCAAGCTTCCACTGACAGCGACGCGCTTTCTGGTGTCCGCAAGCGTCTTGCAACTACGAATTACGAATTATCTTGACTACTTCCTTTCAGGATAAGCTCCTGATTGTACTTTGAAGGTTTGAATTTTACCGCTACGGTTGACTTCGATCGCTAAAATGTCCCCAACTGTGCTGGACTCTACGAGCTTCTGGACTTGGGCTGAGGTTTTAACTGGTTTACCGTTAACTTTTTGTATCACGTCTCCAGGAAGCAGTCCTCCACGCTTGGCTGGGGAATCCTCTGTGACTTCTTTAATTACAATCCCAGCTTCCTGCTGAATGTTGATCTGATTTTCTTGATTAATCTGCTGTTTTCTGATGGGAGAAAGGTCTGCCATTTCAATACCCAAAAAGGGATGTTGTACACGCCCTTTGGTAAAAAGTTCATTAGCGATGCGAGCGGCAGTTTCGATAGGGATAGCAAAACCGAGTCCTTGAGCATCAGCGCGGATGGCAGTGTTAACACCAATCACTTCACCTTGGGCGTTTAACAAGGGGCCACCAGAATTACCAGGGTTAATTGCGGCATCAGTTTGGATAAAGCTGACTCGTTTATCTGGTACACCGACTTGAGTACTGGTGCGATCTGTAGCGCTGACGATGCCGATAGTGACAGTATTATCTAAACCAAGAGGATTACCAATAGCGATCGCCCATTGTCCTGGTATTAAGTTTTGCGAATTGCCTAATTTCACAGTCGGTAAATGATCCGCTTTTATTTTTACCACCGCCACATCTGTCACCGAATCAACTCCTACCACCTTCCCTTCTAGACTTCGACCATCCTTGAGGGTGACTTGTACTGTATCTGTATCAGCTACGACATGAGCGTTAGTGAGTAATTCTCCATCTTGGCTCAAAATAAATCCCGATCCTGTACCGCGCTCAATGCGTTCTTGGGGAATTGGTTGCTCATCCTCCCCAAAGAATCGCCGCAAGAGGGGATTTTTCAAGGCGTCAGAGATAGGATTAGCGACTTTGCGAGTGGCATTAATTCGCACCACAGCCGGGCCAACTTTTTGCACTGCCGTCGCAATAAAATTCACATTATCGCCCCCAGTAGCCCCAACCGCTCCGTTAGAAGAATTTGGCACTACAGATTCTGGAGGCGAAGCCATTGTTACATTTCTTAACTGCTGGAACGAAGAGTTTTTGAGCAGGAGATAGCGACTGCCTAAGAAACCTGCACCACAGCCAAACACCAGTAAAAATATATAAACCGCCAGTTGCTTTAAGGATAACTTCATAATCATTCTGCTTAAGGACAGAAATGCAGTTGCTAATTTCTAAGTGTAGTCAAGCTAACGGCAAGTGGACAGATCAATTTAGGAGGAATTAGGGATTGGGCAGAAGAGGCAAAGGGGCAGGGGGCAGGGAGCAGAGGGGCAGAGGGGATTGAACTTGGCACATTGAACTCTCCCCTGCTCCCTCATCCCCCACTTCCTACTCCCCACTCCCCACTTTTCCCATCTAAAATTTAAAGTTAATGCGCTCTTTACCTGTATACATGACTTTACCCTTCCGTCAACTGATTCTCTGTAGCTTAGTTAGCGCCTTGAGCTTAGTATCCATATTGCCAAACATCAACAGCGCCAAAGCTGCTGTGGGTGGTTGCCCAACTCCAGCCCTATCTCGCTTCCAACGCCATAAAGTTGTTCGTGGCGAAACTTTAGAGAGCATAGCCCAGCGCTACAATCTGATACCTACAACTATTATCGGCATGAATCCAGCTTTGCAGAGCGGTGCGAGCGTAGGCGTTGGTAGTGTACTTCAGATTCCTCCCTACAATGGGATTGTCGTCGAAGTGCCTCGTGGTCAAACTTGGCGACAAGTGGCAGCAAAATACAAAGTTCGTGCTGATAGCCTTTTTGAGGTGAATGGCTGCCAACAAGACCCCAGAATTGTGTTTGTTCCAGGGGTAAATTGGTCACCCAATGGTGTTGTAACGAAGTCCCCTATACCTACTGATGCAGGTACACTAAACCGTGCATCTTTGTCTGGCTATCCTTTGGGGGAAGTGGCAAATGTGGGATTAGCTTACGGCTGGCAAATTAATCCTGCTACAGGTGAAGTTTTCTTCCACAGTGGTGTTGATTTATTAGCACCAGTTGGTACAGATGTGCTAGCGATCGCGCCTGGAACCGTAGCCTTTGCTAATGATCAAGGTTCATACGGCAAGTTAGTCATTATTAACCACAGTGGCGGACTCCAAAGCCGCTATGCCCAGCTTGACAGTATCAAGGTTACTGTCGGTCAACAAGTAAAAAAAGGAGACTTACTGGGAACAGTAGGAACTAGTGGAAAACCAAGTTCCAGTCAACCGCACCTCCATTTTGAAGTGCGTTCTAGCTCATCTCTGGGTTGGGTAGCAGAAGATCCAAAGGGTTATTTGAAAAAATGAGGGAATGGGGAGTAGGGAGAGCAGGGGGGGCAGGGGAGACAAGGGGACAAGGGGACAAGGTGACAAAAGTTTAGAGCCTTCCAACAAGTCTTTCCCCTTGTCCCCAATTCTCCTTGTCCCCAAGTCCTCTTCCCCATGCTCTATGCCCAATTCCCAAATTCGCTAGATTTTATGATGTGCATTCCTGCCTCTGCAAACCTTGCAAATGCTGCATCTGCCTGTTCTGTGTAGTCCACAACACCAGGAACAACAACAGGAGAAGTGCAATCTTCTAGCAAATAGATTTTTTGAGCAAGGGTAGCATCTACCTGTTTAATTTCTGTTAATAAATCGTCAATTGTCCAGGCAACACAGTGACTTTTAGCTTGACCACCAATAATTACTGCATCATATTCTAAAAGTTGTTTAATCAGGCGCGTGTTTTTTAAAGCAAGTGGACGTTGCTCAAAATCTTCTAACACCTCTGGACGCAAGATGGAATAGTTTTCTGTTAAGGGATTTTCACCTTTAATTTCAAATTGCGTCTGACTCTGACGAGCAATTGCGTGAAAAAATATCGCTTCTTCTACTGATGAAACTAAAGCATGACCAATACCACCCAACATAGAATGATAAGGCCAAACTGTCAGGGGATATTTACCGTCTTGACTTAGTTGCTTAACGTAATGGTCAGTATGTTTTTTTAATAATTCATAATCCCCATTAGTAACAGTATCAGCAACTGCTGGGTTGACTTTCCAAATACCTTGTTCAATATCTGCTAGGGTGATGCTAGTCGCTGCCGGAGTGGGATGTTCTGCCGCAGCGTTTACCCAAAAGATCGGATGGAAGATTTGCGTTGCTGTGTGGGTGTCCAGGGTGGGTACAATTTTTGTAATTACTCCCAAATTTTGATATATAAATTCACATAACCTGACGTTATCATCCACAGCCCCTTTTCCAGATTTTCCACCTACAAATAATTCAAATTCAGGTATACAGAAGGTGTTTTGGACATCAATTAATAGTAGGCAAATCCGGTTTTTATCTAAAGATGCAGGTTTGATATCGTGTTGTTTTGCCCAGATTTCAGCTTCGACAGCACGTTCTTGGTAAGGTACGCGCCAGACTTTGCCGACTTCTTCAGGGTTAAAGTGTGAGGGAATTAGTAGTTGGGGTGTTATTTGGGTGTTCATAATTACAGTCACTTTTATTCTGTAATAACATTTATAAATTTAATAGCAAAGCTTAATGAAGTTATCGCTCTCATCCAAACTTTGCAACATTTGAATTTAATCCTACTCGTCAACAAAAAGAACCTCAACTTCTTAAAGAAGTTGGGGTTCTGAGCCTTTGCCAGATGTAACTTACCTGCTCATTATCTTTATTACCTCGTCGGAACTTTCAAGCCTCGACGCTCAAGGATTTGCCGCACCTCTGGGCTAGGAGTGTAGTTATAGCCGTAGGAGGAGTTCTCTGTGTCATCCATAATTTGAGGTGTGAGTAATACAATTACCTCATTGCGCTGGTTCTGTCTGTTTGTACTTCTAAATAGCGAACCAATTAGTGGAAGATCACCCAAAATAGGAATCTTGGAGATAGAAGTCCGGTCTGTGTCTTGAATAATACCTGAGAGAATCAGCGTCTGACCATCTCTCAAGCGAATCGAGCCAGAATTAAGAGAGCGCTCCGATACCAAGAATATTTGTTGGCTACCACCTCCTCCAACGTTGATAGTAGCTGGAGCTTGGGGTGCTTTAACAACGGGGGCTACCGATAGAGAGACAAAACCATTGTCGTCAATTCGTTCAACTTTAACAGCTAGGGTTAAACCTACTCGATCTTTATCTGCTGTAATCGTTTCTGTAGCAAGATTCGCATCGCGAACTATTTCCCTTTTAATATTGCCTACCACTTCCTGAGTCAGGTTGACATTAGCGGTTTGACCTTCTTGAACAATTAACGTCGGGTCTGTCAAAATCTTGGCGTTACCATTTGTAATCTGAGCTTGCAAACTAGTGAGAAGACGTTTTGGGAACTGGTAAATAGACGGCAAGCTATATGTATATTGAGCAGGGGTTTGGCCAGTTACTTGATTACTAAATTGAGTTGGCGCACCAGTAACTGGGTCAAACTGAGTTGGGACAGATGTAATTGTTCCTGGAGTTCCTGCGGTAAATGATGAAAGTCCTGGTTGCGTTGGGTTAGAGCTTACACCAGCACTAGCTACTCCTGTGGTTGGATTTTGTGGGTCAAGAAAAATATTTGCGCTACTAAGTGGATTAGCGGTTGTAGGTGTACTAGTCACACTGGTTGATGCTTCGGCTCTTGTAGCAGGTCTGGAACCACCAAAATTTAGAGATGCTGCACCGCCATCATTTGTAAAGTAGTTGTTACCAACCCCAAAGGAAAAACTGGTGTTGTAATCTTGCGTATTCAAGAGGTTAACATCGATAATCTTGACGTTGACTACTACTTGACGACGGCGTATATCAAGCTGAGTTAGTTGAGCCATCGCCATCTCAACTAGCCGGGGAGGGCCAATCAAGGTTAGAGCATTTGTGCGCTCATCCCCTAATGCCTGTAAACCTCTCAATAATGGGTTAGAGTCTGTAAAAGTAACACGTTGAGTTTCAACTCTGCTTTCTGTAGTGGTCTGAGTTTGGGTGATGGGCGTAGCTCCAGCCCCAACAGGTACAGCATTAACGCTGGTAACTTGTCGTTCGCGGCTGATGGCACTTTCTGCTCCTAAGCCAACCAAAAAGTTGATGGCAACTCCTACTGATACTTGATTGAGTCGCAGGCTACGCATAACCATGTCACGCGTTGCATTAGGTAGTTTAGCCCCTACAAAAACTGTGCGATTACTGCGGTTAGCTTCTAGACCACTCAAGCGCAAAACGTAGTTAAACACATCTTGCACTGGCTCGTTTTCTATATCTAAAGAGATTGTTTGAGAGGTTGCTTGTGCAGCAGCGCCAGCTTGTTGACCTTCCACGTAAGCCAAGTTCAAATTAGCAGCACGGGCAAGTAGTGACAAAACCTCACGCACTGGCGCATCTCGCAGCACTAAACGCGGTACACGTTCTTGAGTTCCTAAGTCAATGGTGCTAGGAGAAGCATCAGTATTAGAAATGGCGATATCTCCTACGGGTGGGGCAACGGCTCTAGGTAAAAAAGGTGGAGCCTGACTCACAGGTTGACCTGGCCCAGCAGGTTGTGCAGGTTGTCCGTCAATGGTGACTTCCGGGTTGGGAACAAGAACCCCTGGCTTTTGACCAGGTTGGGCTGGAGTCGTAGCAGGCGGTGCTGTGAAAGTTTGTGCTGCTGGCGTTGGTGTTGATGCTATAGTGCCTGACGATGGGCTAAAGCTGAGTGTAATTCCATTTTGCGATCGCACCACAGGTTGACTGCTAGGTGTATTATTACTCCCTGTTACCGTCACCCGGACGCTATTGGCATCAAGCTGATTAACCTCAACAGATGCAATTCCTGGTGCTGGGCTATCTTGACGAAAACTCTTACCTTGTGGTAATCGTAATTGAGTATTGATAATATCTGCGACTAAAGCGTTGCCTCTTTTTGTAGTGAAAACTTGGGGGCGCGACGCTGAAGAAGTTTTCAAAGCAACATTAATTCCACCATTAACTGGATTTAACTGGACATTAGTAATTTGACTAATTTGTGCCCAAACTGGTTGAGCTGCCAAAAATACAAAAGCGGCAGTACCTAATATAAAACTATTACCGTGAAGCTGTTTCACAGTTCATTCCTCACCTTATAAAACCTTGTTTACAAACAATTCTGAGAAGTTGAGAAAAAGTAGTTAGGAGTGAATAGTTAGGAGTTAGGAATGATAATTTGTAATTCTTAACTCCTGTACAGACGCGATTAATCGCGTCTCTACTTTTTCGGAGCAGTTTTAGCTGCGGCTGCGGCTGCTGCGGCTATTTCTTCTGGAGTAAGTGGCATCAATACCTGTAACTGGAATGATGTGTTAATCGTTGCTGGGCCAACCTGCACCGGCGTTTTATCCAATGGGGATCTTGACTCTACTGGAGCCAAAGTTGATTGATAGTCTTTAACTATTAACAAAGGCTGTAAACGCTCAATGTTACGAATTATCGATTGTGTTTGCTCATAAGTTCCTGTAATTTCGGCATTGATACTGCTGCGTTGCAGCTTACCGTCAACCTGTAGCCCTAAAGTTCCATCGGTAATTGGTTCTGGTTTTTGAGAAACTGGCACAAATTTTTTTAGTTTGGCTCTCACTGCATTAACAGAAGTTGGAGTACTACCAGACTCTATTAAACGGTTCACATCCAACAGCAATGTATCTAAGCTTTTTTCGTTAGCGAATAAACCTAAAACCTGAACTTTTTGCTGTTTTGCCTGTGCTAGCTCGTCTTTAACTTTGCCAATTTCTTTGATACTGGCTTTTTTTTGCTCAATTTGCCCTTGCAATTCAGAGCTTTTAGCTTGCTGTTGCTGATAGCTTTCCAAAGCTGGCATGAGCAGGTTTAATAATATATAACCTGCTCCTGCTAAACCAATTAGCCCCACTAAAATCCCAATAATTTTTGGTGTGAAGGCAATACCAAATAGCACGGGGGATGCTGGTGTTTCCTGCTCGAATTCCCCACCTTGTTCGCCAAAATTTAAATCATCACTCAGCGTCATTTTGAAATGACTCCTGTTTGTTGGATACTACGAATTCGAGTTACTAACCCCACTGTGCCTTTTTTTTCCAACTCCCGGATTAATTCTGAAGCTGGAACATCATTCATAGTTGATTGGATAGTGTATTCAACTACTTGCGGTAGCTTAATTGTTACACCACTAGCAGGTTGACTCACACCTGGAGCTAAGGGAGCATCTACTAACGTTGCTGTCACAATTCTGCTTTCTGTGGGCTTCAAGAATTGAGACTGTTGTAGACTCAACAAAAAATCATTGACATCGTTAAAAGAACGAGCCAATCCAGTAATTTCTAACCCTCCGGCGGGATTGCTTGCTGGCTTCCCTTCCGCAGCCGGAATGGGTGGGGTTTGCTTGATGGTCTTAATTTGCACTGCTGCTGGAATGCGATCGCGCAAATCTTGCAGCATTGCTGACCAAGGTCGAATTTGGTCAAATACAGTAACTAAAGCTTGGGTTTCCCCTTTAATCGCTTTCGTCTCGTCTTTGATTTTATTAATATTTCCTATTTCTGTATCTAACCTCTTGCTTTCTTGGTCTAGTTGGGCAATTTGACCATCTAATTCAACAATCTTTCCTTGCAATAACAAGTAACCAATTCCCAATAAAGCTGGAAGAGTTACACCTACTCCAACTCCTACATACAGCAGTGTCAAATCCCCCGTAGGAAACTTTAGGGATATTCCTCCCGATCTCTCAGGTTTTTTCTGATATGCTGGGCGATCTTTAAGAAAGTTAACATCTAGGCTGTACATTTTGTTACACCTCCCGCATTCCTAAACCAAGTGCGATCGCCAAACCAGAGCGTTGCACCTGTGGATATTTATCAGTGTCAACTTCTAAGGACAGAGCTACGATTGGATCTATTTGAGTAGTTGGCAAGCTCAATCGTTGGGTAAAGAACTCATCTAGCTGTTGGAGTCCACCTCCTGGGCCAGCTAATATAATCTGTGCTACTTCCAAATTTTCACTTTGATTAAGGTAAAAATCGATGGAACGGCGCAGTTCATCAGTTAGTTCTCCCAATACTCTCAATATGGCTGCCATACCAGGATTGATTTCAGTAACCCCAGTTTTGCCGCCATCTAGAGAAGTTTGGGGAATCACCATACCGTGTAACAGTTCCATATCTCGTGATGTGGGTAAGCTCATTGCCCTTGCTAAGGCAGTTTGCATTTGATAAGTCCCAATTGGGACTGTGCGCGAAAATTGTGGCACTCCGTTAACGATGATGGCGATTTCTGTACTGTCGAACTCTATATCAACTAGTACTGCTGCTTCTTGCGGCCCAAATTGTCGCAATTGCTCACGAATAGTCCGAATCAAAGCAAAACTGTTAATTTCTAAAACATCGATTTGTAATCCTGCCTGCTCAAATGTACTGATATAGGTATCCGTTATCTCCTTACGAGTGGCAACTAGAAGTACGTGTACTTTTTCAATGCCATCTTCATCTACAAAGTACCCAAGTTTCTGATAATCTACATCAGCCTCTTCACGAGGATAGGGTAAATATAGACCTGCTTCATGGTTGAGAACCATTTCTCGCAGTTCTTTATCATCTAACTCTGCTGGCACTGGTATGATCCGAACGATGGAATCTCGCCCTGGTACACCAGTGGCAACCCGAGAAGTTTTGATTTTGCTCTCAGTTAGCGCCTGCTGGATTAATTGCGCCATTGCTGCGGGATCGGTAATTTGACCATCGGTAACTACGCCTTCTGGAACTGCTACCGATGTAAATGTTTCTAGCTTCAAGCCTTGACCCTGCTTGCGTAGCTGAACTACATTCACCCTTTCAGGAGCAAGTTCGATGCCGACCCCTTTTTTTGATTTGCCAAACAGACTTTTGAAGCTTTTTACCACAGTTGTGCCCGATGGACTGCTAAATTTAATTGGGCATTGGGCATTGGTTATTGGGTATTGGGTATTAAAAAAACTTTTCTCTAGTCCCCAGTCCCCAGTCCCTAGTCCTTAGTCCCTAGTCGCCTCTATTACTGTTAATTTATTTAGCCTAGAATCTCGACAATTCTGATCTAAGCTTTTCACACTGAGCAAGCGTAAAAATACTGGGAAAATGATTCAATTACGAAAATTTAAACAACTTGTTGCTTTTACACTACTTGGCTTATTAACCAGTTGGATTGTAAGTTGCAGCACAAGTAATGTTGGTACAGGTACAAAACAGGCTACTTCAGGGGCGGCAACTATTGAGTTTTGGACGATGCAACTCCAACCTCAATTTACCGACTACTTCAAAAACCTAATTGCGAATTTTGAATCGCAAAATCCAGGTATAAAGATTAACTGGGTTGATGTACCCTGGGCGGCGATGGAGAACAAAATATTAACAGCTGTCTCCGCAAAAACGCCACCTGATGTAGTTAACCTGAATCCGGGTTTTGCTTCCCAACTTGCTGGACGAAATGCCTGGTTAGATTTAGATGCAAAAGTCCCAAAGGATGTACGTTCCTCCTATCTACCGAATATCTGGCA
The DNA here is from genome assembly GCF_034531135.2 of Nostoc sp. CmiVER01. Taxonomy (NCBI): domain Bacteria; kingdom Bacillati; phylum Cyanobacteriota; class Cyanophyceae; order Nostocales; family Nostocaceae; genus Nostoc; species Nostoc sp. CmiVER01. The sequence continues at coordinate 137,197 of NZ_JAVRBU020000005.1, forward strand.
ATCTTCTACGCTTAATGGCAAGAGTTTTGGGATTCCCTGGTATCTCACCACACGGCTAACCATTTATAACACCGATTTATTAAAACAGGCAGGTATCAATAAACCGCCTGCAACCTACGCAGAATTGGCACAAGCAGCGCAACAAATTAAAGATAAAACTGGCAAATATGCCTTTTTTGTGACTTTCGTACCACAAGATTCTGGTGAAGTGCTGGAATCTTTTGTGCAAATGGGAGTCACTTTAATAGATGCTCAGGGAAAAGCGGCGTTTAATTCAGCACCAGGTAAGGCAGCGTTTCAGTATTGGGTAGACTTGTATAAAAAAGGCTTACTTCCTAAAGAAGCTTTGACGCAAGGACATCGCCACGCGATCGATTTATACCAATCTGGAGAGACTGCGTTTCTAGCTTCTGGGCCAGAGTTTCTGAAAACGATCGCTAATAATGCCCCGAAAATTGCTCAAGCTACAGGAATAGCACCTCAACTCACTGGTGACACAGGCAAGAAAAATGTCGCGGTGATGAATATGGTTATTCCCCGCGATAGCAAACAACCAGACGCTTCTGTTAAGTTTGCTTTATTTGTCACCAATGACGAAAATCAGTTAGCCTTTGCTAAAGCTGCAAATGTCTTACCTTCTACAATCAAGGCATTATCTGATACTTACTTTACAAATGTTCCAGCTAATGCTTCAACAATAGAAAAAGCCCGAGTTATGAGTGCTAAAGAATTGTCAAAGGCAGAAATATTAACTCCTACTTTGAAGGATTTCAACAAACTGCAAAAGGCAGTTTACGAAAACTTGCAAGCAGCAATGTTAGGGCAAAAGACTGTAGATAAAGCTGTAGAAGATGCGGCGCAGGAGTGGAACAGTGCCAGGAGTTAGTAGACAAACGAAATAATGGATGTAGGACTTAGGCAAGTTGCCTAAGTCCTGAGGGTGTCTTGGACAAACTACGCTTGCACCACAAAATTTAATGCCGTAAGAGTTGGCGCACCAGTTAGAGTCGCAAATAGACCACCGCTACCAAAACCAGCCGCGCTGCCATTAGGGTTGTAGAACAACTGCCCACTCACAGGATCGTAGACAATTGTTGCCCTGCTAGTCCCTGCTGAAGAAGTGATTTCAAAATCACTGTTGTTACTAAAACTTGCTCCCGCAGTTGAAGCAATCGCACTAAAAGTAGTTTTATCAAGGATAATTTGATCACCTTGGGAACTCTTAAAGTCAGCGATCGCATCTACACCAACACCACTTAGGGCAAAAGCAGCATCAGTGTTGTAAATAAATTTGTCAGCACCCGTACCACCTGTGAGTACGTCATTGCCAGCACCGCCAACCAGAGTATCATTGCCGAATCCACCAGTGAGAGTATCATTACCTGACCCACCTCGCAACAGGTCATTACCACCGAAGCCATTAATAATGTCGTTACCAGCATTGCCGTCGATGATGTTGTTGCTGTCTGTGCCGACAAGAGTATCTTTACCAGCAGTTCCCGTTAGGTTAATGGTACTGGTTTTGCCTATATTCTTCCCACCAAATATCACGTAGCTTTGCCCAGCCGAACTGTTGTCGTTGGGGGAGGCACGGAATGCCCCGATAATCAGGTCAGCGATGCCATCTGAGTTGACATCACCAGCACTGCTGACAGAATAGCCTGACCTGTCCAATAAACTGATGCCATTGATAATGAAGCCGTTAGCGCCATTAAGGTCAGAGAGGTTGAAAGTGGCGCTCCATCCTGTCCTCTTGCCAAATAGCACGTAGCTCTGCCCAGATAAGTAGCCATTGGGAGATGCACTGTCTGCCGCGATAATCAGGTCGTCGATACCATCGGAGTTGACATCTCCGGCACTGCTAACAGAAAAGCCTAAAAAGTCACTTTCATTTATGGCGTTAATAGCGAAGCCGTTAGCACCGTTAAGGTCAGAGAGGTTGAAAGTGGCGCTCCATCCTGTCCTCTTGCCAAATACCACGTAGCTCTGCCCAGATAAGTAGCCATTGGGGTCGGCACCGTCTGCCCCGATAATCAGGTCGTCGATACCATCGGAGTTGACATCTCCAGCACTGCTGACAGAAACGCCTGATTCGTCACCTTCATTGATGCCGTTGATCGCGAAGCCGTTAGCACCGTTAAGGTCAGAGAGGTTGAGAGTGGCGCTCCATCCTGTTTTCTTACCAAATACCACGTAGCTTTGCCCTGAATTGTAGCCGTTGGGGTCGGCTTTCTGTGCCCCGATAATCAGGTCAGCGATGCCGTCGGAGTTGACATCTCCGGCACTGCTGACAGAAAAGCCTGACGAGTCTTCCGCCGCGATGCCGTTGATTGCGAAGCCGTTAGCGCCGTTGAGGTCAGAGAGGTTGAGAGTGGCGCTCCATCCTGTTTTCTTGCCAAATACCACGTAGCTTTGCCCAGAATCGTCGCCGTTGGAGTCGGCACGGTATGCTCCGATAATCAAGTCAGCGATGCCGTCGGAGTTGACATCTCCGGCACTGCTGACAGAACGGCCTAAAATGTCATCCGCCGCTATGCCGTTGATAGCAAAGCCGTTAGCGCCGTTGAGGTCAGAGAGGTTGAGAGTGGCGCTCCATCCTGTCCTCTTGCCAAATACTACGTAGCCCTGCCCTGATTTGATGCCGTTGGGGTCGGCAAAGAATGCCCCGATAATCAGGTCGTCGATACCATCGGAGTTGACATCTCCGGCACTACTGACAGAAGAGCCTGATGTGTCATCTTCATTGATGCCGTTGATCGCGAAGCCATTAGCGCCGTTGAGGTCAGAGAGGTTGAGAGTGGCGCTCCATCCTGTCTTCTTGCCAAATACCACGTAGCTTTGCCCTGAATCGTCGCCGTTGGGGTCGGCACCGAACGCCCCAATAATCAGGTCAGCGATGCCGTCGGAGTTGACATCTCCAGCACTACTGACAGAAACGCCTGATCTGTCACCTTCATTGATACCGTTGATAGCAAAGCCATTAGCGCCGTTGAGGTCAGAAAGATTCAATGATGAATTAACCATGATTTTCATTGGTAATACTTATATGCAGGCAACATGCAAGCTACGTAATTCGTAATTAGGAAATTTAATCACGAATTACAAGGCTTACAATTACCAGTTGTATTGATAGCGGTCTTTTGGTGTCAGCTAGTCAACGGCTGATTTTTTGTAATAAAAATTAGTTAATTAACCGTTAAATAGCTTAAATCTTTTGATGAATATCTAAACCTTGTCAATAGGCTGGGTGTTATTCTCGCAAGGCACCAGGCAGCTATGCTGGAGGCACTTACAGCAGATTTAAACTTCTCTTCTTAGCCTATGCCAACGTGAGGTACAGAAATACCCCACCCGCGCTATCGCGCATTTTCAAAAATAAATGGTATTACTATCTCAACTTTGAACATTTGCTGCAAATGTTATTCCATGTATAAGAAAGGCTTAAGTATTTGCAAGAAATGTATAATCATTTGCTGCAATTACTTTAACCTTTGTAACAAATGTTATTCCATATATAAGAAAGGCTTAAGTATTTGCAAGAAATGTATAATCATTTGCTGCAATTACTTTAACCTTTGCAGCAAATGTTATTCCATATATAAGAAAGGCTTAAGCAATTGCAACAATCATTGTAGTGAACTTATAGATATAGCTGTTGCTAAAAAATCGCCGACTAAATAAAGGGAACCACATACAACGATTAAATCGTCTGTGGTTGAGGTTGCGGTTTCTAGTGCTGTGAATAAATCTGGATGGATTTGGCGATCGCTTAATTCGGCACAAATATTATAAGCTAGGTTTGCTAAGTAGTCTAAATCAGCAGAAGTTCTACCTGGCCAAGATTCTGTTGGTATTGGTACTAAAAAAAGGCGATCGCCTGGGTGCAGTAAGGCGGTAAAAATATCAGCATGATCCTTATCAGAAAACATTCCTATAACCCAATTGACTGGCTTGGGGTTAACTGCGTCTAAGCTATCGACATACTGACGAAGAACTTCGGCGGCGGCGGTATTATGAGCGCCATCAAGTAATAATTTATGGTTTTTCCAAGTAACCCATTGCATCCGCCCCGGCCATTTAGTTTTTGCCATACCGTTAGTTATGGCTTCTTCAGAAATCTGCCAACCCTGTTGTTGGAGAATTTCTAAAGCTGCTATTGCCAAAGCTGAATTTGCTAATTGAATTTGTCCTGCTAATGGCAAAGGGTATTTAATTAACTTTGAATTTTGAATATTTTGATATTCTGCCCATCCTGTAGCGATTTGACGGGCGGGTTGAGGCGTGAAAATCGGGCATTGTAATTCTAAAGCACGCGATCGCACAACTTTCTCTGCCTCTGGTGGCAATGCTCCAACCACAACGGGACATCCAGGTTTGAGGATACCAGCTTTTTCTCTAGCAATGTCAGCAACAGTAGGGCCAAGTTGCTGCCAGTGTTCCCGGCTAATGGAAGTGATGATCGTAACCAAGGGTTCTAGACAAACATTGGTAGCATCCAAGCGCCCTCCTAGTCCGACTTCTACCACAGCCACATCAACTTGCTGCTGGGCAAAATATAACCAAGCAGCCGCCGTAATTACTTCAAACTGAGTTGCCGATTCGTCTTCAGGGCTAATAACCCCTTGGACTTGTTGGAATAATTGACTCAATTCTTCAGAAGAAATTGGCTGTTCATTCAGACAAATACGTTCCGTCCAATCGACTAAATGGGGGGAAGTATAACGTCCTGTACGATAACCAGCCTCAGTGAGTACCGAGGAAAGATAGGCACAGACTGAACCTTTACCATTAGTGCCAGCAACATGAATTACCGGAACTTGGTGATGAGGATTACCAAGATTTGCTAAAAGGTTGAGGATGCGATCGAGTCCCAGATGGACACCAAAGCGTTGCAGGGGTTGTATTACAGAGTCGATATCCAAGGAAGGGGGAGTGGGGAGAAATCAATTCAAAATTCAAAATTCAAAATTCAAAATTCAAAATTGAATAAAAAGACTGGGGAAGATATAGCTTTAGCTTCTCGCAGGGTAAGACACAAGGGCACACGAACAAGGGGCACTACTAAACCCAATGCCCAATGCCCAATGCCCCCATGCCCAATTAATGAATTTAAGCTTCTCTATCCAAAAAGCCTTGAATTTGTCTTAAAGCCGCAGCGCCAATATTAAATACTGCCCAGCTAGCAGCAATGACAACTGGTGCTAAAACGATCGCTATACGGTAATCGATATCCATATCTAGAACCCCTCTTTTAAGTAGAAATTAAAGTTTTGTCAACTACTCTCATTTTTATTTTTAGCTGAAGTGGGCAACTTTTCCAAGTAGATATGTAAAGAATGTTTAAATTATTGAGTATTGAGCATCGCTGAAGAATCAATAGTTCTTCTTCCTCTGCCTCCCCTGCTCCCCCTGCTCCCTCTGCTCCCCACTCCCCACTCCCTAAGCCTTACTAAACCCGATATCAGTCCCCTTACCAGCATGAACTAAAGCTAACTTTTGGTAACGTTTAGCGTGTTCAATCTGTTCTGCGGCTTCAGCCTCTGTTACTTGGCGCAGTATTTTGCCAGGAATACCGACAACTAGGGACAAAGGCGGTACATTTTTAGTTACCACTGCACCAGCACCGATAATGCTACCAGCGCCCACTCTTACCCCGTCCAAAATCACTGCGCCTATGCCAATCAAACTTCCACGCTCAATGTAAGCGGAATGTATCACAGCGCGATGTCCTACAGTGACATGATCTTCTAAAATTGTGGGAAAACCAGGATCGCAATGTAAAATTGCACCATCCTGAATATTTGTGCATTCGCCAATTTCAATGCGTTCCACATCTCCCCTAACCACTGCGCTATACCAAATGCTTACCCCTGCTGCTATATTTACCGAACCCATAACAACAGCGTTGGCTGCGATAAAGGCAGCTTGAGAAAAATCAGGAGATGTCCAGTAAGAAGCGGTAGACACGATAGAATATGAATATGGTACCCAGGAACACTGGAGAAACTCCAACCTTTGAGGCTGGTTGCACAACTAGGATATCACAGCGTCAAGCCTCTACAGTGAGGAAAACACTAGTGAGCATTGTTGCTGCCGCAACTCCGTGTCTGTGCAGCAGTGACCAAATAACCCAAAGTGATGGAGCCAAAGTGTATATACAATACACTAGCGCTGGTGAAGACAAAATTATGTTTCTACGCACTTCATGATGAATCCAGGCTTGCAGTACCCGATGTTTGGGCCTGAAATACAGTGTCCCCATTGTCGCCAGACTATTCCGGCGCTGACATTAACAGATACCTATTTATGTACGCGTCATGGCGCGTTTGAAGCTAATCCTAAAAATGGAGAGTTAATCCATTTGCAATCGGGGCGTCATTGGCGGAGGTGGAATAATGAATGGTATAGACAGCATACTCATCCCGATGGTATTCGCTTTGAAATTCACGAAGCATTAGATAAGCTCTATACCCAAGGCTTTCGAGCAACAAGAGTAATTATTGCTCGGCGCTATCAGGAATTGATGAGTGGCTATTTGGAACGCAGCACGCCTTGGCGTTCTGGACAACCAGAAGCTACTGCTGCGCGTTTATACGGTTTACCTGTGGAGTTTAGCCCCGATACCTCAGATGATCCCTGTTGGGAAGTAATTAATTTTGACTTGGAAAAAGAACCTGGCGTCCCTGTACGCTACCCTTATTTCAGGTTGTTTGAGTAATGGTCATTTGTCATTAGTCATTTGTCATTAGTAAATAACAAAGGACAAGTGACTAATGACTAAGGACTAAGGACTAATTATGCACCACGCTTCTATTCGGACTGCGAATATTCATCGAGCGATCGCCTTCTACGAATACTTAGGGTTTACAATCTCAGAACGCTTTACTACAGGCTACACCCTAGCTTGTTGGATGGAAGGATTGGGCGGCAGAATTGAACTGATCCAAATTCCCGAACCAAAACCAGCCCCAGATGCCTTTGCTGACGAGCATTATGTGGGGTATTATCATCTCTCGTTCGATTTAACTGAAATTACACCAGATTTACCTAGCTGGTTGACAAATTTACAAGAGCGTGTATTTCTGGCGGCTGAGAGTCAAACTGAAGAATTACAACCGTTGAAAGTACTTTTAGAACCGACACAACAGCAAATAGGCGATCGCATTTACGAAGTGGCTTTCATCGCCGATACCGATGGCTTACCTTTGGAATTTATTCGGGTTTTAGCAAAACTCCCATAATTTAGCTTTTTTATCACCTTTATTGCTAATATATTGTTTTTCTGTATTGTTACTGAGGCTACAGATTTTTTGGACAGATTAAACTAACGTCACTTTCCAAAATAATTATGTAATTTAATTTACATAATCTGCTAAATACATGTATGGATTTTCCAGATTTTATAAATATCCTTTGCCATTATTATTTTTAAGCTTATGGCTAGTAGCGGTTTTTTTGTTAAGCAATAAACCTGCTCATAGCCAACATGCAGCCATATCTAACAAAGAAAAATATCAATCAACCTTGCTAGTAAAAAGAATAATGCCCTCAACACTGACACAAAATGTCCGTAAGACAGTGCTGGAAAATGGTCTAACTGTCCTGACAAAGGAAGTGCATACTGCGCCAGTAGTGACGGTGCAGGTGTGGTACAAGGTTGGCTCACGCAACGAAGAACCGGGCGTAAATGGCATTGCCCACCAGTTGGAACACATGATGTTTAAAGGTACTCTAAACCGTCCAATTCAATTTGGCCGTTTGTTTAGTGCTTTAGGTAGTGATTCCAATGCTTTCACCAGCTACGATCAAACTGCATATTACGGTACTGTGGAACGAAATAAGCTAAAAGCGCTCTTAGTGCTGGAGGCAGACAGGATGCAAAATTCCCAGATTGAGCCAGAACAACTGGCGAATGAGAAGCGGGTAGTAATTTCCGAGTTGCAGGGTTACGAAAATAGCCCCGAATATCGCCTCAATCGCGCCGTTATGAAGGCGGTGTTTCCCAATCATGCTTATGGATTGCCTGTAGGTGGTACCAAAGCTGATGTCGAGAAATTTGAGGTTGAGCAAGTAGAAAAATATTACCGCAATTTTTACAGTCCCGATAATGCCGTCTTAGTAATTGTTGGAGATTTTCAAACTGCAAATACCCTGGAAACAATTAAAGAGGTGTTTGGCAAAGTATCCAGGAGGCAGAGGGCAGAAGGCAGAAGGCAGGAGGCAGGAGTTATTTCTTCCTCATCTCTCTCATCGCCGATAATATTGCGAGAAGCGGGAGCAGGGCGGCTGTTACAAGTTGTGTATCCGCTACCGGATGCAAATCAACCGGATGTGCCTGCGCTGGATGTAATGGATTACATCTTGACAGAGGGACGAAATTCTAGACTTTATCAGGCATTGGTGGAATCAGGTTTAGCTAGTGAGGTTACAGCCTCCGTTAACAGTTTGCGAGAATCTGGCTGGTATGAGGTGTTGGTGACGGCTGGTTCTAAACAAGATTTGAAAAAAATTGACTCAGTGTTCAGTAGTGCGATCGCTAATGTAGCAGAAAAAGGCGTGACTTCTGAAGAAGTAGAACGAGCCAAAACCCAATTAACAGCAGATGTAATTTTGAGTAATCGTGATATCACCTCTCAAGCAATGCGCTTGGGTACTGATGAGACAACAGTTGGTGATTATCGCTACACAGACCGCTATTTAGCTGCTGTCCGTCTGGTGAAGCCGACGGATATTGTCGCTGTAATTAACAAATACCTGACAAAAGAAGCCAGGACAGCAGGCTTTTTTGAACCAACTCAGAAGCTGGTAACAGGAGTTGGTGATAAACCAGACTCAGCCCAAACTACAGAGAATTTTTCTCCTGGCGCACCTGTGCTTCCTTCTGAGGTGATGAAGTACTTACCGCCTGTGGATTTGGCTACAGATGCAATCGCCCAAGTGTTACCACAGGAATTTAAATTTACTAACGGTTTGCGGTTATTACTGTTACCCGATCATAGTACTCCCACCGTTACCTTGAGCGGTCACATTCAAGCTGGGGCGGAATTTGATCCAGACGATAAAGCTGGACTGGCTGCTTTTGTAGCAGATAATTTGTTAAATGGCACAAAGAGCAAGGATGACTTAACTATTGCCAAACTCTTGGCAGAACGAGGAGCGAGTTTAGACTTTCACTCCTACCGCGAAGGTGTGCATATCGAAGGTGATAGTTTAGCACAGGATTTGCCGATACTCATTGAGATATTGGCAGATGTTGTTAAAAATAGTACCTTTCCAGCCAAAGAGTTGGAATTACATCGCCAACAAACTATAACTGACTTGCAACAGGAATTAGATGAGCCATCAGAAGTAGCCAGAAGAGTATTTGTTCAGTCAATTTACCCGAAAAAACATCCCTTACATACTTTTCCCACAGAGGAGAGTTTACAGCAGATTCAGCGCCAGGATGTGATTGATTTCAAAGCTAAACATTATCGCCCAGACACGACAGTGTTGGCGCTGGTGGGAGATTTTGATCTAGACAAAGTGCGATCGCTGATTAAAAATGAGTTTGGTAACTGGGAAGTTAGGGGGCAAGCACCGACATTAAAATATCCTCTGGTGTTAATGCCGCAGAAAATAATCAGTGTCAACCCAGTTTTACCAGGTAAAGCCCAAGCTGTGACATATATGGGTTATACAGGTATTAACCGTTACGATCCTCGGTTTCACGCAGCCTTAGTATTGAACCAGATTTTGGGAGGCGATACCTTATCTAGTAGACTAGGTGCAGAAGTGCGCGATCGCCAAGGTTTGAGCTATGGAATTTATAGCTCCTTCCAAGCCGGGAAGAATGCAGGCACATTTTTGATAGAAATGCAAACTAGTCCTGAAGATAGCAGAAAAGCGATCGCTAGCACCCGGCAAATACTACAACAAATCCATCAACAAGGCGTTACCGCACTGGAAGTAGAAACAGCTAAACGCACTCTCATCAGTAACTACAACGTTTTGCTAGCAAACCCAGAGGAATTAACAGATAAAATTCTGATGAATGAGGTGTATGGACTAGATAAAGGAGAATTGCACTCCTTCACTGACAAAATCCATAAAGTCAGCCTTACCCAAGTTAATCAAGCGGCTCGTGAGTTACTCCACCCAGATCAAATCGTAGTAGTTACTGCTGGGCCATCTGTATTAGCAGAAAAAAGCGTTAGGTAGTACAATATCTAAGCTATTGAGGTTTTGTAGTAAGCACTTTAGTCCTTACTACAAACTTCTTTACCCATCAATTTAAACTTGACCAGTAGTAAAGATAGGCATTAGGCATGGATAATATAAAAAATGGGTAAAGTGGTTTGCCCGCTACCTATTAATAGCATTGCCTTTTGATAACTACTGATGAAAATTTACAACCATTTATGTCAAATTATAATTGCATCTCTTACTTTCCCTATTAGTGCTTGGCTGCAAATATTACGGCGGAACTACGTGATATTAACGTTGTTTCTCAGCTTAAATTTCATCGCTGCTACTCCAGCAATGGCGGCAAATTTGTCTGGGGATTTACTCAAGCAACCAGCCACAGAAATTACAGTTAGCTTGGGTAATTCAGCCAACGAACTCAAGTTTGAGCCAAATCATTTGGAATTCGAGGCTGGCAAACGCTATCAACTACGGCTTACCAATCCCAGTCAACTGAAGCACTATTTTACTGCTAAAGATTTTGCCGATGGCATCTGGACACAAAAAGTCCAAGCAGGCAAAGTAGAAATCAAAGGAGCCATTCACGAACTCGAACTCAAGCCGGGTGGTGAGGCAGAATGGGTATTTGTGCCCCTGAAATCTGGCACTTATAGCTTACGTTGTCCAATACCGGGACATACCGAAGCAGGTATGACTGGAGAAATTGCCATCAAGAATTAAAAATTATCCGACTCAGTATTTGACAGCGATCTAATGTTTCAATTAAAGAAAATTTATCTCAGCCCTATAGTGTGCAGGGAAAATAATTTATGGCAATTTTGATTCAAGCTCAACATATTAGGAGTAGCTGAACGTGTTATTATATATACGTTAACGGCTAAATTGGAAGAATCCCTATCAGGGATTAAAATAATTTAAATTATAGATATTATTTCTCAATTAATCTAGAGAAAGCATTGATACTTCAGCGTCAGAGCCACCAGTAATTATTAGTTTCCCATGAACATTTTCAGTAACTTACTTTCCCAAGCGACTCAGCCTGCACCAGCGAAAAAGCAACGCCGAGGAATTGAAATTAAATCGCCGCGTGAAATTGAAATCATGCGGCAATCAGCGAAAATTGTGGCAACTGTCCTAAAAGAAATTTCTGAGCTAGTAAAGCCAGGAATGACCACGGCTGATTTAGATGCTTATGCAGAAAAACGCATCCGCGAAATGGGTGCAACACCTAGTTTCAAAGGATATCACGGTTTTCCAGGTTCTATTTGCTCCAGCATTAACAATGAAGCAGTGCATGGCATTCCTAGTCCCAAGAAAGTAATTCGGGTGGGGGATGTATTAAAGGTAGATACAGGCGCTTATTATCAAGGCTTTCATGGTGATTCTTGCATTTCAATTGCTGTCGGTGAAGTGACCCAAGAAGCTGCTAAATTAATTCGCGTAGCAGAAGAAGCTTTATATAAGGGTATTGAGCAAGTTAAGGCTGGTGTATACCTGCTTGACTTAGCTGGAGCAATTGAAGATCATGTGAAATCTAACGGCTTTAGTATAGTCGAAGAATTTACTGGACACGGTGTCGGTCGTAACTTGCATGAAGAACCTTCAGTATTCAACTACCGTACCCGCGAGATGCCAAATGTTAAACTCCGTGCGGGGATGACACTGGCAATTGAGCCAATTTTAAATGCGGGTTCTAGACACACCCGGACATTATCTGACCGTTGGACAGCAGTAACTGTGGATAATTCTTTGTCGGCTCAGTTTGAGCATACAGTTTTGGTGACAGAGACTGGTTATGAAATTTTGACTGACCGTTCTAAGGTTTAATTGTTAGTTGTCATTATCTGTTGTTAAGAGAGGTGAAGCTTCAAAAGAAAGCGATTTGCCTCTTAATTTTTTTTTTACAAAAATCGAAGGGAAAAGTATCATTTCTATACTAAAACTCCACATTGCCAAAACTTTCGTTTGTGGCCGACTTAGATGTGGTAGCTTTTGGCTAACGATCGCAATCCAACGTTTAAATACAAATCTTTGCTCATGACCCGCTTTGTGTCACGACGATTTATATCAACATCTGATTCTTCAAAATTCCTACCGAACTAATAATGAATGAGGCGAATTTTGTACAAATAAATTAGCTTCTATTGCTAGTTTTTGGGCTGACTCTAAGTTTGCTAAGGCTTTTTTTTCAATTAACACTTTTTGACTTATAGATTTATAGTTAATTCGATAGTAAGCCAATTTCCTCTTTGCTCGCTCAGAAACTGATGTTTCATTAGGAATACTATCTAATAAGATTATTGCCTGATACCATTTGTTTTGTGCTTCTTGCCAGACTTGTAAAGGATGGGGCGGATTTTGAGCCAGAGAAGCAGCCTCCATACCAAGTTTTTGAGCAGATTTAAACTTTGCGATCGCAGCACTCTCTTCTTGAGCTAAACTTAGACTCATCTGCTGTAATTGTAGACTTTGCTCTTTAATTTTCCAACCACCAAAACCCAAGATTAGTAAACTTGAAGCTATGAACAAAGTTGAACGTACTATTTTTTGGGTCGAAAACTTTGTTACTATTTTTACATGCTGGCTAATAATTGGTTCTTTACTACTTCCTTGTTCAATCCTTTTTAGGGTTTGTTCTGCCTGTTCTCTTAAAGTATCACCCTGAATAAATAAAGCAGTAATTTGTTCTTGGAAATAATCACAATCATTGAGAATATCTGTTAATTCTTGAAATTTGCCATCGCTCGATATAATTAATTCGTGGTCATCATCTAACCACTCTAAGGTGAAACCAGATTTTCCACAGAAAGCAGACACACCTAATAGAATATTTAATAAACTACGGCTATTTTTAATAGTATCAAAAACATAATTTAATTTCTGTTGTAGTTCTAATAATTCATTTTGATAATTGCTAATTTTTTGAATTTTACGTTTTAAAATATTAATATCTTCAAAAATTAAGTTATTTTGTAAATTTCCAGCAATAATCTGAAATTTTGTGCGTATGCTTAGATGATTAATATCAGAATTGAGTTGATTTACAAACAGAATATCACTGAGGATATCAGTAGCTATTGCTTGCAAAAAATAACCCCATTCAATCCAATCATCAATTTTTGATTGTAATTCAGTTAATGAAATTTGAGTTTTTAAGTGGCCAAATTTTTCTGCGATCGCAGGATCTACTAATTCCACACTAGGTATAAACAAAGTAGCTACAGTACCTATTCGAGGAAGTGTAGTGATCGCAGAATTTTTGATATTCTCAAATTTCAATTCCTGAGCAATTAATTTCTTAATATTTCGTAGTTGTTCCTGAGCATTATTGATCAGGATAATTTGCTCCATGATTTGATTAGAATCGCCAATAGTCAGTTTTAGGCTCTGAATCAGTGTTGGTAATTCACTAACAAGTTTTTCTAGGTTAGCCATAAATACCCCTTAGGGATTTGTCGAAAGTTAATGCGAAACAATTAAAATGGCTTGAAAAAGACGAAAGGGAGTAGGGACAATACGGTTCGGTTAACAAAGTTATTTGTTGAGGCGAGCAGGGCAAGAGAAATTGCTGAATAATAACTCTTTTCCTCCCCTGCTCCTTCTGCCTCTTCCTTAGGTGGCAAATCTCAGCAGCTATAAAATGTATAGTTCCCGCAAATGCTGGTAAAGTAACAACTTAAGTTTAAAAATCCCAGAAAAAACCAAAATTACCATTCACTAACTATATGAATGAAGTTGATTTAGCATTTACCCCAGCGCTAGAGTTGGCGCAATTAATCCGTCGCCGGGAAATATCACCGTTAGAGTTATTGGAAATATATTTAGAACGGATTGGGCGGTTGAATCCCCAATTAGGAAGCTATTTTACGGTGACGGCAGAATTAGCGATCGCAGATGCCAAAGCCAAAACAGAATTATTGACAACTACCTCAGAACTACCGCCATTTTTTGGTGTACCGATTTCCATTAAAGACCTCAATGCTGTAGCAGGTGTTACCTGTACTTATGGAAATCCCGCATTGCTGAACAATATCCCTGATTATGATGATTGGGTTGTGACGCGGATTAAGCAAGCTGGGTTTACTATTCTCGGTAAAACAGCCACTTCCGAATTAGGTTCGTTTCCATACAGCGAGCCTATGGGTTTTCCCCCAGCCAGAAATCCGTGGAATTTAGAATACACTCCTGGCGGTTCCAGTGGTGGGGCGGCGGCGGCGGTAGCAGGGGGATTGTGTGCGATCGCTCAAGGTTCAGATGGCGGTGGCTCAATTCGGGGGCCTGCGGCTTGTTGTGGTTTGGTGGGAATTAAGCCATCCAGGGGCAGGGTAAGTAAAGCACCCGTAGGTGAACGCCTCGCTGGCATTGCCGTCAACGGCCCGATCGCCCGGACTGTGGCTGATGCTGCTGCGCTTTTGGATACTATATCTGGCTATACAACAGGCGATCCTTACTGGTTGCCAGATCCTGAACCATCATTTCTCGCCGCTACTGGGACAAAACTTGGTGCTTTGCGAATTGCCTTTGACACTAGTATTTCTCCTTTGGGAGAAGCTGATGCTAACTGTCAGCAAGGTGTCCGGCAAACAGTTGAGTTATTAGAACAACTCGGCCACCACATTGAACAGAAATCTCCAGATTTTAGTGGTTTAGTTGAACCATTTCAAATCGTCTGGCAAGCTGGGGTAGCTGCATCAGGACTTCCTGTTGAAGCCTTGCAGCCAGTGAATCGCTGGTTATTTACACGCACAGGTTCTGTTCCTGAGTATTTGCAAGCAGTTTCTAAAATGCAGGTAGTGGCACGGCAAATTGTGGCGTTTTTCGATACTGTGGATGTGTTGATATTGCCAGTTTATTTACATTCACCTATCCGCGTTGGGGAATGGGCTTCTCTGAGTCCAGAAGAGACATTCCAAAATATTATTGAGTGGGTTGCCCCTTGTCCGCCTGCAAATGCAACTGGACAACCTGCAATCGCAATTCCTGTAGGTTTTGATAGTAATGGTTTGCCCATGAGTGTGCAGCTAATTGGTAAACCTGCGGCTGAAGCCACACTGATCAGCCTAGCAGCACAATTAGAAGCAGCTAACCCTTGGATTCATCATCGTCCAGCCTTTGCAATATAGGGTTGATCATGCAGGCATCGCTGGAACAACTTTCACAAATAATTGTGTTTAGAGGTTTAAAAACACCAGAAAAGATAAGTTTGCAACCTCATACTCAGGTGCAACTGTATCGCAAAGGTGAGATTATTCTGCATGAGGGCGACGTATTACCAGCAAAACTCTATGCTGTTGTAAGTGGATCAATTCAAGTTACAAAAACAGCAATGACGGGGAAGGAAACGATTCTCCGCGCCTTAGCTGCTGGGGAAATTTTTGCGGCTCCTGCTTTGTTGGGAAATGGAATTTCTCCGGCAACTGTGACTGCTGAATCTGATTGTGAAATACTCACTGTAGAACGAGATGCTTTATTAAAGGCTATTGGGCAGAATCCTGAAATTGCATTACGAATGCTGATGGTTTTTAACAGTCGAATTCAGCAATTACATGAAATAGTTCACGGCTTAGTTTCTGAAAGAGCTATTGTTCGCCTTGCGAGATTAATTCAATATTTTGCTGCTGAGTCTGGAACTGAATCAACTTCACAAGGCGAGTGCTTAAAAGTCAAATTATCTTATTATCGCATGGCTCGAAGTAGTGGCATTACTTACGAAGAATGCGTGCGGTTAATTAAAAGTCTTAAACCAGTAATTGCCTATAGTCGGGGAGGAACGATTACAATACTTGATACAGATAAATTGGATGCGATCGCATCTGGAGATATAGACTAGAGCATCTGACAAATACAATTCGCGGTTTCACAGAAAAAACCTGCGGGGGCAGGTTTCATAAGGTTAATTTTTCGTAAAGAGTTCTCAGACTGCTACAGCTGCTCTATCTTCATCGCGTGCAGCGACTACTAAAACTAAACACAGAGCCGCGATCGCTTTTTGCCATTCTTGCCGAACTTGCGCGTCTTTGACACCTTCAAACATCCCTATCAAACGGGGAATAGAAGCTTCTAAAGCCGGACGAGGTACTGGACGGTGTAACTGAACTAAATGAGTTAAACTTTCTTGATTATGGAGGAAACCAATTACCCATGTTGTTGTGTGATCGGGGCTATCAGGAACCCGCTTCACTCCCAACTCATTTTTTAGCCAGTTGTAGAAAGGTGGTAATTCCTTAGCTAAAACTCCTCCTGCTGTGGGTAAGGTTTCTTTAAGCAAATTGGTATCTAAGCTGTTTAATTCTTGCTGCAATTTAGGCAATTTGAGAACTTTCGTTAGAGGCTGTGATAGTATTTTTTCCACCTGAGTTTCAGAAAAATCCAAGTTTTCAGCAAAAGTTAAAAGTAGCGATCGCATTTTTTAAGACTCCATAGATAACTAATTAATCTCTGCGACTTTCTCAGAAAGTGTGAGCAGAAATGTCAGGTTTTCTTCAGCTTTTAAAGCATGAGGTGCATTAGCAGGCATAAAGACAAAAACACCAGTTTGAAGTGTAATATCTTCTCCAGACAAAGTAAGTAAACCTCTACCTTAAACAGAGATTGAAAATAATTCAAAAATCATCGGTATTTATCAGGTGATATAGCAGTCCTAAATCATTCGTGAAAATTATATCTCTCTTTATTTCTTTCCTTCCTTTGCGTCCTTCTCTGACGAGACGCTGCGCGAATGCGTCCTTGGCGGTTCGTTTCCTAATCTATATTTTTCACAACCCAAATAGGATTGCTATAGTTTTGGCAATAAATTATCCTACAAGGCAACAGCACACAAAATGATGTAGCCTAATTCGTGTTGGTATTTATGAAAAACTTGGTTAATTTCTAAAACCCGTTTGTGAATATTTCTCTGCGTCAATATATTCCACAAAATCCGAATTGTGTTAAAAATACCTTCATCTTGAAACATCCGCCTTAAATTCAATAAATTCATTGAGCCAGTTTGGCATTTCTCTACTTGCAATCCTGCTGTTCCAAAAGCCGTAATCCAGTTGGATTCGGAAAGGGGTGTAGAATTAACTCGAATTACTCGTGCTAAGTCAGCATGAATTTGTTCTTCTTTGTCAGTGGCTAACAGTTCATGGGAGAGAAATTTACCTCCCGGTTTGAGCCGATTATGAATTTCAGCTAAAATCTTGGCTTTTCCCAATGGGGATTGCATTGTGAGAATGGCTTCTGCCAATACATAATCAAACTTTCTTGAGATTGCCTCTAGGTTGAAAATATTACCTTCAATTATTTCGACTTGATTTTCTAACCCAGCAGCGCAGATATTAGCACGCGCACAAGCTACACTATCAGGATTTTTTTCAACGCCTACTACTTTGACATGGTAGCTTTTTGCTAAAGCGATCGCACTATATCCAAAGCTAGAACCTAGCTCTAAAACTGTTTCTCCAGGCTGAAAGTTTGCCCACTGAAATAATTTCTCCGTGGCTATTCGTCCACCAGGACGCAGATATTTTTTACCTGCTGCTGCTAAAATTTCATGTCCGCTAGCTGTTTGGAAATTGAGGATAGTGTTGGTCATGTCTGTGACCCTCTGAACTTGTCTTATCCTCAATTTCCCAGCAATTTACGATATTGTCTCTGAGGTAGCTCATAGAAGCAGTATTACTTTGCTTTCCACTCGTGGTCAAGGATAGCGTAAATAAAATTGTCGTACCACTTGCCTTTAATTAATTCTTTTTCTCTCAGATGACCCTCACGACGCATACCAATTTTTTCTAATACCTTTACAGAAGCAACATTCTGTGCAACACAACAAGACCAGATACGATGCATTCTCAGTTCTTCAAAGCCGAATTTTAAAATGGCTTGTGCTGCTTCTGTTGCATAACCTTGTCCCCAATACTGAGTATTTAATTCATAGCCGATATTTGCTTCCCGCATTTCCGGGTCGTTTACACGGATACCACAATTACCAATAAGCTGATTTTCTGCTTTGAGGATAATAGCTAACTGAAACTTTGTTCTAGGTTGCTCTTTTTGCTGATCAATAAACATCTGGACAAATTCACAAACATCCTTTTGTGTGCGATGCGTCCAATAGCTGTAACGCAAGTACAAAGGATCGGATTGATAGGTAAAAACCGCCTGCCAGTCTGCCTCTACAAAATCACGCATTAGCAAGCGGTGGGTTTCTAAGATCATGTTTTTTCTCTATACGCAACTTAGCGATCGCTTCTGGTAGAATACTTAGTTAAAATAAAATTGGTTTGTACAGGCGATAAACCTGCTATTTTTTTATATTTAATTAATTTAATTGTCAAAAATGTCTTTTACTTATAACCGCACAGTTCGTTTTCAAGACACTGATGCTGCTGGGGTAGTTTATTTTGCTAATGTTTTGAGCATTTGTCATGAAGCTTATGAAGAATCTCTCGAAGCATCAAGTATTAATCTCAAAGATTTTTTTACTAATCCATCTGTAGCTTTCCCTATTGTTCATGCTAGTGTCGATTTTTTGCGCCCTATGTTTGGCGGGGACAAGTTATTGATTAGCTTAATTCCCCAAAAAATAGGTGGTGATAAGTTTGAAATTACTTACGAAATTACAGTGGCTGAGGCGATAGTTGCTAAGGCTATTACTAGGCATGTTTGTATTGATGCAAGTAGTAGAAGTAAGCAGCAATTACCTGATGAGATTATTCAGTGGTTGGAAACAAACCACAGAGATGCAGAGAAGCCAGTGCGTTGGTGAGGCAGTCCGGTCTTGGGGGTTTCCCCAGAAGGAACTGCCGAAAGGGTTCCCCGACTTGTTCGCCTTTGGCGTTCCCGCAGGGTAGCAACTGGCGCGGCGCAGAGAGAAGAAAGTCGAGAGAGGTTATGTAATGGAATTTTGCAGGAATTCTCTGGCTATTTGCTGTAATTGTTGGCGGTTAATTTTACCTTGGGAGTTGCGAGGTAGGCTTTGCTGGGGAATCCAATATTTTGGAATTTTAAATTTGCTGAGTTTGTCTTTGAGTAGGGTTTGGATTTTTAAAGCAGAGGTATTTGGTTTTTTGGGAATGTAAATTGCTGTTAGAGCTTGTCCCCAATGTTTATCTGGGATGCCGATTACACAAATATCGGCAACTAATTGAGTTGCTTGTATAGCTGATTCAATCTCTGCTGGGTAAATATTTTCTCCACCTGTAATAATTTTGTCGCTGTTACGTCCAACAATATTTAAATGACCTTGCTCGTCTAAAAAGCCTAAATCATCTACTTGGAAATCAGCTTGATTTTCTCTGGTTATAGGATAGTACCCAAGGGCTAAAGATTGAGCCTGAATGAAGATATTTCCGATTTGATTGGAATTTAAAATATCGCCTTGCTGATTGCGAATAGTTACTTTTGCATGGGGAAGAATTTGACCACTACTAATTTTACCGTTGAGAAAATCATCTGGTTTGAGGGTCGCAATTTGAGAGGCGGTTTCTGTCATGCCATAAGTAGGCGCTAACCGGATGCGATGAAATCTAGCTTTTTCTAGTAGTTCGTTCCACGCTGGCGCACCTCCCAGAAGTACAGTATTAAATTGGGTTAGCCATTGAGTTAATTCAGGATTTTGCAAGATTCTTTGTAACTGCGTTGGGACTAAAGATATTAAAAAGTCTGAATGTTTAATATTGAATATTTGACCTGTTTCTACTGCTTTGAATGGCAGAATAGCCAGTTGACCTCCGGTGGTGAAAGAGCGCATAAATTGCATTAAACCGCTAACGTGGTAAAGCGGTAATACACAAAATGAATTGACTTGTTTTAGTTGAAAGTATTCTGTAAATCCTTGTACAGATGCGATGAGAGTTTCCCAAGTATGGATGGCAAATTTAATCTGTCCCGATGAACCACCTGTGGGAATTAGGATGAATGGGGAGTGGTGGGATGAGGGGGATATGATAGTAATTTCTTTGCAATTCCGATTTTCTATTCCCCACTCCCTATTCCCCATTCCCCAAATAATATCTGGTTTTACTAAATCAAAGACTTGCTGCCATTCTTGTGTTCCCCAGTCGGGGTTACAAAGAAAAATTGGACAATTAGCCGCACAAGCAGCAATGAAACTTGCTAGAAATCTTAATGGTTCGCGTTCGGCTAAGATAATTTTTGGTGGGATTCCACACGCTGATAATTGTGTTAGTTCTAAATATAATTCTTGAGCTATTTGATTAAATTGATGGCTGTTATAACCGATAAGCCAATCATTTTCAGCTAGGTTATTAAGACAGTTTAAAGGTCGTTCCATAGACTTTGAAGCCAGGTATCTTTTTGTTCAAAAAAATGGTCGATGCCAAAACCAACTGCCCTATTGTTTCGGGATAATTCTGCCGCTAGCTGGAGTGCTGCAAGTCTACCGATCGCAGTTTCAAATACTGACGAAAATACAGTATCAATTTTATGCTGGTAACAAAACTTTCTCAGACGAGATGGCGATCCAACTATCCCAGGCTTAATCACAAAAATCCCTCGCCAACCTTGTTGATGACAGGCGGCGAGTTGCCTAAGTGTGGCGACAGATTCATCTATAGCGATCGCAGTTTCATAACTTAGACTCAATTTCAACATCTGCTGAAATTGCTCAACGGGTAACGGTTGTTCAATAAATTCAATTTCTACGGGTAGTTCTGCATTCGCCTTAAAATTGTCGCAAGTTTGCAGCCATAAGTTAGCCTCTTCATAGCTGAGTCCACCGTTAGCATCTAATCGCAGTCTGGTAAAGACTGGTAAGGTGTGTATGAGTGACTCAAAAATTTCTAGTTCATCAGCGATCGCATACACACCAATTTTCCACTTAAATGTGTGATATCCCTGCTGCCATAGAGTTTTCCATTGATTTAAAGCCGTTTTCCCAGATGTTAATAAACCGCTATAGCGCAAGGAGTGAAATGCTGAGGATAAATTTAAATTCTTCTCCTCTGCTCCCTTGCTCCTCTGCTCCTCTGCTCCTCTGCTCCCCCACTCCCACCCTGACTCAAAGCCAAATTGACAAGCAGGTAACTCATCTGGGATGGAGAAAATGATCTCTTCTGTGATTTCTTCTGGGAGTTGACGACAAAAATCTAAGGCTTGTTCTAGGGTTTCGGAACCGAACCAGCTAATGGGGGCGATTTCTCCCCAGCCGATTTTACCTGATTCATCAGTAAGCCGGAGGATAATACCTTCACGAATATCCCAATTACCATGATTGGTAGTAACCCGCACAAATCTTCGCTGATAAGGACGAAATTCAAATCTGTAGCCATTAGTCATTAGTCATTCTCCCTCTGCTCCAATGCCCAATGTCTAATGCCCAACTAAAGCATAAATCCTAGTCCAAGTAGCAAGCAAGCCCAGAAATGCACGGCTACAGCGATGAATTTACAGTTACTAACTTTGTCTGGCTGGTTGTGATTTTCTTGGACATGGCGGCATAATTTGACAGCAAACGGTAAACTTACCCAACTTAATAACGTCCAAGCTGGAGAAATTCCCAATAGCACAAACAGCAAGGTGAGGGGATAAATACTACCAGTAAACCAAACTAGGAGTTGGGCCCCTTTCGCTGTTCCTAGACGGACGATAGGCGATCGCTTGCCTGCGGCTATGTCATCCTTAACTTGGTGAAAGTGTGAGCAAAACAAAATTAAGGTTGTGGCAATCCCGACAATAACTGAGACTGCTAAACTTGTCATTGACCAAGTTTGGGTTTGGCTGTAGTATGCTGCTTCCACTGCCAAGGGGCCAAAGGCAAAAAAGCAAAGAATCTCGCCTAAACCCTGATATCCTAAGCGAAAGGGAGGCCCTTGGTACATATAGCCTAAACCACAGCATAGTAAAATGATGCCAATAACAGTTAGGTCTTGTTGCCAAAGAGCGATCGCTAGTATGCCCAGCAACCCCAAACCTAAACACAAATTTCCTATCCAAAATATTAATGGCTTATTGTCTGTTAAATTAACCAGAGAATGGTGCTTATTTTGATCGATACCTGTTTCGGAATCAAAAACATCATTACTGAGATTTTCCCAGGCGAGAATTAAGATTGCCGCAGCTATAAAAGTAGAAAATACTGTACCATTAAAAATTTTAGTTTCGGCAAATGCTACTGCTGTTCCTACCCAAATGGGCATAATGGCAACACTGTACATTGGCGGTTTAATCGCTGCCATCCATAACTTAGTGTTGGGATATAAAATCTGCTTGGTTGTCATTAGTCGTGATTAATTAAATTACCTGAAAATTACTTACACTTGGAATTTTATAATTTAAAGAGACGTACCGCTACGCGGAAGTCAAAAGTCAAAAGTTAAAAGTCAAAAAACTTATGATTTGGCTTTTTGAACTGTTGGGATGGTAGCTTTTTTAGGTTGTGCTGTACTAGATATTTATGGGCTAAAAACAACTGCTACTTTGACTGTGGCTCGTTAACCTTGTGTTGTTAACACTCTACTCTCATGTTTCAGCTTGGGCTGGAACTGGCTTGTCAGAGACTGGGAACACCATAAACAACGCAAATCCTACGCTGGTGAAATGATAACTTAATATGTTACCTGTAGAAATACGACCACGATTAATTACACTTTAGGAAGTTAACTTAAAAAAAATTTACTATAGATCCATGACAGTTTCACCATGTCGTAACAACCTCTTTGTACACAAAGATTTATATCAATTTTTGGTAGCAGTGCAAGAAAAGTGCGTCAAAAGTAATTGCAGGCAAATTGTCAGTATCTCTCAGGAGATCGATTTAGTTGACCCTTTACTTGTATTAGATAAACTAACACAAGCAAATGAAATAAATTTTTACTTTGAGGATAAAGGTAAAGGAGAAGCGATCGCGGCAATTGATGCCGTGGCAAAGTTACAAATTGATGGTGTAGATCGTTTTACTCAAGCTGAATATTTTATCAAATCTTGTCTAAAAAATATAATTAATTTTAGTAACGCTAACCAAGGATTTTCTGGGCCTCACTTTTTTTGTTATTTCAGCTTTTTTGATCAAAATGTCCAAGTAGATTATCCGTTTCCATCTGCTACCATTTTTCTTCCCCGTTGGCAAGTAGCTGTGAAAAATCAGCGTTGCATATTAGTAACAAATATAATTATCAATAAAAATGCAAATATTCCAAAGTTATTGGAGAATCTGCAAAATAAAATTCAATTTATCCAATCTTTAGAATACTATTCGACTAATATTGATTTCTTTCCAGCAAAATTATACAAGAAATCTATTACTAATGCTAATGGATTTAAACGTTCAGTAGTCTCTGTTTTGGAAAAAATTAAATCTAGTCATTTAAGCAAGATTGTCCTCGCAGATATATTAGATGTAAAATCAAGCCACAACTTTGACTTAGTTAAATCTTTAATTAATCTTAGAAAAATACATCCTAATTGTTATATTTTTTCTACAAGTAATGGCAAAGGACAAAACTTTATTGGTGCAAGTCCAGAAAGATTAATTAGTATTAATAATCAGCAATTAATTACGGATGCTTTAGCAGGTTCTGCACCACGAGGTAAAACCCCTGCTGAAGATGCAGCTAATGCCAATCGCTTGCTGAATAGTGAAAAAGAAAAACACGAACATTCACTAGTGCTTGATTTCATTACACAACGCCTATGCCAGCTAGGTTTATTACCGCAAATATTAGCACCACGGCTGCGACAATTATCGAATATCCAGCATTTATGGACACCAATAAGTGCTATGGTTCCAGCTAATATACATCCATTAAAAATTGTCGCTCAATTGCATCCGACACCAGCCGTTGCTGGTGCAGCACGAGATATAGCTTGTGCGGAAATTCGGCGTTATGAAAACTTTGAAAGAGGTTTGTATGCTGCGCCTTTGGGTTGGATAGATTCTCAGGGAAACTGCGAGTTTATTGTGGGAATTCGTTCAGCATTAATTGATGGCGATCGCGCGAGATTGTATGCTGGTGCTGGTATAGTCGCGGGATCTGATCCTGACAAAGAGTTTGCAGAGGTGCAACTTAAACTTCAGGCATTACTCAAAGCATTAGTTTAATAGCTAATTTATCAACCATCGATGATTTTGCAACACTCAATCAATAAAATTTGCTTGGTTAGGGTGCAGCTATTTGTTAGACTAGCTTCAAGGCTTTATTCTTGGCGCTCTTGGCGTACTTGGCGGTTCGTTTAATATTCTGTGGATCTTCATATAGAATTGCTATGAAAATACTTTACCAGGACTTACGCAAAAATTGCCGAAAAGCTTAATTTATCGAACCGCCAAGACGCCAAGAACGCCTTCGCGCAGCGTCTCGTAGAGAAGAATTCGTAGAGTGTGCGTAAGTCCTATTTACACTAAATCCTGATGAGTAAGAGCTTTAGCATTCGCCCCGGTGTAAGTAGCTACAATATGACCATCGCCAGTCATTTGATATTTATATGTAACTAATCCTTCTAAACCAACAGGGCCACGGGGAGGCATTTGTTGTGTACTAATTCCTACTTCTGCGCCGAAACCATAGCGGAAACCATCAGAAAATCTGGTAGAACAATTGTGGAATATATTAGCTGAATTGACTAATCCGAAGAAACTTTCTACAGATGTTGAATCTTCAGTAATAATCGCGTCGGTATGACGAGAACCATATTCGTTAATATGCGCGATCGCATCTTCTAAAGAATCTACAATCTTAATAGACAAAATAAAATCGCTGTATTCTGTTTTCCAATCTATTTGTGTTGCAGGTACGATATGAGGCAAAATTTCCAAGGTGCGTTGATCACCTCTTAATTCTACATGGCGTTCTTGCAAAGCCTCAGCGACTTTTGGTAAAAACTCTCTAGCAATTGATTGGTGAACTAGCAAAGTTTCAATTGCATTACAAACAGCAGGATATTGCGCTTTCGCATCTACTGTAATCAGAACTGCTTTAGAAATATCAGCCGATTTATCTATATAAAGATGACAAATTCCATCAGCATGACCTAATACAGGAATCCGCGTATTTTCTTGGACAAAGCGCACAAAGGAATTAGAACCTCTAGGAATAATTAAATCTACATATTTATCTAACTGCAAAAGTTCTAAAGTTTCTTCTCTAGTTGTGAGTAACTGTATTGCATCAGGGTTAACAGCAGTTTGAGATAATCCTTGTTTAATTGCTTTAACTATCGCTTCACAAGAACGTACCGCTTCCCTTCCACATTTAAGAATCACACCATTACCCGATTTAATCGCTAAAGAAACAATTTGAATCGCCGCTTCTGGACGTGCTTCAAAAATAATTCCTAAAACACCTAAAGGACAAGTAATTCGCTTGAGAATTAAACCAGAATCAAGTTCGCGGTGAATCTGTACTTTACCGATAGGATCAGCTAGCTTACCAACATCTCGTACCCCTGCGATCGCATCTCTTAATTTATGTTCATCCAACTGCAAGCGTTTATAAAGTGGTTTGGGAATTCCTTCAGCATCAGCAGCTTTACAATCAGCAACATTTGCTTGTAAAATTTCATCTCTAGCTGATTCTAAAGCTTGAGCGATCGCTTCAATCGCCTGATTTTTTGCCTCAGTGGAAAGAATCGCTAGTTTGCTTGCAGCTTGGCGGGTTTGCCCTGCGATCGCAATTAGGGGAGAAATGTTAACAATAGTCATAGTACAAATATTTACCTTTTCCTCATCTTATCAATGTGAGTTAATCATTGCTTATCGTCTTCCCCCAATCGGGTGAACCATTTGGGTAATTAGTAATTACTCTAATCGGGTGAAGCAAAACTTAGTTCAAAACATTTATTCTATGATTATCGAAGGCAGACATATTAGAGGTACTAAACTTACAGCCATTAAAAAATTATAAGTATTATTACATAGCTTATTTGAAAGTCTTAAAAATGATTTATGCGTACCGGGGACTAGGGAGACATCGTAATGTATGTTTCTCTAGTCTTTTCCTTAAGTGAATAATTTATACTACTAATATTTGAATTTTTACGAAATTGTAATGACGAACAAGCAGCAGAAACCGATATTCTCACTCTGATGTCAGATTCCTACGCTTCATCCTTGGCGGTGGATCGATTATCCTGGGAATGGTCTTGATTATGTTCTTGAGCAGCTAGCTGAGTTTCTAGCCTGCTGTTAAAGCATTTCTCAGTCCATCCAAGCTTTAATTTGTCGGGAGGTAGTTAGTAACTACCTCCTTTTTTTATGTAACTTAATAAATCAAACCAATTCACAGCCCCGCAAGGAACTGAAGTTCCTTGCTAATAGCGAAAGTCATCTGACTTTGCGGTTCGTTTTTTCATTATTTTGTGTAAGTCCTGATATTGCTAAAAATCTTTAGTCTACTTCTAGTAGACTTTAGCTATTAGCCTTGAACTTTAGTTCTAGGCGGGCGAGTCAGCCCACAGTTAAGCTACTTTTAGCTTTTGTGGACAGTTCCCTACTGGGGTTAGGTCTTTGTTATATCAGCGATCGCATTTGCTTATTAAGCGACACCATTTGCTTATTAAGCGACACCATTTGCTTGTTGGGCGATCGCATTTGCTTGTTGGGCGATCGCATTTGCTTGTTGAGCGACAACATTTGCTTGTTAAGCGACACCATTTGCTTGTTGAGCCACAACATTTGCTTGTTGAGCCACAACATTTGCTTGTTGAGCCACAACATTTGCTTGTTGAGCCACAACATTTGCTTGTTGGGCGATCGCATTTGCTACCAAAAGCTTACTTGTGCATTAAACTTGTTGGCTATCTTTAACCAGGTTCGCCACCACAGTTACTAACTTATCTGGCTCAATTGGCTTGGATAGATGAACGTGGAATCCAGCTTCCAGAGCCAGCTTTGACTCTTCATCTCTTGCAAAGGCCGTCAGTGCTACAGCTGGAATTTTTTTTTCTCGAGCTGCTTCGCTGATTCGCACTTTGCGAATCAGCGCATAACCATCTTCATCTGGCATTCCGATATCACTGACTAAAACATCTGGCTTTAATCGTACCAGCGCTTCTAAAGCTTCAGCTACAGAGCTAACCGATATTACCTCTGCTCCAGACTGTTGCAGAATAAAGGTAACTAACTCACGAGTATCGGGACTGTCATCTACAACGAGTATTTGCAAACCTCTCAGCGCTGAGAGATTATTGGTTTTTACTTCACTCTCTTTAATTTGCTGCTCTTGTTGCAATTCTATATTTGGCAACAACACCGTAAATGTTGCTCCCCGTCCTTCACCTTCGCTAGCTGCGTGGACTGTGCCTGAGTGCATTTCTACTATGTAGCGCACAATTGACAGTCCCAGCCCCAAACCACCCTCTGCTCTAGTAGTTGTGCTATCAGCTTGACGAAAGCGCTCAAATATAAAAGGTAGAAAGTCAGCACTAATTCCTTTACCTGTGTCAGACACAGTTATCTGGGCATTTGAGTTTACCTGCTTTAGATGTACTTCAATTCGCCCTCCACTCGGCGTAAATTTGACAGCGTTAGAGAGCAAATTCCAGACCACTTGTTGCAGGCGTTCTACATCACCCATAACCTTATCAACAGAAGAATCAAGGTTAGATTCAATTTGAATATCCTTAATTTCAGATGTAGGATATGTAGCTTCAATGGCTGCGTTAATTACAAGTACCAGGTCAACTTTACGGAGATTTAGGCGGATTTTACCTTGGATAATGCGGGAAACATCCAGAATATCTTCAATCAGTTTCCTCTGAAGTTGAGCATTCCGCTCGATTGTCGCCAGTGCTTTAAAGGTAGTTGCCTCGTCCAATTTTCGATTACGGATTATTTGAACCCAACCCAGCATAGAGTTGAGAGGTGTCCGAAGTTCGTGAGAAACGATCGCTAAAAATTCGTCTTTAATTCGGTTAGCTTCTTGGGCTTGGCGATAAAGCTGTGCATTTTCAATGGCGGAGGCTGCCCGTTGGGCAAGTTCTTCAGCCATTGCCAGGTCTACAATCGTGTAATACCGTCCTGGTTGTGCAGACGCAAATACAATTGTCCCCAACTTGCGTTCACGTACCAGCAATGGCACAGTCATCTGAGATTTAAGTTGGAGTTGGTGCAGCATAAACAGGTGTTCCTGGTTTGACGCACTTTTTTGTAATGAAGACTCAAGAATGGTTGTAGCTAGTTCCGACTTACCACTTCTTAAAACCTTCGCTGGCCCATAATCAGCATCAACAGGAATTGGATAGCGTTGGCGCAATTCTCTTACTATTGCTTCCTTTTGCGGTTCAGATGCAGCTATCACTGGGTTATTGAAGACCGTCAAATTATTTTCAACGACATCTACAATACACCAATCGGCTAGGGTAGGCACTGCCAATTGCGCGACGCTGGTTAAAGTGGTACGGTAGTCTAAAGAAGATGCCAGTACACGACTTGCTTCAGCCAAAAAATTAGAACGCCTCTGTGCTTCTTGCGCTGCAATTCGGGCGGCTTGTTCATTGGCAAATAACTGTTCGCGCTCCGACTCTAAACGCTTACGCTTGGTAATGTCGCGCATTAGCCAGCGTAGAGCAACTGCCTTACCTTCCTCGTTACGGACGGTAACTACTGTCAAAGCAACATCAAAACAGATTTTTTCTCGTGGTTGTAAACACACTTCCCATTCCCCACCCCGGTCGAGATGCTGCAACTGAGTTAGGTAATTAAAAAAATGTTGATGATCTGCTCTGGCGATGAAAGTAAGTAGCGGTTTGCCAATCAAAAATCGCTGTAAAACATTGAGGTGTGTGGTAGCGGCACGGTTAGCTTCTAGGATAATCCCATTCGTATCAGTTACTATATAACCATCAGGCGCAAAATCAAATAATTCTCGGTAGCGCTGACGCTCTTTTTCAACTACCATTCGTGTTGCTTGTAGTTCTTCAGAGGCGATTTTCAGTTCTTCCAAAGTGATTTTCAGTTCTTCAAATGCTTCAGCTGTTAGCTCTAGTTGCGAGTCCGGCTCATTTGCAGTACTATGCAACAATCCCTTCACCCGTGAGCTAAGTGTCTCTATTTGTTGACTAAAATCGTCTACATTCATGTTGCTCACTTTGCTAAGACTACAACGCGCACGCCACAGGAAAAATCAAGCGATTATTAAGCCCAACTGTACGCTAAAAGCTGATATCAAAACTATTGCTCAAAAGATAGAGGTTTGTTTTGACAACGCGAGTTCTACAGAGTGAGTTAGACACAACATAATTTGTCTTAACCTCTAACTACTATTTTAAGATAAAGAATTCGTAAAGAAATCCACCTAAAGGGCTGTACAGTAACAAACATAATAGGTAGATTTAAGCAAATTTTTTTATAGCTTAAGGAGGGCCTGATGGTTACAGCAACAGTACCAGGACAACAGGTTAAAGTTGGCCCAACCCAATTGTTGATCAATAATGAGTGGGTAAATAGTCTCAGCGATGTCTACGACGGGCTTACGCCTACGCCGATTTGAAACAATCAACCCGACTACAGACGAGGTAATCTGTGAAGTCTCACAAGCAGACGCCGCAGATGTAGACAAAGCAGTAGAAGCAGCCCGTACTGCTTTCACTAGCCTGCCCCCTTGCCTCTATAGCGATGGTATATTTTTTATTTGGAAGTCCCTTAGGGGGATGATGAACGTGATATTTAATATGGGGTGGGCATGATAAATAGACTTGCATACAACCCCTAGAAAATTCTGATGATGAATGCGATCGCTACTAAATTGCGCCAAATTATCGCTGAGAGAAAAAGCCCAATAAGCAGATATGACCGTAAAAACAAAACCAGGCATTCCTTAGCACTGTATACCTGCATAGGATTATTAGGTGGGATTCTGGCATTATTGTTAATGACATCCCCAGGACTGGCTCAAAAACCACAACTCCAACAACCGTTATTAGTAGCTACACGAGTTATACCGCCCTTTGTGATACAAGACAAAGGTGAGCTATCAGGATTTAGTATCGACCTCTGGCGCAGCATCGCTAACCAAATAGGTGTAGAGTCGAAATTTATTGAATATCCCTCTGTGCCGGAACTACTTTCTGCTATTAAAGACAACAAAGCTAATTTGGGGATTGCAGCTATCTCCATTACAGCCGAACGCCAGCAGAATTTTGATTTCTCATTACCTATTTTGGCTGGGGGGCTGCAAATTATGGTACGAAACTCAGAAACCAACAACAGTACCTTCCCAAATATTTTAGAATTATTTTTCTCTACTAGCCTCTTGCAGGTAATAGGCCTTGCCCTAGTGTTAATTGTTGTAGCAGCCCACATTATTTGGTTATCTGAGCGCCATCATCAAGATGGGATGATTCCCAAATCATACTTTCCTGGCATTTTCAAAGCTTGTTGGTGGGCAGCTGCCACATTAGCAACCCAAGCTGATGAAATGCCCAAGGGAGTACTAGGACGCTTAGTAGGCATTGTCTGGATGTTCATCGGAGTCCTTTTTGTTGCCTACTTTACAGCCAGCGCTACTACCTCATTGACAGTACAACAGCTTCAGGGCGATATCAAGACTATAGACGATTTACCCGGCAAGATAGTGGCCACAACAGCCGGTAGCACAGCCGCCGCATATCTACGAGAACATAAGATTTCAGTTTTAGAAGTTAGTAAAATTGAGCAAGCTTACAATGCTTTGCAAACAAAAAAAGCTGATGCTGTGGTGTTTGATGCACCTGTACTTCTGTTCTATGCAGCCAACGAAGGCAAAGGGAAAGTACAAATTGTTGGCAGTATCTTACGTGAAGAAAGCTACGGCATCATTCTGCCTAATAACAGTCCCTACCGCAAACCAATTAATCAGGCTCTGCTGAGTCTCAAAGAAAATGGTACTTATCAATCGCTATATGATAAGTGGTTCGATGCGGAAAAAGGTTGAAGAAGGGGTGGGAAGTGGGGGAAGCAGGGGAGCAGGGGGGACAAGGGGACAAGAGGTGAGAACTTCCAATAAGTCTTTCCCCTTGTCCCCAATTCTCCTTGTCCCCAAGTCCTCTTCCCCACTCCCTACTCCCCACTCCCTTCTTTAGCAATTTGAGCTTTTGCCTGTTGCCATAACTTTTCCAATTCATCCAAACTGTAATCAGAAAGGGGGCGATTGACAACTGCCTCCATTTTTTCTAATCGCTGGACAAATCGCTGATTTGTGCCTTGCAAAGCGGCGCTGGGGTCAAGATTATGCCAACGCGCTAGCTGAATCACTGCAAACAGTAAATCGCCTAATTCTGCTTCTTGCCGTTCGGGTGTTTCCTCAGCTAAAGCCTGTTGAAACTCCCCCAACTCCTCATGAAACTTATCCCAAACACCTTGAATATTTTCCCATTCAAACCCGATCGCCGCAGTTTTTTGGGAAATCTTCATCGCCGCCGTCAGTGGGGGAAGAGTGCGCCCATAACGAGCAAGTTTCGCACTCAGTTTTTGCGCCTGTGGAGATGTTTCGCCTTTCTCCGCAGCTTTAATCTGTTCCCAATTTTGCCGCACCTCATCCACACTTGCCACCGATACATCACCAAACACATGGGGATGACGGCGAATCAACTTTTGGGAAATCCCCTGAGTTATTTCTTTGAGGGAAAATTGTCCAGATTCGCTAGCGATTTGGGCTTGCAATACCACCTGTAATAATAAATCGCCTAACTCCTCTGCGATCGCATCTTTATCCCCACTCTTAATTGCATCCACCACCTCATAAGCTTCCTCAATTACATAAGGGGTGAGGGTTTCAGGAGTTTGAGCCAAATCCCAAGGACAACCACCATCAGGCGATCGCAATTTCGCCACCACCTCAATTAATTCCTGCAACGCCGCCAAAGTATCAACATTGTCATTTGTCATTTGTCATTTGTCCTTTGTCGTTCTTCCGTTGCTCTTTTTGCTAACTGTAGCTCGACGATTACCGCGAGTTGTAACTTTCCGCTTCTTAATTTTGCCACTAGGAAGCAACCCACGAATGCCCTGTTTTTGAAAGCGCTTGTATGCCGAACCGCCCCAATCGCTCAGAGAATGACTCATCGCACCGAGTTCTAAACCGAAAAATAGGGCGATATATTCAGTATCGTATTGTAGGAGCGATCGCCCCACAGTTTGTCCCAAATCTTGCCAAGTAAAGCTTAGATTCCCTAACCTTTCGGCAATCGCCAAAACAAAAATTGCCACAATAGCAAGCAAACACCCCAGATAAAGTATCCGCAAAATCGTGCCAATAATCGGCCCGTGAGATAAAAAAGAACGATGCCGCAGACTTTTTTGATAAGGTAGCCAAATCCAGCGCAAGAAACCCCAGCGTTGAAATTGCACAGAGTATATATCCAAATCGGGGCCAAACATTAGACCACCAAAGAGAAACCCGCCTGCAACTAACAAAGTCGCATTACTACTGCGAGTTTGCCAGAAAGTAACGCCCGCCACGAACGGCAGAGCATACATAGTAATGCGATCGTGCGTCCGACCAGAGGGCATCCTAAATCCTGAGTTAACTGAATACTGAGTCAGTATAAGAGAAAAAAAGATTTTCTTGAAACTACTAGCGCAATGCGAAATGTTTTGCTATATTAGTTAAGGATTAGTAAAACGGGCGGTTAGCTCAGTTGGTAGAGCGCCTGCCTTACAAGCAGGATGTCATCAGTTCGAGTCTGGTACTGCCCATATTTAAAAAGCCGCCACTTGGCGGCTTTTTAATTGGAACCATAAGCTTGCCACAACGGCAAGCTTATGGGTTCTTGGCAACTTTTGGCGATCACATAGTGGGCTGGTTTAGGCAGAGGGCAGAAGTAAGAAAGAATAAAATTACAGAAAGCCCTGTGGCATAAGGGTTACAGAATCTCTACATCACAAGAAAAGTCTTCAAGTTGGATCTGGATCTTTGTCACAAGTTCTACGACGAACGACGAGAGGCAAAATCTCAAAACCCTTCTGCCTCCTGCCTTGTTTCTCAGAAGAGCCATAGTGTTAAACAATGGTAAAATCGGCACTTGTGATAGTACTGGCCTGTACCCCACTAAAGATTGTCAAAAGCTCATTGCTGCTGGTAATAGTAATCAAAGTATCGTTTGCACTATTAGCAGTACCTTGAATAATCGTCAGGTCAGCAAACGTTAGACCACCTGAAAGCCCAATGAAATCTTCACCATGAGTAAAGTCAACAATAGTATCAATCCCATGTCTAGGTGCAAATACAAACAGGTCGCTGCCACTACCGCCAATTAAAGTATCTGCACCAAAACTGCCGACAAGAGTATCATTGCCAGTACCGCCCCGTAGCAGGTCGTCTCCACTTAACCCTTGTAAATAGTCATTGCCACCCTGACCGTTGATAACATCATTAGAATTGTCAAAGCCACTGGTATTATTGTCTAGGTCGTTGAGGAAAGTAACCGAATTTTGATTGAAAATACTCTGGCTTTGTTGATTTGCATTAAAAACATCAAAGCTGTCTTGAAAGGCCGTCTGCCCATTAAACAGAATATTGCCGATGTCCAGCGACGCACCTGTAGTCTTACGAAGATTATCTAGATTTTCGAGAGCAAAATTCTGTAGAATGACCCCAGTATCCTTAACACCCTCGAAGGTGATGAGCAGGTCACTTCCATTCTGAGTCAGAAGCATATTTCTGGTGGTTAGCCCATTACCCTCAAATTTCAGAGTATCTATTTCCTGAGACACCTTTTCTGATGGGTTAATTCCTCTTCCTACACCATCAAAGTCAGTGATTGTATCAATGCCGTCACCAAGATGAACTGTAAACAGATCGCTATTTCCACCACCAGTCAGGGTATCATTTCCTTTTGTACCTATAATGTTCTCAATGCCATCCCCACCCGTAAGGATGTCATTACCGTCACTTCCGGTTAAAAGAACGCTGTTTTCCCCCTTGGGTCGGGCATCATTGTCCAAAATTGTCAGCGTAGCCTTATTTTGTAACAGTCCAATGATTGCGCCACCTGTAGCGTTGGTCAAGGTGAGGTTGATAGTCTTATTACCTTCGATAATATCATTATCAACGATGGGAATGTCTACGGTCTTGATTCTCTCCCCATCTGCAAAGTTGATTGTTATCGGGGAAGCGTTGAAGTTTTTAGGGCTTGTAGCAGTGCCATCACTTAAAAGAATTGTGGCACTAACTGCCCCTTTATCATCCAATGGGCGAAATACGGTGATTGGTGCTACGGGTGTGCCATCCTCATTAACACTGAATTTATTGGCAGTAAAGATTAATGAGTCTAGCGCTACTGAATTATTCTTGGCAAAGGTTTCTACAATTTTATCAAGAAACTCATCTGAGGGTGGAAAACCAGCTGGGTCTGAGAAAGGTCGGCTTGTATCCTGAATCAATTTGTCAAGCCCTGAGGGAACGCCTTGCAATATAATTCTCGCTGGTGTCGTTTCAACATTGCGATATGCGTGGATTTGACCTTTAGGAATGTCAACAAAAGTTCCAGGAGTTGCAGTTATAACTCGGTTATTTAATTGAAACTTTACTTTTCCCTCTACAATATAGAATCCCTCTTCTTGTGCAAGGTGGATGTGCGGTGTAGTTCCAACATTTGGTGGAACGTATACATCAAATAAATCGTATTTATAATTAGTATCTTTGCCAGTTGCTATAAACTTAACTGAGTCGCCAACTACCCAATATGATTGTTTTGATGAATTAGATGGTGTGTTTTGAGAAGAAATTCTTTCCATTGTAGTTTTCCTTTTAAGATAGTTTGTTTTGCAAATAATTCTTAATGGCAAAATATCTGTTTCAATCCCATTGCATTAAGCGATCGCTCCAAATCTGCAATAACTTGGGTTGAGACACAATTGACTTGTCCTGGTTTTGATAAAACACAAGAAACGGTGCGCTCCAAAAAGCTTTTTATGGTTCATCCTTTGATTTGAGCATGAAATTTTATATTTTCTGTTCTTTGGACTCCTTTAACAATCGTCCATCTTCCATGTGAACTATGCGATCGGCAATATCAAGGATTCGGTTGTCATGAGTAACTAATAAGATTGTGCATCCCTGCTCTTTGGCTAAACGCTGCATAAGTTCTACAACATCGCGTCCTGATTTCTTATCAAGGGCAGCCGTCGGTTCGTCTGCAAGAACAATTTGGGGATGACTAGCTAAGGCACGAGCGATCGCCACTCGTTGCTTTTGTCCTCCAGAAAGATTGTCTGTATAATAATCGACGCGATCGCCTAAACCAACTGTGTTAAGAATGTCACTTGCCAACTGATTCATATCTTGCCCTAAATACTTGTTATGCAGTTCTAAAGACATTCGTACATTCTGTTTTGCTGTTAAAAAGGTCAGCAAGTTATGTGCTTGGAAAATGTAGCCAATTTGCTTCCGCACTTGCATTATTTGTCGCTTATTTGCACAAGACATCTCCTGCCCTAATATCTTGAGGCTACCTTCTTGCATTGAACGTAAACCTCCTATCAACGTTAGTAGTGTGGTTTTACCAGAACCGGATGGCCCAGTCATAATTACAATCTCACCTGGATAAATATCGAGATTAATATCAAACAAAGTCTGCTTACGAAGTTGTGCTAAACCAAAGTAGTAGTTAAGCTGCCGAACAGAAATAACAGGCTTTTGATAAGAATTTTGAGTTTTATATTTTGAGTTTTGAGTTTCTTGAATAGTTTCTTTTAGCATGAATATTCAATAATTATGATTTTCAGTTTTTTTTAGACAATTAGTATCAGTAGAAAGTTATGAGTTGAGATGTGAAGCTTTGACAAACTTCAACCCAATTAAAAATTTAGAAGATATCAGCAGGATCAGCAGCTCGTAGCTTTCGCATAGCGATCGCTCCGGCTCCAGCACACATGATCATAGTCAACACCAGCAGCGCGATCGCACGGTTCAGTTTCATTGCGATCGGCAGAAGCGTTGCAGACCTGAAGAGAGTATAAAGTCCATTTGCAAGTAGAAAACCTGGTATAAAGCCCAGAATCGCTAAGAAAAGCGCCTCTTGAATAATAATCCCAATTAAATACCCATCACTGTAGCCCATTGCCTTCAATGTTGCATATTCTGGCAAATGATCAGAAACATCTGTGTATAAAATTTGGTAGACGATGACCGCTCCGACTAAAAAACCGACTGCTACGCCAAGTCCAAAGATAAAGCCGATAGGAGAACCTGTTTCCCAGTATGCGCGTTCACGGGCGGTGAATTCATTAAGAGTTAGCACCAATAAATCATTAGGCAAAATTGTTCGCAAATTTGCCTGCACTTGCTCAATTGATGTATTAGGTTGCAGTTTAATGATCCCTACATCAATTTCATCCGCTTTCCGACGAGTAAAGAGTCTTAAAAAAGTAGAGTCACTCGTGATGAGATTGCCCTCAGCAGAAAAGGAAGAACCGAGTAAAAATAATCCAACAACCTTAATTTCAAAGTTATTCACCTGAACGGAAATTGGGTTATTCTTCTTTAATAAAGCAGATACATTTCCTAGTTGAGGAAGCCCTCCTTTATCGAACAGCGCTCGATTTAATAACTTTAGTTTATCCAAGTTTTGATTTACATCGGGAGAACTAAAGGCTGACCGATTTGGATCAATCCCGTAAACAAAGACTTGACGACTAGCTTGGCTGTCAGGATTTCGCCATGTTGCTTGACCAATATACAACGGGCTAACGGATGCTACACCATCAACACCTAATGTTTGATAGAGCTTGTCTCTTGAGAAACTTTTGACCGATGCAAGGTTATCAGATAACTTATTAACTAAAAACAAATCTCCTTGAAGTGTGGCGTATGGACTAACCTGTGAATCAAACAATGCATCCCTGATACCAAGTTGAAAAAACATCAAAAAATCGGCAAAGGTAATTCCTGCGATCGCAGCCAGCAGACGGGTTTTTTGGCGACTCATTTGCAGCCAAGCTAGCGGTGTTTTACGGAATAATTTACGAAACATAAAATTTTGATATTTAGAGTGTCTACTGACTATTGCTTGATAAAGCCTTGGGTTGAATAGCGACTTGTACCTGCAAGTTGGTTAAATTCGCAACCCGTCGGCTATCGTCAGGATTGAGTTGAATTCTCACTTGAATTACCTTGCGATCAAGATTTTCTCCGGGTTCGCCACTAGTCACTTCTTGAGGAATCACCTGCAATCCAATTAAACGAACGGTTCCACGAAGACTACCAGAAAATGATTCGCTTGTGATCATGGCTGGTTGACCTTGCTGAATTTTCTCAATATCAGTCTGATAAACCTCTGCCACGACTTGCATCTGGTTAGTTTGTCCTAGTTCAGCAATGCCATTTGTGCCAACGACTTCTCCAGGTTTAGCGTAAATATCAAGAATGCGACCTGCCATCGGTGCGCGGATGTATGCTTGGGCTAAGTCACCATTGGCCTTTTTAACTTCTGAGATTGCCTTATCTACCTCAGCTTGAGCTGCCTGTATATCAACCGGACGTACCTCAGTAATCTTCTCTAAGGTAGCTCTGGCTTGTCTGATTTGCTGCTCTATTGTATCTGCGGTTTGGTCTTGTTTAGCTTTAGCTTCGTTAAGCTGTGCTTGTGTTGTTTCTAAAACAAGCAGCTTTTGATCTCGCTCTGAAGAAGCGATCGCTCCTTCTTTGTAAAGTGAGAAATAGCGATTGTAGTTAGAGTTGGCAGTTCGCACCTCAGCTTCCCAACGAGCAATCGTGGCTTGTTGACTAGCAATTTCGCCTTTTAACTGCTTTTGCAGGCGAACAATTTCAGCTTTTTGGGCGGCAATTTCCCCAGATTTAGCGCCAGCTTTCACCTTTGCCAATTCTGATAGCGATACCTTAACCTGTGCTTGCGTTTCAAATAAGGCATTTTGCAAACGAGCTTGTGCATCCATGATTGCAATGACCTGGTCTGCTTTAACGCGATCGCCCCGTTGTACTAGTAGTTTAGCCACGCGCTCATTGCTCAGAGTTGCAGGTACAGAGACTTTGATAACTTCCGTTGCTGGTTCTATGCGTCCTAAAGCAGTGATTTTGCGAACGATTGGAGCAGATTTTACAACGACCGTTGGCTGGGCATTCTGTCTTAATTGGGAAATGCTATAGAAAACAATTGTGCTTGAGATGGCAGTGGCAGCAATAATCAGGGCAAACGTCCATTGATGTGAACGCTTTGATAATACTTGGAAGTTCATCTTGAGTTCTGTGTGGAGTGATTAATAGCTCTTTTATCTGACCTGAGATGTCCAGTCAGCCCAATCTTGAGGCTTTAAAAAAGTTTCATACAACTCGGCTTCTGGTGTATTAGCTTCTGGTTTATAGCCGTATTCCCAGCGTACTATAGGTGGTAGCGACATCAGAATTGACTCTGTGCGCCCATTTGTTTGGAGACCGAAGATTGTTCCACGGTCATAAACTAGGTTGAATTCCACGTAGCGACCTCTGCGATACAACTGGAAGTCACGCTGGCGATCGCCATATTCCATAAAGCGTCGCTGATCTACAATCGGCACGTATGCAGGTAAAAAAGCTTCTCCACAGCTATGCACGAAAGCAAATAATTCTTCCCAAGTACGTGGTTCTATAGTTCCAATTTGGTTACTATAAACAGCTGCTGGATTTTCGATATTGGGGCCTCGATACAGATGACCTTGACCATCTTGGTAATCAAAGAAGATACCGCCTACACCCCGCATTTCCTGACGATGTTTCAGATAAAAATACTCGTCGCACCAAGGCTTAAACACTGGATAATACTCAGGATGATGAGCGTCACACGCCCGTTTGAGCGTGGAATGGAAATGAGCTACATCCTCAGCAAAAGGATAGTAAGGTGTTAAATCAATACCACCACCAAACCACCAAACTGGCCCTGCTTCAAAGTAGCGGTAATTGAGATGAACCGTTGGTATATAAGGATTGCGAGGATGCAACACTAAAGAAATGCCTGTGGCATAAAATTTATGTCCAGTTGCCTCAGGACGTTGTGCCAAAATTGAGGATGGAAGATAGGAACCCCAAACTTCGGAAAAGTTGACTCCACCTTGTTCAAAAACCGCACCGTCACGTAGAACGCGCGATCGCCCACCACCTCCTTCAGCCCGTTCCCATGTATCTTCCTGAAATGTGGCTACGCCATCAAGTTGTTGCAAGTTCTGACAAATGTTATCTTGCAATTGCTGCATGAATTGGCTGACTCTGGCCTTTGCATCAGCTGGAGGTAATTTGGATTGGGTTGCTTGAGAAGTCGAAGCAGTCATTATCATCTCAACTTAATCTCCTAATCGTGTTCAGTGAAAGACTTATCATTAGAACCGCAAAGGAGCAGGGGGCAGAGGGCAGGGGGGTCTTATACCATTTCACGAAAAATCTGATACACATGCATACCTTGAAAGCATTGCTGTATCTAAGTTTTTTAATTGCGTTAGCGTAGCGGTAGCGAGCCTGCGAGCGTCATTGCGTTAGCGTAGCGGGGCGTTCGCTTTTAGCGTCTCGCAGAGAAGCCCATTGCGAATTGTGAATTGGTATGAATTATCCCCTTGCTCCCTGCTCTCTGCTCCCCTGCCTCTTGTTCAATTGCCTTTAGCTAACCAACGAGCAGCATCTTTGGCATGGTAGGTCAGAATTAAGTCAGCACCAGCCCGTTTAAAGCCAGTCAATGTTTCCATGACTACTCGCTGTTCGTCTATCCAACCGTTGAGTGCTGCGGCTTTAATCATGGAATATTCGCCAGAAACGTTATAAGCAGCAACAGGTAATTGGCTTGCCTCCTTCACGCGCCAGATAATGTCCATGTATGCTAAGGCTGGCTTCACTATGAGCATATCAGCCCCTTCAGCAACATCAAGTTCAACTTCTTTGAGGGCTTCACGGGTATTACCAGAGTCCATTTGGTATGTGCGGCGATCGCCAAATTGTGGCGTTGACTCAGCAGCATCTCGGAAAGGGCCATAGTAAGACGAAGCATACTTTGCGGTATATGAAAGAATCGGAGTGTCAAGGTAGCCAGCTTCATCCAACCCAATCCGAATTGCCTGCACAAACCCGTCCATCATCCCCGAAGGAGCGATGATATCTACACCAGCTTGAGCTTGAGAAATCGCTGTTTTCTTCAGCAACTCTAGTGTTGGATCATTCAAAACGCGCCCAGTCAAGTCACCAACTTCCAGATAGCCGCAGTGTCCATGACTAGTGTATTCACATAAACAGGTATCAGCAATGATAATTAGTTCTGGCACTGCTTGTTTCACAGCACTAGCAGCTTTCTGCACAATACCACAATCATGCCATGCGCCCGTTGCTTCTAAGTCTTTATCTTGAGGAATGCCAAATAGGATAATTGCAGGGATGCCAAGGTCGTAAACTTCTTTGGCTTCTTCCACAATTTTATCTACTGACAACTGGTAAACACCAGGCATGGATTTCACTTCTTTGGCAATTCCTTTACCAGGTACGGCAAAGAGGGGATAGATAAGATCACTGGTTGTCAAAACAGTCTCACGCACCATCCGACGAAGTTGCGGATGACTTCTCAGGCGACGAGGGCGATGAATTGGAAACATAGTGGTGATTAAAGATAAAAAAGGACGGTTTGTAGAGGCGAGTTTTGTCATCAAACCCTTGATTCGATTAAAGTTTTATCTGCTAAACCCGCCTTTACTATTAGTCATCCATCAAACGGATTTGATGTAACTAAACAATGCAGGTTATTCTACGTTCTTAGTAAATATGCTCTACCAGCAAGTTTCTTATACCATTTCACGAAAAATCTGATACAGATGTAAACCTCGAAAGAATTGCTGTATCTAAGTTTTTTAATTGCGTTAGCGTTCGCGTAGCGTCTCGTAGAGAGAAATGAGCGTCATTGCGTTAGCGTAGCGGGGCGTTCGCTTTTAGCGTCTCGCAGAGAAGCCCATTGCGAATTGGTATTAGCCCCGGTGGATTGTCTTAAAAATTTCCTCCAAAATGTCCTGCGCTCCCTGTTGCCGCAAACTTTGAGCCAATTGAATTCCTAGCTGTTCTGCCTCGTTAACAAAACCAGTCACAGAATCTTTTACTACCTGTTTACCATCCACACTGGCGACTAACCCCGTTAACGTTAGTGTATCTGCTTGCAACTGGGTATCAACCCCAATTGGCACTTGGCAACCGCCTTCTAATTCCCGTAAGAATGCACGTTCGGCAAGAACGCGATCGCGGGTTGGGATATGTTCAATTGCTTTAAGGAGCGACAGCACTTCCAAATCGTCGCTACGGCATTCAATGCCCAAGGCTCCTTGTCCGACAGCATAGAGAGAAACGTCAGTTGGCAAAACTTGATGAATGCGATTGCTCATCCCCAACCGTTGTAATCCGGCAACTGCCAAAATCAATGCATCGTACTCCCCATCATCTAGCTTTGCCATCCGCGTATTCAAGTTTCCTCGCACATCTTTAAACGTGAAGTGGGGAAATTGGTGGCGCAACTGTGCTAGCCGTCGCAGGGAAGATGTACCAATCACTGTACCTTCTGGTAGCGTATCAATTTGCTTATCTTTGTATTTTTCATGCACAACTAAAGCATCTGCTGAGTTTTCCCGTTCTGTTACAGCTGCTAACACTAACCCCTCTGGCAAACGAGTCGGCAGATCCTTAAGAGAGTGAACAGCAAAGTCAATCTCTTCGTTTAGCATTGCCAATTCAAGTTCTTTGGTGAAGAGTCCCTTGTCCCCAATTTTGGCTAAGGCAACATCTAAGATTTTGTCACCTTGGGTGGACATAGTTTGAACTTCAAAAGAAATATTAGGAAAGCGTTTCTGGAGTTGTTCTTGCACCCAGTAAGTTTGAATCAGAGCTAGTTGGCTTTTACGAGAACCAATGCGAATTGTGCGAGTAGAACTAGAAATCGTAGATGAAGTGGAATGGAGTGTAGTCATATAACGTTAGTTAGAATTATTGCACAAATAGTTGGATTGTTTAACAGTTTCAAAAAAGAAAGCAACATTCTCTTCTGGAGTGTTCTGTAGAATACCGTGACCGAGGTTCATAATGTGTTTTTGGTTCCCTGCTTTGTTTATTGTGTCGAGAATGCAGTTGCGGATAAACTCTTGAGAACCAAATAACGCACACGGATCAATATTTCCTTGAACTCCTATATCTGCACCGAGGCGTTGCCGTGCCACTGCCATATCAACAGTCCAGTCTACGCTAACGATATCTACACCAGAGTGTGCCATGAAGTCCAAAATTCCAGCACTGTTGTTGATATACAGAATCAGGGGTGTGTCTGGGTGGGTTGCTTTGACTTGTTGCACGACCCGTTGCAGATAAGGTAGAGAGAACGTCTTAAAATCGTGAGGGCTGAGTTGTCCTGCCCAAGAATCAAATAGTTGCACTACCTGTGCCCCAGAATCAATTTGATAACGCGCGTAAATAGCGATCGCATCTGCAAGTTTTGCGAGAAACTGATGCAGCATGGTTGGCTGTGAATAAGCCATACCCTTAATGATGGCATAGTCTTTTGAACTTTTACCTTCAATGCAATAAGCAGCTAGCGTCCAAGGAGCGCCAACAAACCCCAAAATAGTTGCTTGACCATTCACTTCTTTGTGCAGTGTTGTCAGAATCTCACGCACAAATGGCAAACATGTTTCGGGATCAAGGGGTGTGAGCGCATCAATTTGCGCCTGTGTACGAATTGGGTTTTCAAATACTGGGCCCTTGCTTTCGATAATATCAAAGGGTATGCCAATACCAGGTAGCGGCGTGAGAATATCTGAGAACATAATCACCCCATCGGGCTTAAAGGCATGGAAAGGTTGCAGGGAAATTTCCACTGCCAAATCAGGGTTTTCAGAACGCTCTCGAAAAGAGGGGTATTTTTGGCGTAAATCCCGATAGACTTTCATATAGCGACCCGCTTGGCGCATGATCCACACAGGCGGACGATCCAGTACTTCACCTCGGGCTGCTTGCAATAACCTATAGTTTTGCATATATCAAAGAATTCCTTGTTTAGTTGTTTACCAATTCCTGGAGATCATCAAATAAATGGATTGTCAGACAGAAGACAAAATGACTTGTGTAAATACAAACTCACTAGAAAGTATCATCAATTAAGTAAGCTGGAATCAGAACAATCTATGACAAATGTGCCACAAACTTTTTGAGCGCGATTTATTTGACTTTTCTATGATGTGGAATCTAATTCACCAACACAGCAGAATGTTTTGCCCAATGCCCGTTTGAATCATCTGATTTGCCCTGAGACGGCTCTAGACTCCAGCCCTTTGCCAGATATTTTTGCTGAAGTTTACGCAAAGTGATATTAAGAGCATCAGCAGCAACGTGAAGTTCTTCTGATGGTTCAGGAAGTGACTGAGGAGTTAAAGTTTCGATAACTACCGTAT
Source organism: Nostoc sp. CmiVER01 (assembly GCF_034531135.2). Lineage (NCBI taxonomy): Bacteria > Bacillati > Cyanobacteriota > Cyanophyceae > Nostocales > Nostocaceae > Nostoc > Nostoc sp. CmiVER01. The sequence continues at coordinate 180,686 of NZ_JAVRBU020000005.1, forward strand.
CTTCCTGAGCTAGTAGACAGTCAAGGTTGATGAACAACTTATCTAGCCAAGGTAGGGGTAGAGTGTTACGGAACAAAATACGTTTGACAGAAGTTGTGTTTTCATCAATTGGGCAGTAACCTGCTAAAACAGCGAACTTAATCGGAAATCTAGTATCTCCACCTACACTAATTTCAGCTAGGGTAAAGTTAGGTAGGTAAAAGCTCAATCTTAGTGTTACTTGCGGGCGTCCACCTAGTAAAAAGTTCAAGATTTTTTTGGGATTATTTAAGGAAGCATAGGTGAATTTAGCAACAGCGCTCCAGTCATCCTCCTCAACTTGGTATCTAACAGTTGAATTCAGTGGAATTCTTTGACCAAAACTTTTCCGATGGATAGCAATGACATGAGCAAAATCAAGATTCGTTTCCATGAGACGGACATAATTAGCATGATCGAGATCCACATGGGGAGCAGGACGCATACTTGTAAATAGATATTCTGGAAGATTTGAGGGCAAAGGCGGACGTTCTGCTTCTGGTAATTCTCCTAAAAACATCCAAACAAACCCGTATTTTTCCTGAATTGGGTAAGTTTCGACGCGAGCTTTTAGAGGAATAGGGGTTTCCGGTGCGTTAGAAGGTATATCAACACATCTCCCATCTGCTTGGAATTGCCATCCATGATAAGGACAGCGAATGCAGTCGTTGTCAATCCAGCCCATAGAGAGAGCAGCACCGCGATGAGGACACTGATCTTTTAGGGCTACGACTTGTCCTTGAGAATTGCGATAGAGAACAAATCTCTGCTGAAACATGATGATTTTTTTGGGTTGCTTAGTGATATTTGTACTGAGTTCACAAGCGTACCAAAAGTTTTTCAAGTTCTTCATTACTTTTAGCTCCTGCTTTAATGAAAAGTTGTTTTGGTAATTTGATATAAGTTGCACTTACCAGGTTGAACTAATGAAATAGATGTAATCAACAGTGAAGCAGAGCTTAAAAGAAATACCTTCATTGAATCTAGCGGACTATAAGATAAAACTCTAGTTCACCAATGCAGCAGAAGAGGGTTGTACTAGATTTCCATTCGAGTTGCCTAATTTACTCTCACACGATTCTAAACCCCAGCCCATCTTCAGATATTTTTGACGGAGCTTACGATAAGCAAGAGATATAGCATCACAAGCAACATGAACTTCATCTGTCAAATCATCAGGTATAGCTTTAGGATATTGAGACTCAGCTACTACTGCATCTTCCCTACTTATCTTCAAGTTAGACCTTTGGAATACGGGATCTGCCCAAGAGTAAGTAAAGAAGCTGCGAAACTGAATCCGCTTAATAAGTGTGGTGGTTTCATCAATAGGAATGTGAATGCCAAAATTAACAAGCTTACCACCACCAAAATAACCTTCCATCTTATTAATATTAGGCAGGTAAAAGCTTATTTTTGAAGTAACATCTGTGGTTCCTGAGTGATGGAAAAACTTTAAAAAACCTTTTGGTCTAGAGTGTTGTTTGATAACAACTGTGGAACTTGCACCAAACTCTTCTACATTAATCTCGTATTGTCCAATTGTTTGGTCTCGTTCAAACCCTTTGCCAAAAGAATTAGCATGTACTACACGGGTATGAGCGTAGTCCAAAGAATTTTCTAAGGTGCGAGTGTAATGAGTGTTTACTTTATATTCGTAGAAAAGGTGATGAAGCCCTGGTTCTTCGTATTCTGGCAAAGGTGGAATTGGCGGACGCTCTGCTTCTGGTAAATCTCCATAAAACATCCAAACAAACCCATATTTTTCTTGCACTGGGTAAGTCTCGACACGAGCTTTTGGAGGAATAGGAGTCTCAGGTGCATTAGAAGGTATATCAACACATCTCCCATCTGCTTGGAATTGCCATCCATGATAAGGACAGCGAATGCAGTCGTTGTCAATCCAGCCCATAGAGAGGGCAGCGCCACGATGGGGACACTGATCTTTGAGGGCTATCACTTGTCCTTGAGAGTTACGATAGAGGACAAATTTTTGCTTTAGCATCACGATTTGCTTGGGCTGGTTGGTGACGGCTTTGCTGAATTCGCAAGCGTACCAGAAATTTTTTAACATCCTTAGTTCCTGCAATTTAGATATGGGGAATTCTTTGTTTTTACTTTTGAATGATTTCTAAATAATCAGAGGTAGTAAGTTGACGTGATAATTTTTGTTCGAGATGTAGTTTCTCCATTAACACCGATTCAACCGACTTTTTAACCAGCGATTCATCAAATTTTGGTGATTATTTTAGTAGTAGTAGTAGTAGTGATCGTGGTTGTTTTACTAATAGAGCGATTTTGAAATTCGGTATCTAGGTTAAACAACATTTGCAGAGTCCGAACCGCAAGGCGTTGGGCTTCTAGATCCTGTTGTGTGCGAAGTTGCACCATTGGCTCATGCAGGATTTTGTTAACAATGCCTTTGGTGAGTGCTTCGATCACTTCTTGATGCTTTTTAGCAAACTCTGAACCAAGGCGTGACATTGCTTTTTCTAACTCTTGCTCACGAATGCTTTCTACTTTTTCTCGTAAGCAGCTAATTGTAGAAACGGCTTCTAGCGATCGCAACCAGGCACGAAATGCTTCTACCTCTTTTGTAATCAACCTTTGAGCTTCCATCGCCGCCTGCTGTCGGCTTTGATGGTTCTGCATTACAACAGCTTTGAGATCATCGACATTAAACACTTGAACATGAGCCAGCTCATTTACATCAGCATGAACATTGCGTGGAACGGAGATGTCAAACAACATCAGTGGTTGATTAGCTGCCAATATCATCTCCAGTTTGGCTCGATCTAGTAGAGGTTCTGTAGAAGCAGTGCTAGTAAACACCAGATCAGAGGCAGCAATAACCGTCATCATTTCGCTCAGGAGATAGCATTGCAGTTGAGCCTCGCTGAACTGATTGGCTAATTCCTGTGCCCGTTCGATAGAACGGTTGATGATTGAAATGCGGTTTGCTCCCTTAGATAACAGATGTTGCACCAGTAATCGAGACATCTTGCCAGCACCCACGATCGCCACTCGATAGGCTGACAAATCTTTCACTTTGACTTGAGCAAGTTCTACTGCTGCCGCACTGATTGAGATTGCTCCGCTACCAATCGAAGTTTCTGTTCTGACTTTCTTAGCAACTGTTAGCGATTGTTTAAAGAGTTGATTGAGAATCTGTTTAATGCCATTGTGCTGTTGACCTAGTTTGTAGGCATGTTTGACTTGAGCGAGAATTTGTCCTTCTCCGATGACCAAACTATCTAAACCAGAAGCAACTTGCATCAGGTGCATCACAGCATCCTGCTGAAGCAAGACAAATAAATGATAATTCAAATCTTGGCTAGATAATTTACTATGCTCTGAAAGAAACTGAGTCACTTCTAAGATCGCTTGCTCTGCTGATAGGACAGCCAGATAAATTTCCAATCGGTTGCAAGTGCTAAGAATAGCAGCTTCTTGGATATGGGGATAGTTGCATAGACAAGCGATCGCCTGTTCAATTTTCTCTTCTGGAATACTCAGTTTTTCACGAATTTCAACCGGAGCAGTCTTGTGACTAAGACCGACGGCGATAATATTCATCCTTCCTCCTTTTACACTTTTATTAACTGGTTTCTGCTGAGTTATACCATTTCACTAAAATCCTGATACAAATTCTTTCCCCTCTGCTCCCCTGCTCCTCTGCTCCCCTGCTTGCCTAAATGTATCAACCTTAAAGTGAAACGGTATTAGAGGTAAACACGAGTTTCAAAAAGCAAAAGTTTGTTTGTTGTAGATTCCACTCACGAATTTGCATACCAATCAACAGATTAAAGCGGATACGCCTGACCGGATAAGGGTACACCGAACAGCAAGAAAAATAGAATTGCTAAGGCTGCTAGAGCGATCGCTTTAGGAGAAAGGGTTAATCGAGAATCAGACGATGCGACCACAGGAATATCTTTGGTGAGAGGAACTGGCAGTAATTCAGAGACAACCGCTTGAGTAAACGGAGTGTGTAACTGCTCCATCTCTGCATAGGTTATGTCTTCATATTTGATAAACCCTGGGTTCAAGATTCCCTGAGGATCGTATTTCTGCTTCAATTCATTAACTTGCAACCAATAATCACCAAACTGAAGTCGCCACTGCGCTAAATCCAATTCAGCCCAACTTGCTACATACCGCTTACCACCCATTTGGTACGCTAGATTAGTAAACAGATTCAACTGCTCTAAAATAGGCTGAATTTGAGCTTTGGGAACGGTGGGATACATCCCAAACCCGATAACCAACTCTTCTTCTGGTAAGGCGAACATAGGCATATTGGTATTGTGAGAAACCAACCCAAAGGAACCGATGGGAGTAGTCCTGAAGTCAATAAACCCGGGAACCTGTTCAAGAACCGTTTCAATATATTCTTTTGCGGTCGATCCTGGCAAAAGCACATCAATCCAAGGATTTGCCGTTCCGGGAAGATGAGGAACCTGGATTACAGGTTGCACAAACTCCTCAAAAGTCAAATTTTCGGTGTAAACATGACGATAGAAGTTTAGACTTGAGAGCAGTTTTTCCTCATTGATGCCGTTGAGTGAATCAACTTCTAAGGTAATCTGCATCCTGTAGAACCACTCAATGAGCGGTCGTAGTCCTTTTTCTCCAGATCTAGCCACGCCCATAATGCAAGGAGAAAATAACGCCAGCAACCCATCCACCTGATCCTCTGCTATTAGCAATTGCTCATCCTGTAGAAAGGTATCTAAGTCGTCGTAGCAGAGGAAATAGGTACGGGTGAGAGGACGGTAGGGCCTAAGCCGATGCTGGACTTTTGTAATAATACCGAATTGTCCGTAGCCGCAGAGTGCATGATAAAACAACTCACTGTTTTGCTTTGGCGTACACCAGACCAACTCTCCTGTTCCAGTAACCACTTCTAGCCCCAAACAATTATCGGCTTGGGAGCCATGACGAAACGAACTCTGCCCTAGTCCTCCCGCCGAATGGGTTCCCCCTATAGTGACATCAAAGTAATTGGTGAGAACAGGAGGAATCAGACGGTGCAAAATTGATGCATTCACAATTTGTCGCCAAGTTGCACCAGCATCTGCCTTAAAACATAATTGGTCTGCATCAAGGTCATGAACTTGGTTCAGCCTCCTCATATCTAAGAGAATGCCTCCCTCGTTTAGGGATTGACCACTAAGCGAATGTCCTGCCGCCCGCGAAGAAACCGTTATCCCCTGCTTGGCAGCATATTGTATTGATTTCGCCACATCAGTTGCATTCTGAGGACGAACTACAACTTGGGGTTGTTTTTGAATAATGCCACCAAAATCTTGAGAAACTGCGACTAAATCTTCTTCTATGCCGCTAACTTCACCTTCGATGATGTGTTGTAGATCTGAGATAACACTGTTCATGATTTACCTTGACAATGCAAAAACTCATAAAGAGAGGCTAGACACTGATAATGTGCGTATGATTTAAACGTTTTGACTCACCATCTCTCAAGCTGACAGAAACGTGCGATGGACATAAAGCCAGTTTTCAACTGTGAGAGCACCAGATTAAGTGCATCAAAATAATTTTGGACTACTACTAAAATTGTTCAAAACTACCACTTAATTAGAAAGGCGAATCTTGAGCATCTTAATACCGATCTGAATAAGAACGGGAACTACTCGAAACAGATTTATGACTTTAGAAAAGATGCTCGATGTATTTTTCGTGGATTGTGTCACCTGTTGTTCTGGTCTTTCATACTTAAATACACAAACACAGTCGCCTTCAGCTTGTTTACTAAGAATTGAAGCTTTCAAGCCAGGAAAAGCTCTTCTGGCTGCTTCTTGTTCCATTTCGCAGAGCAGATAGCAAGGCGTTTCAAAACCATACTCTTTAGCAAGAGATAAAGCTGGGCAAACTCTTTGAATTTCAAGTGTAGCGTCTGTTCCATTCTGGGAAATATCTACTATTTCCGTAACAAAGCCCATCATTTTCAACAGGGGAATTGGTTTCTTGAAGCCTTCGGCTAAAGTAGCGTTATCAATAAAAGCACCCATTAATGCTTTCTGCTGTTCAGGGTACTTTTCCATCATTTTTTCAAAAGCGGCTTGATCTCCCATTTCCTTTGCCAGCTTTTTATATCTGACAAATCTATTCCGGAACAAGCTCATAGCTTTTGATTCATCTATGTTGAGGATGTCTTCCATCCGTAGATCGCCTGCACCTATCTTATCTACACCTATCTTAGTTTCCATCTTCACTTCCCTATTATTTTACAATAATCACAAACAAAAACTAGTTTTATGGATGAACATTAACTGTGGAAAAGAGGCAATAAATGATCAAGACAATCAGAAAATATCTGAGAATATCACGACAAGCTAATACAAGATCAACTTCAAACTCATTTATTACCAACCAATAAAGCTTTATCGTCTGTAAAATAACATTGCTTCCTCCTTTTTGTGGAAATCTTTTGTAGATTTTCAATTGAGGTTTTATCCAAGTCTTAACTTTTGATCGCTCCATGTTCAGCAGTTGTGTTATTTTCATGTCACTCAACAGCTACCTTTACTGTGTTGGCTGTCTTTATCAATTCCGAAATCCTATACCCACTCTCGTGGAGTTCTCAAAACTTCTCTTAAGATTGCTTCTTGGCTACCAAGAGTGGGTTGATCGTTATATGCCCAAGAAGCAGCCGGAGGCATACAGTTGAAAACACTTTGATGGTTCACCATGCCACTGGCTATACCAAAGCGAGCACCGCGATCAGAAGTTAGAATGAACTCTACATAACGTCCCCGAACAATTCGCTGCCAGTACTTGTTCTCTTCTGTAAAATTCATATCCTTACGCCTCTCTACAATCGGTAGGTAGGCGAGAGCAAATGCCTCAGTGCAGTCTGTAACAAACGCTAGAAGTTCTTCTACAGGACGATTGTTTAGATGATCGAAGAAAATTCCACCAACTCCTCGGCTTTCACCACGATGAGATACATGAAAGTATTCATCACACCACTTTTTAAAACGTGGGTAATAGGAAGTATCGTGTTTATCGCAAACATCCTTGTGTATTTTATGAAAGTGAACTGCATCTTCTTCAAACAGGTATGCAGGGGTTAGATCCGCACCACCACCAAACCACCAATAATTTGGCTGGTTGCTATGACCCAGTTGGAAATAACGGTAGTTGACATGGGCGATTGGAACCATTGGGTTATGGGGATGGATAACAAAGCTAGTACCCGTAGCAAAATAGGGAGTACCTTTATCGCCAAAAGTTTTATCCGCTTCACTTGTTGCCAAAGCTCCTGACTTTTCAAAAGTCATTCCGGGAGGCAGTTCACCTTTGATCGCTACATAGTTGACTCCAATCTTTTCAAAAACATTGCCGTTGTCTAAAGCTCGGTCAATATAGATTGAGTCTCCACTACTCTCACCACCCACCCAAGTGCCGTTATTACGTGTCCACGGTTGTTCAATAAATTTACCCTTGCCATCAAGTTGTTCAATCATTTGACAAGTGTTATCAAACATTTGTCTGAACACTTTTATTCCGGGCATTTCCAGTTTTTGTGTGATTGATCGTTCTAAAATTTTAGACATAGTTGCTTCTTTCGCCACGATTGATTGGGTTAAAGTTTGCGATATTTAGTCTTTAATGGACTTAGCTCAAGGAAATTTCTAGGTGAATAAATTGTTAATGTAATTTTCTGTTGGTGTAGGGGTAGGTTTTATTAAAAAGCCTGCAACGAATCAGAGATTTGTTACAAAACCTACCTCTACACAAATGTCAATCAACGATAATTTTACGAATGAGACAAATTTAGGTGAGGATTTCGTTTCATGCTCCGACGGACTTGACGAAGCAAGATTAAAAGTCCACCGAAGGCGATCGCTCCAGTTGTAGATGGTTCTGGCACAGACTTGGTTACTTCTGTGATTTTAATCCGCGCTACTTGGTAGCCTGAAGCTTTAAAATCTGCATTGGCAAAAAGTTGATTTCCGCCAAGAGTATAATCAAGGACGCCGCCGGCACCAAGGGGTTTAAAGCCTGGGTGGGGTTGGATCGTCCCATTTTCGGGAATGCCACTACCAAGTGCGCTAAACTCAAATCCTCTCTCAGATGGGAATCCGATGTTAGCTCGGTCTTCGGTGTTCACCTCAGTACCAGCATCCAAGACTTGATTTCCGAGAACGATAAAGTCAGCTCCGATGAATTTACCGCTAGCATCAAAGATTTCGATTGGTTTCTCATTACTGATGAAAGCATCATTACTAGGAAAGACGTATGAGGCGTAGCTAAAGTAGCGATGGCTGGTAGTATCGCCATTCAACTCAATCGTCTTTGTGGCAACCTGACCTGGGAAAGCGACTGGAGCATTCGGGTATAACCAATCAGCGGGGTTAGGGAAGAGTAGGTCTTGAACACCACCGTTCTTAGCTGCTGAACTTTCAGCAAACAAACCGCCAATAGTCGATTTTTTAGGTATAACTCTATACAATACATTGCTAAGGAAATCCGACTCACCAAAAATGTTGCTCTCAAGACCTGAAATGCCATCCTCAGCCATATACTTGATTCCTGATGAGGCAGGAGCACCTACATCGAAAGTATCAAAGCTACCATCTTGAAAAGCAACCCAGATTGGAGGCAATAGAGAGCCACCGCTTGGCCCAAGATTTTCAACAGAAACCTTTAATGTGACTGCTGTCGCAGCTGATGCTATTGCAATCATTGAGCTAACTGCGATCGCTGTAGCTGTGATGGTTCCTCGAAGACTTTTGAAAATTTGTTGATTTGCCATAATATTCTTCTTATGTTGGTAAACAAGTAGAGTTTTCCAATGTTATTGCTGAACTAATTTCTGTTGTTTCAGTTTGTTTTTTTGCAGGAAAACTGCACTACAAGTAACAAGTCCTAATAGTCCCCATGTAAAAGAGGGTTCAGGGACGGAGCGAAAGGTCAATCCACTTAGCGATAGTTTGTATTCTTGGCTAGTCGGATCAAAGCTGACGCTATATTGGGTTGGATAATACCCAGTCTTAGGATAGGAGATAGGTACTTTAATAGGTTTGGTAATACTTGATTGCGTCTCAAGGAAAGCTTTTGTAGCTCCAAAGGATGTCAAACTAATTTGACCATCGAAGAACGCATAGTCATAAAGCGTGTTAAATGGCTGCTGTCCTGTAAAGATAGGTAATGCTGCCTCAGGATCAAAATAGCGCTCTCCGAACCCTGGCTCAACAAATCCAGTTGGTTGCATCCCTTGAGGAATAAATTCTGGCTTTGGTGGCTTTAGTGCTTGTGCCAATTCATCACCAGTACAAACAGGTTCTGAACTATTTGTACCAGCATTTGGGCAGATTAAAGCTATTTCTTGAGGGGTAAGTAAGAAAGCATCAAGTGTGATTCGGGGGACACCAAGAGCTTCTGGAATTCCTGGAACACCATGAGTGCGATACTTCAATAAAAGAGAATCAAATACTGTTGTTGATGCCTCAGATGGTAAAGAAAGCGGAATGACAATATCAGATGTATCGTTACTGACAGGTAGTGATAGGCTTCCTTGGGTAAGTATAGCACCAACCTCTGAAGGATGTCCCTGGTCATCAAGTGTGACAAAAGAGCGAACAAAGCCTTTGCCTAAGGGTTGTGAATTTCCTAAATATTGAGTTGCATTTGCTGCACTTGCAATTCCTACAGTATATAATAATGCGCTTAGTGCAGCAAGCGATAAATTTGTTCTATTCATATATTTCCTGATTAACAATCTGTTGATAAATTGAGATGCAATTAACTGCTGATTTATTGCAAAACAAAAATCAATTCATATACAAAGTCTACTTACCCCAAAGGTTGCTGTTGATGCTTGCGCTTGAGTAGAGAGACCGTACCACAAAGCCCAAAAATCAATAGACTTACTGTAAAAGCAGGCTCTGGAACAGAGGCTGGCTTACTGAGTAAAAGCGTTCTTGCTTTGCTAGTTCCCTGATTTTGGAAAGCGTAAGGTGTTCCTTGAGGAACGTAGACAAAGGTTCCTGGAGTGCCTACTATACTTTGGTCATCAATTTGGAACGTTACATCTCCATCTAAAACGTAAAACGACTGGCTTTCCTGGTCGTTGCTCATTAGTTGTTCAGAAACAGATTGCGGGGTAAGAGAAATATCGAACAGCGAGAATTGCCCGTTGGTTTCTTCGACACTTGCCAAAGAGGTATATAGCCCACCTGCTTTACTAAATGAGGGACGATTTGATGCGTTTGGTGGCACTACCACAAAATTAAAGTCTGGAGGCAAGTCGGTAGTTTCAGGCGACAAAGCGAGTTGCGATCCGTACTTTGCAGCGATTTGCCCAATTACTGCAAAATCCCTCAATGGCTCTGGTGGATTTGAACGATCTGTAACCAGTGTGTTTCGTCCCTCTTCCCTATAAAACCCCTCAAACCCTGAGGGAGTCGTAAGCAATAATGCCTTTGCAGGCGTTGTCCCAATGTTTTGATAGGTGTGGCGTCTACCTTTAGGAAAATAGACAAAGGTTCCAGGTGTCCCGATAATGCCTTCGTTCCCTAGCAAGATAGACATTTGCCCATCTAGAATGTACAGCCCTTCGTCTTGTTGAGTTTGGATAATAGGTGGAGGCCCAGCTTGCGGTGGAACAGTTAGATCAAATAATGAAAACTGTCCACCAGTCTCTTTACCAGTTGCTAAAAAAGTAGCTAAACCAGTTATTACAGAGTAGGTTGGGCGATCAAGTGCATTGGGTGGTACAACCAACACATCTTGTCCTACTGTTGAAAGGGGCAAAATATTATTAGAGGAGTCTTTTGGTTGTGCCTGTGCAGCTTCTAAACCCAAACATAGCGTGGAAAGTGCTGCTCCAGCAATAACCATTGATAATTTTTTCACAGTAGTTGTCCTTAAGATTATCTGAACGCATAGCAGCCTATTATGGGTGAATCTTATACTTACCCAGTTACCATGAAAACTTTTTCTTCTTGACGGTTGACACTAGTTGCAGCAGCAGGGAGAGGTCCTAATTTAACATCGCCCCAACGCATTACTGTTGCAGCAGCAGTAGATGCTGAACCGATTGTATAGACAAGAATCAGATCATTTTCTTGAATTTTCCCCAAATGTGCGCCATAGTACATATTGACAATCGGGAGTACTGGCCCAATGTTTGCATACTGCGGATAAAGATTGATTGTCCGTTCCGGATCAATCCCTAGTGCTTGTATACACAAATTTGCATACCAGGCAGTAGGTGTGTTGAAAGCAAAGAATTTTACCTCATCAAGAGTTATACCAGCTGCTGCAACAGCAGCTTCACTACATGTACGAACAAACTCAACACCCGTGTCACGGATCTGTTGACTGGCATTTTTTCCATTCTGAATACGCATCCGTGGGTTGCCTTCGGTATCTGTTGTCAGTTCATTAAAGAAGGCTCCGCAGGTGGCAGCAGTATGAATGATTTTACTTGCCAAAACTCCTTGATTGGGTTTGAGCGCACCGACCATAAAGGCTCCTGCACCGTCACCCATAAACCAAGATAGGGTATCATCCTCGTCTACAAAACGAGAGTAAACGCAAGAAATAACCACCAACACATTGCGGTAAGCTCCCGTTTGCACCAATGAAGTGGCAGTCTGGAGTGCAACCAAAGCACTAGAGCAAGTTGACTCAAGATTCCAAGCGGGGCAACGCAAGCCCATTTCGCCAACAAGGAAAGCAGCGTTGCCTGGTGCAATGCGTTCAGGGAACAGTGAGGTAACAATCATCAAATCGACATCATTGGGTGACATTTGTGCAGCAGCGATCGCATCAAATGCCACACGCTTCTCTAATGTTATAGAAGATTCACTTGGTGCTAGTACTCGCCGCTCGACGGCACCACGGAATGGATCTGACAAATATGGTGCCATTTCGAGATCGAACTCATAGCTTTTGGTAGTGGGTGCAGTAGCAGAAAATAGTTTCGCTAATGTTTTTTGCTCGGCTTGAGCCACTAATTCTGGATAATGATTTTTCCAATAGTCGTTTGTACGTAAAACGCTAGGAAAAGTAACTGTAAGTGAGCGAATTCCTACTGCCTGATTCATAATGACAATTCTCCTTTTATTTCTTTAGCCCCTTGTTTAATCAAACTTTGAATCCGATTCCCAAAAGGTGCAGTCTGATTTGGGTCGATAATTACATCGACCACAAACGGTACCTTTGAGGCAAGCGCTTTTTCTAGTGCAGTCTGGAGTTCGGTTTCTTCCTCGACACGGATGCCGTCAGCTCCCATTGCACGGGCAATTGCCACAAAATCTGCTGATGGTATCTGCGTGTCTACGCCGTTGAATCCCAACAATGACATACCTTGAGTGCACATATTGTAGTGTGCGTCATTCAAGACAATCCAGACGGCAGGAATCTGATATTTAACGGCGGTGTTAATTTCGTTGTTCATCAGCATTGCACCATCTCCAGCAATGGCGACAGCTTTACCATTTCGTGCTAGGGCGGCACCCACAACACCTGTGGTGGCATGTCCCATTGAACCAAACCCCGTACTGACCCGATAGCGACCTGGTTCAGTAAATCTCAGGGTGTGAGTTCCCCAAGCAAATGAGTTACCTGCTTCGGTCAACACCACTGCATCGCTGTCTTCGACAAATACCTGTTGAATTGCATCCATTAACACATCGGGGCGCACCGGCCCTTTGGAGCGGGGACTAGTTATTGCACTATGGGGATGAGGCAGTACAGGGCACTGACTGGCACGCTCGGGAAAATATTCTAGTAGGGATTTAACGAAGGCTTGCACATCAGACTGAATGAAGAAAGTCTCCACAGATGGATAAGCGGTTCCGGGTACTTCTGGATCGATGTCTATATGCACGAACCCTCGTGAGGGTATCATCGCCGGATTCCAGAAAGAGGTGAATTCACCCAATCGGCTTCCCAAAACCAGTATGCGGCCAGGACGTTGCTCTTGCATGTATTGCAAAATTGAGGCATGACCTCCAAAGCCTGTGACGCCGATATATTGAGGATGATTTTCTGGGAAGATACCTTTGCCGCGTGGCGAAGACATCACTGCTGCTCCAGTTCTCTCGGCCAATTGGCGGATTTCTGTTGCTGCACCTCTGGCACCAAAGCCCACCCAAATGGCAAAGGGCGCTTCAGAAAGTAATTGTACAGCTTTAGCGATCGCACTCTCTTCAGGACTCGTGAGAGCTTGTGAGAAAGTCGCGTCAGGTAATGGTGTCTTGAGTAAACTTGACTGAGTTGTTGTAGGGATACTCAGATGAGCGACAAACCCACCTGGTCTTGTCAAACCAAGAGCAAGTCTGCGAGCAATCTCTGGCAGTTCATCATCAGACTCGATGGTAGTAGCATAATGAAATAGCGAACCGGATGTACAAATCAATTCGTTGGGCATTGTGTAGGTGCTGGTTTCCTGAAAAGCCCAGCGCCCACGCTGCGGTGCTGAGGTAGCAGCTGATAAGAAAATCACCTTTGCACCTTCCCAACGGGCTGCAAACAGTGCAGTTAAAGCATTGGTAATTCCTGGCCCTGTTGTAGTAAACACAACAACAGGGCGGTTATTAACAAAGTATGACTCAATGGCTGCAAAACCTGCTCCAGCTTCATGACGAAAGTGAAGTACATCAATGGCGCTATGTTCTAGACTAGCCCAGAGTGAGGCGATCGCTCCGCCAGAGATACCAAAAGCATGACGCACTCCCAGTCTTTGCAGCATCCTGACTACAGCTTCGGCAACAGAAAGCGGCGCAGATTGTTCACTGCTGAGAATCGGTATGTCTAAGCGAGTATTTGTCTGTCCATCTCCAAAAGGTGAAAATGGTGGGAAAATAGAAGATTTAGATGAACGTTCGAGATCACCAGCAGTAAGGGATTTAGAATCCATAGTTAGCCTCAAATATAAGTCATTTAGTAACCACCAATCTAATTTCAAACTATCTAGATTATCTTGACAATCAAACTTAGACTATAGATAGTTGATCACTTATTTTGGTATTACAAAACCGTTGGCACAATTTCTTCAAAGTCTTTGACAGTCGAACCACCATTCACTTGTCATTTAAGTATCTGGAGACTTTTAGAAGAGAGCTTCAGTTCTTTACAAATTTGTAGAGGTGGGTTTTGCGACCATACTTTCAGTAATATGTAGAATTTGTTTGCTAAATCTGCCCTTGATATATTTAACGTTGATTAGGACATCATTTATGCAACTTTCTAAGATGCAATTGAAAGTTCTTCTTCACGTAGAATTCGTTTGAGTACTTTACCCATTGCGTTCTTGGGTAGGGAATCAATAAATTTAATCGCGCTTGGAATTTTGTAACTCGCCATTTTCTCAATGCAGAAGGCAATTATATCCTCTTGTGTTATGGCAAAATCTGCTTTTAAGAGAATCTTAGCTTTGACTATCTCACCTTTTACAGGATCGGGAGCACCATAGACAGCACATTCAGCGATCGCTGGATGTGTATAGAGGACATTCTCAACTTCCGCAGGATATACTTTGAAGCCAGAAACATTAATCATGTCTTTTAAGCGATCAACAAGATAAAAATAGCCATCCTCATCCATCGTGCCAATGTCACCAGTATGAAACCAGCCATTTTTGAGAACTTGGGCAGTTTCAATAGGACGGTTCCAATAACCGAGCATGACATTCGGGCCTCGAACAATGATCTCACCCAATTCTCCTGGTTGTACTTGCTTACCATCAAAATTGATAATTTTCATTTCGACATTTTCAATGGGGGCACCAATTGAGCCAAGTTTGTATTTCAAGTCGTGGTTGTAGCAGGCGAAAGGAGATGTTTCAGTCAGACCATACCCTTCATGAATCACGCAACCATGCCTTTTCTGCCACTGTTGGACGACTTCGGGTGACATCGGTGCGGCGGCAGTAAAATAATAACGCACACTTTTAAGGTTGTAACCAGACGTATCCATATTCAGTAGTTTTATGAAAACTGTTGGTACACCAAAAAACATCGTTATGCCTTGATTAGCAATAGTTTCAAGTACTTTCTCTGGCTCAAAACGGCGTTGTAAAACAATGGTTGCACAGGCGTTTAATCCGGCGTTGAGAATTGCATTTTGACCAAAGCAATGGAATAGCGGCAGATAAAGCAATAGTCGGTCATCAGAGTGCATTCCACAACAACGATTCTTGGAATACATATTTGAAATGATATTGCCGTGAGAAAGTGTAGCGCCTTTAGGAAATCCTGTTGTACCGGATGTGTAGACAATAGCAGCCGGCTCGTCGCGTTCCATTTCGACAGCACAGGCTTTGGGTACAGCACTTGCCATCAGTTGCTCTAGATTAATTCCCTTTTTTGATCGACCGTCTGCAATCAAAATATGTTCAAGTTGGGATAAGTCCCAATCTGGTACATTCTTACTGAGTTCCTCTGTTGTAATAAGTGTATTAGCACTGCAATCATTGAGGATAAATTTAACTTCATCACTCTTGAGCATGACATTAAGTGAAACAGCTACAGCACCAATTTTCTGAATTCCCAAGTAGCAGAAGACAAATACTGGAATATTCGGTAAAAATAAGGCAACGCGATCGCCTTTTTGAATTCCCAATCCCCGTAATCCGTTAGCCACGCGATTAGCTAGTTGGTCAAGCTGTTGGTAAGTAAAATAGTTGTCTTCAAAAATCAGAGCGATTTTGTCAGGAAATAACAGTTGACCCCTCTGTATATGTTGTGCAATGTTCATCACCGAAAATACTCACTTCAAGCAGCAGACGAAAGCAAATTAAGTTAACAAAGTCTTTTTAGTAAGCATCAACAAGACTCACTTGCGATTCTAAGGTCATCAATATTCCGTGGTGAGGTCGCAATGTGAACATTGCTTCCTCTTCAACAGGATGTCCTGGTACTGAATGTAGACGGTATTTTTGGGCTATCATCGCTACAACCAACTGCATTTCGGTCATCGCAAATATCTCGCCAATACATTGGCGTGGCCCGCCCCCAAATGGAAAGTAGGCATAGCGTGGGCGTTGAGCAACTTGTTCCCGTGCAAAACGTTCGGGATTGAATTCTTCGGGGTTTTCCCAGAAGCTTGGTAGCCGTTGCGTGACATAGGGGCTGACCATGATCAAGGAGCGAGCTGGTATATGATAGTCGCCAATTTGATCAGACTCTAGATTAGTGCGAGTGAAAACCCAAGCACCCGGATAAAGCCGCATCGATTCTTCGATGACCATCCTGGTATATTTTAAGCTTGGTAAATCCTCCAAGGTTGGAGTACGCCCGTCTAGAACACGGCTAATTTCCTCTTGCAATTGATATTCTACGCTTGGGTTTTGAGAGAGCAAATACCAAGTCCACGCAAGAACGGCAGCTGAAGTTTCAAACCCACCGGTGAAAATTGTCATAATTTCGTCGCGCAGTTGCTCATCGCTCATTCCCTGACCAGATTCTTGGTCATAAGCATCCATCAACATTGAGAGCAGATCATCCGGAGATTTGCTGCCTTCTCGACGTTCCCGAATGATCCGATAGATAGCTCCATCCAAGGTTTGCATCGATTGTTGAAATCTGCGGTTTTTGAGCGTGGGTACCCACAAAGGCAGCTTGATTACTGCCCAGAGTTGGCTACTAAGGTACTTATATGCCGTGTCCCAAGCTTGATTGAGTTTATCAATTTCGTCATCAGAATCGATGCTTAACAAACTCTCCAGAAGGATCGTCTGCGCTAATTGCATCATCTCTGCAAAGATGTCGAGCGGTTTATCTGAGTCAATGTTGCGCCAGTTCTCCAGCATCTGAGCGATGTTTTTAGTCATTAGGTTGACCAGTGTGCCGACTTTCTGGCGATGAAAACTTGGCTGCATAAGATGCCGCTCACGCCGCCAGGATTCACCTTCTTTGACTGCTAAACCATCGCCAATCACCAACTTGATTGCCTGGAAGTTTTCGCCCTTGATATAGTTGCGACTGTTTTCTTGCAGAATGTATTTCAAATGATCTGGATGAGCCACTAAGTAAAGCTGCTGAGAACCCATCGCTCCTAGATGGACAACATCACCATATTGACGTACAGCGTTAGTTAGGAACTGGAGTGGATTTCTCAACATTTGTGGAAGGTTGCCGATGATTGGATAACCATGCGGGCCAGGAGGAGTTTTGCGTAAACGCGTTGGCGAACTCTCTTGTAGAGAAGCGGCTTGTCCGGGGGCATCGTCTGCCGAAATACTCTGTTTTAGCATCTTGTTTTTGTACAACCTTAGTCTAAGCTAAATAAAGTCTCTTTCAGGGCTTGGACAATCTGTCCTCCATCTGCGATATCCTCTGCGATCAAGGCAATGTGTTCATCTAGGGGTTGTTCATCGTCGTTCCAAATGTAAGGGCGTCCAGGTGAAGGTTTTTGTCCTACTACATCGCGCACCGCCATATAGAGATTTTTAGTTGCGGGTGACAGGGTAACACGGGCGTCATAATGGTCAGCAACGAGGTAAGTACGTAAATCAACGGCTTGCACCCCAAACATCAGAGCGATCGCCATATATTGTTGAAAGATTTCCACGCTTACACGCGCTAAGTTGGCAGACGCAAAACCTTGGCTGTTGATATTTTGGTTATATTGTTCAGCGTGGGTAGGAAATCTGTCAGTTATGGAATTGCCATAGAAGGTCAACAGGGGCATAATTGAATTTCCAGTGATTTGCAATCCTTTCAATCCCATGTTGACGTTGCGTTGTTGGTTACCCACTAAAGATGGTGGCAGTCCATTGTTAAATTCCGGCGCTACTAAGTAAGCTATTTGTACATCCAAGTGTTTCGCCAATAACCCCATATAGTAACGTAACTGATCCATTCCTACACCAATGTACTGTCCTAAGAAATTGCCGCCATGATAACTGGCTTGGTTTGCCACATCGATGAGCGGGTTGTCTGTGACAGCATTAAGTTCTACTTCAATTTGTCTTTGAATCTGCTCTATACCATCAACAATCGGCCCCATATACTGTGCTAAACAGCGTAGCGAATAACGGTCTTGAATGGGGTTTTCACCGCGATAGTCATGAGAACCATCTAACTCATCGCGGATTAAGCGTGAGCCAGCAAGCAGGTTGAGCATTTGAGCAGCAGCCCATTTTTGACCTGAATGAGGTTTGAGCTGATGAATAAATGGGTGAAATGATTGATTAGTACCTCTCAAACCTTGGATAGCTAAGGCGTGTGAACCCATAGCTAGTGCTAAGAGAATTTTGGTGTCATGTAGGCAGTTAGCTGCAATACCTGTCATAACTGAAGTGCCATTCATCATTGCTAACCCTTCTTTTGGAAGTAGTTGCAATGGCTCTAAACCCAGTTTCTTTAACGCAGTTGGTGCGTCCATTTCTTCGCCGTTAAAGTCAACGGTATAGCTTGGAGCTAGACCAATCAATGCTCCAGAAATATAGGCTAAAGGCGTTAAATCACCACTGGCACCAATTGAGCCAAATTCATACACATAAGGAGTAACACCAGCATTTAAAAACGTTTCCATGCGTTGGATGAGTTCTAAACGGATGCCAGATGCACCATGCAAGTGGGAGTTGGCACGTAAGAGCATGGCAGCACGCACATCAGCCAATGGTAATCTTTTTCCTGCTCCTACCTTGTGATACCACATCAGATTATTTTGCAGCAGGGCGGCACAGTCACGGGGGATTACGACGTTTGCCATGCCGCCAAAGCCACTAGTCACACCGTAAATTGGATCTCCCGATTCAACTGCATTATGAATGTAGTCACAAGATGCTTGCACACCCTGCAACACATCAGGGTGATCGCTTAAGCGTACTAGAGTACCATGACGTGCTACACTAACAACTTCGTTGATTGTCAAATTGCGGTTGCCTACAACTACGGTTTTGTCTAAATTACCTAATAAGGGTGATGAAGAAACAGAGGTTGTATTTTGGCGTAGAGATGCTGTATTCATCTGGTAGTTTACTTGTCCTTTTTTGTAGTTATTTACACGTTTATAATTCACTTGTTCAAGTATGTGCAGTAAAGGGAATTGGAGCCAACTTTGCCGTTGCAGTGGTGTTATAGTTTTGAGTCCAACGACCAAAGAACTGGCATAAAATGACCATTTCCTGCATTAGTAATTGCTCAATCCTTCCACTGTGAAAGACTCAGGCTCATCTGAGAGGGCTTTGGTTAGTTTTAGGTAAACTTTAATCATCAAATAATCTGTACCAGATGCGATCATTGCATTAAAACCTGCTCATAATTACTGATGTATAAATTAGGCTTGATTCAAAAACGAGAAGAATCTGTCAGAGAGATTTAATCGAAAATAAAACCAGAAGGTAAACTATCTTTCTCTTTTCGTACTTTAAAATATTTTAGAATTAAAAACAATAACTAATTAGATTAATAAACTAACAATTATTGTCCTAGTTTTGGTGAATATCGTATTTAATAAAGCTGCAATGCGCCTTTGCCTTTCTCCAAGCTAGGGGAGTTGCCCCGTGATATTGGCGAAACTGGCGAAAAAAATGAACTGGATGTTGATACCCCACCAATGTAGCAATCTGTTCTACTTTTTCTGAAGTTTCTACAAGCAAGGAACGTGCTGCTGCCATTCGGCGCTGAATGATCCAACTTTGTATAGTTTGTCCAGTTTTATGTCGTACTAGTTTAGAAAGGTAACTAGGAGAATAACCTACTGCCAAGGCTATGTCATTGAGAGTAATCTGTTGGTAATAATTAGCCTCAATGAAATAAAATATCTTTTTCAACTGGGGGTCAGAGGGAAAAATCAATTGAGGCGTAGTTGGTTTCGTAATCTCAATTTCGGGTGATTTTAGGAGTGGCTGGAACTGTGCAGCATACCACTTTTGGAGCGAGGCTTGCCTGTCCAGACGAGATATTATTGCTTTCAGTAATTCCTTTGGACTACAGGGCTTAGTAAGATAGTCATCAGCTCCAAGTTCCATGCCTTTGCGAATGTCAGCCTGAGTCACTTTGGTCGTGACAAAAATAAACAAGATAATCGCTGTGATAGGGTTTTGCCGCAGCGCTCTTAAGACACCATAACCATTAAGTTTTGGCATTAGAATATCGCTGATTATTAAATCGGGTAAGTACTCTTGCGCCCGCTCAACACCGACAAGGCCATTTTCTGCAACTATCACATCGAATCCTTCTTTCTCCAAACATTTTAAAAACATGTTACGGGCTTCTTTTTCCGTATCAATAACTAAAATCTTTGTCATTATCTTTTCCTAGTATTTAGTGATTGTATGTCGGAAAATGAGCAAAGTTGGAAGTAGAATACCAGAGGAGTATTGAAATCCATTTCTCTTTTAAACTAGAGGTTTATCCAAACGATTGTTTTTAAGAATAAAAACAGTAAAACCGTTGAGGATTAACGGGGTGGATCTCACTTTTGGATCGATGTATTTAGCTACACAATCAAATTGTAATATTTCGGATTATGTCTAATATTTTTGTATGGCGTAAGTAAGTCGACAGCGATCGCTGGCTAATAGTGAAAAAATCAAACTTGAACAAACTTTAGGGATTTGAGTCCCCAGCAAGACAGGCAGCCCGTTTTGGGTAGGGGTCTAAATCCCCGGACGCTCGCAGACTCGCTAACGCAAAACGTAATTGCAAATGGGCGAAAAAGCGAATTGCGAATTGTTTTAATACCTGAAAATTCATATCCATATTTAATTGTTTCTATCAATGCATAAGTCCTATATAGTAAGTATTACTCAGTTTTATTTTTCCGATTTTACGCAAAGCTAAGATTAAAGTTTACATTTGTTTACAATTTGATTGACTATGTTTTTCCCACTTTATGAAAGTTGTATTGTCATATCTAGTACCCTAAAGGGTACTCTTGAAAAATCAGAGTCAGTAGATCGAAAATCCGATGAAGTGGAGTTTGCCAATGGCGTACCCGCTCTTGGCTAGCAATACCGTTCGTAGAGTGTCTCGTAGAGAAGGCGGCAAGGGGTTATTGGCATTGTTGGCGTGATGGATTTGACTAGCAGCGTGCCGCGTCTGCTGCGATCGCTCCTCTCCAAATTTCTTAAACAAAGCGATCGCACTGGAGAGCTAATGCACACATCAGCAAAGACTTAGCCTCTAGATTTTGAGAGCAGCTTGTAAACAGGCTCTTATAATTGGCGTAAGTACCCACAGCTTCAGGCGTACCGCGTTTACCCAGATGAGTAACGTAGGCATACCGTTGAGTAATAAAAGGCTGAAGGGGTGACAAACACGGCAATCAACAAATGATTCACCCCATCCACTCCACCCAATCGGGCGCATCTGCCACCAGTTGAGCAAACTTATCCGAACTGACCTGATCAAACTTCAGCATCACGCCCCAACGTTCATCACTCATTAGCGTACTGAATAATTGATCAGGCAGTATGTTGCTTTATTGCTGTAACATTTTCAACAGAACCTCTGGGCTGTCCATTTTATCCATGACAACTTCAATAAAAGCAAGTTGGTCACGGTTTTGTTGAGCTGTTTGTAATGCTTTGTCTAACTGGGATTCGGTACTAACTTTAATTCCCCAGCCATTGCCAGCGAAAACCTTAGGGAGCTGATGATAATTCCAAGGTTGAATGTCGTTATAGGGCATACGTTCACCGTGAATATCGCGCTCTATAGTATATCCGTCATTGTTGATCAAAAAAATAATCGGTTTTAGATTATAGCGGAGAATGGTTGAAAGTTCTTGTGCAGTCATTTGGAAAGACCCGTCACCAACCAGTAGGATAGAGCGACGTTGTGATGCGGCGATACCTGCGGTGGGCTTCGCCAACGCACAACCAAGTAATGAACCAACAGAGTAACCAATCGATCCCCAAAGTACTTGCCCAACGAAAGTAGCTCCTTTTGGTAAAGGAACGATAGAGACACCAAACAAACAAGTTCCAGTCTCAGCAACGATAATGTCATCTTCTTGGAGAAAATGAGCAAATCTATGCCAAAAATACTGCTGCGTAATCGGTGCTGAAGAGCCGCCTTCCATTGGCATTATAAAACCAGCATCTAAATTCTCTGCTGCTGATTTGAAATTCAGCGTTTGAGGATCGCGACGCTGCAATCGTTGGCTTAAAGCAGAAAGCACATCAGCCATAGCGACATTGTTGTATAAAGCATGTTTAACTTTTACATAATGCCCATGCACTTCAATAGTTTGGCTAGGATCAAGTTTGGCAGAAAACTTGCCTGTGTTGAAATCAGTCATCAAAGCACCGATAGTTAAAACACAATCTGCTTGCTCAATACGTTTTCTGACAGATTCCTGACTGGCAGCACCATTATATATGCCGATGAATTGGGGGTGGGTTTCTTCTAGCAATCCTTTTCCCATGTTCATCGTGGCATAAGGGTATCCGGTAGCTGTTAGCAGTTCTCGCAATTGTTCATGCAAGTGATAACGAGCTACACCAATATCAGCAAGAATAATAGGTTGGGAAGCTTTTTCTAGTATGTTTACAGAGACATCAACTATTTCGGCTATTGTAGCGCCATCACTCTGAAATACAGGGGGTATAAAGT
Source organism: Nostoc sp. CmiVER01 (assembly GCF_034531135.2). NCBI lineage: Bacteria > Bacillati > Cyanobacteriota > Cyanophyceae > Nostocales > Nostocaceae > Nostoc > Nostoc sp. CmiVER01. The sequence continues at coordinate 203,248 of NZ_JAVRBU020000005.1, forward strand.
TTTCAGACGGTGCAGATACCTCATTCAGAGCAACATCCATAGGTATGGAAATATAAACAGGTAATTTCTTCAGCAAACAGATACCTAAAACTCTGTCAATTTCCGTTGCTGCATTTTCGTTTGTTAAATATGCTTGAGCCACCGTTACCTGCTGATACATCCGGGCAAATATTGAAAAATCACCAGTACCAAGCGTATGATGGACAAGTGAACCAAGAGCTTGAATTTTAGTTGCAGGAGCACCAGTAATCGCTACAACAGGAACGTGTTCAGCATAAGCGCCAGCGACACCATTAATAGCACTGAGTTCACCAACACCAAACGTAGTTACTAACGCTGCAATACCATTGAGCCGACCATAACCATCGGCAGCATAGGATGCGTTAAGTTCGTTGCAAGTAGGAATTAACTCGATGCTATTGTGGTTAACAATATAGTCGAGAAACTCCATATTGTAGTCTCCAGCAACGCCAAAGATATGCTTGATGCCGATTTGCTCCAGACGAAGCAATAAATAGTCGCTAACAGTAAACTTTGCCATTGTCCGAGCCAAAATTTTACCCCTTTAGAGTATGAAAACTTTAACTTAGATGCGTATCTCTGAAGTAAGAGCTAATTGGGAGCAACGTGATTTTGTGATGTCGGACTTTAAACTAGCGATCGCTTCGGTGCATTCTGATGAATATTTCCGCTCTCTGGTAAATGGGACACTAACGCCGCAAAGTCTGATTCACTTGGGGAGGGGTTTTCTTTTAGAGCGATCGCTACAGCTTGTTTTATTTTCTCTGGTTTCTTGACTAAGCGAAGTAACGGACGAGCCTGACGCTCATTTTTGATGTGTCCCCCCAACTCGCCAACTTTGTCTATGACCTTTTTACCTCCTAGCAGTTGGTTGATTCGTCGGTATCGACCCCAGGCGTATAATGCAATTCACGCTGGCAATATTCTTCAAAGCTTTTATAGCCAGCTTGCAGGTAAAATTGGTTCTTGGCAACTTTTGGTGATCAATAGTGGGCTAGTGGTCTGTCGCATTAATTCTGCTGGGTTGGGTAAATCTTTGAAAGCTTAACTCTAGCGTCTTCTGTACGAAAGCGCCAATCCACACAAACTTTATTTATATTACGTTCACATTCCCAACTTGAAATCTCTTTTTCTAAAGTTTTGGTATCGGGTATTCTTCGTTGAAGACATTGGCGCACAAGTACTTCAACCATGTTTAACCCTTCGGGTTCGCCAGTTGCTTCAAGTCGGGGAACCCGCCCAACGCACTGGCTCACCAACTGCCATGTTTTGGTGTGTGATGAATCTCTAATTTTTTGGCGATTCGCCTTGCTTCTTCTGGGGTAAATGCTTGATATAAAGCACTGATTGTATGCGTATTTAAGTTGTCCATTACTAATCGAATTATTTCCGCATCTGGAAAATGAATATCAACCAAATCTTTCATACAATAAGCAAAATCAACTTTAGTTCTTCGGGGAGTAACAATAATTATGTCTCCATGCTAAATATGGGGCTAAAAAAGCAAATAGATTACAACTGCCATTGCGTTCATATTCATAATCAACTTTTTCCACTATTCCGGGTTTATCTTCTGTTTTTGGTGTTGGTGGTATCGGTTGATGAACATCCCCAATTAATTGGCACAATCTTTCATCGAAGCACACCAATGGACGTTTTAGGTCAATTGGTTGAGCATATAAATCTAGTACATCTTCCATACAGCAGACAAATTCTGCACTTACTTGTGGGATACACCATTGTTCTTTCAGCCAAGGCAAAAGTCAAGTTTTTTTTAATGTGCGTCCTACTGTATCGGCACTGATACTATCTACCATTTCTAGACTAATTAGCTTGTCAGCTAACAATTGTAATGTCCATCGTTGGTGTCCTGTTGGTGGCTGGCTGCAAGTGGTAGCAATCAAAAATGCCTCTGCACTGACCGTTAGCTTACGTGGTTTTCCAGGACGCTTACGCTCGCTTATAGTATTTTTCAAATTTTCTTGGACAAACTGTTTCCGCGTCCTTTCCACTGTGGCTACACTTATGTGTAAAATTTTGGCGATCGCTTCATCTGTTTCACCTGACGAAGCCATGAGTAAAGTGTGCGCCCGACGAATCATTCGCGCCGTTGCTTTTCCTTTTTTCACTATTTCAACTAATTGTTGATGCTGTTCTTGTGTTAGCTTTACTATGTGCTTTTTTGGCATACTCTTCTGATCTGCGATCGCTCAACTCTCTGTTTCAATTCTAACCCAGCAGAATTAATGCGACAGACCACTAGGGAACAATTAGGACTGGCGATGGTAATGACGAAATTACTGCTACCAGTACCATTAATGATGTCCAACAAAAAGTCAATATTGGTGGTGGCATCAAAATTGATCTAGGCATTGGAAATTACTACTTCAAAGGGTTTGGGACTGGGATTGTAGATGGTAGAAAAGGTTTTGATACTTTAGACCTCAGTGCTTTCAATCGCTCTGAACTCACTTTTTCTGGTGTAATTTCGGGCAATGCCCTAAATCCAGCTAACATCAGCTTCAATAACAGTGGAAATGTTATTACACTGACCACAACAGGCTTTGAAAATTTTGTCTGTGCAGACAGCTCTTTGGTCTAAACTAAGGGGGGGTAGTGTAATTGCTTCAAAGCTAATTGGATTTGACAGCGATCGCCTTATTGACAAGCCTCAATCAAGAAGAGTTTGGTGGTCGTGTATCAGATTTTGACGAAGGGCGCTAGAGTGCGATCGTAGCAATTGATGAATCTGTACCGACTCTGGTGAAAAGTTAGGCGCTCTTTGCTCGCTTTAGCTCGCGTGGGCAAGCAGACTTTGCCGATAAACTTTTGTCAGCCATGCGCTATCAGTTTGGCGGGCATGATGAAAAAGCTAATTTTTAAAGAGGTTAGTCATGGAAACTTCTGATTCAGACGCACTGGTATTTTTTGGGGCAACAGGTGACTTGGCCTACAAGAAAATCTTCCCCAGCCTTCAGGCAATGGTACGACGAGGCAATCTCAATGTCCCAGTGATTGGGGTTGCCGGACGACCTTGGACGACAGATCAACTTAGGGAAAGGGCACATGATAGCTTAAAACATCATGGTGGTATAGATCAAGACGCATTTGAGAAACTTTCTGGTCTACTCCAGTACGTTGCTGGTGACTACAACAAACCAGAAACTTACGAAAAATTACGTCAAGCGCTTGGTGATGCTACTCGTCCCCTCTACTATTTGGCAATTCCACCGAGCTTGTTTGCACAAGTAGTGACAGGATTGGGCAAATCAGGCTGTGCTAAAAATGCGCGGGTGGTAATTGAAAAACCATTTGGACGGGATTTGAAATCAGCACGCGAGTTAAACCAAATTCTGGCATCAGTTTTCCCCGAATCATCAATCTATCGCATCGACCATTACCTGGGCAAAGAACCACTGCTAAATTTACTCTATTTTCGGTTTGCCAACTCTCTTCTTGAACCTATCTGGAATCGCAACTATGTTGAAAGCATCCAGATTGTGATGGCAGAGGACTTTGGCATTCAAGGAAGGGGGCGCTTCTATGAGGAAACTGGCGCAATTCGGGATGTGGTGGAAAATCACATGCTGCAAATATTGGCTTCAGTATGTATGGATGCTCCCGCTAGTACGGCTGTCGATTCCATCCGGGATGAAAAAGAACGTATTCTCAAAGCTATACCTTCAGTACAACCTGATGAGATTATTCGCGGTCAATTTTGTAATTATCGTAACGAAGAAGGTGTTTCTCCTGACTCCCAAGTAGAAACTTTTGTTGCTGTGCGGTTATATATTAATACGTGGCGGTGATCAGGAGTTCCCATCTACATTCGGGCTGGGAAGAAATTGCCTGTCAAAACTACTGAGGTGATGATCAAGCTCAAGTGTCCACCTTTAGATGTGTTCCAGGAGGGAGGAAAAGAAAACGCTAATTATGTTCGTTTTTTACTAGATCCAGAGGTAATTGTGGGATTAGGCGCTCGCGCTAAAATCCCTGGAGAAGATATGATCGGCTCTGCGGTTGAACTCCTAGCCTTTCACGGAGGTGGCGACGAGATGGAACCCTATGAACGTCTATTGGGTGATGCCATGCGGGGCGATCCCACCTTGTTTGTACGAGAAGATACCGTAGAAGAGGAATGGCGGATTGTCCAGTCAATTCTCGATAACGTCACACCCATTTATGAGTATGAGCCAAATACATGGGGCCCACCTGAGTCAGATCAACTACTTTTGCCAAGGGATCAGTGGTACAACCCATTAACTAAAGATGATTAATTAAAAAAGTCAATATAGTTTGGTCGCCGGATTCAAATGCAACAAGCCTCTAACTCAAATAGTAACGCACGCCCAAAACATCGACATTGGTTTTGGTATATTTTTGGAACGTCAGTTGGTTTGCTCGGCTTATATGGACTGGTGAGTTATGTCGTTTTACCAGCACTGTGGCGTCACTACGAACATAACCCCAAGCTGGAACATTCTCCGAAAACGACGCAAACGGCAGAAGGTATATCTGGAGATCCTTTGAATATTGGATTTGTCGGTACAACAGCAGAAGTGGTGCAGACGCTACTGGCAGCAGGCTGGTATCCGGCAGACCCAATCACCTTACGCTCAAGTGTTGGAATTGCAAAAAGTGTTCTTCTCAAGGATTCTTACCCAACTGCACCTGTAAGTAATTTATATCTGTGGGGACGCAAACAGGATTTAGCTTTTGAACTACCTATAGGAAACAATGCCAAAACTAGACATCACATTCGCTTGTGGCAATCAAACAACCTGAATGCTGATAGTAGACCCCTATGGCTAGGTTCAGCAACATTTGACCAAAGCGTGGAACTTAGCCACCGCACAGGACAAATTACTCACCATATTAATGCAGATATTGATGAAGAAAGAGATAACGTAATTAAAAGTATTGAAAAGATACACCAGATTGCCCAATTATATCAAGTCACAGGTATAGGGGCCACATGGGTTGGTCGTAACGGAGGAGGTGACAGATATTATACAGATGGCGAACTAACTATTTGTGTACTTTCAAGGAATAATATTGCTCAAACAAAACCATCAACTTACTCACCATCACCAGAGCCTGTTCAGTTCAAAAATCACCTGTGGTCATGGCTGCGACACTATTTGAAATAGCTACAATTTGGTAAACTTATTTCTCAAGAAAGATAATTTAAATTTCTAGACCTCTTTGAGGGTAAATAGAATAAAATTTTAGCTAGGGAGTGAAATATCTGAACAAATTAAAATTGACTTGATTATATGGGCACAAACAAGAGAGAAAAACGAAACTTGTGGTAATCAGGCTTACAGCTAATCTTAAAAATAAAAATTCTGCGCCATCCCAGGCACTAAATTTGTCAAACTAAAACAGAAGAATAAGTTATATTAATGGCGAATCACAGAGATACAGAGAATGGATGGTCACAGTTAACTCGTGGTGCGCCATTGGCAGTAATGGTAGCGGCAGTACTATACATTTTATATCAACTTTTACCAGTATTAGAACTTTTAGTTGTTGCAGCATTGATTGCTTTAATTTTGCGAACCCTATTAAGGTTTTTGCAAAAGTTAGTCAAATCACAGGATATTGCTGTTTTGCTACTAATTGGATTAATCGTCGGATTTATTGTGGTATTAGCTACTGTAGTCCTACCTAGTGTGACATTTGAATCCCAAAAATTAATCAAAACATTACCAACTTATCTCAATAGATTAACAGGGGATGTTGAACAACTGCGTCAGAAATTCACTTTTATTCCTGACATTTCCCAAGCACTAATACAATTACGGAATTTAACCGACCAGTTACTAGGGGGAGTACCAGTTTTCTTAGGTGAAGCTTTAAGTTTAACCGTTGAGTTGGTAGCGACGTTAATTTTAGCGCTTTACATGGCTTACGATCCTAATTCCTTAGTGAAAGGGATTTTAAGATTAGTTCCAAGGCGACATCATCAACGGTCTAAACGAATCCTTAAAGCTTGCGAGACAAGATTGCGAGGCTGGATTTTTGGGACAGGAATAGCGATGATATTTCTGGGTGCTGGAGTAACGTTTGGACTTTTGATTTTGGGGATTCCGTCAGCACTGCCATTTGGGATTATTGCAGGTTTATTTGAAATAATTCCTTATTTTGGTTCGATTATTGGTGCTTTTTTACCAGCGTTAGTAGCCTTGAGTATTTCACCGCTAAAGCTAGTATTTGTGTTAATACTTTTCTTTGTAATGAATCAAATAGATGCCCATATTGTTCAGCCTTTGGTGATGGGTCAGCAAGTTAATATTCATCCAGTGATGGTGATTGTAACATTTTTGGTAATGGGTAAGCTATTTGGATTTATTGGTGTGCTGCTTGCAGTGCCTGCGGCAGCAGTGATAATTACGCTTATTGATGAGTTTACGCCGTCAGAAAATCTGATATCAGTTGGAGTTGAAACTGGAATAGATGTTCAATCGAACGATATTACTCAAGATCCAAACCAAAGTTGAAAATCGAAGAAAAAATCAACATTTACTGTTTGATTTACTTTCCAAGACTCAAAATAAGCGCTTAATATTTTCGCAATAAGTAATGATAAAAATGTAGATTTTATTGAGAATAAAATATTCTTCTTAATCTGTTACCCGTAAAGCGTTTCAGTAAGGTTCACTAACAGCCTCGCTAACTGTAAAGACTAGCTGTTGGTAGAACTTGCCAACGCTGTCGAGTCCAAGGCGCATTTTCAGCTTCAGCCCCTTCCACCCTTAGACAAAAGGATCTTCCTGGGTAAATGTTCGAGGAATAAGTATAATTATTTGAAAGGATTTGGTGCTTAATTAAGCGTCCCCCCTCATATTGCTCAACCAATTCCGGGATTACGCTCATCATATAAGTGTTGTGTATGTGCAGCCTGAACTAGAGCTTGAAAAAGTCTTTGATGACTATGATTGAGAATTGATAGCTCAGGATGCCATTGCACACCGATTGCCCAAGGATGCTGTTCATGCTCCACAGCTTCAATGACTCCATCATCCCAAGCATGAGCAACAACCCGCCAACCAGGTGGTACTTTATCTACCGCTTGATGATGCCAAGAAACTACAGATATGTGAGAATTCTGTAAACAGTCAGCTAAAAGGCTTTCTACATCTATCCTGACCAAATGTTCTGTAGGTAAACGTCGTCCAGGTTCCGGCTCTAGACGATGTAATGCAGATGTACCGTAGACATCTGGAATGTGAGGAATTAGAGTACCCCCACAGGCGACGATGAGAATTTGTAAACCCCGGCAAATACCCAATATCGGTAGATGACGTTCAAGAGCAAACTTGCCAAGCTGCAATTCAAAAGCATCACGTTCGCGATCAACAGAATAAATAGTAGGATGAACAAAACCGTTGTAGCAAGCAGGGTCAATATCTCCACCACCAGAGATGATTAAACCATCCAAAGAATCTAGAAGTTGAGCAGGCTCAACTTCTCCTGGTGGTAATAATATAGGAATGCCACCTGAAGCACGGACTGCATCTATATATTCGCTTGGCAGAGAAAATGGTAATGGTGCAAGGCGACCATAAGTTGTAATCCCAATCAATGGTTTTCGAGATTTTCTACTCATCTTGATGCTATTTCACTATTTAATCCCCGTTATAAAAGTGTACTTCCGACTTCCGACCTCCGACTTCTGACTTCGACGTAAGCTCTAACTTTGGGGTTTTTAATTCCTTCTGTAGCTGAGGCGTAGAGCAATTCTCCTAATAGATATTCAAAATCTGGTACATACAAGTGATTGCCAACTAGTTCAAATATCTGCATTTCTTTAGATGGACTTATTTAGGTGTTAATTTATACTATGCTTTTAACGAACTCTGCCACAAAGTAATTTGGGTTTCAACCTTGTGCTTGAGCAATGAATTGACAACTCTTTAAAAACTCATCGGCGCAATCGCTCAAGCTACCAGCTTCGTCTACCAGAAAAACCCGATTTAACCATATGAGAGTATGCAACTTCCAAATTTTCACCTAGTGCGATCGCAGTTAAACTACAGGCTGTAAGTGTCGGACGCGAGGCATAACTTCTTCGGCAAAGCGGGTCATTTCTGGTGCAAAGGGATTGAATTGCAACATACATGTATCGATACCTGCATCGGCAAAAGCAGCTATTCTGGTGGCAACTGTGTCGTAGCTACCAACCAAGCCTGCGGCTATACCACCATTGCCACCAACCGCCGGATTTTTAGCGAAGAGTTTGAACATGGCGGCTTCTGGGTCAACTTCTTTAGCAACTACTAGCGATCGCGTGCGTTCATAACTAGCATCAATCTGTTCATCTGGCGTATCGAGAGGGCCAAAATTACCCCCAACTGGAACCCAAATACCGTAGCGTGGTTCTGACATTTTTGCCTCCAAATTAAGTGGGGGCTGGGGAGATACACCTTGTTTTTTATCTTCATCTATGCAAATTTAATAGTATAATACGGTATATCTACCGAATTAACGTATGATTATTCTAGGTGCAAAAATAAAGTTTTAGTACTGACTACAAAGGTTCTAGAAAGCTATGTCTGAACCACGCTATGGGATTTGGATTCCCGTTTACGGTAACTGCGGTGTGATGAACCATCCTCTTGAACCTCGTGATGCTAGTTACTCACGAGCCAAGAGTTTAATCCAATTGGCCCAAAGGTGCGGGTTTACCACAACTTTAATAGCGCAACATATTATCAATCCCAGGAATCAAGAACTTGACCAACTAGAAACCTGGACAGCAGCAGCAGCGCTGGCAGAAGCAACCAACTCTATCGAGATTATTGCAGCTGTTAAGCCATTACTGTTTCATCCCGCCGTTTTAGCAAAGATGGCTTTAGGTATTGATGCAATCAGTCACGGACGTTTTGCGATTAACTTAGTCAGTGCTTGGTTCAAGCCAGAAATGGAAAAAGCGGGGATAAATTTCCTTCCCCACGATGAGCGTTATCGTTATTCAGATGAATGGATTAGAGTTGTCAAAGCTTTATGGAGTGGAGAAAAAGTCAACTTTCACGGTGAATATTTTCAGATTAATGATTTGAAGTTCAATCCCCCACCCATAGCCAAACCACATCCGCGTATATATGTGGGTGGAGAGTCAGAACCAGCCCAAGAACTAGCCGCAAAAGAAGCGCATACATTTTTCCTCAATGGTCGTCCCATTGAAGTCATCCGCGAAACCATTGCGGCTGTCACTCAAAAAACTCGCTCTCGCTCCCAACCTCTGGGCTTCGCTATGTCAGCTTTTGTGATTGCTCGACCGACAGATGAAGAGGCGGAAGCGGAATATCAAAACCTCAGAGCAATGATACTAGCACAAGACGATCGCTCAGAATTACTCAAAGGAGTAGATTCTGAAGTCATTATGTTCAAAAACATGGCTAAGTACCCTGGTGTGGGGAGCAATGGCGGTACAGCAGCAGGATTGGTTGGTAGCTATGAAACTGTAGCCCATCGGATTGCTGAATTTACCAAAGTAGGAATTGATACTTTTATGCTGCAATTCCAGCCTTTTACCACAGAAATGGAGCGTTTTACTGCGGAAATTATACCAAGAGTGCGAACGTTAATAGTAGATAGTGCAGCGATGTCTGTGACGACCTGCGCCCACACCAATTTGAAAATAGGAGCTAGTACCGCAAAGCGGAATTAAAAATTAAAAATGAATACAGTATAAGGGTTTCGTTGATTTGAAATGATTGGTTTATTTCCGCTGTGTTGTACTAAAGGCTAAGTAAGAATTTTATATTTTGGATTAAATTGTTTTCCACTCTCCACTACCCAAAGGAAACTTTATGACAGCAATACTTACTCGTCCAGCTTGAACTGATGATTTAGCAGTACTTTATGATACTTGGCGGCAAGAGTTTCTTTCTTACTTCTTGGATATCCCTATATCTAGACTGCTCAAACTTGTGAGTGTGAATGAATAATTAAGAGGTTAATTTCGTAATAAATATAAGCTTGTTAGCTATTAGTAGTTATTTTTTTATGAGGTATCTTTTCAGATGTCGTTGCGAATCACACTACAAACATAAAATATAAAAACATCAGGTCTAAGTCCTATTATATTTATCTATCAAAGTAAGATTATAAAAATAAATTGATATTATGCTTTAGTTATGTTTTTTTGTCTTAGATATAATTTCAATGTTAAAGTTTGACGAAAAATTTTTAAGAACCAATAACTACTTCAAAGGGACGATGCCTTCTCTACGAGACGCTGCGCGAACGGCGGGCTACGCCTACGCACCTGTATTTTAAACTTGATACGGAGGACTAATGAGCAGATCGAAGCAATTAAAACTAGGTGCTTTTATGCGCCCGGTAAGCATACATACAGGCGCTTGGCGCTATCCTGGGGCTTTACCTGACGCTAATTTCAACTTCCCAGCGCTGAAACGATTCATCCAGAAACTAGAGCAAGGCAAGTTTGACGCATTTTTCATGGCTGACCACTTAGCGGTGCTGAATATGCCAATCAACGCATTGAAGCGCAGCCATACTGTCACCTCTTTTGAGCCTTTTACCCTACTTTCTGCCCTTGCCAGCGTCACCGAAAACATCGGGCTAGTAGCTACTGCTTCCACAACATACGACCAGCCTTACCACATCGCTCGCCGCTTCGCGTCTCTCGACCATATTAGTGGCGGTCGTGCTGGCTGGAACATCGTCACCACAGCCAATCCAGACGCAGCGCTCAACTTTGGTTTAGAAGAAGAGATAGAGCATGATGAACGCTATAGGCGGGCTAGAGAATTTTATGATGTTGTCACGGGTCTTTGGGATTCCTTCGCTGACGATGCGTTTATTCGGGATGTGGAAGCAGGGATTTATTTTGACCCTGCAAAGCTTCATGTTCTGAATCATCAGGGAAAATATCTCTCGGTGCGAGGGCCATTAAACATCGCCAGACCTGTCCAAGGCTGGCCGGTAATCGTTCAGGCAGGCGCATCTGAAGCTGGACGACAATTAGCTGCCGAAACCGCCGAGGCTGTGTTTGCACCTGCTGGTAATCTGGAAGCTGGCAAAGCTTTATTTGCAGACATTAAGGGACGAGCGCGGGCAATTGGCCGTGACCCAGACAGTATAAAAATCCTTCCAGGTGCTTTAGTCATCGTGGGAGAAACCGTTGCCGAGGCACATACCAAGCGTCTTCATTTAGATAGCCTAGTACATTATGACAGTGGAATCGCTAGCCTAAATAGTGCGCTTGGCTACGACGTCTCGGGTTTCGATCCTGATGGCCCCTTGCCAGAAATCCCACTGACTAACGCTGGTCACTCTTCACGAGAAAGAGTAATAGCCTTAGCGCAACGTGAGAACTTGACTATTCGACAACTGGCGCAACGCATTGGCAGTTACGGCGGACTGTCCTTCGTCGGCACACCCCAAAGCATCGCTGATGATATGGAGCAGTGGCTGATTGAGGAAGGTTCTGACGGTTTCAACATCATGTTCCCTTTTCTTCCTGAAGGATTGAATGATTTTGTCGATAAAGTTGTGCCAGAACTCCAACGGCGTGGGATTTTTCGTCAAGAGTACGAGGGTAAGACGTTGCGTGAAAATCTTGGTCTGACACGCCCTGCTAATCGCTTCTTCCAGACTACAGTGGTATAAGTACAAGTCAGATCGAGACTATAAGGGAGTAAAATATCCAATTACTTCCTTACTATTATTTGGTATGGAGATGCGATCGCAAAAATTGCTTAGTTGCCTTCTCTACGAGACACTATGTGAAAAAGGAGCGAAAGAATTTTAATTTCACTTTTCTTAACATGATTTGATTTTTCTCAATCGTTTTACTTAGCCTGATTACTTATACAAATTCCAGAGATTTCGGCTTTCCTCTGCCATTTGTTGGCGCAAATTTAAAGGCAGTAATACTTCAACTTTGGAACCTAAAGCTCGCAACCATCGAAGTACATAATAGTCGTTTACTCGGTAATCTACTTGATAATAAGCGTCTGTGCTTGGACGAGATTGGAGAGTTTCTAGAATATTCTTTTGATGTTCTGCATTTAGAGTATTTTGTTTAATTAACTTAATCACAATTTGGTAGTCAATAATTTTGAAAGCATCATGAATGCTAATTTTTTGGATGTAGCGTTTATAAAAATATCTTTCAAACCGCAATATCATTAACTCTTTATCTTTATAAAAATCACATCCCCACACTTCTTTTAATTTCACATTCACAGTTTTTGGAGTAGGTAGTTGGTTATCATAATATTGTTCTCTTAATAATTGCGGAACGCGCGGGTCTTCCCAGTCTAAAGTTTGTATGTGTTTAGAAATTATTCTATCTAAGCGATATTTGTACCAATTAATTTCGCCTGTTGGGGTACTACCGTAGGCACATAAATATTTAGCTCTTTCCATAAAGTAAATACAAACAGGGTAAACAGCGCACTCTTTTTGTAAGTTAAGATGTGCGCTGTAATAAGTCAATAATATGGGAACAGTTTTTTGTGAATTCCAAAGCGACTGTAACTCGCTTTGAATTTCATCGACAGCATCTTGTATGGGACTCGATTCTGGTACGAGATAATCAACATACAAAAATACGCGATGATTATCTTCATCTATTTGTTCTGAAAATTCTTCAGCCAGTAATGGTAAACTGGGGTCAAGAAAACTGAACATACCTAGAGTTTCTGCCAAGTAAGCTTGATTTTTATTGCTAAAGGCAGTTTCAAAAAATGGTAATTTTTCTACTCTTTGGTAATATTTACTTCTTCCATATATAGAATTTTCTCTTTGCAAATACTTTCGACTGACTAATAAATCTAAATCACTCTGCAATGATTTCCGAACTTGAGCAAATAGGCGTTCTTCTAGTAGCTTCTCTAGTTCAGAATTTGATATTGATATTTCTTGTTGTAGAGAATATTGCCATTCGTCTACAGGCACTTCCAATTCTAAAAACCATTGTCTGATTGTTTTGAGACAAGCACAATCCGGATCTTGATGATTAAGAATATCTTGCTTAGTTTCGTCCTGATGAGTTTCACTAAAAAAAGCTTTACGCCAAGCTACATAAGTAAAATTACTTTCAATAGCTGTATATCCTTTGTCACTGTAAAGCCAATGCAGCAATGTCCATAAGCGGATAGCACGGGTAAGATTTTGATTTTGCTCTAAAGAACCTTTGGCTAGTTGTTGTAATAGTTGTGGAGATGGGGGATGACTGAAACGTAGATTCACGGTAGTTGAGTACGTCGGAGATACGCTTTCCAGATTAGCAAGTATTGGAAGGGGGTACTTCCGATACTGTGTAATACTGGGGGGATATTTTTAGAAAGCTGATACCTCAACCCCATGAATGCAACTCAGTTTGAGCAGTATAAAGTTGACCATCTATTTTTGCTAGTTGGTGAAAACCCCCTACCCAACTATGTAGCGGCCAAGTTATTGCTTCACCAAGGTGGGACTGCGTATTTAGTACATACGACAGATACCTTGGATGAAGCCAAGCGGCTGAAAGATAGTTTTGATAGTGCGTTTAATGTAAATTTTCTTCCTCTGAATGATTATGAGTCAGATGCTTACCACATTCAAAAAGAAATTAACACAAAACTAAAAAGCATCAACAACGGAAAAATAGGGCTAAATTATACAGGTGGTACAAAAGCAATGTCTGCACATTCTTACCGGACATTGCTTTATGAAGAGATTCAGGATAAAACTGGTAAAGTATACAGACGACGTAACGGTATTATTTTTAGCTATGTTGACCCTCGGAGATTAGAGATATGTATAGATAGAGAAGATAACGAACGGGAGCGTTTAAAAGTTAAAGCAGATACGCTACAAATTCCACTAGCCAGAATTTTCCAGTTGCATGGGTTGAATTTAAAGAAAAATCCGACTCAGGAACCAGAATTACCAGAATTAGCTCAAGAACTTGTCAAAGTGTTTGCAGATAAGGCTAAGGTAACTCAGTGGTTTGATTGGTATCATAATATATTTTGTCCAGAAGCACGGAAGGAGAATCGAAAATGGAAGAATAAGACTGATTTGGCTAAGTTGTTCATTCCTTTAAATAAATTACCATCAGAAATAGTAGAAGTATTTAGAGATAAACAGCTATTAACAAGTGACGATAATCTGGCTTTAGCAGAAGTTAAGAAAATTGGACTTTTTACAGAAATTGAAGATTTTTGTAAATTCCTCGATGGAATATGGCTAGAGCATTATGTTTTAGAGCAAATTAAAAAGATTGCTAATAGCCAAGTAATAACAGACTATGGCTTAAATTTTGTCATCCCGCTTCAGGGAACTAAAGATGGCTTTGAATTTGATGTAGCATTTACACGCGGTTATCAGCTTTTTGCAATTTCTTGTACAACTGCTAGTGATAAAAAATTGTGTAAAAGCAAACTTTTTGAAGCATATTTAAGAGCTAAACAAATGGGAGGAGAAGAAGCAAGGGTTGCTTTAGTTTGCCGTTCAGATGAACCAGATACACTCAAAGCAGAAATTAGCAATATAGTCTCTGGTAACAAAATTGCTGTTTTTGGATGTGCAGATTTACTGAATTTGTCAGACAACATTATTAAGTGGATTTTTGAAAATGACAGGGGGGCAAAATGAAACAGTTTACTATCACTGTAGTTGATACAACTGGCAAGCAAAATTATATTTTCAATAGCAATCGTCTACGCGAAAATATTGGTGCTTCGTTTCTTTTATCTCAAGCCACTAAAGAATTGGTTGAAGACATACTAGAAAACAACTTAGGCATTCCTAAAAGTCGTCAAAAACAACCGATTGAAACTAGCGGACTTGATGCAGAAATAATTTATGCCAATGGTGGAAATGCACTGATTCTATTTAAGTCACGGAAAATTGCTGTTGAGTTTACTCGCATATTGAGTAAAAAAGTTTTAGCTGAAGCATCAGGAATTAATTTATTAGTTGCTCATGCTGATTTTGATTGGGAAAACGATAAGTTATACGAAATAATGGAAGATTTAAAGAAAAATGAGATAGAGCATCAAAAATACGAGCGAATACATTCTGCACCATTACTTACTTTAGGAGTTACTGCTACTTGCAATTCAACTCAGCTTCCTGCTGTTGATAGAAGTGATAAGTACATCAATTATGATGACGATGAAGCACTCGATAGCTATTTGATTTCTACTGAAACAAGGCAAAAGCTAATAGCTATTAAAAGAGCCAATGTAAAACTTCAGCAGATTTTTTCGGAAGTAGTTGACGAAAGTATTTATGAATTTCCCAATCGAACAGATAATCTAGGTCGTTCTAAAGATGAGTCTAGCTATGTAGCAGTTGTTCATATCGATGGTAATGGTATGGGAGATAGATTTAAAAAGTGTGGTGAGGGTAAAGAAAATCGAGATTACCTTAATGTAATGCGCGAGTTTTCTAAAAGTGTTGACTCAGCAGGTATTAAGACACTAAAAGCTGTGGCTGAAACTCTCATAAAAAACATCGAATCAGGGAGAGTCGAAGGTAAAATTGATGGATTTAATTTAAAGCAGGATAGCAAAAATAATAAAGTTTATCTTCCCTTCCGTCCTTTAGTTTATGGAGGCGATGATATTACTTTTATTTGTGAGGGTAGATTAGGTTTAGAATTGGCTGCATTATGCTTGCAAAAGTTTCAAGAACAAAAAGTCACTGATGGAAAACCTTTAACAGCTTGCGCTGGTGTTTGTATTGTCAAAACTCATTATCCTTTTTCACGAGCTTATAAAATGAGTGAAGATTTATGTCAATCAGCAAAGGAATTTGTTAAAACTGAGCGACAAAAGCACAGAGTAGATTATTTTTCTGCAATTGATTGGCATTTTGCAGCTAGTGGTTTACTAGGTTCAATCTCAGAAATCCGTCGGCGTGAATATGAAGTCCCTAAAAATAATCAATCTTGGCATTTAGAAATGCGTCCGTTATGGTTAGAGAGTCAGGATGAGTGGCGTACTTGGCCAGGTTTTACTCAAGTTATTAGCGAATTTAAGCAAGGAGATGAATGGAGAGAACGCCAAAACAAAATTATGGCGTTGCGAGATGTATTACGAAAGGGTTCTAGTGAAGCGATCGCACAGTTTTTATTAACTTATAAATTACCCAATTTACCATTGTATCCTACATCATCTGGTGAAAATGAAAAACTCATTAAAGAAGGTTGGGTAAATGCTATGTGTGGTTACTTTGATGCTATTGAAGCTATGGACTTTTATTTAGGAATTGGGAGTAATTAATTGATTGTATATAAACTAAAAATCACACTTTTAAGCGATACAACTTTTGGACGAGGTGACGGTGTAGCAGGCGTAATTGACCAGGAAGTAGAGCATGATAATTATGGATTTCCTTACTTGCGTGGACGGACTCTGAAGGGCTTGTTAAGCGAAGAGTCAGATAATTTAATAAGTGTCGTACCAAAAGAGGCTCGTGCTTACTGGGAAAATATAGCTTGTACTTTATTTGGTATACCTGGTAGTTCTTTAGAAACAATGGGAATTCTCCATGTTGGAGATGCTTGTTTACCAGAAGATTTACGCACAGCAGTAGCTTGGCAAATTAAGAATGAAGAATTAACGAACAATGAAATTCTTGATTCTTTAACCGCTATTCGCCGTCAAACTGCTATTAATTCCCAAATTGGTGTAGCGGATGAAGGTAGTTTGCGCTCATTTCGTGTGGTTATACGTCAACTTGAATTTGAGGCAAAGTTAATTTTTGAAACTCAACCTAAGCAAGAAAGTTTATCTCTTTTAGCTGCAAGTGTATTAGCTTTGCGACGTATAGGAAGCGGACGAAATCGAGGAAGAGGTCATGTAAAATGTAGTCTCCATGATAATGCGGGGGAAGATATTACTCATGACTATCTAAACTTGTTTGGAAAAGTTATGGAGGAAGTTAAGTGAAGGTAATCACTTTATCATTAAGAACGCAACAACCCATACTTGCAACTTCATTTGCAGGCGACCCGAATAGTGATGTTTCTTATTCTTATATTCCGGGTAGTATGATTCGGGGTGCTGTGATTGGACGCTATATGAAGCAGCATAGTTTATCGGAATTAGATTTAGCAAAAGATGAAGTTAAGCGGTTATTTTTTTATGGGAATAGTACCTGTTATTTAAATGCTTATTTGCAAAGCAAAGAAGGTAAACGCACACTACCAATTCCTCGTTCTTGGTTCAAGGAAAAAAACACAGAATTAACTGATGAGTCTCCTTTACGGGTTTATGATTTTAGTCTTGATAAAGGAGATGAACTAGAAACTCCCAAACCTTTTGGTGAAGGTTTTTGGACTAAGGAACGCGGTATGATAACTCATTATAAAGAAAACCGACGAATTAATATTCACAATCACCGCGATCGCAAAAAAGGACGTTCGCGCCAAGGCGAAGGAGAAATATTTCGTTATGAAGCTATTGATAGCGAACAGACTTTTCAAGCTGTAATATTATGTAGTAGCGAAACTGATGCTCAGGTTATCAGAAATTTATTAGCAAAATCACCAGATATTTGGCTTGGTGGTTCTCAGAGTGCAGGGTATGGACACACTCAAATTCATATTAGTAATATCATTGATGCGGCTGATTGGAACGAAGTAAATATTCCTGTTGACGATGATGATAGAACTGATAGAAAATTTTTGACAGCTACATTGCTTAGTGACTTAATTTTACGCGACGACTGGGGGCAATATGCAATCATTCCACCGTCAACAAAACACGAAATACCCGCACCCCTAACACGAGAGTTGAAAAAAATTTTAGGGGGAGAGATTCAGCCGATAAGATGCTTTAGCAGTAGTACTATAGTCGGTGGATTCAATCGTAAATGGGGATTACCTTTACCGACAGTTACAGCACTCGCAGCCGGAAGTGTTTTTGTTTTTAAATTAGAAAATTCTTTAACGTCAGAGCAAATTCAAGTAATAGAAACCAAAGGTATTGGAGAAAGAAAAACTGAAGGTTTTGGTAGAGTTACTATTAACTGGTTAAATCAAGAAGACTTTATACTCAAAGTTCCAGATCCTATTTCAGACACTTCTGTACCCAAGTTAGAAACAGATAGCTCACATAATTTAGCCGCACAAATGGCGGAAAGATTGTTGCATAAAAAGTTAGATGAAGCTTTGCAAAAATATCTGGGACGTAATTCAATCAAAGGTGATATTCATAATAGTCAACTTTCTCGTTTAGAATTTGTAGCTAGACAAGCTCTTACAACAGGTGATTGTAATTTAGTAGTATCACTTTTACAGGTTAGTAGTCAATTCGATAATGCCAAAATTGGTGGAAATAATCAGTCTCTTAAACAGCAGCTTGAAACCTGGTTAAGTCATCCAAATTCTTGGTCATGGATGAGTAATCAACAAGAATTAAGAGTCAATGTTGCTAGTGTAGAGCGAAGTATTATTGATGAATTCGCTCAAAATAGCAAATTAGCAGAAAAATATACTTTACGCCTAATTATGGCATTAGCAAAAAAGGCAAAAAAGGAGGATATAGATGATTTGTGAACGCCTCAAAACTCGCAATCAACGCTTGATTATTGAACGCATAATAGTTAAAGGCACTTTAATTTTAGATACGCCAACTGGTTTAGGTAGTGGCGATGCTGATGGTGACGCTGATTTAGTAATTTTACGAGATATTATAGAAGATAAAGCATTGCTCATGGGTTCATCTATTACTGGAGCATTAAGGAACTATTTGCGAGAATTTGAACATGGTTATGATGCTACAGAAAAATCATTGTTGTTTGGTGGCGATCGCAGTGATAATGATGGTGAACAAAGTCCGCTAATTGTTAACGATGCACTCAGCAGCGAATTTATCCAAACTGAATTAAGAGATGGAGTCGAAATCAGTAGTCTTACCGGAACAGCTGTAGACACAGCTAAATATGATTTGGAACTATTAGAAGCTGGAACTAAATTTGAACTTTACTTTGAATTATTGATAGGAGAATCAGATGACCGCGAGCAATTAATTAGAGAATTATTCATCGTCTTACAAGGATTAGAAGATGGTGAAATCTCTCTGGGTATGAAAAAAAGACGCGGATTTGGTCGCTGTCATGTGAAAACATGGCAAGTATGGCGATTTGATTGGCAAAAACTCGACAATCTTATAGAATGGCTGAACTTTGAGCACTGGACAACAGGTTTATTCTCATCTCATAACAGCTATCCCAAAATATTAGAAGCATTTCAAAAAGCAGGAATTAAGGTAAAATCAGGCTGGAAAGATAACAGAAATCGCTTCACAATTCAAGCTACATTCACTCTCGCTAGTCCCTTATTAATTCGTTCCAGTCAAGCTGATACCCAAAAAGCACCAGACGACGTACATCTCAAATCTCGACGCAATGGCGAACTTAAATCAATTCTATCTGGTACTAGTTTAGCTGGTGTGTTGCGTCATCGAGCCGAACGCATTGTAAATACTCTAGCTGAAAATAACCAAAGAGAAACTTCTCGAATACAAATAATTGATGAGATGTTTGGTTTTGTTAAAGATAACAAGGATAATCTTGATTTAATTTCTAACGATAACAATCTCAAAGCACAAGCTAGTCGATTAATAGTTCATGAAAGCATCATTAAAGAAACTAACGATTTAGTGCAAACCCGAATTGCGATCGATAGATTTACAGGTGGTGCATTACACGGCGCATTGTTTCAAGAACAACCAATTTTCGCAAACGAAAAAACAGAACTAAAATTAAAAATTGAATTACGCCAACCAGAAAAATATGAAATCGGCTTACTGCTTTTATTACTGAAAGATTTATGGACTGGTGATTTACCTGTAGGTAGTACAAGCAGTATTGGACGGGGAAGATTACAAGGTAAAGAAGCAATTATTAATTGGTATACAAATTCACCCAAGAAATGGAAATTTAAACTTAAGGATAACAAACTGCAAGTTGAGGATTTGCTGAATAAAAAATCTTCTCTCAATAAAATACAAGCGGAATTAAATATTTTGGTTACAGAATTTGTAAATCAGGTAAAACAGTATGAGTAAACCAGATTGTAAAATCCTTGATGATATTCAAAATATCTCTAATACTACTGACTTACGCAAATGGCTACAAGAAAAAGTTCAGTCTTCAGAATATAACTTAAAATATCTCCTAGCTCATGCAGAAGATGGTGTTATTTGGGGATATTTTGACTCAGAAGCAAATTTAATTACACCGACTGAACCAGAAGAACTATTTCCTAAATATAAATTTCCCCTCTTTAATTATGAAACCCTACAACAAGGTCGAGTTTTTGGCGACAGCGCAGAAATCATGTTTTGGCGAACTGAAGACGGGTTAAAAGCTATTCTTATTAAAGATAATAAAGATACAGAATTTCTTACCGAAAAGCAAATCCTCTGGGGAACGCAAGCAGAAGAAGTTAAGGATAAATTTACTTTAGTCTCAGATGGTTCTCAAGGTTTACGTCATGCTGTACCTGTGACTGGGATTGAGTTTAATAAAACTGAAAAATCGTATCGTCCTCTATATCTTATTGTTCATAACTATATTGATTATGACGAAAATATAGGTTTAGCTCGAATTTATCTTAGTCGGCTCGTGTCACTTAAATCAAGAAAGGTTATCGATGAAAAAGCACATTCGTAAAATTCCAAATAAGAAGAAAGCGATCGCACCTTATAATTTTGTTGAGCTACCCGATAAAATAGTCTCCGCAGAATTAGAAAGTAATGGCAAATTACGTAACAACAACTGTTATTATCCAGATAGGCATACTGGCAGAATTGAATGTATATTAACAACTTCTTCACCACTATACATTCGTTGTGGATTAACCAAAGAAGAATTTGAATCTGGTAAAGAAGCCAAAAATTCACCAGATTTTTATTACATTGACCTCATCACGAAAAAACCCATACTTCCTGGTAGTAGTTTGCGAGGAATGCTACGGACTTTAATCGAAATTATTAGTTTCAGCAAAATAACTCAAGTCTCAGATCATCAGCGATTATATTTTCGTGCTGTTGCCACTTTACCTAAAGATGATTCCCTTGCTCAAGCATACAAACAATATATAAAACCAAATCAAGTAAAAGCTGGTTATCTCAAACGTGATGGTGATATTTGGAAGATTATACCAGCACGAGAAAATAACTCAACCTCATTCGCTTGGGTAAAAGAAGAAGATTTATCATCGGCTGATTTTCCCGAATTAAAGAGATTTGATGATCCAGGTTATTTACCCCAAAATATACCAATTAGTTTTAAGAGAATTAGACCAAAAGGACAGTATCAGTATATAGTTGAGGATGTCACTATTCCCAAACAATACCCACTAAATCAAGGAAGATTAGTTACTAGTGGAAACATGAAGGAAACTTCTGACACTGATAGTGAAAGTATACGTACCTATCACTGTGTTGTATTTGCTCCTGATCCTAGACCAAGTAAAACTTATATAATTGACCCTGATGCAATCAAACATTATTGCAATGCTTTAACAGACTTCCAACAAAAACCACCCTTTGACGAAAAATTAGGGATGTTGCAAGAAGACCGTCCTGTATTTTATTGTCAACCAAAACAAGGAAATATAGTTACATTATTTGGTCATAGTCCTAATTTCCGCATTCCCTGTTCTCCAAAAGGTGATGCTAAAGCGGCGACAGTCGTAGATTTTATTCCAGAATATTTGCGAGATGATTCCATAATTGATATTGCTGAGGCGATTTTTGGTTTTGTGAGACAGAAAAAGCAACCTGAAGGGAAAAACCAAAGTCGTGCAGGTAGAATTTCTGTGAGTGATGCAATTTGTGAAACGCCGCCAGATAAAATATTTATGACTGAGGGTGTAATCACTCCCAAGATTCTTGCTAGTCCCAAACCAAGTACATATCAACATTACCTAGTACAACCAGAAGAAACTAAAGCTGAGAAATCAAAGCTGAAACATTATGCAAGTCAACCTACTGAAGAAACTGTAATTCGTGGACACAAACTATATTGGCATAAAGGAAGTAATTACGATATTCACCATCCTAAACCCGATAAAAATGAAGAGATTCAAACTCAGATTCAACCAATAAAAGCAGGCGTTACATTTAACTTTACTATTCAATTTGAAAATTTGAGTAACGTTGAAATTGGTGCATTAATGTGGATTCTTGATATTGCTCCAGATAATAACTACCGTCTTTCATTAGGGATGGGTAAACCTTTAGGTATGGGTGCAGTAAAAATTGAAAGCAAGTTATATTTAAGCAAACGGAAAGTACGATACACTCAATTATTTAATAATAATAGTTGGGAAATAGCAGAAAACCTAGATGATAATCCAGATTATCAACAGATATTTGAAAATTATGTGCTTCAGCAGCTTCAGCAAACAGGAAAATTTAAAGACATACCCAGGATTCAAATGCTTTTAACAATGCTGAGTTGGCATTCAGCACCATCAAACACTCGATATATGGAAATTAAACGAGAGCAAAATTCACTAGATGGCGAACCTAATGAATACAAAAATCGCCGTGTCTTACCAACTCCTTTAGATGTGATAGATTAATCCTTGTTCAAACGCGATCGCTTCCTCAACTTAGCCTATAGATGCGATCGCTCAAACTGTCTGAGATTTATGTAACATTTCTATAAAAAATTTGATATAACCTAAAGGCGATCGCATTAAGTAATATTTGTAGTATCTAATTTTAAAACCGACTTCAGTCGTGGGGTAATAATTACGAATTATCTTGACCACAAACACATGACAGATGAGATAAGTCACTTAAGAACCACTTTCGATCGAGTAGCACTGTTATATGACCAAGTTCGACCAGGATATCCAGAGGCACTTTTTGACGATGTGGTGTCTCTCTCAAAAATCACTCCAAACGGAAGAATATTAGAGATTGGTTGTGGTACTGGTCAGGCAACTTTACCCTTTGCCCGCCGGGGTTATCGTATACTCTGTATTGAGTTGGGTGAGAATCTTGCTAAAGTTGCTCAAAAAAATCTGGCTGCTTATCCGCAAGTAGAAGTGCATAACATCGCTTTTGAGGATTGGATGACCGAAGAAAATGCTTTTGATTTAGTGATTTCGGCGACTGCTTTTCATTGGCTTGACCCAAGTATTGCTTACAAAAAAACGGATCTTGCCCTCAGAGATGAAGGAGCG
This sequence comes from Nostoc sp. CmiVER01, assembly GCF_034531135.2. Lineage (NCBI taxonomy): Bacteria > Bacillati > Cyanobacteriota > Cyanophyceae > Nostocales > Nostocaceae > Nostoc > Nostoc sp. CmiVER01. The sequence goes on from NZ_JAVRBU020000005.1 coordinate 226,448, forward strand.
ATCGCGCTATTTTGGAATGAACACGTACATAGTGATGCTAGTCATGGCTTCTTTGAAGAAGTACAGGAGCTATATAAAAGTTTAGCTCCTCAACTGGTTAAAGACGATGAGCCTCCTTTGCGTGAGCAGAAAGTCCCTAATAAAACAAGTGAGATTGAACAAACAGGTTTGTTTGGTGAAGTAGTCTATCGCTCTTATCGATGGGATGCAACATACAACAGTGTAAGTTATCTCAACCTCTTAAATACTTACTCTGGTCATTTAAATTTAGAGCGCATTACAAAAGCGCGTTTTTTTCATGCGATCGCTGAATTAATTAATACCAAGTTCAATGGTCAAATTACTAAAGGTTACTTAACTACTTTATACGTAGCCCACTTGTTGTAATCTTATCTAAATCATTTTGCAGATATGATTAAATAATTTGTAATTCGTAATTAAGTTTGGTGTTATCGCTGGCGGCAAGCGAGTTTAGACGCTTTTGGGCTTTCAACTTTGAGTCTTTCCTGCAAAAAGACCTTAAAACAGATTGACAACTTGGGGAAAATTTGGGAGTATAAACTACGGTAATTCGGTAGATTTTTAGTAGTTTATAAAACTTAAATACATCTAAAACCTTTATATAGGAATGGTTGTTGTCAAGTGCAGTCGTTGGCTTGAATATGTTACCAGATGTAATCGCCTCAAGGCTGGAAACATTCTTCAACTTTGTAGTGCCATCGCGTCACCCAGAAACAGTAATTGCTTCACCACTCACCAACATAGATTTTCCACAGGATATTCGGAGATAGAAACTAATGATTAAGAGTCCAGAGAAACTTGCAGATACGACAATTCAGTTTTCGGCTCCGGTGAGAGCAAATTCACCGGAACTCCAGCAGCTTTTTGATTTTATTGCTCTGGGGGCAAGTAAGCGCGATCGCGATCGCATCCTTCCTTATGATGTAGTTGAATTGATCCGGCGTTCCAGGTTGGGTGCATTGCGAATCCCTGTTGCCGAAGGTGGTGGTGGTAGCACGGCACGCGAACTGTTTGAGGTCGTGATTCAGCTGGGGGATGCTGACCCAAACGTGGCTCACATTGTGCGGAATCATTTCTCTGTAACAGAGCGAATTTTGCGTTCTGAGCGCACCCAAAGGAATCGTCGCTGGCTCAAAGCCGTCGTCGATGGCGCGATTATTGGACTCGCTTCAACCGAACTGGAAGTTAAGCGATCTGGTGGCGGCCAAGTCGTGAATACAAAATTAACACTTGATGGCGATGGCTATCGTCTAAATGGGACTAAGTATTACAGCACTGGCAGCCTTTATGCAGACTTGATTTTCGTGCGTGTGCTAGTACCCGATGGCACTAGAGCATTTATACTCATTCCCACCAACCGGGAGGGCATTGACCTGGTGGACGACTGGGACGGCTTCGGTCAAAGGCTTACAGGCACTGGAACAACAACATTCCAAAATGTCCGTGTAGAAGTGGACGAAGTAATTTTTGAGACAGACACAGATAAAGACAACCTGCCATACAACATTGTCCCGCAATTATTTTTAACAGCAATTAATGCTGGCATTATTCGCAGCGTTCTACGCGATGCAACAGCCCTCGTCCGTACCCGACCCCGGACTTTCTACCATGCTGTATCCGAGCAAGCCTCAGAAGATCCAATCTTGCAGCAGACTGTCGGGCAGATTGCCGCCAATGCCTTTGCTGCCGAAGCAATTGTTTTAGCGGCCGCTGATGGTCTTGATCGCCTCCCTGCTGCCCAAGCTCAGGGTGAAGAGGCAGAGACAGCTGCGGCACTGGCAACTTCTCTGAGTGCAGCCAAAGCCAAATTGATTGTTGATGATTTGGCTCTACGTTCAGCCACTTTGCTGTTTGAAGTTGGTGGGGCTTCCACAACAAAGAAAAGCTCCAACTTTGATCGTCACTGGCGCAACGCCCGCACCTTGTCCTCACACAATCCAAATCACTTTAAGGCTCGTGCGATCGGCGACTACGAGATCAACGGTACACCATTGCCACAACGAGGATTCTTCTAATTTTGTTCAGATCCCTGACTTTTAACTTGTAGCAATTTATCAGAAATCGAGGATCTCGCAGCCAACCGAAACCGTTGAGAGGAACTATGAGTGCAATTGATACTACTTCTTTGAGAGCAAGTAAAGAGGCGATGTCTGGCGACAAGCCGCTTTGCGTCTACGCTTCTCCAACAGACTATCTCCAAAGCCCATTATCCCAAACTCTCCAGCAGCCTGTACTGCTAGGGTTGTTCTTACCGATTGATTCATCACGGTGGTTGGAGTTCTTCTAACCTCCCGCGTACTACAGACTGGTCGTTTCATTACAATGCCAAACTGACCCAAAATATCAAGGAGTCCATTGTGGGGAATTATTTCAAAGAACACCGTTTTCAGTACAAAGAAAAGTATTCTGCTAGTACAACCTTCGCAGTTGCAGCGTCTTTTCTTGGTTTGATAGCTTCTGGTTGCAGTCAACAAACAGCTATCAATGCCACAGTTAACTCAGCTTCCTCTTCAAAAACTCTCACTACCAAAACTACAGAGAAAAACACTGTAATTCGCTTGGGCTACCAAAAAGGCGGGATTATTCCGATTGCGCGTCAACGAGGTGAGTTAGAGCGTCAGTTAGCGACGCAAAATATTAAAGTTGAATGGAGTGGGCCATTTGACCGTTGCGCTACGCTTTTAAGTTCTCTTAATGGTAATCGGGCGGATATTGGCGGCTGTGGTGATATTCCTTCCATTTCTGGAATTGCTGCCAAACAACCTCTTTGTATTGGCTCTGTACAGCGTCCTAGACCAGATTCTTTGAGTAATGCTATTTTAGTTCGTGGTGATTCTCCCATTCGTAAACCGACTGATTTAATAGGTAAAAAAGTTGCTGTTAATCAAGGTGGTGCAGGGGAATACCTGTTATTAAAAGTTTTGGAAAAAGAAAATATTCCTTCATATCAAGTCCAGCGAGTTTACTTATCACCGAATGACGCTGCACCTGCTCTATATCAAGGTTCTGTTGATGCGTGGGCAGTTTGGGAACCTTATATTTCCATTGCAGAATTAGAACACAAGGCGCGAAGAATCACCACTACACACCCTGCTCCTACCTACGGCATTATGGTTGTTCGTAGTGATGCAGCTAAAGAGAATCCTGTAGCCGTGAAAGCTGCTCTCACTGCTTTGAGTGAGGATGGTAAATGGTTAAATCAACATACTAATGCTGCATCAGATTTTCTCGTTAAAGAGCTAAAAGTCTCTGATGCGGTAGCCAAGCAGGTGACTAAAAATCGAGGCCCAGAGTCTTACGTATTTCCTAATACTGAAGATATTGCCAAGCTTCAAAAAACAGCTGACTGGTTACTAGAGCAAAAAATTATTCCGCAACGAGTAGATATTACAAAGGCAGTATGTCCTTTAGAAACTACCGCCGCTAGGTAGTAGGAAAGATGAAAAGAGGCACAGAATAACTACCACTAAAAACTTAAATAACAAAGATTTGGAGCAAAATTAATATGTCTGTGGAATTTATTGGCATGATTGGTACGCGAGAAGCGTCTGAATTACATAGTCCTACCGTATCTATTACCGGGGGAAGTATAGACTTAGCTTATGTCCGCAAATTTGCAAAAGTCCATGAAGATGGTGGCTTTGATCGAGTGCTAGTTGGTTATAGTTCTACAGGGCCAGATGGCTTTAATGTAGTCAGTTATGTGGCTGCTGCAACCGAACGACTCAAATTTTTACTTGCACATAGACCAGGTTTTGTGGCTCCCACTTTAGCCGCCCGTAAATTAGCAACATTAGATCACTTTTCTAATGGTCGCGTTGCAGTACATATTATTACTGGTGGGAGCGATGCCGAACAACAGCGCGATGGTGATTGGCTCGATCATGATACTCGCTATCGCCGTACTGATGAATATCTCGATATTGTGCGGCGAGTTTGGACGAGTGAAAAACCCTTCGATTATCATGGGGAGTTTTACCAACTCAAACAAGCATTTTCGGAAGTTAAACCTTTACAGCAACCGCATATACCAATATATTTCGGTGGTGCTTCTGGTGCTGCTGTGGATGTAGGTGCAAAGCACAGTAATGTATATGCGTTTTGGGGAGAACCCATAGCTGCTATTAAACAACGGATCGCAGAGGTGAAAGCCGCAGCACCGCCTGGAAAAGATTTACGATTTAGTGTTTCCTTACGTCCGATTTTGGGCGAAACAGAAGCAAAAGCGTGGGAAAAAGCACATTATATTCTCTCACGGATCAATGAAACCCGGGCTAAGGCTGGGATTCAATTATCTCCGGGGGCTTCTTTCCGACCTGAAGCTGTTGGTTCATTGCGGTTGTTGGATTTTGCTAAGGAAAGCGAAATTCATGATAAGCGTTTATGGACACCGATCGCAGCTGCTACTGGCGCTCGTGGTAATACTACTGCTTTGGTGGGGACTCCAGAACAAGTTGCAGAGTCATTATTTGATTACTACAAAGCTGGAGTGACAACACTATTGATTCGCGGTTTTGACCCTGTGGAAGATGCGATCGCCTACGGTCGAGATGTGATTCCTTTGGTACGTCAACAAGTGCAACGACAAGAAAGACAAACAGCAACCGTAGCTTAATCTCCCTGTGAAACAAGAAAGAGAAAATCATGCCAAATTTCACTAGACCACAACCGCCAGTCTTTGAACGAGTTGAAGAAGAACGACTCTACCGCAAACAACGCCTTGCGGCTGCATTTCGGCTGTTTGCTCGTTTTGGCTTTAGTGAGGGAACAGCAGGCCACATCACCGCCAGAGATCCTGAGTTTACTGACCATTTTTGGGTAAATCCCCTTGGCAAATACTTTGGCCACATCCGGGTTTCTGACTTGATTTTGGTCGATAGAGAAGGCGAAGTTGTCAAAGGTAATGCTCCCGTCAATCGCGCCGCTTTTGCCATTCATTCACAGGTTCATGAGGCGCGACCTGATATAGTTGCAGCGGCTCATGCTCATTCTCTGCATGGTAAATCTTGGTCAAGTCTTGGTCGCCTCCTTGATCCCCTAACTCAAGATGCTTGTGCTTTCTATCAAGACCACGCTCTATTTGATGACTATAAAGGAGTAGTTTTAGATACTTCAGAGGGTAAAAGAATTGCTGAATCTTTAGGAGACAAAAAAGCTGTCATCCTACGGAATCATGGCTTTTTGACAGTGGGACAGACAGTAGACGAAGCTGCTTTTTGGTACATTTCTTTTGAGCGATCGGCTCAAGCCCAACTACTTGCAGAAGCAGCTGGCAAACCACTTCCCATTGACCACGAAACAGCAACTTTTACTCATAACCAAATAGGAACCCATTCTGGCGGTTGGTTTAGCTTTCAGCCACTCTACGACCGAATTGTGGGCGAAGAACCAAGCTTACTAGAGTAGTTGGTGGTTATTTTTCTTCCTTGTCTTTTTATACCTAAAAATTAACGTGTCTACCAATTGGCTGCGGCAAAATTTTTTCTTCTCTCTGGGTTGCTTGTTAGTAGCAACAACAGCTTGCTCAGAGGTTAAGTCTACCAGTCCGACAACGATCACTGCTAATCCTAGTCCATCTAAAATTGCAGTGTCGAATACAACTCAATTGCGTGTTGCTAAGTATAAAGGTGGCTGGGACCTAAATTTAAAGTTAGCTGGACTAGATAATTTCCCTTACACAACTCAATTTACTGAGTTTACCGGGGGTAACTTGATGGTACAGTCAATCAATGCTGGTGCAATTGACTTAGCCTCTTCTAGTGAAATTCCACCGATTTTTGCGATTGAATCGAAAGCATCTGTAAAAATTATTGCCACTCTCAAAGGGCCTACGGTTAGTCAAGTTGTACTTGTACCCAAGGACTCTACTGCCAAAACGATCGCTGATCTTAAAGGTAAGAAAGTGGGTTATGTTAAAGCCACGACTGCCCACTACTTCCTGATTAAAATGTTGGAAAAAGTCGGGCTGACGATGAAGGATATCAATGCAATTCCTTTATCAATACCCGATGGGCTTTCGGCTTTTCGTAAAGGACAGCTTGATGCTTGGGCTACCTACGGTTACTCCATCCCCCAAGCCAAAAAAGAAGGGGCGCGAGTGCTGGAATCTGCAAAAGATATTTTGAGCGGTAACTTTGTGATTATTGCTTCACCCAATGCGATCGCTGATCCCCAAAAGAAAGTTGTAATTGCTGATTTTCTCTGTCGTTTGCAGAAATCCCAAACTTGGCGAGAATCTAATCTCAAGCAATGGTCGAAGAATTATGCAACTACCATAGACGTTGATGAAGGCATCGTTTATCAAGATGCCAAGCAAGGGCAACAACAGCGTCGTCAAGAATTACTTCCTATTTCTGACGCAGCTATTGCTTCTGAGCAAAAGGTTGCTGATACCTTTTTTCAAGCGGGTGTAATTTCCACAAAAGTTGATGTAAAACAACTTTGGGACAGCAGTTTTAACAAAGATATCGCCAAATGCCAATAATTGCAGCAAGAAGTAAAAAGCCAAATGTCAAAATCACCTTATTTTTCATAAGGGTAAAAATATGTTTGATGGAATAGAAAGAGAATTATTAAATGGAGTACCTTGGTTATTTGGGCAACAATCTCAATTACCTCATCATCTCCAATTAACAGATCAGCAAGAACATGAAATCCGTGATATTTGGGAACTACCACCACAAGAATCTGCTGATCGTGAGCGTGTTCTTAAGCAGGAGATAAAATGGTTTGGGATTTTCAGCAAACTAAAAAGTTTTTATTTATTGGCGAGTGTGAATAAATAAAGATAAGCATTATCAGCTACTCAAACTAATAGAAAATTTCAACTAATTTGCAATGTGCAGTAACCTTTACCGTGGTGCTTCTTTGTAAGAATTCAGAATAGTTAAAGAATCAGGAGAACATTTGATGACTAAATATACCAATCATTCTAGATTCCTGATAAATTCTGGCTCCTGACTCCTGGGTGCTGAATCCTTACTATTTGGGTGACATCAGCACCGCTTCGCTAACAGTCAGTAATTATCTTATTCGTAAAGCTTAATATTAGGTAAGCTAATTATTAGCTCCTCGTGATATTATGCTTTTCAGTATCACTAATCTCGATAAAATCTTATTTCATCCTTAAATACCGACATGACAACAACGACTGACCTCGATTTTGCCGCTCGTGAGGCGTTGCGCCTACTCGGCCCAGATCCCGAAAACTGGGTAAGCGATCGCCCAGGCATTGACCACAATGTGACAATAGTAGGCGGTAGTGGCAGTGGCAGCACCTTCGCATTTGCCCTGCGGCGTGCCGGCATTGGCCGTGTGACAGTCATCGATGAGGCTCTTGACGAAGTTCATGCTGGCGTGTGGCTGACGCGGGCGCGGATGAAAAAGTTACGCACACCGAAAAATCTGCCAGGGCCAGAACTGGGCATTTCGGCGCTATCATTTCAAGCATGGTACGAGGCGCGGCACGGTGTTGAGGCATACGCAGCGCTTGACCGCATTCCACGAGTGGCGTGGGCTGAGTACCTCAGTTGGTATCGGCATTTCCTGGGCATTCCAGTTCGGTATCAGACAAAGTTGGTGCGGATTGAGCCAGAGGCAGATTTCTTTCGTCTACACTTAGAAGTGAACGGTGTCGCCCAGGTGGAAACCACACGTAAAATTATTTTCGCCAATGGTGTAGCTGGCACTGGTGGCCCAAATATACCGCCTATATTGGCATCTCTGCCACGTACCTTATATGCACATACCGCCGATGAAATCGACTTCAACAATCTACGTGGCAAAACAGTAGCAGTGCTGGGTGCTGCGGCCTCGGCCTTCGATGCGGCAGGAGTAGCATTGGAATCAGGCGCTAAGGCAGTACACCTGTTCGCACGACGGCCAGCGATCGCATCTCTGCCAGTGAATCGCCTGCGAGGTTATCCTGGCGCTTACTACAACTATCCGCAACTACCTGATGCAGCTCGCTGGTTCCAAGCTTGGCGGTTTAATCAGGTTGGCTCTACACCACCACCAGACGCAATCGAGCGGGTAATAGCTTTCTCTAACTTCTACCTGCACTTATCTGCACCTTGGAAATCTGCTCACAATCAAGGCGATCGCATCGTTGCTCAAGTAAATGATGATGTTTTCGAGTTCGATTTTGCGATCGCTGGTACTGGCTATTTTGTTGACCCGACAAAGCGGCCGGAACTTGCCGAATTTGCACATCACATCGCCCTCTGGCGCGATCGCTATGAAGCCCCAACCGACCAGCGTGACGATCAACTCAGCACCCACCCTTACCTTGGTAGCGCCCATGAATACCAAGAGAAAGTACTTGGCAACGCCCCTTACCTGAAGGACATCCATGTGTTCAATCCTGCTGGCTTCGTAAGCTTCGGTCTGCCTATCGGTGACGTACCCAGCATCCGCCGCGATGTGCCAGCAGTAGTGGCACGCATCAGCCACGACTTATTCTTTGCTGACTGGTCATTACACGAAGCCCGGATCACTAACGGCAATATTTCGCCGGACTTCGACACATCATTGTATGCAGATGCGGTATGGAAACAGCAAACCAAGGTGGCAGTTAGCTAAATCTGTGTAGTGTTTATAATTCACGCCTAATGTGAATTAAAATGTCTGCACTCAGATGCGATCGCTATTTATCACTCTAAACCAAGGTAATGTCTTGCACCTGCCACAATCCCAAGCTCTTATCTTTATATAAGCCACCTCCCTCAGTACATTGTTCATTTATCAGTAGTAGAGGTGTAGGAAAATTAAAAGGTTGTTTCTCCAAATTTAATAAACGCCAGTCACCTGTCGTGATATCCTCGTTGTCTTCACAATTGAGGAAAGTAGTTGTTAGTAGATAATCAATATGGCTACTTTTAATATTATCGAGAGCTAAGAAAATGTCTGCTATTGAAAGATGCACAAAGCAATCTCGGCATAGCAATATGTTTGCTCTTGGTAGAGGGTCGCTTGTTAAATTCAATGTCAGAAACTGACACTTTTTACTTCCGTAACGCTTCTGGTTTTCAGTAATCAGTTCAGGTACGATATCTGCGCCGATGTAACTTGAAATAGGTAAATCTATAAACTGCATCCAACTGAAGTCTCCGCAGGGGAGATCGAGAAGTATCTCCACTTGTAATGTTTTAAGTAATGCTGGAAGTTGAGCTTCAATCTGTTGTGTTTGTCTTCTACTAGCACCCTCCCCTGAAATTGAATTAGATCCACGCCAATGATTCGTTTGGAAGATGTGCCGGAAGGTATCGCTGGGCAGTAAGTTCACACCTAGATATGTGAGCTTCTCAAAGTAGTAAGGATCAAAAGGAACATTGTCTCGCCGTTTGTTCATGATCTGATAAACTTTAGTCCTTGATGCAAGACTTCATGAAGGACTTTCTTGCTGAAGGAAGAAAGTATTACATTATCTCCAAGCAATGTATCGGCTAAATCACAAACATATACAGTGGTCATAAATTAATTGGGGTGCTGATTGAAAAGAGAATTATACCTCAATCTACGGTAAATTTTTATAGTTACTGTAATATGCAATAATTAGTTTGAGCTTGATGCCAGCTTTTATAATATTAACTCTGATAGTTCAGTCAGCCGATTAATTCGTTTTATAATCCGAGGAGATGGCTGCAAATCCCCGTGAAGACGGTTAAGCCAAACTCCTGTTAATCCAGCATCTCTGGCCGCTAACGCGTCTAGTTCAAAGTTATCTCCAATATAGACGCTCTGTGTTTGTTGTACTCGCAATTTGGCACAAGCATACTGGAAAATCTGGGGCGCAGGCTTGGCAAATCCCGCCACTTCTGAAGTAACAACGACATCCATAACTGGCAGAATACCGCATCGTCTAAGTTTTTCAACCTGCTGCGCCTCCTGACCGTTTGTTACCACGCCGATCTTGCATTTCTGTAACTGTGCAAAACACTCATAGACATCATCGTATAACTGGCACATACTCACGTAATGTTCCCAGTACTCCGAGAGCAAGGTATCGGCATCTGTATCTGAAAATTGATATCCGTATTTCGAGAATGCTTCTCGCAGTTTTCCTCTGCTTGATTCCTGAAAAGTGACTTGTTTTGCAAAGAACTTCTTATACCACTTTCGGTTCAAGGATATCCATTGCTCTATGAACACCTTGAACTCATGTTTGCCATCGGGTATGACCTTATCAAACAATGCACCTGCGGCATCCCTAATTGCTGCATCGTGATCTATGAGCGTATCATCAAGGTCAAAAAGTACGGCTCTAATCATATATTTATTTAGCTATATGGAGCAGCTTAAGCATTTTGCAGAAGATTTAAAAATCAGAACGTTAACAATCATCCTTTCCTGCCGCAGCCCTAAAGAAGTGCGAACACTAAAGCCCTTGTTTAAACAAAGTAATTGCTTGTGAGAATATTTAAAGGCGAAAGAGAATTCCACTGATGTCTACAATTGACTTGCTCCTAACGGCATGATAAAAGGAAAAATACTTTCATAAGCTTTAGCTGCTTGCAATACCAGTAAATCTTTATATTTTGCGGCGACAATTTGTATCCCAACAGGCAAACCGTTTTTGGTGAAGCCACAAGGTAAAGATGCAGCAGGTTGTTGTGTAAGGTTGAAAGGATATGTAAAAGGTGTCCAATCTCGGTGCTGATGATCAATAGATGATTGAGGCCGATTTTGTCCAACAGGAAAAGCAACTATTGGTAAGGTGGGAGTAAGTAATAAGTCATAGTTTTGATGAAATATTTGCTTTTGACGTCCCAATGCTTCACGGGCATCTTGGGCGCTGAGATATTCTATTAAGGTGAGGCGATCGCCTTCTTTGGCTATAGCTTGCAAACCTTCTTCAATTAAAGCTTGTTGTTCTGGACTAAAGCCACGCAATAACTTAGCTGCACCAGCTTGCCAAAAGGTTTGAAAAATAGGGCGAGGATTTACAAAACCTGGATCGACTTCTTCGACAATCGCACCGAGTTTAGCAAAAACATCAACTGCGGCTTTAACTAAAGCAGCTACTTCTGCATCAACCTCAGCATAGCCAAAGTTGGGACTGTAAGCAATTCTCAATCCAGCTACACCCTTGTCTAACTCAGAAGTATAATCTTGTTTGTCATCTGGTAAAGCATACCAATCACGCACATCAGAATGGGCGATAACATTTAATGTGAGTGCGGCATCAGTGACGGTACGAACCAAAACGCCAATATGAAACAATGATCCAGTATGGGCTGATGGGTAGCCAGAAACACGTCCAAAAGTCGGTTTTAAACCAAACACACCTGTTAATGCCGCCGGTGTTCTTGACGATCCACCACCATCTGTAGCGAGATGCAGTGTTCCCATGCCCAATGCAGCAGCAACAGCAGCACCACCGCTACTTCCTCCGGGAGTCAAATCTGTATTCCAAGGATTGCGGGTGATACCAGTCAGTGGACTGTCGGTGACACCCTTCCAACCAAATTCAGAGGTTGTGGTTTTTCCTAATAAAACTGCTCCTTGTTCCCGCAGACGAGCCACCGCAGGTGCATTTTCTTCCCAAGGTTGATGGGAGATTATCGCTTTACTCCCTCGGCGCGTTGGTAAACCCTTGGTTAATAGTAAATCCTTGACGGTAAAAGGTATCCCATCCACTAAGCCACGAGGATTTCCATTTAGCCAACGCACTTCTGAGGCTTGGGCTTCAGCCAGAGCAGTGTTTTCATCTACGATCGCAAAGGCGTTAACTGAGTTATTGTAAGTATTGATCCGTTCTAGGGCAGCTTTGGTTGCTGCAACTGGTGATAACTGGCGATCGCGATATAGCGATAATAGTTGAGAAGCAGAAAAATCAGCAATGTCTGACATATTTCGGTTTGAATAGATTTATTGAAACTACGGCTTCGTTAAGGGGTTTAGAGAAGGTTGCTAATTGTCTGATGTCATAAGTGCGATCTGCGCTTCGCTATAGCAAAACCGTCATAGCCTTAATATTAATTAGGAAAATCACTCCGCTTTAGTAGAGAAAGCAGTGTAATACCTTCTGCTAAGAGTTTATCAATAGCACCTTCCTCGCGGTCGATAACGCAGAGTACGTAATCAATTTGAGCGCCAAGTTGACGCAGTTGATTGGCTGAGATAATGATTTGACCACCAGAAGTTACTACATCTTCTACAATCAGCACTTTCCGATTATTAATCTGTACACCTTCAGCTAATCGAGAAGTTCCATATTTTTTCGCTTCTTTTCTTACGAAAGCAGTAGGTAAACCAGAGTAGTGTGATAAGAGTGTCACTATCGAAATGCCACCAAGTTCGAGACCTGCAAGTACTTTGATATCACTTGGAATGAGAGTAAGCATCTGCTTAACAACAGCATTAAGTAAAATTGGATCTGCCTCGAACTGATATTTATCAAAATATTCGTTTGAGATTTTCCCAGAACGGAGTTTAAAAGACCCAGCTAGATGTGAAACTGTATAAATTTGCTTTGCTATTTCGCTTTTAACTATTTCGCCTTCAACTCCTTTTTGAAAAGCTTCCATGTATTCAACCTTCCTTTAGAGACTTTAATACATCCTTAAACTCCCCAGATAGCCCATGTACTCGACAAATCGTATCGCACCAAACGGCGTTGTTGCATACTACTCGTTTAATTCGCTCGTGGGCAAATTGAGATAATTCTGCTTTTTGAGTCATTAATTAAATAGCTTGCTTTTAGAGAATGATGTATGGTAGATTCCTACTTAGATTAACTACGGTAATTACATCAGCTTATCGTAGTTTGTCTCATAACTCAATCACCAAAATCAGGGAATTAATTAAGGGACTTCCAAATAAAAAAATACTCAAAAAACTAGCGAAAAACTCTCTCCTCCTTATTTCTCTGAGTCAAGCTGCGTAGACTCATCGTGTACCATAAAAGTACTATTTAATGAAATAGCTATTTGTGTAAAAACCTCCTTTACTGGTGAAGTGTATTCACTCATTGCGATCGGATTTCCAGTATCACTACCGCTACAAATGCGGGGATCAATAGGAATTTGTCCCAACAAAGGCGCAAGTAATTCTGCGGCCAGTTGTTCGCCGCCACCACTGCCAAAAATCGGTGTGCGTGAACCACAATCATCGCAAATTAAATAACTCATATTTTCAATGATGCCAAGGACAGGAACACCCACTTGGCGAAACATATATATATTACGTCGTACATCTGCAACAGCCACTTGTTGAGGAGTTGTCACTAAAATGACTCCACAAATTGGGCTTTCTTGGATAATTGTAATTTGAGCATCACCTGTACCTGGAGGTAAATCTATCAATAAATAATCTAATTCACCCCATTCCACATCTTGCAAAAATTGCATGATAATTTTATGCAATACAGGCCCACGCCATGCTAAAGGACGATTTGCTTCTGCAAGTAAACCCACTGACATCACTTTTATTCCCTGAACTTCTAAAGGTAAAAATTTATCACCTGTGGGAGTATTAATCACTTGAATATCAGCTTTTCCTAAACCCAACATCTGGGGAACATTAGGCCCATAGACATCAGCATCTAATAGTCCTACTTTTGCACCTTGTAATTTTAAAGCTGCGGCTATATTAACGGCTGTTGTAGATTTGCCCACACCGCCTTTACCACTAGAGATGCCTAGAGTTGTTTTAACACCTGGAATTGTACAAATTTGAATATAAGTTTTTTTACACCAAGATAAAGATGACAATTTAGATTGAATTTCTGCCTGTAGTTGGTGCTGATGAGAACCAATATATAAACGTAAGTAAATATAATCATCAACTATGCGTAAGTTTCGTACCATTCCCAAACTAACGATGTCATTATTTAAGTTAGGTTCGATAACCTGTTTGAGTAATTGGACGACTTCTTGCTGATGGGCTGTAGTCATATCTTTTGGATAAAAGGGTATTCCTGTACTTCACGTTAGCGTAGCCCCGTAAGCTGTGACACACTATGCAAAGTAGAGAAGTTTAAATTTGCTGTATAACTTTTAATAATTTATCAATATGTCTTACGCAATCGTACATTACCCCAATATTAGCACAGAGGATATCAATCAAATAAGGCAGAAATATGATCCACAAGTTTATTTAATAGAACCACATATTACACTTGTATCTCCCATAATCGAGTCTATTAATGAAAACAACCTTATTCTTCATATTGATAATATCTTGAGTAAATGGAAAACCTTTCCAATTTGTTTCAAAGGATTGCAAAAATCATGGGATGAATATCTGTTTTTAATGGTTGAAGAAGGAAAGGCAGATATGATAAAATTACACAATGAATTATATACAGGGATATTAGCTAAATATTGCAGAAATAATTTACTATTTATTCCACATTTAACTTTAGGAATATTTACAAACAATATAGATCAATTTTTGCAAGTTTTAGAAGAAGCACAGCAATTAAATTTAAATTATCATTGTTTTGTCGATAAAGTCCACCTAATAAATATTGCTGATGAGCAGAGATCAATAATTTGGAGTAAAGAATTTGTATTGCGAAATTAGCAAATATTTGATCGGGTTGGCATTCCTGAGTTATCAAGAATGATCGCTCTGATTTAGAACCTCTGCAAAACTTCTCTTACCCAAGCTTCTTCTTCGGGTGATTGCACTATCTTTAAAGGTTGTGAATAATCAATTGCCAAGTCAAATCTAGCACGTTCGTAAACTTCGTTTAATAACCTTTGCAATTCAACTATCGGTTCAGGTTCTCCCTCACGCAAAGGTATAGGAAAAACAGGAATTGGGTTTTTTAAATCGAAAGTATATAAATCTGCATCAGGCCTGTTGTAGCTGCGACTGACTAAGATACTATAACTATAATCTGTGGTTGATGCTCCGAAAATAGGCATTGGCTGCCCTTGTCTCAAGAGGTCAATTTCTACTAAGTTGGTTGCAGAAGCCAAAATTTTCTGTCGTTTGCTTTCGTAAGCGGCTCTACCTTCTTTGGAGCGTTTATTTTTAGGAGAAAGTATTTCAATCACAGCGACTACTTCTGTGGTTGGAGTTGCTCGCACCTCTAAAAATCGCTCAGTTATCTGTTCAGGTACAGGAACTTTCACTTTACTGGGTTCAGCAAGTTTTGCAGCAGTCAAAGTTGTACTGTTATCTGTAGTATTACGTTTGGCAACTGCTATATCAGCAATTCCTACGAGTAAGATATCATCTACACTAGTGTAAACTCGCTCTTCAATAGAAACTCGGTATTTAGGGGCGATTTGAGGAGTTAAGTGATCAGCGATCGCTACAATCAAACGATTGTGAACTTGATGCCAAAGTTCAGGCTGTTCCAAATACGGGTTCATTCCAGGAAATGGATTGTCCATTACGCTTTCCCTTAGTTATTTACTGCTCCCTTGAGACTATTCTATCTGTTTGAATCTTCTGAATTGCCCGTTGCGCTTGAATGGACACTTCTTTGTCAGGATCATCTAAGGCTTGTTGCAGGGGGTTAATAACATCAGGATGAGCTAAATTACCAAGTGCGATCGCAGCCTCTTTGCGGACATCTGCATATTCATCTGTTAATGCTTGAATTAATCTCGGCATAACTTGAATATCTGGGATTTTCTGCAAAGCTTGTGCTGCTGATTTGCGTACTTGCCAATGTTCATCATTTAAAGCTATTTCTAATGCTGAAGTTGCTTGCTGATTTTCATGAATAGCCAGGGATTTGGCTGCATTCCGGCGAACTTGCCAGTCGCTATCATTTGTAAGTACTTGAGCAAGTATTGTAATTACTTGTGTATCTTGTAAATGCCCTAAAGTTAAAGCAGTAGCACGACGGACTATTGGTTCTTGGTCAAAAATTAAATCCAAAGCTTGTGGACATTTTTTTAGTTGATTTATATATCGAAGTGTAGTAATTGCTGCTTCTCTTAACTCAGAATTTTTTGATTCTAAAAAGGGTAAAATATACGGTAGAGATTGAATATCATGAATTTTTCGCAACAGCACTAAAATATTTAGTTGTATATTAACATCATTAATTTGTAACTTATCTAATAAAAGTAACAACTCATCTGGTGTTACCAATTCATTTAATGCTGATGCAGCTTCAGCGCGAATATCTGAATCTGCTGAAGTTAAGCATTCAATTAAAGCAGGAATTGCTACAGGATCGGCAATTTCCCAAAGTGCAGATATGGCTATTTTTTGTACAGCGACATTTTCATCTTTCAAAGCAATAATTAAAGCATCTATTGTTTCTTCATCGCCTAGATGTTGTAAGCTTTTGACAGCTACTAAGCGGTCATTTACATCAGGCGATCGCAGCATTTCTAGCCAATTTTTGAGATCATCATTCATCATTTTACCACCAAGTCACAAAGGATAAGAGAAAACTATCGCAATAAAAAGGGAATTTGTACTGTAATTGCATTGGTGGGACATTCTTTTTCACAAGGGAGACAAAACCAGCACTCATCATATTTCATATATGCTTTCCCCGTTTCTGGATTTTTTGCTAATACATCGAGGGGACAAACTTCAATACAAGCTGTGCATTTTTCTAAACACTTTGATTCGTCAACGATGACAGGAACATCTATCCTTTGTGTAATTAAAGCCATACATTTATTACTCTCTAATTCAATTAATCAACTTTAAATGAAAAATTCTAACCCTTCCCACGGAGATGCTTTAGCAGTTTTTATTATAATGTTTAAATCAGAAGCATGAATTTCCAGTTTATGATCGTTTAAATCAAGGAAATATAAAGAAGCACCTTCGCTTTTATTTTCTTGCCAAATTTTTGCTCCTGATTGCTGAATGCGTTGGCTAAGAGTAGGAAAATCTTCAATAGAAACAGTCAGACCAATATGGGTATATTCAGGTATAGAATTTTCTCGAACTTTCTGGTCTAAAATTAATGCCAACCAAATATCACCAACCGAAAGATAAGCACCTTTCATCCATTTTGCTAGTAAGCGAAAATCTAGCACATTGGTATAAAAATTAATAGATTCCTCTAAATCTCTGACAGATAAAGTAATGTGGTTAATTCCAGTAATCATTTTTGAAATTATTTACTCTTGAGGTTGCAATTTTTTATAAAATGTCACTGACTGTTTGATATTCCTATAACCAATTTTTTCATAAAACGAGTGAGCCTCTCGACGTTTAACATTAGAACGTAACAGAATACCCTCACATCCAATTAGAAAAGCCCACTGTTCAATTTGCTGCATTAAAACACTTCCTATTCCATTGTGACGATAATCTTTATCTACAATTAATCCTAAAAGAATTGCTGGAGTCGGAATGACTATTGAATCACAAATATGAGCGTGCGCCCAACCAATTACATATTCATCTTCTAGAGTAGCAACATACACAATATAAGCATCGTCATTTGTAATTTTAGTAAGGCGCTCTTCTATTTGTTCATTTGTCACAGAATATTCAAGTTGTTGGCAAAGACTAGTAATTCTCTCTACATCTTTAATCTCAGCTTGTCTAATTTTAATTTTTTCACCTACAGTAACTTTATTTGTCATGATTTAATTTTAAATTACAATTATTTAGTTATCCAACGTTGCATGGATAAAACGATAGCCTAGATCAATCTCTGTCAAATTGTGAATATTGCCATATTTTTTCGTCCATTCCCCACTACTTAAATCTGCTGTAAGTAACTGTACTCCTTGCTCAATTAAATCTTGATTTGCTAATGCAAAAGATGATATTCCCGCACGTACTTCTTTTTGAAGATATAACTCTGGTCGCCTCCAGGCTGCTGCTGCAAATAAATCAGATAAATCGTATGGTAACAAAAGGGGTATGGCTTCAACACGCCTTTTAGTATTCCTCTGAATTAAGTTTATCTGTTCATTAAGTGGCAAAAATCGTAAGGCATCTTCCCACAAAAACGGAAAATAGTCATAAAGCCATATCTTTTGGGCTAATCTAATATCAAAACTTAGTAAAACTATTATGCCATCTCTAATAATTCGTTGCATTTCTTGAAACGCTTTTTCGAGATTAGTAAAGTGATGAATTGCTAGGATACTTACAACGCCATCAACAGACTTATCTGGCAAAGGTAAATTTTCTGCATAGCCAGTGAACCACTTAACTTGCGGATATTCTAATGCTTGTTTTTGCATTACCAAAGAAGGTTCAACAGCATTAACAATAAATCCTTGATTAGCTAGCGATAGACTGTAACCACCAGTACCAGCCCCAATATCAGCAATAATGCTATTTTTGGGTAGATTGAGTAAATCAATTAATTTATTGACAATGCGAATATCAGGAACGCGAGTTTTGGAATATTGTTGACCAATTGAATTATAAATAGACATATTTATGATAACATTTTTCAAAATAATTTAAACTTTAAATGAATAAATCAAAAGCTTGTTAGTTAACCAACTCCAGCAAGTTTAAAAGTTGGCTTATAATAAACTTTGGTTGCACTCCTTGTAGTAAACTTTGTTGTTTTCGGTTGTAATAGCAAAAATCAATATTAACTTGCATTGCTCCCGCATAATCATGAGTAAGAGAATCTCCTACATAAAGGACTTCTGCTGGTGTTAAATCTAATCTAGATAACGCATGATGAAATATTTCAGGAGATGGTTTAGCAAAACCAATTGCTTCAGAAACTACAACTTCTTCAAAAAAATGCTCAATTCCCACAGCTTGCATTCTCGGTAGTTGTGCTGATACAAAACCGTTAGTGATAACAGCCAAACGATAATTATGTGCGAGAACAGTTAATACTTCATTTACATCAGGTTCTATTACAGCAGAATGATTAAAAATATGCCAAAAACTTTGACTAAGATTGCTGATTTGATCTGTTTGTATATCTAAGTGAGCAAGTGTACTTCGATAAGACATCTCGATTAAATCATTAGGAGAAAAAATTTCTCGCTGTCTCCAATACTTGGAATTATAAGTTTCAAATACTTGAAGAAATATAGTCTCACTGACTCCATTTAAATCTAAAGATACTGCACAATCTTCCAACGCTCCCAGAATAGCTTGGCGTTCACATAGCTCAAAATTCAACAGTGTATTATCGAGATCGAAAATTATGGCTTTATAATTCATTCAATTCTTTAATTCACGGAAATGCTTTATTCTATAGTTGAAATTTTTCTGATCATTTTTAGTATTCCTCTGAAATCTTGACTATAAAGTTTATAATTTTTATCATTAGGCTTCCTAACTAAAATTGCTTGTATATCTGCCCGTAATGCTCCAGCAATATCAGCATTGTAGCTATCACCTATCATTACACATTCTGTTTTTTCAATCTTTAAATCATTGATGACATGAGTATAAAATTTGACACTGGGTTTTTCATATCCAATTTTCCCAGACGTATATATTTTTTCAAAGTATTTTGTAATATTTAATTGGTCTATGATTTCGTGTAAATCAGGTATATGATTTGAGAGAATTATATTTTTATAATTATTTTTAATTGCATCTTGCAAAGTAGGAATTGCATCATCATATAAATGCCATTTTTCAATATTTTTATATTCATTTTGGACTTGAAAAGCATATTTTATTGCCTGATTTCTATTTATTCCTACTCTCTGATATATTTGTGCAAAGTATTCATTCATGTATTCCCACCATGTTTTTTCATTAAACAATAAACTATGGGGAGTTTCAGGCGAGTGCCAAGGAAAGACATTCTTCAAAAATGGTCTAATATCTTCTAAATCTATATTGTAGATTCCATTCAATATTAAAATTGAATGTAATGTTTCACTCCACATTCCTTGACGATAACCTAATGTATTATCAAAATCCCAAAATAAATATTTCATGTTTATTTCACTGCTATATCATAAGTTTCATGATGTAAACTTACATCCACAATGTAAGGATCTACAGGACGTTTAAACAATACCATTTCGCCTAATTCATGTTTCTTTAAATTCACATGGCAAAACCATTCGTCATCATTCTTTTCTGGATAATCTAAGCGGTAATGATAAAGTCCCCAACGAGTTTCTTGACGATATAAGGATGCTCTAGCTGCCATTTCTGCACAGTCTCTAATAAAATGCACTTCCAAAGAACGCATTAATTCATGGGGATCACGAGCGCCCATTAAATCTAATGTTTCTTGATATTGCACAAAATGTTTTAAACCAATCTCGATTTTATTACCGGATTTTGGTGGTTGCAGATAATCATTAACTAAGCGTCTTAATTTATATTCTACCTGGGTGTGAGGTACACCATTCGGACGAGTTAAAGGTGCATATATTCTAGCTTTTTCAGCTTCTAAAAAATCTGTGTCTGCTTCAATAAAATCTAAATCTTGAATATATTCAATGGCATGAGTTCCGGCTATGCGACCGAAAACAAATGCTCCAATCATGTAATTATGGGGAACGCTAGCCATATCTCCGGCTGCATATAAACCTGGGACGGTTGTTTCGGCGTTTTCATTCACCCACACACCAGAGGCACTATGACCGCTACATAAGCCTATTTCTGAGATGTGCATCTCTACGCCGTGAGTGCGGTAATCTTCATTTCTACCTTGATGAAAGCGTTCTCTACTTGGTCGTTCATTTGCCCAAAGTATGGATTCAATTTCTGCAATTGTATCTTCATCCAAATGGGTCATTTTCAATTGGACTGGCCCTTTCCCAGAATTTAATTCTTTCCAGATTTCCAACATCATTTGACCACTCCAATAGTCACAGCTAATGAAGCGATTCCCTTCGGCGTTGGCTGTATGTGCGCCAAAAGGCCCAGCAACATAAGCACAGGCGGGGCCGTTGTAATCTTTAATTAAAGGATTAACTTGAAAGCATTCAATATTGCTGAGTTCTGCACCTGCATGATAAGCCATTGAATAGCCATCTCCGGCATTGGTAGGATTTTCATAAGTGCCATAGAGATAGCCAGAAGCGGGTAATCCTAATCTGCCACAGGCACCTGTACATAGGATGACTGCTTTAGCTTGAATAACAATATAATCTCCGTTTCTGACATCAAATCCTACTGCACCAATAGCACGTCCTGCTTTGACTAAGACACGGGTTGCCATGACACGATTTGTCACTTTGACTTTGTGGCGTTTGACTTGGCGGGTAAGAATAGTTTTGAGGTCTTTACCTTCTGGCATGGGTAAGACATATTTACCCACACGATGCACTTGTTTTAAGTCATAGTTGCCTTGGGCATCTTTTTGAAATTTCACACCCCAGGTTTCTAATTCTTGGATAACTTCATAACCTAATTTGCCTGTTTGATATACGGCTTTTTGGTTGAGAATACCATCATTGGCTAGGGTGATTTCGCGGACGTATTGTTCTGGGGTGGAATGTCCGGGAATAACTGCGGTATTCACGCCATCCATACCCATTGCGATCGCACCACTCCGTCGGATGTTAGCTTTTTCTAAAATCAGCACCTCTGCATCAGGATTGGCTTGTTTGGCTTTGATTCCAGCCATTGTCCCGGCTGTACCGCCACCAATGACAAGTACATCAGTTTTTATTCGTTGGGTGTTGATGTCCATAAGCTTTTGGGAGTGTTGAGGATACGTAGAACATTTAAGCTATAACCAATATAAATACTACGGTAAAGCAAGCAAATTACCGTATTTTATTGATAGAATATTCACATGGATAAGCCGCAAATGCAAGATCCGAAAATTGCGATCGCTGCTTAATCTGGAACTACAATATTTTCTAAACCCTTTTCTGCTGGTGGAAATTGTGGGTTCATTGCCTCTAAAGTGTCTGCGATCGTTCGAGCTACTACTAAGTTACGATACCACTTATTGTTTGCAGGTACGACATACCAGGGGGCATGAGCAGTCGAGCAATTGTTAATCATGTCTTCAAATGCCGCTTGGTAGTCATCCCACAGTACCCGCTCCTTTAAGATGAACTCTATAGCGAGGATAGTCTGGTTTAGGCGGTGGCTCATTTACAACGATTTTTTCAGGTGCCATTTACTCCGCATACCCAGTTGTAATTTTTGCTGCCGCTTGTTTTTTCTTACGAGATTCTGCTGAGGTTTTGTTATTAGTGACAGTTGAATTATTTGCTGAACTCTTTGACTAGCTCATAGGTTCTTTTAAGTTGCGTTGTATGTTAAGTACAAGACTTACGCAAAATAATGAAAAAACGAACCGCATTATACTCCTTTGGGGATATTGCTACGCGCAGCGTCTAGTCAGAGAAGGACACAAAGGAATGAGAGTTTCAGAGAGTTATTGCGTAAGTCATAGATATGAATATCTTGAGAACTTTCTAAGATGATAATTGTACAGATTCTGTCAATAAGCCACAAACTACTGTTAATTTATCAATTAAATGTATTTAATGCTTGAGATCAAGGTATTATAAGAATTTATAATAAATCAAGTCTGATTTTTTAGCTGGGTTGGAAAAGCATTTAGTTCCAGTAAAGAGACAGCATAACTATTGATTCTAGCTAAGACCGCCATGAACCCTAGCTTTTTAACTGCCCATACTCCAACCACGATCGCTATTGTTGGCGGAGGTTTTAGTGGTTCTCTAGTCGCTACCCACTTATTAAAAACTGCCAGCCAACCCCTCACAATTAAGCTGATTGAGCGTAGCGATCAAATTGGCAAGGGAATCGCCTACAGCACCGATACCAACTGTCATTTGCTGAATGTATCGGCAGGCAACATGAGCGCATTTGCTCATGATCCAGGGCATTTGTTACGTTGGCTTCAGCACAACCGCGATGAGTTAACAGCATTTTTTTCAGAAGAAGTCAATGCCAGTACTTTCATACCTCGTAAAGTTTATGGTTTATACATTCAATCGGTTTTAGCAGAAGCAGAAGCCACAGCGCCCAGTGATGTGCGACTAGAACGCTTCACCGATGAAGCGGTAGGGGTACAGCCTGAAGAAAAAGGCGCAATGATTTCTCTACGTAGTGGTCGCTGTTTTGCCGCAGACAGAGTTGTGTTGGCATTGGGGAACTCACCTTCTGCACCCCCCGCTATTCAAAACCCAAACAGTAATGATGATTATCTGCGGAATGCTTGGTCAGCCGATGCTCTAGCAGACCTTGATGCTGATGCGCCTGTGTTGCTAATTGGTACGGGATTGACGATGGTGGACATGGTTCTATCTCTGAGCGATCGCCAACATCGCGGCAAAATTTATGCTGTGTCCCGACGAGGCTTATTTCCCCTAAAACATCAGGCGGCTCAACCTTATGCCTGCTTCTTGACGCCAGAAAATTCACCAAAAAGTGTACGCAACTGGTTACGTCGGCTACGTACCGAAGTGGAAATTGCGGCTACCCAAGGCTACGACTGGCGGGCAGTAATTGATTCTCTGCGTCCCATGATTCAGAAAATCTGGCAAAAACTACCGACTGAAGAACAGCAACGTTTTTTGCGTCATCTGACACCCTATTGGGATGTGCATCGTCACCGCATTGCCCCAGAAGTAGCAAATGTTGTCACCCAAATGCTGGATTCTGGCCAACTCACCATCTCTGCTGGGCGGATTCGGGAATATCAAGCTTTGCCGGACGGTGTAGCTGTTACTGTGTGCTGGCGCAAAACCCAAACTAATCATATCTTGCAAGTTCGGCGGGTGGTGAATTGTACAGGGGTAGCAGCAGATTATCGCCGATCACCTCATCCTCTGATTACTGATTTGCGATCGCAGAAATTAATTCGACCCAATGCCATCGGTTTAGGATTAGATACAGATAGCCACGGTGCTTTATATGCAGCAGACGGTAACGTTTCGACGCTGTTTTATACCTTGGGAACTCCCCGCAAGGGCGACTTGTGGGAAACTATTGCTGTGCCAGAATTACGGGGACAGGCGCAAGAATTATCTAAGGCGTTGTTGCAATCGCTACCAGTGCGTGTACGCCCTATTCCGACGATGCCTTTGTTAAGCGATGGCAGTGCAGAGATACCGCAATCAACTTTCCTATTTCGGCAATTTTTTGACCCTGCAACTAGTAGTTATACTTACTTAATTGGTGATCGGCAGACAGGAGATGCTGTTCTAGTCGATCCTGTATTAGAGCAAGTTGACCGCGATTTGGAATCTTTAGATGAACTGGGATTAAAGCTACGCTACTGTCTAGAAACTCACCTCCATGCCGATCATATTACAGGGGCAGGCAAACTCAGGCAAAAAACAGGCTGTGAGGTGATTGTTCCCCAGAATACTGCTGTGACAAAAGCCGATCGCTCCCTTGTCGGTGGCGAAATTCTAGAGGTAGGATCGGTAATCATCGAAACAATTTTGACACCAGGACACAGCGCCAGTCACATAACATATTTAGTGAACAAAACCCATCTGTTAACTGGTGATGCCTTATTTATTCGTGGTTGTGGACGCACAGATTTTCAGGGAGGTGATCCTGGAACTTTATATGATGTGGTGACACAACGCTTATTCACCTTGCCAGATGATACCTTGGTATATCCTGCCCATGACTATAAAGGACGCACAGTTTCCACTATTGGCGAAGAAAAGCGTCTTAATCCCAGATTTAGCGTTCGCGGAGCGACTCGGAACGAGTATCGCAGCCGTAGTCAATTCATTACTATCATGAATAATCTCAAATTGAGTTATCCCCAGAAGATGAATGCAACAGTACCGGCGAATGAATACTGTGGTGATTTTATTCCTCAAGAAAGCTTAGATTCAGCTACGACTTCGGCAACAGATGAAGAACAAAAACAAATAGAACTCACAGTTATGACTAATACAGAAATCTACAATGATTACTTTGCTATGTATATTTAAGATGAATTCTAGTAATAAATTTACCTGAGTTGTTGGTTTAGACTACGCGGTAGTTGAGTACGAATATCATTCTAGATTTTCTACTAGAAAGAGAGGCGTTTTTGCATGATGCAGAGTTGTTATTTCAGGCGATCGCCTCAAGACAAATTCTTGGTTATGCTACTGCGACAACGCTAACAGATATCTTTTACATTGCGAGGCGGCATACTCAAAACATTGAATGTGCAAGGCAAGCAGTAGCAAGAGGGTACATACAAAAAAACCAGTTAAAGACATCAAGAATTGCGAAGGGTTAAAACAAAAGTAGAGCCAATAGCCAACATTGATTTAACAACCTCTGGCTCAATCCCTAAAGGATTTAAACAAGTAATTTGATTCATCACTTCGAGCATACTATATTCTTTAATATCAAACCCTTGTTCATAAGCGAACTGTTTCACATGACCGATGTTTTCAAAGTGATAATTATTAATAGCTCGACCTGAAACATTACTTGCAGTTTGATTGAGTCTTTGCAACCCAGGACTAATTTGCCGTAGTTGATTCAAGCCATCAAAAGTGGTTAGGTCAGGTGTAATCCATACACCGCCGTAAACTCGCAGTATCTCACGAACATTAACAAACACTTTTTGCTTTTCTGCTAAGGTTAGGTATGTTAACAATCCTTCGCATAAAACAACTACAGGTTGGTTTTGATGTAAATAATTTACGTTCCAAGGAAACTGACTAGGTTGATTAGTAGCGTCAATTGCTTCAAAATACAAATTATGCCGTTCTCTAATCAATCGTTTTACGAGTTGTTGCTTCTGACTAATCATTGCAGGTAAATCACTTTCAACAAAAGTGATATTTTGATTTTCAGACATTGCCATACCACGAGGCAATAATCCAGATGCTAACTCGATAATTTGGGTAGTCTCAAATTGCAAGTGTTGAGATATTACTTGATTAACAGCTTTGTAACGAGCTTCAACAAGAACAGAAACTTCACTTGGCTGACTTAATTTTTTTTGTTGCAGTTGTTCTATGAAGCTTTCGGCATTAACTAATTGAGCTAATTCCTTGCCATAAGGGATATCAGTAAACTGCCTAGTATAAGCTACCATCAAAGCTGTTGGACTGATTGCATCAAAAGAGCTTGTTTGTGATTGAACCATCTGCTACCTCATATATAGTTTTTTATCTGATCTAATATTTGTGTATCTAATACATAATACGGTAAAACTATTGATTTAGCGTATTTACCAAGCACAGTTTTTAGAGAGGGTTTCAACCTTCTACCTGTTCTATCTCTACACCGGTTCCTTGGTCTAGTTCTATGAACTTTGGCCCGGCGATCAGAACTACGATCATCATTAAAAGACTCGTCACCATGATGATGCTCACGACGCTGGGATCTTCAAAATTACTTGTAGCTACTAATAATGCTGCGGCAAAATTGCGTTGAGCTGTTCCAACTCCTAGCACTCGTTGGGTATCGATACCAGGGCCGCCCAAAAGATAACCGACGCTAAAAGAGAAGACTATGAATATAGCACAAACTAAAATTGCACCTGTTTGTAATAAGCCAATGATATCGTTAGTGTGAACTATCAGCCTGACTACTAAACCTAAAAGCAATCCAGCATTAGATAATTTGAACAAAATCGGTTGGATAATGGGGGCGATCGCACTCAATTTTGCTTTGATGAATAACCCAACGATCAATGGGCTAACCATCATTAACAATAAGGGTTTGGCAATGTCCCAGGAGTTAATTTGTACACCTTCCACCACTAAAGGCAGTACAATCGGCATATAAAAAATTGTGCCCAGCATTAGCAACATCATTAATCCCACCGAGAAAGCTATATTGCCTTTGACTATATGGGCAAGTTTCGGTAATGCTGGAGGCCCTGATGCTACTGCCATAATCAGTAAGCCATCTCTTAGTGGTTCGCTTAAATGTACTACTTGCAATAGTAAATATACAAAAACTGGCACTAATACAAAATTTGTTAACAGCGATGATATGACTAAGCGAAGGTTGCGGAGTGGTTCCCAAATCTGTTGTACGGTGAGACTTAACCCTGCACCCAGCATGGTGAACACGATAAATGTGAAAAGTGCGAGTTTATCGATTAGTGACAAGATTTCGTTCATGATTTTTTTCACGCAGAGACGCAAAGGGGCAGGGGGCAGAGGGGCTGGGGAGCAGGGGGGCAGAGGAGAATAACCAATGCCCAATGCCCAATCCCCAATTCCTAATTTCTATTACTTCAATTCCAGGGTGACTTGCTGTAAGTTACCGGTGAATGCAAAGGGTGTTTGGTAAGTATCTACCACAGGTGTGCCAGTATCTTGACCAACATCAAAGGTTTCATCTAAACCAAATCGGTAGCCTACAGTTTTATCAATACGGCCTTCGGCAACCTGTTGATCGTTGATTGAGAGCTTACCAGTACCGCCTGCTCCCGGAGCGCCACCGTCATAAGTAAAGTCAAATTTGATTTGGGATTTGCCGATCGCAATTGGTTGAGAAGATTGAATTATTGTGCGATCGCTATTTAACAAGTTGTAAGCAAAAGTGGGTTTACCTTCTTGCAAAAAGAAACTCCAACCCGCAAAACGTCCGCCTTGAGTGACTAAAACGCCTTCAGTACCATCTTTGGCAGCATCTACATCGGCGGTGATGCTAAAGGAGCGATTCTTAATATTGGGAGCGCTGCCTTCGGGAATCCCTGCAACAGATGTGTAATAAGTAAAGCTATTGCGTCCTGTGATTAGGTTGGAACGGATTTTGACATCAAACCGTTGAAGTAAGCGATCGTCCAAGGGCAGAACTTTGTATTTTTTTGCTTCCCTCAAAAATAAATCTTGTAGTTGCGCTAACTTGTCAGGGTTCTGCTTGGCTAAATCGTTAGCTTCACTGAAGTCTTTGGTAATATCGTATAGTTCCCAATTATCTTCATCGAAGGTGGTTTTGGAGACACGCTCCCAAGGTAAGCGTCCATGACGGGCGGCTGCTACCCAACCTTGATCGTAAATGCCACGATTGCCCAACATTTCAAAATACTGGGTTTTGTGATGGGATGGTATAGCAGGATTATCAAAGCTATAAACAAGGCTAGTACCTTCGATGGGTTGTTGTTTTACACCGTTGACTAACTCTGGTTCTTCAATCCCCACAGCCTCCAGAATTGTGGGAGCAATATCAATTACATGATGGAATTGGCTTCGCAGTCCACCACGATTTTTGATGCGATCGCCCCAAGCCACAACTAAACCATTGCGGGTTCCGCCGAAGTGAGAAGCAATTTGTTTTGTCCATTGAAAGGGGCTATCCACTGCCCAAGCCCAAGCTGCATGAAAATGATTGAAGGTTTTTGGCCCACCTAAATCATCAAAAGCCGCGAGAACTTCTTGAGGACTTTCTGCTACGCCATTAAAGACTTTTAATTCATTGATACTACCTGTTAAGCCGCCTTCAGCACTCGCACCATTATCGCCGGCGATGAAAAAGACTAAGGTGTTATCCAATTTACCCAGTTGATCGATCGCATCAATGACTCTACCAATTTGTGCATCGGTATGGCTGAGGAAACCTGCAAATACTTCTGCCTGACGCGCATAAACTTTCTGCTCAGTGGTAGTAAGGGAATCCCAAGCCGGGAGTTCCACTGGGCGAGGAGTTAGCTTAGTATCGGCGGGAATTACACCCAAGGCTAGCTGACGAGCAAAGATGTCTTCGCGTAATTTATCCCAACCTCGATCGAATTTACCCTTGTACTTGTCGATCCATTCTTTGGGCGCATGGTGTGGGGCATGGGTTGCGCCAGTGGCAAAGTAGGTAAAGAAGGGTTTATCAGGAGCGATCGCTTGCTGGGTACGAATCCACTTAATTGCATGGTCTGCTAGATCGGGGGTGAGGTGATAATCAGGGCGATTTGGTTTCTGAATATGTTGGGTATTTTCCACCAAAGCTGGGCTCCACTGATTGGTATCACCGCCCAGAAATCCATAGAAGTACTCAAAACCTAAACCTGTCGGCCAGCGATCGAATGGGCCTGCTGCACTGGTTTCATAGTCTGGGGTGTTGTGCCATTTGCCAAAGGCTGCGGTGTTATATCCATAATTTCGCAATACTTCGGCGATCGTTGCCGCACTTCTAGGTAAAATCGCAGTATAGCCTGGATAGCCTGTGGCTAACTCCTCAACCACACCTGTATTCACAGAATGATGATTGCGTCCCGTGAGTAATGCGGCTCTGGTAGGAGAGCAGAGTGCTGTAGTGTGGAATTGGTTATAACGCAATCCCCTTGCTGCTAGACGGTCTAAATTTGGCGTATCGATTAGACCGCCAAAAGTGCTGGTTTGTCCAAAACCGACATCATCAAGCAACACCAGCAACACATTTGGTGCATTTTCTGGAGCCTTAATTGGTTTGGGGAAGTCTGGTTCGGATTCTTTGTAAGTAATGCCAATTTTGCCTTGAAAAGATGGTTGGGGTAATGGCAATTTCTCGCCATAGTCCGCCCAAGCAGGTAGAGGTAAGAGACTAGAAAATATTAGCGTTAGGGCACTCAAAAATGCGATTCTCCTTCCCTTCGGGACGCTGCACGAACGGAGACCCTGCGCGAACGCACCAGAAGTTAGCTTCAGAGACGCATACAAAGAATCTCTCTTGTGAGGATTAGTCATACAATTTTGGATTTATGAAAAAAGTGAAGGTTTAAAACCGTACTGCATCCCGCTACGCTAACGCCCCTTGTTGGTGGCTTGATTCAATTGCGAATTGCGAATTGGTTTCATAGGTAGTGTGCTAGCAGGCAAATTTTTAACTAGCCGAAACCCAATATGAGTAGTTCCCGTATCCGGTGATTCTGACTCCCGCGCCGCCGGACGGAAGCGGCTACAGTAATTGGGAGCGCAGAGATACGATCCCCCTTTGATTACGTGTAACTTTGGTTCATTGGGCTTTTTGGGATCAAAGCTTTGATTTAAGGCAATAGGATTAATTTGATCGGATTTGCGATCGCGTCCTACTTGAAAGAAATCACTAGTCCATTCCCACACATTGCCGGTCATGTCATAGAGTCCATAACCATTGGGTGCAAAAGAACCGACGGGAGCAATGCCCGAGTAACCATCGGCTTTGGTGTTGAAAAAGGGAAAAATTCCTTGCCAAGTGTTGGCTCTATGTTCAGAATATTCATTGCCCCAAGTATATGTTGTACCATCCAAGCCACCACGGGCGGCATATTCCCATTGAGCTTCGGTGGGTAAAGATTTTCCTGACCATTTGGCGTAAGCTAGGGCATCTTCGTAAGCTATGTGAACAACTGGATAGTTGGATTTACTAGCAATCACACTGTCAGAGCCAAAAGGATGTTGCCAATTCGCGCCAGTAGTCCAATGCCACCAACTCAGAAAGGAAACTTCTTTGACACCCGGTTTTGCCATCTCAAACACTAAAGAACCCGGTAATCGCTGCTCATCGGGTAAATCGGGAAACTGTTCTTGAGATAAGGGACGCTCTGCAACTGTCACATATCCTGTAGCTTTGACAAATTCACTAAATTGTGAATTTGTTACTTCATATTTATCAATACAGAAGTTAGTCACCGTTACATCTCCAGGCGATCGCTCTTCCACAAAACTGGAATTATCAGACCCCATTTTGAACGTTCCTCCTGAAATCATCGCCATACCTTCGGGACAGGGATTGACTGTGGCTGCCAATGCGGTTGTATTAATGAATAAGAATGCGATCGCTATTACCTGAATGAATATTAGTGTGAGAAAGTAATGTTTTTTTCCATCTCTAATATTCTCAATTTTGCTATTTATAATTGAATGCCTGTAGTTCATTAATAAGATTAATTTTTTCAACTTATATCATTTTAGATTTTAGATGAACAATCTCCCATTGCGTTGTATTTTTCGGTAATATGTTTTTCGCATCATATTATTTATTGTGGAAAAATCCATATTTTAATAAAATTTTCAAGGTTTGATACTATGCAGAAAGTGTTAACTCTAAACTTAGGTTAATTTACAACAAAGATATTCCTTTTGGTTAAAGTACTAAAAACCGATTAATTTACCGATGTTTTATCTAATATTGATAAATTACATCTTGTGAAAACATAAGTCAAGCACTATCTATATTTAGCTACGAAAAGGCTTAACACCACCTTAGTCAGATATTGGTGTAGCCACAAAACCAGTTTTGATACCCTTCTTAAACCCAGTTTTTTCGTAAAACTGGAGTACTTCCTTGGTTTGACTTCCACTTAGGAGCATTACTTTGTAACAATTATGACTCCATGCAGATTGTAAAGCATGATATATCAGGCGCTTTCCTACACCTTGGCGACGATAATCGGGATGAGTAATTACATTCTCAATTAGTCCATAGGGACGAGCGCCTCGCGTCAGATTAGGGATGATCGTCAAAATACAAGAGGCAATTAAGTTTCCCTCCCAGGTTGCTACAAAGCAACTAATCTTACTATCGCTCAATATTTCGTTCCATATTTTCTCAAGAGCTGATGCGTCAGGTAAGGGAGCATCCATTGGATTCAGATGTTTGTACAGGTATAGCAGTGCTGATAATTCATCTTGCTTAACGCTGCGTATTAAAATTTCAATCGGATTTGTACGCTTTGATAAGCGTTCAGCTTCCAAATCCCGCTCATAATGAGCTAGTATTTCATCTATAAGCGGGTTTTGGAAATTAGACTTGTCTGACATAAAATTTCCTCTTTCTAAGATTTAATCTATGAAAAGCTCTGTGATTAAATAGCAAACAGTTTTCCTCTCGGACGAAGTGCAGATTCATATAGAAGCACGCCTTGCTAAACTCCATATTGTGCCTTGGTTTGCTGTGACTACAGGAATATTCAAATCAATACATATTTTCAGGAAGACTGTATAATAAAAAAACTACGCTAAACCGACCGATAAACTGTAATATATCATTTAACTGACATAGATACCTGCCACTCAATTATTTAACTGTACTAATTAACACGTCTGACCTTTGTCTTATTGCTTTATAAATGATGATATTGATACATTACTAAAACAACGATTTGCCATCATCAATGTTTGGCGAGCGATGTCTACGACGGGCTACGCCTACGCAGAACCAATCCAAGAGTCACCCTTAGCACTTTGTGACGCGCAAAGTATCGCACCCACAGACCTTGTAGCTGGCGATCTTGTGTACCGCAATCCCTGCTGGATAAGGAGCTTGACGAAAAAATAGGCTAAATTAAAAAACGCTAAAACCCTTGCTATTAAAAGATTCTTATACTTTAGATGCGTTTGCCCTGGAGGGATATCACTTTACCTTGCTTTTGTTCTTAACCGAGAAGTATTGTCTGCCTACTTATTTATAAGCCTTAAAAGATTAGTTAGTGTCGTTCCTGAGTAGTATTGAATATCGGGAGAATGAGAAGCTTTATCTACAACGAAGCCAATTTTCATTCCAGATGTATAGGTGACTCCTGAACGGGTAGTTTGTTCAATGCTAATTTCATATTCAACAGGTTGCCCTGGTTTAAGCCAAGAATCAAAGCGATCGCCCAAATTGATCTGATAAGCATCGGCCCAGTGAGGATAGGGTCGATATGGAACAAGTGGGTAAGACATCTGGCTCACTTTGGAGTTGTTCTGAGACAAAATAATTGTCAATTTAACTGTTTTTAACTCGCCTAGAAGCTTACCTTCATCTAAAAGAGTAAAATTGCGGGGATCGGGAAAGCGATCAAATCCTTTAAATTTAAAACGTCCTAAACGTTTAGGGTGAATACCTCCAGTAATCACAATTTCAGTTGGGTTTTGCAAATTATTGAGTTTATATTCCAATGTGCCTGGAATATAAAATTGCAATTTACCCGATTCAGTAATTTCAGCTTTGAGCGGAGGATCTCCTAAATCTTCTGGGCGTTTAACAGTTTGCCAAGATACTTTAAAAGAACTTTGAACGGTTTCTAGTAAACGATAACTATCTCGGACATCCGAACCAGTACCAAGTAAACTCCGTAGTCCCGTTTTTTTCGATAAATTTTTCTTGATTAGCCCAATGCTTTGATCGACTAACAAGCTAACGCGATTGCCATAACTAATTTGTTCTTGAGGAATTTCTGTACCCTTGACCAACAATACTTGACCGTAACTACCAGGTTCCCCATCTATACCGTTGCGTCCCTGTTGACCAATAAGGCCATTCTCACAAGTAAAATCTCTCTGCTGTGATAGACCAATATATTTCCAGCCATAGCGGTAGTTTGGATCTAAATTTAGAAGCTGCTGGGGTCGATTTTGTTGTTCGTCATAGAACGCATCACCCGAACAGCGAAATAATTCTCTGTTAATTTCTCTCCACTGGGCGTTAGCTACATTGATTTGTTGCGCCATCAATGCCCAAGTGCAATAGTTTACAGTCCAGCGCGGTTGAGTACAGTTACATCCACTACCTGCTTGTCCGCCCTTTCCTCCAACACCCGCCCTCCCACCCCGATTACGTAACACCACATTCTTAAGTTGAGATAATGACTCAAAGTAAACAGTAGCATTACCGCCATGACCGCCATGACCGCCATTACCACCATTACCACCATTGCCGCCTTTAGCACCGCATACATTCACTGTTACATCCTGCGGCTGTTGGCATCCAGAAGCTTGTTCACCAGAGGTAGCAGATTCTCCCGCTTCACCATCTGTACCTGAAAGATCAATCGGTTGTAGTTGTTCGCTAGCGCGAATTATTTGATCTGATACAGAGTTCCCATCTCGTCCAGACCGACCATTTACACCATTTCTACCAGCTTGTCCAAAAGTTTGTACTTCAGCAGCAACAACATTGACAGCTAGACTGTTAACAATTGTTGCCAAAAGGCATAGTTTGAGAATGTACTGAAGCGGCTGATTAATATTCACACAAGTCAAATAAATTAAATAAAACTTTTGAGATAGCAATCCTAAATGAGTTACGAACTGGGGTTTGAGTTGGGTAAAGCCAGTTATCATTGTTTTGTTGGGTACTTTGCTTTATACAAGTGGTTTATTAAAGGTAGTGGTTGCTACAAATTAACCACTGGCATTTAAACTGCCATTAGAACCAAAAACGATACCATTGGGATTTACAAAAAACACATTAGGTGTGCCATTAGTACGAATTAAGCCATCAATATTAGAAATATTGTTAACAGTCAATTACCTAATAAAATTTCATTCTCAAACTCAAATTTTTCGCAAAAACTTAAAATTTTTACAAACCTTTACAAACATAGCCCTCAAACTACGACGAACGCTACTCATTAGACCTCTTACATAAGTCGAATAGACCCCCCTTAATTCCAGGGGTGATTCAAGGATTTTTGCAAGAGGTCTATTCCACTTCACCAGCACCCCATCCACACAAGCAATTGCCCTAGAGCCAGATAAGATTGTAGATAGTACTTGTCAATTCTGCAATTCTCTGTGCCGATTGAAAGTTCATCTCAAAGACGGACGCATCATAGATGTGTTAGGTGAACCAAATGACCCAGTAAAGGCTAGGGAAACATGAGTGTTAAAAGCTAATTCACCCAACATATCTGATTTACTCTGCTCTGTGTGTTTTTCATAAAATTAAAGAAAATTCTTTGATTTTGAGTGTTTCTCCCACTTATTTGAACCAAGTATGTGTCGCAATGATATCGTAATTGACCGTGCTAACCTCAGCGATGTTACTGGAATTCTCAAGTTGGCGCAAGCCAATGACGCGGAACATGGTGGTATGTTGTTAGGCCATCTTGAGCCAGAGGCAGTGATGATGACCATATCTAAAATGCCGAGCGTTGTAGCCCGCAAAGATGGACAAGTTGTAGGATTCTTACTCAGTTGGTCAAAAGCAACTGCTAATTTACCAATTATAACGGTAATGTTACAAGCCTACGCTGGTACAAAAGATGCTTACTTATATGGCCCCATCTGTGTTGATGAAACGATACGTGGGCAAGGTATTGCTGCGAAAATGTTCACTAAATTGAAAGATTTTTTACCAGAGCGTGAGGGGATACTGTTCATTAAAGCAGACAACAAACCATCACTTCAAGCACATCAAAAGATGGGTATGTGCAAGATGGCAGAGTTCATCTATGAAAGCACTGAATTTTTGGTATTCGCGTATAATGGCTAACTCTTTATGGATTTGGGTAATTGGAGCGACGTAATCGCTCTTAAGAACTAGGAGCGTAATCTCAAAACCCAGGAGATAATGACAATTTGGGCTACCAAAGTGCCTGTATCGAATGGCACGCTTGAAAAAATGAAACCTAGTCAGGGCAGAGTGTAGGGGGTAAGTGTTGGGTGTAGTGTTAAGACGATCGCTTTCACTCTTCTCGACGACAGGTAATGCTGCCAGGGCCAAAATGTAGTTCTCTAGTTTAATCGCGCAACCTCATGTTGTGGCAATGGTTGCTGATGTATATCAAAATGCTGCCAATGCGATGCTTTTTTAAGAAACGGTAAAAACTTACTTGTTCAGAGTACCTATTTTGTCTCAAAGTGTTTTATACTTTCTTGATATTGCTTTAATAATTATTCTTTTTAGAAGACTGAAACTTCATACTCTAAAATAAACTTTACATTTTCACTATTTTTTAGAAAAACATATTAGTTTGCTTCATCATCTCTTAAATTAAAAGTCATTATTGATACCCATGCAGTAGCAGATTAAGTGATTGATATTAGAGAAGTAGTTGCGAAATCTAACTTGTCTAATATTATGAATAAGAAATGGGCTGCTAAACGACTTACAATCAATCTCACATCAAGTGAAGCAGAGAAGCTGGAAAAATACTGCTCAAAGACTGGCAGACCAGCAACCGATGTAATCCGGGAATTAATTCGGTCTCTGCCAATTGAAGAAGTACAAAATGTGAATTAGGAATTCATCTAGAGTAAGTTTGAGGGTTTTTTCTTTCCCTTTTCCTCAAAATCTGACAAGTATTGATAAGCTAATTGTCATTCATTTTTCTAGAATGGTTCGCTCATAGTAAGGGCTTCAGCCCTGATTTTATGCAACTTAAATGCTGATTAGCTTACTACACCTACCAGCGCATTATTAACAAAGCTCCTGAACTGACAAAATTTCAACAGCAATAGTAGCTCAAAGTGATTTAACGCTGATTAGGTGTATGGAAAGAGCTGGCAACTTTTTCTAGCTGGCATTTAGTAAACCGCATATAAAATAAAGCCCTAGATAGAGTACCTAAAAATCAAAGGTTTTAAGTACTCTTTATCTAGACCAGAATTTAGGCACTGTAGAAATTAAGCATAATGTTGCTGTGAATTTTGGCTTTTCAGGTATGTTAGCTCTACCGCTAGGTTCAAATAATTTAACTACCCACATGCTACTGTATCGGCACTTATGCTGTCTACCATTTCTAGTCTAACTAACCAATTGTAATCTCCAGCGTTGGTATCCTTTTGGTGGTTGGCTGCAAGTGGTAGCAATCAAAAATGCCTCTGTCCTGACCTTTAGTTTACGTGGTTTTTCTGGACGCGATCGCTCAGTTAAAGTATTTTTCCAGGTATTTTAGCTTGGACTATAAAAGACCGTAGGCGCCTACGCTTGATTAAACGCCTTTGCGGAACATGATAGCCATCCCACAATGAAGACTTAGCCAATAGCCGAAAATAGCGTAAAAAAGAAATTTATAAGAGGTCAATGCTTTCGCTATTTGGAGCAGCTCAAGAAGAACGTCCAATGAGCCATCAAAGAGACTTACGTAAACGTTCCAAGCTCGAACATTAAAACCGAACCTCCGTGTATCGCCATATCTGCGCTCGTAGAAATCTACAAGCTCCCATCCCTGACTAGTGCCTAAAAATTCGAGGATTTCAGTATTTTGCATAGTAATGGTCAAGATCTACTGCATCTAGACAATGAATCGTCTTGCAGTGCGGACATCTCCAAACCTTGAACTTTTCGCCTGTAAAGGCTCTAACATTACAAGGGAACGTAAAAAATGCAGATTTATCATTTTGATCGATGTGATAATGACAAATCACGCATTCAAGGCGTTGCTTGTTTGTATTAACTTGTTTCGGTTGTAACTGCATGAGAATTTACCTAAACCTCATCCATCTTGAAAACTGGAGTTTTCTAGAAAACATATTATTGTAAATGAGAGGGTACAAAAAATGAAACAGAGATGCTCAAAGTAAAATGCGTAGGCGCAGCCAGCCAACTCTTAGAGACGCTTTGCGTAGCAAGATCCACGAAGTGGTACAGCATCGCTGGAATGAAAGTGCTTCCGTGTCAGCTTTCAAGAAGAATTGCTCGTATGGGGGTGGCTAAAACCTGTAAGTCTAGGGTGTAATCCCTGAATTATCTCACTTTTGAACAGATTTTGAACATAGCGATCGCGCCTGGTGTATGGAACCAAACCAATGGAGAGTAGCCTTGAGGCTACAGCCAGCAATCCCGTTAAAATTTATCGCAGATTTGTTACTTAAGCAGATACAGAACCACCAAGCGCATTTCTGTAAGCCTCAACAGTTTCCGCGCTAAAACCACCAGCTTGGGCATGACGGAGTAACGATTAGATAATTGGCATAGCGATTTATACCAAATAATGAATTGAATCCTGCAACAACCAAGGAAAAGAAAAAGCCTTTAACCCAACTCCAGTAACCTTTTCCCCAAACCAAATTCTGAGTTCAAAATGCAAAACCCGAGTAGTATTGCTTACACCCCTACTATCTTGACTATACAGAATCGTCGCCAAGATTTTCTCTAAATTTTCTTAAACTACTTAGGAAACTGGGAGTTTGTGACGGGAGCAGCTACAAGCGTATCAATTAGCCCGCACTTAAGTCTTGCATACTCTGGAACATTATTCTACTAAAAGGGTGAGGAATCGTTCTCCTCAATACTTAATACTTGAGTCTTGAATTGCAAAAACTATCAAAAAAACCAAGTGATGAAAGACGATCGATTAGAGATGCAAGACCCCCGGCAGCAATATCCCGCTCCGCCCTTTCCCCAACAACCGCAGCCCATACCAGGACTTGCTCAAAAGATGCAGCCCCAACCGGATCACGGTGAGCAGAGCTACGTTGGATGTGGAAAGCTTGCAGGTCGGAAGGCATTAGTCACGGGAGCCGATTCTGGTATCGGGCGCGCTGTTGCGATCGCATTTGCGCGAGAAGGTGCTGATGTGGCGATCGGCTATCTTAAGAGCGAAGAGGCTGATGCAATAGAGGTGATCCAATTGATTGAACAATCAGGGCGCAAAGCGGTTGCGCTTCCGGGTGACATCACCGACGAGCATTTTTGCCAAAAGCTGGTGACAGATGCAGTGCAATCTTTGAACGGTTTAGATATTCTCGTGAACAATGCTGGCGCACAGACATCTTACCCTTCAATTAACGATATCACGACTGAGCATTTTGATAAAGTGATGAAGACAAACCTCTACGCGCTATTTTGGATTACCAAAGCAGCCGTTCCACATCTTTTGCCCGGAGCATCAATTATTAACACCACTTCGATTCAGGCATATCAACCTTCAGCGAGTTTGCTTGACTATGCGATGACCAAAGCCGGCATTGAGAATTTCAGCAAATCTCTCGCCAAACAGATGATCCACAAGGGAGTGCGTGTTAATGCGGTCGCACCCGGCCCATTCTGGACACCGCTACAGCCGAGTGGTGGTCAGACCCAGGACAAGATCGAGAAATTTGGTTCTGAAGTTCCGCTCAAAAGACCTGGGCAACCTGTAGAAATTGCTCCTGTGTATGTGTTGCTTGCTTCCCAAGAAGGCAGCTACATCACCGGGGAAGTTTATGGTGTAACAGGCGGCGTTGGGATTGCTTAATTCAAAAGACATCTTGCAAAAGTAACAAATGCCAAAATATTGGGATGCATGTTTGCATGTTGAAGGGCAAGGGAAAATTCCATACCTTTACCCCTTCCCTATAGCTAACCGCGTATTTTGTTGCATTGACTCTGGCTTGACCACATCGGGTATTAGATCAAGGAGAGGCGAATGGGAGGGGGAAAGCAATGCCTTCGGCGGCAAGCTAGGCAAATACAAGGATGAAAAGCTAGGTTAATAGGGATATTTTTTATCGCTATTAACCTAGCTTTTTGATCAGTCTATACAGTTAGTGCCAGCATACTAGCATTATTGTATAAACCTACCGATTTCCTAACTGCGCTGCTAACTCAGCGCTTTCCTTATGTGACTATCTTTTCATATTTCAAGACTTCAGTTATTAAATCTCACCTTATATTTCATATTTGACCAGCAACTGCGTTGTTTGACAGAGGCGTTGTCCGATATTCCTGCGATCGCTCCCCACTGCCGCAGGCATCGCACTTTTTTTCCCCGACCTCACAAAATCGCGTTGCTCACGTTCGGGTCAAGGTCGACCAGTTGCACTCATGTTGCTGCACGACTCCCAGCGTGATACCATTTAACGGAAAAATTTGATGCAGATGTAAACCCTGAAAACCTTGCTATATCTAAGTTTTTTAATTGCGTTAGCGCAGCGTTAGCGTTAGCGATAGTGAGGAACGAACGTCGGAACAAGCGTCCGTAGGAGCGTCATTTTTGCTGCGCCGCATCAAAGCCGATCAAGAAGCCGCACAGAGCTACGCGCTTGAGCTCGTGCTGGTAACAAATGACAGTGAACACCGCTTTCTGGAGCGTGAACTGCGCTCAGTTCAGCCCTAACAGCCAGCATACCCGGAGTTGCGAACAACTCAATTATTGATTTGATATAATTTTTACCACTAATGGTAGTTTTATGACTGTAAGTAAGAAAATGTATACATTACTCGTATAAGCTAAATAAGCTGATCATCTCAGCGATTGTATCAAGTAAAAATATAGTTCTATTTAGATATGCAATTGCATATCTCTTAAAAAATGTCAAATTTTAACTTGAAAGATGACCCATTATGGTTCAAAAATGCAATAATCTACGAACTAGGTGTTCGCACATTTGCCGACAGTAATGGTGATGGTATTGGTGATTTTCAAGGACTGACAGAAAAACTAGATTACTTACAAGATTTAGGTATTACTGCCATCTGGTTGTTACCTTTTTTCCCTTCACCACTCAGGGACGATGGTTACGATATTGCCGATTATACTAGTGTCAATCCTATTTATGGCACGTTGGAAGACTTTAAGGCGTTTTTGAGCGCTGCTCATCAACGCGGTATTCGTGTAATTATTGAGTTAATTATCAACCATACCTCTGACCAACATCCTTGGTTTCAAAAAGCACGTCGCGCACCAAAAGGCAGCCAGGAGCGAGATTTTTATGTTTGGAGCGATACTCCTGAGAAATACCAAGAAGCGCGAATAATCTTCCAAGATTTTGAGACATCTAACTGGGCTTGGGATTCAATTGCCCAAGCTTATTGCTGGCATCGTTTCTATTCGCATCAGCCTGATTTGAATTATGATAATCCCTTGGTGCGGCAGGCAGTATTTGATGTTCTAGATTTTTGGTTGGAGATGGGTGTAGATGGACTTCGTATGGATGCTGTACCTTATCTCTACGAACGGGAAGGAACGAACTGCGAAAACTTACCCGAAACCCATGCGTTTTTGAAGGAATTGCGATCGCACATCGACGCAAAATTTCCTAACCGGATGTTGCTAGCTGAGGCGAATCAATGGCCTGAAGATGCAGCTCAATATTACGGTGCAGGGGATGAGTGTCACATGAACTTTCATTTTCCCCTAATGCCGCGCTTGTTTATGGCAGTGCGGATGGAAGATAATTTCCCGATTGTAGATATTCTCCAGCAAACTCCATCGATTCCTGATAACTGTCAGTGGGCATTGTTCCTCCGCAACCATGACGAACTGACTCTAGAAATGGTGACAGATGAAGACCGCGATTTTATGTATGGGGCCTATGCACAAGACCCAATGATGCGGGTAAATTTAGGCATCCGCCGCAGATTAGCGCCACTTTTGGGCAACGATCGCCGCCAAATAGAGTTACTCAATAGTTTACTGTTATCTCTACCAGGAACCCCCGTACTTTACTACGGTGATGAAATTGGCATGGGAGATAACGTTTATCTAGGCGATCGCAATGGTGTTCGCACACCTATGCAGTGGAGTTCTGACCGCAACGCCGGTTTTAGTCGCGCCAACCCGCAACGCTTGTATCTACCTGTGATCGTTGACTCAGAATATCACTACGAAGCACTCAACGTCGAGGCACAACGGACTAATACCAATTCTCTCTGGTATTGGATGAAACGTTTAATCGCTACTCGGAAACGGTTTGCGGCATTGGGTGAAGGGCGTTTTGAATTGCTACAGTCTAATAATCGCAAAGTTTTTGCCTTCAGCCGGATTGCCTCTGAAGAACAAATCTTGGTAGTAGCAAATTTATCTCGTTATGTGCAAACGGTGGCGTTAGATTTATCAAGCTTCAATGGGCTACTACCAGTAGAAATTTTTGGTTCCACTGAGTTTCCAGCGATTACAGAATCACCCTATTTCCTTAGCTTAAGTCCTTACGGGTTTTACTGGTTCACCTTACAACGTAAACCTAGCTTGATGCAATCTCCTAAACCCCAAGCAGACTTGAGCTATCTGGTGGTAAATGGTTCATGGCAAAATGTGATTTCGCAACGAGAGTCAAAAAGCATTCTAGAATCAACGCTGCGGGATTACCTCTATACCTGTAGCTGGTTTGGCGGCAAAACTCGGACTGTACAATCAGTACAAATCATTGAAGCGATTTCTTTACCCTATAACCAGCAGATAGCTCAAATTGTTTGGTTACAGGTAGATTATACCCAGGGAAACCAAGAAACTTATCTGTTATTTCTCGCTTATGCAGAAGGTGAGCAAGCAACCCATCTTTTGGCAGAAATGCCGCAAGCTGTGATTGCACGGCTTGGAGTACAAGGCAAAACAGACACAAATCCATCCAATACTCAAGAAGTTGGAATTTTATTTGATGCTTTAGCAGACAAGAACTTTCTTACCTCACTGCTAGATGATGCGATCAGTAATCATCACTCTTATAAAGGGATAACCGGAGAATTATTTGGCACTACTACTGATTCATTCTCCGAATTGCGCCGACAGTTAACCAATCATGAGCCGACTATTCTGAATCAAGAAGAACAAACCAATACTTATATAGTATATGGTGATCACTTGTTGTTGAAACTCTTCCGTAAAGTCGAGGAGGGTTTGCACCCAGATTTAGAAATGCGGCGTTTCCTATACCAGAAAAAAGGCTTGCAAAACTCAGTTTTCCTAGCTGGTGCTTTAGAGTACCGCCGTGCAAATAAAACAGGCAATAAAACTGCTCTACCTACAACTATAGGCATATTACAAGAGTTTATTCCAGATATTCGCAGTGGTTGGGACTACACCCTTGATAGTTTGCAAAAATACTTTGATTTAGTGACTACAGAACACGCCACTATTACCGAAGTGCCTCTGCCATCAGGTTCTTTGTTGGATTTACAGAGAATTGAGATTCCAGAATTGGCAATTGCAACTATCACTTCTTACCTACAAAGTGTTGAATTGCTGGGTAAATCCACAGCCCAATTCCATATAGCGCTGGCTACAAATATAGATAGTTCAGACTTTGCTCCAGAATCTTTTTCATCACTATATCAACGTTCGATATATCAAAATGCACGTAACTTAACCGGACAAATATTTCGGTTGTTAAAAGAACGAATAGAGTACTTGCCGAACAATACTCAACCATTAGCATTAGAAGTTCTTAATAGCCAACAGGAAATTTTAGAACGCTTTCAGTTAGTTGTCAGACAAAAAATTACCGCATTGCGGACTCGTTATCATGGAAACTACCAACTGGAACAAGTATTTTACACAGGAAAAGACTTCTTGATTACTAATTTTGAAGGCAAAGCAGATCGCAGTTTAAGCGAACGACGCATCAAGCGATCGCCTTTACAAGATGTCGCAGGAATGTTGCTATCTTTCAACTATGCAGTTAACGAAGCTCTAGGCTATCAAAAAAAATCTGGGATGATCCTGCCTGAAAATTTCCCCCTTATAGAACAATGGGGACAGTTTTGGTATACCTGGGTCAGTACTAGCTTTTTGAACTCTTATTTAGAAACTGTTAATCAAGAATCTTTCCTTCCAAACACAACAGAAGAACTAGATGTGTTACTTTTTGCTTATCTTCTAGAACAAGCCATTGATGCACTAGGCTATGAACTAAATAATCGCTCTGATTGGGTAGAAATTCCACTCCAATTTATTCTGCAATTATTAAGTAAAACTGCTTGAGTAGTTAAGGTTAGAATATTTTAAAGCTTTGGGCTATTCATTTGGATCAGGATTGGCGCATTTCCACGTCTGACTTTTTCAGCAAGCCCTAGATAGGTCTGTGCTTTTACGGTGCTGAAAGGCTTAATTACTACTCCAGCTACCGTAATTAATTCTTCAATCTGCTGCACCGTAATTATTAGACATCAGAAATGAACAAACTAACACTTTTACTATCATCAGATAGTTTAATCATTCGCTCAAAGCTTAGTCCTAGTTTTTTGAGCAGCTTTGCTGAACTATAATTGTCCGGTGTAGTGATAGCTATAATACGACTTAAGCCGAAGGTTTTTCTCCCATACATCATGACAGCAGAAGCAGATTCATAGGCGTATCCTTTTCCCCGGAACTTAGGAAGAAAGGCAAACCCAATATCCACATCCTCCAAAGAATCTCTTTTTATCAAACCGCAAATTCCAATCGAAACGCTCTTCCCCTTTAGCTCAACCAAATAAAGCCCGAAGCCGAGACGCTTATACATA
Organism: Nostoc sp. CmiVER01; assembly: GCF_034531135.2. Lineage (NCBI taxonomy): Bacteria > Bacillati > Cyanobacteriota > Cyanophyceae > Nostocales > Nostocaceae > Nostoc > Nostoc sp. CmiVER01. Next base: position 270,059 of record NZ_JAVRBU020000005.1, read on the forward strand.
GCAACTGGATTCTTCAAAATATATTCACGAGCATCATCAAAGGTTCTCACACCTTTATCACCAATAAAACGCAACCATAAAGGGTCATTCAATATCTCAAGAATGAACTCGCTATCTTCAACTGTCAGCCGACGAAGAACTAAACGCTCTGTTTCAAGAACTTTCATAGTCGAACACTTTGTTATTGATGTCTAACTATTTATTATCCCGACTCCTACTCGGATTTCTCAGTAGTGACATTGAGCAAGTCAAAATGTGCGGTTTACCACCTAATCTGACAATGGATATTCTAAATTCTGATCTAGAGCAAGTAGATTTGATTACTCACTTTTTGGGGCTACGCCGGAGCAAGCAGTGAATTTGTAGTGCCAAAGCAATTATCGCTTTTCTCTGCGCCTCTGTGTGAGATTATTTCATATCTGACAATAAATATTGATTATTACAATATTCTTTCGTAGATGTGACAGAAACAACCTCTACTTCTATCGGTTTTTCTTTAGTTCCGTTGATCAGAAACTCACTAGCTCCCTCACGAGGTTTTTTTGGATTTCCCCAATCATAGGTGTAACCTAAACCTGTCCAAGGATAATGTTCTTGACTACCAACTGCATAAGAAGTTGTGTATATCTCTTGCAAAATCGGATAATTAACAGTAATCGGTATACGTAAAACGTTACAACTAGAATCATTAATTTCTGGATCAACACATGGTCTACTTAAATCTTCGGCTTTCACCCACATTTCTACAAAATGCGTCTTATTTGAGTTTCTATTTAAAATTAAACCTAAATACTGCTGTAACCTCAGAGAAAGCATGATATCACCGGGAATATTTATGCCGATTCCCTTACAATTTTGACAAAATTCTTTAACTTGAGGAACGGCTGTTAACCAAGTCCGTGCTTCTATACTTTTTTTTGTACCTACTTTCCAATCCTCACTTGGGTTTTTGACATATTTCCAATTCGCCATCAGATATTCAATTTTACCGTTATTTTCTCTCCATTTTATTTGCTTATTACTTTTTGACAATGACCAAAGATTTTTTACCACTTTCTCTTCACTCGGTCTTTTTGCATCCTCAATCGCTGCATCTAACTGCTTTTTCAAAGCGTTATAACTTTCCGGTTTATTTTTATCCAGATACTCATTGACATTAGGGTTGATTTCTGATTGTGTTAATAAATGCTTTCTGAGGTTTGACCTACTCTGTATGGTAATTTCTGTAGCTAGCAAACTGGAATATCCTACTGCCAAAAATGCACCTGTCAAGCTGAAAAATACTTGAATCTTGAATTTTTTCATCCTTATAATCCTGTTGATTGACAACAATCGGGTTTCGACTGGTACACTACCCATAATCAGCACTACCAGTAATATAACTTTGCTCATTGTCGCATTTGTAGCCAACTACTGCTACTGGTTTTGTATTTAACAACAAGGTACGCTCAAATATTACCCCTAAGTCTCAAACCCAAAAACGTCTTAGTTCTTCGAGCATTCCCTCCAAGCGTCTGGCTCAACGGCAGAATTGGCTTTGGTCTGATAATTTCGGGAATAGGCTTGCACTTGTTTATTCTGACAAACCCCAAAAACTGCTGTTATCCTGGGTATGGGAAAAAATCTATTGCCAATCTCAATAATTTAGTTAAATGTCTTAACTTTCCTTGATTTTTATTTTTAGCTAAGAGAAGATAAGTCTGCAATATAGTGATTAACTTTGGCACTATTTTTTGAGCGATCGCTCTCTAGTTATCTAAAAACACATAATTTTTATTGAAACAATGCGATCGCTGTTAGAAAATGCAAGTAAATATAAGACAAGCGAAATTTAAACAACAGTAAAAATAATGTAAATTATAATTAAATAGTATGAGATTATTATATATAGTTAATAGGATCGTTTCTAAAAGTAGAAATATCCTCATTTATAATGATTGACTTGATTATGAGATATCAAGTCGGTGGTAGCCTGAAGTATGATGACTCTACATATATTGTCCGTCAAGCAGATGAACAACTTTATACTGGATTAAAAACAGGATATTTTTGTTATGTCTTCAAGTGCCACCAAACAGGCAAATCATCTCTACTACACCGGACTATTCATCGCTTAGAAAAAGAAAATCATACATGTGTTTATCTGAATTTAGCTCTATTAGGTACTAATCAAATTACAGCTATACAATGGTATAAAGGCATTATTTTCAGCCTGTTTCACAAGTCAAATCTAACAAAACATGTCAACTTTGAAAGTTGGTGGGAGCAACAATCAGAGCTTGCTCCTGTACAACGACTGTATCAATTTGTTGAACAGGTGTTGCTGAGAGAAATTCAAAATAATCGTATTTTCATCTTTATTGATAATATTAATAGCCTGCTAAGTTTGAATTTTCCGGTCAACGATTTTTTTATCTGGATTTGTTACTGTTATGAGCAGCAAGCACACAACCCAAGTTTTCAACGTTTGGGTTTTGCTTTGTTTGGTGTAGCTAGTCCATCTAACCTAATTGTTGATCGACATCGAACTCCCTTTAACATTGGTCAAGCGATTAACTTACGTGACTTTCAATTACATGAAGCTATGCCCCTACTTGAAGGTCTAAAAGAAGTAGTGAGTCAGCCACAGCCAATATTACAGTATATTATTCATTGGACAAGAGGACAGCCGTTTCTCACGCAAAAGCTTTGTCAGTTAGTTGTGCAAGTTGCTTTGGAAAGTTATAAAGGAACGATTACTATACCGAACGGTGCTGAAGGATTCTGGGTAGAACAATTAGTGCGATCGCGTATTATTCAACATTGGGAATTCCAAGATGAACCTGAACATCTCCGTACCATAAGAGATCGCTTACTTTTTGACGAACACAAAGCAGGAAAGCTATTAAATATTTATCAACGGGTGTTACAAGTAGAGGAACTAAGGAATAGGAACCCGATAGATAACTTGATACCAACCGATAATAGTGAAGAACAGACAGAATTGTTGCTATCTGGTTTGGTGGAAGATTATAACGGCTATCTGAGAATTAAAAATCCGATCTATCGGAATGTTTTCACTCCTCAATGGGTATCAAGACAGTTAGAAAATCTTTTCTTTTCTTGATAGGAGCTAGTAATCAGAATACATCTGTCATATCATGTGCGGTTAAACAGTAAACCAAAAAGTTTTTCTCCAAAAAGCGATCGCTAAAATACTTATATTTTTTGATATTTCTTGACATGCAATTCTCTGAGCAGCAGACACAGTATAGATTGTGATTACTTATGATTATTTGGTCGAGAAATTGTTAGTACTAATCTGTTGGAATATAAATGCTTTCAACTACTTGATATTTGTGCTGTAGCGCTTGATATACACCACTGCCCGCGCTCGTCCTATAGCTTATTAAAAATATTCCGCTCTTTTATTAAGTTCTAACTAACTTCAATACCGTAATTTTGGCATCAATTATGGAAAGTCATAAAATTGCTCATGGTTTTGAAAGCCATTGTGGGTTATCTCTATTGCACAGTCGGGGCTTAGTAAACATTATAAAACCAGTGTAAAGTTATTAAACTGCTATATGAAGGTTATTTAAATGTTTGCTTAACTGTCTTAACTGTTATAAATTAAAAATATTACATTATTTATTCAATCACATTTGTAAAAATTTATGCAAATACAAGGTCTTCATTTTTTCAGAGAGTTTTTGCAAGACAACCATTAAAACACCGAGTGGAAAAGTAGGAAAAGTAGGAAAAGTAGGAGAAATAGATAATTGATGTCGGCGTTTACTATCAAGCTTATATAATGTAACTTAGTTGATTAGAGTTCCTATGGATTTTAAGAAAAAATGAAACAAAAGCGTATCAAAAATTACTACGTAGGATTATAGCTCCAGTATGTAAAAAGAAATGTTGTGACACTCATTGATAACAAAGTACTTAAAACAGCAATGTGTAAAACTAAACGTCAACGAGGAGTTGTACTAACATCCACAGGAATTAAACGGTTACAATCAGCAATTCTTTCTGTGGAGATAGTAGAAAATAAAGGCGAACACTTGAGTTTAGAAGAAATAAGCTCACGCATTAATGTTTCTACTAGAACTTTGAGTAAATTATGGTCTTTAAGTGAAAGTGTAGATCAAAAAACTATAAAACTCTGCTTTAGCGCTTTTAATTTAGAATTACACAGCGAAGACTACGCCATAGTCAACAGACTAAATGAGACTGAAACATCTGAATTATTGCCTATTGCAAATATAAAAAAAAATTTATCTCAACGTTCTGAATTAACCTCATTTGTTGAAGAACATCACACACAAACTGAACAGATAGAAAATCTTTTGTCATACCCGGATGGCCCCGTACCTTTAAATTCTCACTTTTATATTGAACGTCCTCTACTAGAGAAAAAGGTTTATCGAGAAGTAACTACTAGTGGCTGCGTGATTCGGATTAGATCCCCCAAACAGATGGGTAAAAGTTCTCTTGTGTTGCGGCTTTGTGCCTTTGCACACAAACTTGGATATCAGACTGTGAATCTGAATTGCTACCAATTTGATAGTGAGTGTCTAACTGATTTAAATAAACTGTTGCGTCGTCTTTGCTGGAAAATTGCAACTCAATTAGGTATTGACCCGAACCTCAAGGAAAAGTGGAATGAACAAATTGGCTACAACTTGAGTAGCGGCTTCTATTTAGAAAACTATTTGCTCGAACAATGTCAAAGCCCAGTGGTTTTAGTGTTGAATGAAATTGACCGTTTTTTTGAATATCCTCACATTTGTCACGAGTTTTTTGCTTTGTTGCGATCATGGTGTGAGGAAGCACGACACAATCCCAACTGGCAAAAACTGAGGTTAGTAATGGTTTACTCAACCGAAGGGTACATCTCTATGGATATTAACCTTTCTCCTTTTAATATTGGTCTACCTATTCGTCTGAACGATTTTACTCAACCACAAGTAGAAGATTTAGCTAGGCGGTATAGTTTAGATTCATTTAAAGCTAAAGATTTTGCTCAACTAATGTCACTAATAGGGGGACATCCAGCACTAATTCATGTTAGTTTATACTATCTTAAGTCTCAAGAAATGACTCTGCAAGAAATAATAGAGGAAGCGATCGCCAATGGTGGCATCTACCGCGATCATTTATGGCGACAGTTGATCCAACTGCAAGGAAATCCCAGACTGGCAAAGACTTATGCTGAAATTCTGGCAGCAAAGCAAGGTATTTCTCTTAATCCTATTGACACTTACAAGCTTGAAGGTTTGGGATTAATTCGCTTTGAGGGCGATCGCGTCTTACCCCGTTACGGACTCTACCAGACATATTTTGCAAAACAGCTATCGACAATTGTTTGATAAAGCAATTATTAGGCACTCACTCAATATCAGGTACTGCGTAGGCGCAGCCCAACCTAAGCATCACAGTAGTACAGGAGCAAATTCGAGAAAATTTTAGTTCTGTGTTTTCAACAAGAGCAGTTAACAGCTGTTTGATATCAAGTATTTAGCTATAATCTATTTTCAGTTTAAAATAATTTTTTGCTAACTTTCTTAACTTTCTTAACTTTCCTTGCATTTTCACTTCTTTGTTGAGAATATCTAAATGCTTAAATACCAGTAGCAGTACATCAGCAATTATAAAAAGAATTTAATGGGTAAATAGTAATTATAAACCTGGGCAATAATTCTTTCATTTATAAATTGCATCTGCTAAATAATAAATTATCAAAAAAAACAAAGAGGTAGTTTACCCTTAATTGCGATCGCACTACTAGGTCTAGGAGCTTATACTTGGCTGAGATTCTGGCTTCGTCCAAGATTTCACTTTGTAGACTACATTCATGCACACAGATAAAGGCAAATTTTAAGCACGTTTGTCCTAGTTCCCTGCTCAAATTTAATAAATTAACCAACTGATATTTATAAAATGAATAATATACTAATTATTCTGGGCGAAGTCATATTTTTAATAATTATTTTCTCGCTGTTGAACTGGCTAATTGGTATAATATTCAAGCAGGTCACTAAAGTTTCTTTCCTTCAAGGAAGAACTGCAAACATCACTTTCCTGCGCCGCAGCATCAGCAAAATTTTAATTTTAATTTGTGTGATTATGTGTCTGGTGCTGGTTGGTGTGAATGGGATGGTGATTTATCGAGATGGAAAAATTCAGGAATTTCAACTTAATCTAATTCATAGTCTTCCTACCCAATTTTGGATCAATATTTTTACGGCAAGCTTAAGAAGTGTGAGTTTGCTATTGCTAGTTAAATTTAGCATCCCACCGTTAAAGCATTTTAATAAATTATCTACAAATTACTAGTCATTATGTTAAGGTCTTTGTTTGATAATTACACTTAGATATGAGATATCAAGTAGGGGGTAGCCTTCGTAGTGACGACCCCACATACGTTACACGTCAGGCAGATGAACAACTCTATGCCAGTTTGAAAGCTGGAAATTTCTGTTATGTCTTCAACTCCCGTCAGATGGGTAAGTCATCGTTACTACAACGCACAAGTTATCGTCTGAAGCAAGAAGGGCATAGCTGTGTTTACTTAGATATGACTCGCTTGGGTATTGAAGATACTACACCAGATCAATGGTACAAAGGCATTATTATCAGCTTATTATATAGCTTAAAATTAGCGTCAAAAATTGATTTTCAGCGCTGGTGGGAAATGCAAGCAGGAATTTCCTCGGTGCAAAAACTACAGCTATTTGTTGAAGATATCTTACTACCAAATATTAAAAGTGATTCTCTGCGAGACGGCAAAGCCAAACGCATTTTTATCTTTATTGATGAGATTGATAGCCTATTGAGTTTAAGTTTCCCAATTAACGACTTTTTTGCTTGGATTCGTCAGTGCTATAATTTACGGCCGTATAACTCAAACTTTGAACGCTTGGGATTTGCACTATTTGGTGTAGCAAGTCCCTCCGACTTAATTGCTGATAAACGCCGCACGCCCTTTAACCTTGGTGAAGCAATTGAGTTACAGGGTTTTGGACTAGATGAAGCGACGCCCTTGCTTCTAGGATTAGAAGAAGTAGTCAGTCAACCACAAGCAATACTGCAAGAGGTTATTTATTGGACAGGCGGACAACCCTTTTTGACACAAAAACTCTGTAACTTAATTACTCAAGTAGCCTTTGAAACTACTAGAGGGAAGATTACTCTACCTCCAGGTATAGAAGCATTATGGGTTGAGCAATTAGTGCGATCGCAGATTATTCAAAATTGGCAGTCACAAGACGAACCCGAACATTTGCGTACTATTCGCGATCGCCTGCTATTTGACGAACAACAGGCAGGGCGGTTGTTGGGTATTTATCAACAGGTATTACAAGCAGAAGAGGGTATTGAACTGGAGAGCGGGGGAGAAGAGTTTTCCCCTTTCCCTCTTCATTCTGTTCCAAGTGATGATAGTCGAGAACAAACACAACTGTTGTTGTCCGGTTTAATAGAAAAACACAACGGCTATCTCAAAATTAAAAATCCTATCTATCGAAATGTTTTTAATGCCCAATGGGTGTTAAGACAACTAGATAATCTCCGCCCCTACTCGCAAACATTTAACGCTTGGGTAGCATCGCGTTACAAAGATGAATCGCGTCTGTTGCGAGGACAAGCCTTAAAAAATACTCAAAATTGGTCACAAGGCAAGAGTCTGAGCGATTTAGATTATCAATTTTTAGCCGCAAGTATTGAATGCGACAGGCGTGAAGTGCAAATGGCATTAGAGGCAGCACGGGCCAAAGAGGTAGAAGCACGACTCGAACAAGAGAAAAAAATTGCTTTAGAGGTAGAAGCACGACTAGCACAAGAGAAAAGAACGGCTTTATTACAGAGATATTTACTAGTTGCAGTAAGTATTGGGTTGTTCGTTTCTAGTAGTTTGGGAATAGGAACTTTCATTTTGTATCGCCAGACTCAAAAAAGCGAAACTCAAGCTAGAAACAGTGAAATTCAAGCACTTATATCTTCTTCTGTTGGATTGTTTGCCTCAAATCGCAAATTGGATGCACTTGTAGAAGCAATCAGAGCAAAAAAAAGACTGCAAAAATTAGGTAAATTAAATATAAATCTTGCACCTCAAGTGGAGAATGCACTGCAACAAGCAGTTTATGGTGCAGATGAGTACAACCGTTTTTCTGGTCACACAGCAGCTGTTCTAGCTGTGGATGTCAGTCCTGACAGTTCTCTAATAGCCTCAGCAAGTGTAGATCAAACAATCAAGCTTTGGCGACGTGATGGTACACTAGTTGCAACTCTCAAAGGTCATAAGGGAGCAGTTAGGACAGTCAATTTTAGCCCTGATGGTCAAACACTCGCCTCGGCGGGTGAAGATGGCACTATTAAACTGTGGAAGCTTAACGGTGAACTGCTAAAAACTTTTAAAGGTCACACGGCTTTGATTTGGGGAGTAGCTTTTAGTCCCGATGGTCAGTTCCTTGCCTCTACGAGTTGGGACAAAACGGTGATAGTTTGGAAGCGAGACGGTACAAGGCTCAACACCTTTCAAGCTTACACAGAGGGATTTAGCGGAGTAGCATTTAGTCCCGATGGTCAGCTTCTTGCTGCCACAAATCTAGACAAAACAGTAAAACTCTGGAAACGAAACACTAGAGGTTGGCAAAATGCCAAGATAGTACAAACTCTTCAAGGTCACAGTAGTTGGGTTGTAGCGGTAGCTTTCAGCCCTGATGGTAAGACTATTGCTTCATCAAGTGAAGATAAAACTGTCAAACTTTGGCAGCGAAATAGCACAGATGGAAGCTACCACCAATATCAAACTCTTCAAGGACACAGTGCCGGGATTTGGAAAATTGCCTTTAGTCCCGATGGTCAGACTATTGCCTCCGCTAGTCTCGACAAAACAATTAAACTTTGGAACATTGATGGTACAGCACTGAGGACACTCAGAGGGCACACTGCATCCGTTTGGGGAGTAACTTATAGCAAAGACGGCAGCTTTATTGCAACCGCAGGCGCAGAAAACGTTGTCAGACTCTGGCAGACTGAGAACCCATTCCAAAAGTCTATCATTGCCCATCAGTCTGGGATTTGGTCAATTGCTATCACCTCCGACAGTTCAACCATAGCCACAGCCAGCCACGAAAATACTGCGAAATTTTGGAGTCGCCAAGGCAAATTGCTCAAAACTTGGACTGAATCTAGAGGCTCAATCTCTCAGGTTTCATTCAGTGGAGATGGTAAATTAATTGCTCTTAAAATTAACAATGATACGATAAAACTCAAGAAGCCAGACGGCACCAATGTTGCTACTTACAAAGTTCCTTACAGCAAAATCATCGGAGCGCTATTAAGTCCTGATGGTCAAACAGTTGCGATCGCAATTGTTGATAAGATTGTTCAGATATGGCGGCACGATCAGCCTGCATTACAGATTCTCAAAGGACATCAGGCCGAAGTGTGGCAAGTTGTATTTAGTCCAGACGGTCGATTCATTGCTTCAGCCAGTGGCGACGGTACTGTTAAGGTATGGACACTTGATGGCAAGTTGTTCAGAACTCTTGTAGGACACTCGGCGGCAGTATGGAGAGTTGCTTTTAGCCCTGACAGTAAAATGGTAGCTTCTGGAAGTGGTGACAATACCGTTAAACTGTGGACACTGGATGGGAAGTTGCTGAAAACTTTCATTGGTCACAGTGCTGCGATTTGGGGAGTTGCGTTTAGTCCCAATGGAAAAATACTTGCTTCTGGTAGCGTAGATGGTACTGTCAAACTTTGGAAGCTTGATGGTACAGAAATAACGACCCTACAAGGACATACCGCAGCGATTAGGCAAATTGCTATCAGCCCCGACGGGAGTTTTCTAGCTTCAGGGGGTGATGACAACACGCTCATTCTTTGGAATTTGCAGCGAATTCTCCATATAAATGCACTGACTTATGGTTGCAAGTTGGTGCAGGATTATCTGAAAACTAACACAGCAGTTGAGAAAGGCGAAACTCCTGCACAGTCGCTGCGCGATCGCTCACTGTGCAATCATTCTGAGAACTGAATAGCAATAAGAAAAGCCGAAACACTTGTGATTTAAGCGGTTTGGAATTGCTTGCGTAATTCATGCCGGGGTTTGATCATGAAGGGGTAAGCGGTAAGCAGCTTTTGGACGACGTTTACGGACTCGTGCTTCGCTGTGACATTGGTGTTCTAGAACAGCCTTTTCAACGTTCTATCCAAGATTGGGGATAATCTTTGCCATCAAAGAAAAGCTTATTACGTCGAATATAATTATGAACATCTTCGGGATATAGATTTGGAAAATATTTTGCTCCTGAACTACCTCCCAATGGCAGTCCTGAATTAATGGTATGCCAAGGGCTAGGAAATAGTGCAGAATATTTTGTTACGTAAGAAAGTCTAAGTTGCACATCTGGTGAATTAATTTTAACCATCTATTCAGGAAAGATTATGGCACTATATCTAGACTCAGCGATCGCATCTGAAGCTGAAGTTGTTAAGCTTTGGGGATGGGTGAAAGGCATTACCACAAATCCCACGCTGTTGTCTCAAAGCGATACCCCACCAGAAACCACGCTCAAAAAATTGGTCGCCTTGACGAATGGCCCGTTATACTATCAACTTGTAGCATCTGATAAAGCTGGGATGTTAGCTGAAGGTAGAAAAGCTTTCGAGATTATTGGTTCACAAACAATTTTGAAGATTCCCGCAACATCCTTAGGTTTTGAAGTAGTGGCAAGTCTATCACCAAAAATTACCTGTTCAGTGACAGCAATTTACAGTGCAGCACAGGCAGCAGTAGCACGGGAAGCAGGAGCTAAAATTGCCATAGCTTATGTAAATCGCGCTACACGGTTGTTAGGTGATGGTATTGCTTTGGTGCGAGATATGGCTAGCGTACTCAAAAGCAGTGATACAAAAATCTTGGCAGCTAGTATCAAATCTCCCGAAGAAGCAGCCGCTTCATTGCAAGCTGGGGCGGATCATTTGACTTTACCATTGGCAATGTTACAAGCGATCGCAACTCACGAATTCTCACAGAAAACTGTTGAAGAATTTGCTAAAGGAGGTATTGGCTTAATATAATTCGTAATTCGTAATTCGTAATTAAATATGAGTTTGTCAGATATTCCTAATCTTTGGGTTCCTTTAGCACTTTTAGGTTTTATTATTGTTGCTGCTGTATTTTTTAGCCGTAGCAGTTGATATTTAACTATTACAGTGGAGATGGAGGTTCAAGTTCTATGTTTGCTGTTGTCACACCCGATACAATCCATTTGTCCCCAGGCGCAGTAATACGCCTACTTGGAAGTTGGCAAGACTATCAAGCACTGAATGAACAACTAGGCGATCGCTCCTCTCCCCGCATTAAATACCGAGATGGAGAAATTCTTTTGATGGCACCGCTACCAGAATATGGGCGAAAAGTAAGTGTAATTGCAGATGTAGTCAAAGTTTTGCTCGATCATCTAGGACGAGAATACGAAGCATTTACCCCAATCACAATGGAACTGCCACAGGAAAGTGGTATAGAACCAGATTACTGTTTTTATATTGAAAACTGGGAGGCAATCGCAGGTAAAGATCGCATCAATTGGGGCGTTGATCCATCCCCCGATTTAGTGGTAGAGATAGATATCACCAGCTACACCGATGTAAATGACTATCTGTCTTATGGAGTACCAGAAGTTTGGTTGTTCAAGAAAAACCAGCTTGTGATTTACAGATTGCAAGGCGATGTCTACACTGTTGAAACTAGTAGCCGCTATTTTCCTAACATCAATGTGTCAGAGGTAGTTACAGAGTCTTTGAAAATTGCCTACGAACGTAATACTAGTGCTGCTATTCGGGAATTGCGCCGGAAATTAGCCAGTGAAAATTAAATATTGTGCGATCGCTTCTATGTGAGGAGAAATGGCTGCCAAAGACCTATTCCATGATGCTGTCAAACAAGCATTGTTAAAAGAGCAATGGGTAATTACAGCAGATCCGCTAAAAATCAAAATTGAGCGTGTAAAGTTTGAGATTGATTTAGCGGCAGAAAAATCCTTGCAGCTGATAAGGCAGGGCGAAAAATAGCAGTTGAAATCAAAAGCTTTCTTAATAGCTCTGTCATCACTAACTTTCACTCAGCACTGGGGCAGTTTTTGAACTATCGCCTTGCATTACAAATGAGTGAACCAGATAGAACATTATATTTAGCAGTTCCCGTCGATACATTTGAGTCGTTTTTTCAGGAGCGATTCACTCAGGAAGCTGTCAAGCTTTATCAAGTGAAGTTGGTGAGTTATGATCCACTTCAGGAGGTGATTGTCGAATGGAAAGAATAGAACGATACCGTCAAAGCATCCGCCAAATATTAACGTCTCACGCTACTTTTGAGATTGGCAATTCAGACATTGAGTCTCAGCTTGTGTTTGATACAGAACATGACCACTACCAGCTTTTAGAAGTGGGCTGGGAGGGATTTAAGCGAGTTTACAACTGTATCATCCATTTGGATATTAAAGATGGAAAGATTTGGATTCAGCGTAATATGACTGATGTAGATATTGCGCGGGAATTAGTAGAAATTGGTGTGCCGAAAGAAAATATTATTCTCGGTTTACATCCGCCGTATAAGCGTCCGTATACAGGGTATGGAGTAGCTTAAGAGAAAGTAACCATAGCATATCAAAAATCACCCGTAGACAATTTTCATCAACGGCGGCTACTTGATACGATAAAGTGCAGAGTGTCACAACTTACTTTCAAGTAAATCAAAAAGGAATGCGTACATGGGGAAAGGGAGGTTAGAAGCATTCAGCGATGGGGTGATTGCCATCATCATCACCATTATGGTGCTGGAAATCAAAGTGCCACATGGGTTCGATTTAGCGGCGCTGCGTCCCCTGATTCCGGTATTTCTCAGCTATGTGCTGAGTTTTATCTTTCTTGGCATCTACTGGAACAATCACCATCATCTCTTACAAGCAGTCCGACACGTTAATGGGCGTATCCTTTGGGCTAATCTGCACCTGCTGTTTTGGTTATCGCTAATCCCCTTCGTCACTGGCTGGATGGGTGAGAATAGCTTTGCTGCTATGCCAGTAGCACTTTATGGTGTGGTGTTGTTGTTGTCTTCGATCGCTTACTTCATTCTTACCCGCACCCTAGTTTCTTATCATGGCAGCGATTCGACATTAGCGATCGCAGTGGGTCGAGATTTTAAAGGAAAAATATCGATGATGTTGTATGCAGTAGCAATTCCCCTTGCCTTTGTAAGCTCATGGCTTGCCTGTATACTATACGTTCTGGTTGCAGTTATGTGGCTCATCCCCGACCGTCGCATTGAAAACACTATCACTCCCTAAACGTATTTGTTCAATATGCCATTGCATCGGCTGACAATGCCATTGCATCGACTAGCAAAAACAAACCTACCCTTTCTTGTCCTTTATCTAAACTAAAACCTCCACCCAATTAAGCAGAGATATTTAAATCTTTGGCTAACTTGGGAAAAGCTGGAGTCACGCTAGAAACTCCGATAACAGCAATCAATGCAACTGCACAAATAATCTGAAAATTTAACTCTAAATAAATTGGTCTTTGCTGTTGAAATTGGCTGTTATCTTCTGGTAAATTCATGATTTTACCTTAGTGGATAAATAATAAAGAACGCGAAGCGTCTTAAAAGATGCTTCGCGTTTATGTGCAAAAAAGAGTGCCTAATTGATTGTCGCCTTAAGCTGCAACTTTTTCCTCAAATGGTTTAAAAGTTTTTTTACTAGCACCGCAAATCGGACATTCCCAGTCATCGGGAATTTCTTCAAAAGGTGTACCTGGTGCAATTCCCGAATCAGGATCGCCAGCAACCGGATCGTAAATCATGCTGCATTGTTTACAAATCCATTTGCGAGTTTTAGGATCTTCACCTGCAACTCTGGTTGCTGTTTGTCCTCCGTTTAATACTTCTAAAGCTTCAGCGTAGCGATCGGCGTGGTAATTTTCGATAGATTTTAACAAGCCAAAACGGTGTGCAGCTTCCCGAAACGTGTTGGCATGATCGGTAGATTCTTTAACTTGTTTGAGAAATTCTTCAGCCGCAGGATTGTCGCGATCGCGTTGAGCATCTGCGGCAAACTCTGGATACATTGTGGTATATTCGTAAGTTTCCCCTTCAATTGCCAAAGATAAACAGCGAGATACAATTTCGCGCTTTTGTTCATCAGTTAAAGCAGCCGAATCTTCTACCACAAGTTCTGGATGCAGCAACTTAAAATGTGCAAAAGCGTGTTCGGTTTCTTGTTCTGCTGTTTCTTTAAAAAGTTTCGCCAAGTCTGTAAACCCAAGTTGACGCGCCACCTCAGCAAAAAACAGATACTTGCGATTTGCCATCGATTCACCACCGAAAGCAGCTTCTAAGTTTTGGAGTGTAGTAAAGTTGGACAAATCCATAATTTTGGATGCCTGCGAAGTAATTTAGTGCAAGAACACAGACTCTACAACCGGATAATATGAGCCGTTATTTGTATAAAATAGAAACGGTTTATACAAACTTTTTCAGCCCAAATATTGCAATCCGTTTTCTTAGTAGGGTAACACGGCTGTGTTCCCCTACTTAGACAATTATAAAACCGAAAAGTTTTGCAACTGACAAATTATATATTCTGCCACTGGTGACATCGCAAATGGTGGTATAACCAATTAAAATTAATAGTTTCATAACCAATGCCTAAAGTTGTTTCAATTCATTCCTATCGAGGCGGTACGGGTAAATCTAACTTTACTGCCAACCTAGCAACCACAGTAGCTTCACTGGGCAACCGCGTTGGCGTAGTTGATACCGATATACCTTCTCCTGGCATACACAATTTATTCTGTCTAGAGTCAGAGCAGATAGGCAAAACCCTGAATAACTATTTGTGGGGTGAAAGTTCGATCGAAGAAGCTGCCTACGATGTCAGTGTCAACATTGATGTAGATATTCCAGGCAAGCTGTTTTTGGTGCCTTCCAGTGTCAAAGCAGATGAAATCGCCAGAATTTTGAAGGACGGCTATGATGTCAAGCTGCTGAATGATGGATTTCGTAGCTTGGTAAAAGCACTCAAGCTTGATTATTTATTTATTGATACCCATCCTGGTTTGTCGAAAGAGACATTTCTCTCGATCGCCATCTCCCATGTGCTGATCCTGATTTTGCGCCCCGACAAGCAAGATTACCAAGGTACTGCGATCACCGTGGATGTGGCGCGGCAACTGAAAGTCCGAAAAATGCTGTTGGCAATCAACAAGGCACACAGCAAACTCAATTTAGAGGCACTGAAGCAAAAAGTTGAGGAAACCTACGGTGAAACTGTTGCTGGTATGTTTTCTTTGTCGGAAGATATGGTACAGCTTGCCAGTGAAGGAGTGTTTTGCGTGAAATATCCAGAACACTCAGTGAGTCAGGAGTTTCGCAAAGTAGCACAGCAAATTATAGAGGGGTAAGCACAATGCCAAATTTAGGAGATATGCAGTCCCTTGCCAGTTCCATTAGTGCAGTTACGTCGCCCTTTCGGAATTATTTGAACGATCTGTACGAAAAATATCGATCGCTAAACGAGGGCAAGGTTGCTGACTACATTCCCGAATTAGCACTGGCAAAACCAGAGTGGTTTGGCATTTGTGTCGTCACTGCCGATGGACAGGTGTTTGAGGTGGGAGAATGTCAACAACTATTCACAATTCAGTCCATTTCAAAGGCGTTTGTGTTTGGCTTGGCATTAGAGGATCATGGACGCGAGTATGTAAATAGCAAAGTCAGTGTTGAACCTACAGGGGAAGCATTTAACTCGATTGTGTTAGACGAGGCTACCAACCGTCCCTATAACCCGATGGTGAATGCAGGGGCGATCGCCACTGCGGATCTGATCAAAGGCAAAAACAGCACGGAACGCTTGAAACGACTACTGGAAATGTTCAGACTCTATACCGGAAGGGAACACGACATCAATGTACCCGTTTTTTTGTCGGAGAAATCGACTGGCTACCGCAACCGAGCAATGGCTTACCTAATGCTGAACTTTGGCATGATCAGCGACAAGATTGACGAAACACTGGATCTCTATTTTCAGCAATGTTCGATTTTAGTTAACGCTAAAGATTTAGCAATGCTGGCGGCAACACTGGCAAATGGGGGTATCAACCCAGTTACGAAGGAAAGGGCAATCGATGAGCGCTATGTTCAGGATGTGATTAGCATCATGCTTACCTGTGGAATGTACGATGCGTCGGGCGAGTGGGCGTATCGAGTGGGGATACCTGCTAAGAGCGGAGTAGGTGGCGGGATTACAGCAGTCGTTCCTGGCAAGTTAGGCATTGGTACGTTCTCCCCACCTTTAGATGCCAAGGGAAACAGTATACGAGGCATTAAGGTGTGTGAATACCTATCTAAAGATTTTGGCTTACATCTATTTAACGTTGCCAAGCCAGAGCGAGATTTACAACAATGGCTGGTAGGAGGAGACGGCATTAATGATTGGTAAAGCTATTGAGAAAACACCCCGTAAATTTCCTCTTCGTATCACCTTGGTAGTACCTTTTGTGCTGCAAATTGTAATTGCCGTTGGACTGATAGGCTATCTCTCCCTCCGTAATGGACAGCGATCGGTTGATAATTTAGCCAACCAGTTGAACAGCGAGATTGGTAAGCGGATTGAACAGGGGGTTTTAAACTACCTCGAAGAACCCCATCATCTCATTGATGCAACCTACTCAGCCATTCAAAGTAGCAATTTAAATCCGCAGGATTTTGAAGCATTGGGACGTTATCTTTGGCAAATTGTTCATCAGCAAAGGTTGATCGACTATTTCTACTATGGCAACGAGCAAGGGGAGTTTATTGGTGTTGAGCAAATGGAAGATGGCACAGTTCAACTCAAAATTCGGACAGAGGCATCAGCACCAAACCGTAAAACCTATTTATTAAATGAGCAGGTACAACCACAAAAACTCCTAAAATTATTAAAGTACGATCCTCGTCCCCGTCCCTGGTATGAGGCGGCGAAAGCAACAGGTAAGTCTACTTGGAGCAAAATTTATGCATCATTTTCTCGCCATAACAATTCCTTAGAAATTTCTCCGGTAAAACCAGTTTATGACTCAAATGGAAAGCTGCTAGGGGTTTTATCTATCAATATGCGGTTAGTACTGATTTCAGATTTTCTGAAAGATTTGTACATCAGCCCAAATGGACAAACTTTTATTATTGAGAGATCGGGTGATTTGATTGCAAGCTCGACAGTTTCCCAGCCTTTTAAGATTGTGGTTAAAGGCGATAATAAAGAAATAGAGCGGCTTCCAGCGATTAAGAGTAGCAATGCTATAGTTCAAGGAATCACCCAATCTTTGCAAAATCAGTTTGGTGGTTTTAATAACATCAATAAGCGACAGAATTTAAAACTTTTTGTGCATGGAGAACGGTATTACATTGAAGTAGTGCCGATTCGAGATGGGCGAGGAATTGATTGGTTAGCAGTGGTGATTGTTCCTGAAAATGATTTCATGGCACAAATCAATACCAATACCCAAAATACTATTTTACTATGTTTAGCAGCATTGGCTGTAGCGATCGCGCTTGGTATCTATACTTCACGTTGGATAACTCATCCGATTCTGCGCGTTTCTCAGGCATCTAATGAATTGGCTCAGGGCAACCTCAATCAGCAAATTGCACCCAGCCCGATTATTGAAATTGATACTTTGGCAGATTCTTTTAATGGCATGGCAGGACAATTGAAAAACTCCTTTGAAAGTCTGGAAGCCAAAAATGAAGAATTACGTATTGCCGAAGAAAACTACCGCAGCATCTTTGAAAACGCCCTCGAAGGTATCTTCCAATCCTCACCAGAAGGACGATTTATCAATGTCAATCCGACACTGGCAAAGATTTATGGTTATAACTCACCTGCTGAGATGATAGAGAGCATCACGAACATTAGTGAGCAGCTTTATGTTGATCGAGAGAAACGCACTGAATTTAAAGAACTACTAAAAACACAAGGCACTGCGAAGAATTTTGAGTACCGTTCTTACTGCAAAGATAGTAGTATTATCTGGACACAAATTGATGCTCGGGCGGTGAAAAATAGTCAAGGGAAGGTGTTGTACTACGAGGGTATTGTACAGAATATCAGCGATCGCAAACGCCGAGAAGATGAATTGAGACGGCAATTAGAGGAATTAAAGATTGAAATTGACCATAAGAAACGCGAAAAAGAAGTAGCAATGCTGACTCAAAGCAGCTATTTTCAGGAGGTGCAGCAAGAGATGGCAGACGTGAACCTAGATGAATTTTGGAGTTAGCCGTGCTATAGAGGCAGTTCAGGAAAAGTAGTTAACAAGCAGATATGGCTGCTGTACACAATCTCCATGTTTTGGCTCAAATGCAACTTCCGAATCCAATCTACGGGTAATATCGTGTTCGGTGAAAGACTTATCATTAAGACCGCAGGGGAGCAGGGGGCAGGGAGCAGGGAGCAGGGGGAAAGAAGTTTTCCTAGTTTTTGCATAGATGCGGGAATTATAACTAATTAGGCGGACATGATATAATACATAATTATGTTTATTTGTCAATAAACTCTACTGGACTGTCTCTCTAGCAAGGCTCAAGTTATTGGCTGAGGTTTTGAAACGGAGAATATGGCGTTCATGAGGAGAGCTTTGATTATCTCATGCGATTCCACCGTTTACACGAATATTTTGCCCAGTGATCCACCTAGCTTCGTCGCTAGCCAGAAATGCTACTACGTCGGCGATTTCTTGCACATCTCCCAATTTGCCAAACGCAGCCATTTGGGCTAAACGGTCTATCTGTTCTTGTGTTTTGCCTTCTCGAAACAATTCTGTATCGGTGGGGCCAGGAGAAATAACATTAACTGCGATCGCTTTTGCACCTAATTCTTTAGCTAGTACCCGCGTGATTTGTTCAACAGCACCCTTGGTTCCGACATAGGCACTATAAGTTGGTAACATCATCGCCGTAGTTGATGAAGAAAAGTTGATAATCCGTCCTCCTTCTGCCATGTGTTGCGCGGCTTGTTGACAAGTAAAATAAGTGCCTTTGACGTTAATAGCAAAAATCGCGTCAAAATCTTCTTCACTCACCTGAGTAATTGGTTTATAGAAGGCGATTCCAGCGTTGTTAACCAAAATATCTACCTTACCAAAGCGCTCAAGTGTTTGCTCAAATAACCGTTGGATGTCAGGTACTTTGCTAACATCAGCTTGTATTGCAACTGCCTCTACTCCCAATTTTTCAATTTCTGCAACAACTTCTTGTGCTTTGCCTGCATTACCTGCATAGTTAACGACAATAGATGCGCCGTTACCAGCTAACTTGAGTGCGATCGCTCGTCCAATTCCCCGCGATGCCCCAGTGATAATTGCAACTTTACCGGCTAGAGATGCCATAGATTCACCTATTGTTGTTTCAGTTATTAAGGGAACTCCAAAAAATAAATTATCTCAATTTCTGGACTCAACACGACTAGTTTCTCCTCCTTGCGCCCTGCCCTAACTGCTTACCGATGGCTGGTAGAAGGAACCTTGCTATCTTGACTAACATCTAGCTCATGAGACTGACGACGTGGACTCAAGCGATCGCGAATTTTGCCAATTACGATATATAAAATTGGTACAAAAAACAGAGTCAAGAAAGTAGAGACAATTGTACCACCAGCGATCGCAGTACCAAGAGATTTTCTGCTAGCTGCTCCTGCTCCTTCGGGATTTACCAATGGCCAAATACCCAAGATAAAGGCGAAGGAAGTCATCAGAATCGGTCGCAAACGTTCTTGTGATGCTTGCACTGCTGCTTTAGTAATTGAAAGACCCCGTTCTTGCAGTTGATTGGCAAATTCCACAATCAGAATGGCGTTTTTACTTGCCAGACCAATCAGCATTACTAAACCAACCTGGCAAAATACATCGTTAGCTAAACCCCGCGACATCTGCGCCGACAACGCACCCAAAATAGCTAGGGGAACTGACAGCATAATAATTAGTGGGTCAACATAGTTCTCATACTGAGCAGCCAGCACCAAAAAGACAAAGACAAGTCCCAATCCAAAAATTACGGGCGCTAGACCGCCAGACTGTTTTTCTTCGGCAACTATCCCTGACCATTCATAGCCCATACTTGCTGGCAAAACCTGCTTTGCTAATTTCTCCATTGCTACTGTTGCTTCACCAGAACTATAACCAGGAGCGGCGGAACCGTTAATTTCAATGGAGCGGAACAAGTTGTAGTGATTAATCGTTTGCGCCCCAGTGGCAGAAGTAATTTTCACAAGATTGCTCAGGGGAACCATCTGATTATTAGCAGAACGCACGTATAATTTACCGATATCCGCAGGATTAGAGCGAAACTGAGCGTCTGCTTGAACATACACCCGATAAGTTCGTTGCAGCAAATTAAAGTCGTTGACATACCGCGAACCCAAGTAAGACTGTAGGGTATTAAAGATATCGTTTACTCCAACTTGCAGGGATTTAGCTTTGTTACGGTCTACTTCAATTAACATCTGCGGTGTATTTGCGCTAAAAGTGCTAAACACAGCTTGCAATCCTGGCGTCTGATTACCGCGTTGGAGTAACTGACCCATAACTTGCACTAAGTTATTTAAACCACTGTTCCCCGTTCTGTCTTGTAGCTCAAATTGGAAACCGCCGAAACTGCCTAAACCCTGAATAGATGGTGGATTCACCGCGAAAATTCTCGCTTCAGAAATTCCCCCAAACACTCCACTCAACTTACCAATGATTGCCTGTGCTGACTGTCCCGGTTCGTGACGCTTGTCCCAAGGCTGGAGAGTGGAAAAGATCGCACCACTATTGGCAGAGTTACCGCTAAAACCAAAGCCACCGATCGCAAAAGTACCTGTGACTTCTGGCAATTTGAGGATTTCTTTTTCTACCTTAGCCATGACTTCGCTAGTGTAGTTGAGTGAAACTCCCTCTGGCCCTTGGATAATGGTGATGAAATAACCTTGGTCGTCATCAGGGATAAACGCTGTAGGTACGTTGATGTAAAGCCAGCCCGTTACCCCCAAGGACAATATAAATATCCCCACTACGATCGCTTTTATCCGTGTCAAACCATTGAGTATGCGTTCATACTTCCTGCGTGTCCAATCAATAAACCTGTTAACCCGCTCAAAAATCCAGCCTAACCAACCGCCTGGTCTTTGTCCCTGGCGCAGCAGCAAGGCTGAGAGGGAAGGAGTTAAGGTAATGGCCAGAAAGGTAGAAATCGCCATTGAAAAAGCAATGGTCAGCGCAAATTGCTTATATATCTGTCCCGTAGCTCCTGGGAAGAATGCCACGGGTACAAATACAGCCATTAACACTAGAGATGTGGCAATCACTGCTCCAAACAGCTCTCGCATTGACTCAGAGGCAGCTTGGCGGGGCGACATCTGCTCATTCTCAATTAACCGAGAGATATTCTCGACGACGATAATTGCGTCATCAACCACCAATCCCGTTGCCAAAGTTAAACCAAACATGGTCAGGGTGTTGATCGAAAATCCAAAAACCTTGATAAAGGCAAAAGTACCAATCAAGGTTAAGGGAATGACAATCACCGGAATCAGCGTAGTCCGCCAATCCTGTAAAAAGATATAAATTACTAAAACTACAAGAGCGATCGCTTCTATCAAAGTCTTAACTACTTCTGCTAGCGACGCTTCCACAAAAAGTGTTGTATCAAACGCCACCTGATATTTCAGTCCTGGGGGAAAACTTTGCTCTAGCCGCAGCATTTCGGTTTTTACTGCCTTAGCAACGTCTAAAGCGTTACTTCCAGGGCTGGGAAATATCCCTAGTCCCACACCCTCGTTGCCTCTAAATCGCAGAAAAGTACTGTAATTTTCTGCTCCCAATTCCGCCCGACCCACATCTCTCAACTTTACCAGCGTGCCATCCTCAGATGTCTTGAGCACCATGTCGGCAAATTCTGTTGCCCCACTTAGTCTGCCAATAGCTTGCAAATCTATTTGATACATCTGATCTGGTAATGTTGGCTGCTGCCCAATTTGCCCAGCCCCCACCTGTAAATTTTGCTCATTGAGTGCATCGATCACATCTTGGGGGGTGAGGTTACGACTAGCAAGGCTACTGGGGTTGAGCCACAAGCGCATCGCATAGCGGCGTTCACCAAAAATCTGCACCTCACCTACACCTTTGATTCTTTTGAGGGCATCTACTATGTAGAGGTCGGCATAGTTACTTAAAAAAACGTTGTCGTATTCTTTATTATCTGAGTACAGCCCGATCGCTAAGAGAATGTTGTTAGACTGCTTAGTGACAGTGACTCCAGTTTGCTGTACAGCTTCTGGTAAGAGCGGTTGAGCGATCGACACCCGATTTTGCACATCAACTGCTGCAATATCTTTATTGCGCGATGCATCAAATGTAACTGTAATCGTACTATTGCCATTATTACTGCTGTTTGAAGTCATGTACTTCATGCCTTCAACGCCATTAATTTGCCGCTCTAAGATAGTCGTGACGGTATTTTCTACGATTTCAGCATTAGCACCAACATAGTTAGCTGTAACATTAATTTGAGTTGGGCTGATCTCTGGATATTGATCTGTCGGTAGTGTCGGGATACTAATGGCTCCTACCAACAAAATGATAATGGAGCAAACACTTGCAAATACAGGTCTCTTAATAAAGAAATCAACAAACATGGGGATTGGTGGTAGGTATTTGGTAGTATGCTTGGCAGTAACATACTACAATTTAGCATCCATCTTTAATATTCTGGAGCGATGGCAACACCATCCCTGAGATTGAGCAACCCTGAAATATTAACGAAGGCAGGAGGCAGAAGGTTAAATTTAGCGATCGCATTGTAAAATGCCAACTTCATTCAAGGCAAAATCCCGCCAGCGACTTCAAGTAAACGTCAGGCGGGAGAAATGAAAATACTTTACAAGAGGTAAAGATACGTCCCTTCTTGGCGGCAGATTAAGGTTTGATGCGGCTTGGCGAATATTGTTGAATGCCTGAGTGTTCTTTGATGTAAACGCGATACTTATGGCGGTAAACTACGCCCTACCGAACTTGACAGAATTTAAGTGCTAATGACGCAGGTATTGTCTTGACCATAGGCTACAAACATCTTTGATAAATTATTTGTCTTCGTTAACCAAAAGCTCATCTGGTTTATTAAATCTGCCTAGATTAAAATTATCTGAAGAAGGGATTTTCTACACCTTCCCCTTGAATCGTACTAAACTGCGGACATGTTGTCCCAGATAAGCGTGTTCCATTAAATGTAAAAGTAGTGCCGTTGGAATTGATAGCATTACCACTTATCCTCCGATCTGAAACAAAATCTCCTGTTACTTCACCGTTAAGTGCGATATTTTGGTCTGAAGGTGGATTTGTGACTGCTTGCCAATTTCTCCGATCCTGACCTAGATTTGTACGACTATAAGTAGCATCTAGTCCACTAAAGCGTAGGCTGCTACCATTGGCGTTAAATTCAAAACAAGTAGTAAAATTATCTCCTAGACTCGACTGAACATTCACATCGTAGCTTTTGCCCTCTACTCCAGCTTGTACTGGCGCAGCAAACAACATTATTTGTCCGAGTAAACAAGTTAAAACTAAACCCCAATTAGATTGGATGATTTTCACTAACATAATTGTTTACCTCCGTTATGCAATCAAGTAATTGCTTACTTTCACTCATTGCTGACAGGTTAAGGTAATTAACCATTTGTCAATAAGTAATGGTGCTTAACATTCATTCCGAGGTCAGAAACGCAAATTTTCAGCCTGTGATGCCGTTTCCATAGCGTCTCATAGACAAGTCTGGCTACGCCTACGCATATTTAAAAGCATCGTTCATCCTTGCCTTAAAATTTAGTATAAAGCTTAATTAAATACTCAATAGCATGGATAATTTACAGCGTAATTACTATTGACAAAACGAGTTATATCTTAAACTTTCATAGACCTATAGGGGCTACTCTACAAGTTCTCTAACGGAGTACCCACAGGGTAAGAGCGATCGCTATAGTTAACGCTCTTGGGTGGGGATTGGTAAAAGACAAGATTGAGGACTTCTCCCCCACTCCCCTTAATTAAGTTTCTGGAACGATCGCAACACCATCCCTGAGATTGAGCAAACCTGAAATAATAACTTTATCTTCTGGCTGTAAACCTTCAATAACTTGGTAATTATTATCTTTGATTTCGCCTAGCTTCACTCGCCTTTGCCGAGCTACTTGTTGAGATACACCTTGGGGGGATGTTTCTGTTTCAACTACATAAACAAAAGTGTCTCCACCTACACGAGTCATTGCTGTTGTGGGGATTAAAATTCCGGGGCGCTGATTCCAAAACACTCTAGCCCTTACCAATTGATCTGCATGTAACTGACCATTAGGGTTATCAAAAAGGGCTTTTATCAGTATTCCTTGGGTTTCATTGCTAGCAGTAGGTGCAATGAAAAATACCCTACTTCTACCAAGTTTTTGACCTTGTGTATTCATAACCTCTACTGGCATTCCCTTACGCAATTGAGGCCCTTGCTGTAATGGCACAGAGATGTTGACTTCTAAAGGTCGATTTTGCGCTATATTAACTAATTGTGTAGAAGTATTAACTAAATCACCTACTTTCACAGCGATTTTGCCAACTGTGCCACTAAAGGGGGCGGTAATTTTATCGGATTGGATGTTCCCTTGTTGTGGAATATTTACATTAGCTTGCTGCAAAGTTCTTTCAGCCTGTAATATGTTGGCTCGTTGTGCTTGAATTCTAGAATCAATTGCATCAAGATTAGTTTTAGCATTGGCGAGGCGATCGGCAAACTGATTGCGAGTTTGTCGAGACACGGCTCCTTCCTGGGCTAGGGCGACAAACTTTTCGTAATTTTGCTGGTAAAATTGCACATTTGCAACGTAGGATGGTCGTTGTGCTTCCAGAGATTTGAGTGTAGCGCGGGCATTCTCCAGTTGCACTAAAAATCCTTGAGCCACAGCATTGCTTCCACTTACACCTGCTTGTGATGTAGAATCTACTTGCAGAATTGTCGCTCCTTGGGCGACTGGATCTCCCGATTTGACAAATATCTGAGTAACTTGACCCTGAATCTTTGGCTGGAGTATGACTGAGCGCTGGGATTTTAAGCTAGCAATAAAATCTGAGCTTTCCTCAATAATGCCACTTTGTACTGTCGATATTTTGACTCTTACCCCTTGAGGTTGAGCATTAGTAGTTGAAGGTGCTGAATTTTGCGGACGCCAAACTAGAGCTGCTCCGCCCCCTAACAATAGTAATGCAGCTAAAACCCAAAGCCACCGCCGTTTTCCAGAAGGTGGCTCAAATGAGGTTTGTGGAGCTTTTTCTCCAAAATCAGTTTGAGGCTCAGGGGATGTCATGGCTTATGAGGAACTTAAGGAACAATTTAACTAGAATTCAATCAATATTTCATCTGTTGATATAGAAATTACTGATTTGGCATGAGGTGTTGTGGCAAATTATGTGTTACCCCATCCAAATATACAGTTTTAATCATTCCCTCTAAATCTACCCAAAGGTGAATCCCTCATTTTCTATCCAGTTATCATGAGCAGGGTTTGGTGATGATGGCATACCCATCCCACAGCGATCGCTACAACAGTGGTAGGGTAGTGGCGAGGTAGGTGGTTTTAAATGAAATGTCCACCTTCCTGAAACTTCAGAGACATTCATCTATATCGCCATGATTCGTATTATGGTCAGACGATTGGCATAATTTTTGACTGGTTTCGCCTTTTAAAACATACTTTAATAATAAAATACAGTCACAGATATTTGCCAAAATCCTATTAATTAATTGTGTTAATTGTGTTATATCTACTCAGTAATGGGAATATAAATTACAAATTCTGTCCCTTCTCCTAAAACAGAATTAACTTCAATTTTGCCCAAATGTACTTCTTCCACAATTTGCCGCGCGATCGCTAGTCCTAATCCTGTGCCTTTACCTACTCCTTTTGTAGTAAATAAATGGTCAAATATGCGTGCTTTGACATCTTCACTTATTCCTGTACCATTATCAGCAATTGATATTTTTAAATGATGATTTTCAATGACAGTTCTTACTATAATTTTGTGAGGATTTAGTTTTAGATACTCAAAACTTCTGCCTATACTTGACTCATTTAAAGCATCAATTGCATTAGCTAGAATATTCATAAATACCTGATTTAACTGCCCAGGAAAGCACTTAACTGGCTGCAAATTATCATACTCGGTTACAACTGTAATTTCTGGACGTTGCTCACTCGCTTTAAGGCGATGTTTGAGAATTAAAATTGTACTATCAATGCCTTCATTGATGTTAAATGACACTTTATAATCTTTATCGGCACGGGAGAAAGTTCTTAAACTGGTGCTAATATTTTTTAATCGATCAGAAGCTATGACCATTGCGTCGATAATTTTTGGTAGGTCTTCTAAGCTATAGTCTAAGTCAATTTCTTCAGCATGATTGAGAATTTCTTCTTCAGGATTTGGTAGAGCTTTTTGATATAGTTTTAGGTGTTCAGTGATATCAGTAAAGGTAGGTTTAGCTTGTATAAGGCTAGCCGAAATAAAGCCGAGGGGATTGTTCATTTCATGAGCTACCCCAGCAACTAAGTTACCTAGTGCAGACATTTTTTCCTGTTGTATCATTTGTAGTTGAGCTTGTTGTAGTTCTTGAAGAGCATTTTCTAGTTCTTGAGATTTTTGCTCAATGGCAGCTTCAGCAAGTTTGCGTTCACGAAGTGCAGCTTGCTGTTCGCTAATATCAATTAGAATTCCATCCCATACCATTTCACCATCCTCGCCGCGTTCTGGCTGAGAAGCAGCTTTTACCCACTTGATATTTCCATTGGGTGTAACAATGCGCCACTCATGCTGAAATGGGGTAAGATTTTGTGCTGACTCAACAACTGCGCGAAAGGCCTCTGCTCCATCGTCGGGATGTTCAAAATCACGCAGGCTACATTTCCCTGACAGGAAATCTTCTGCTGGGACTTCGTAAAGAGTTTGACATCCAGAACTGACGTAGGGTACTGAAGCTGAACCATCGGCTTTAATTCGGATCTGATAAATCATTCCAGGAATATTATCTGCTAGTTTCTGAAAGCGGGCTTCACTAAGCCGTAATTTTTCTAAAGATTGTTCTAACTGTTGAGCATAAATTTGTGAATATTGATAAAGACGTGCATTTTCTAGAGAAATGGCCGCTTGGGTACAAAGAAAGTTGAGAATGAGGATGCGATCGCTTGTAAACACACTACTAGTGGAGCGATTCTTTAAATACAAAATCCCAATTAAGTGTCCTTGATTAAGAATTGGCAAGCACAACAAACTTTTTGGTTGTCGTTGACTTAAATACT
The DNA here is from genome assembly GCF_034531135.2 of Nostoc sp. CmiVER01. Classification (NCBI taxonomy): domain Bacteria; kingdom Bacillati; phylum Cyanobacteriota; class Cyanophyceae; order Nostocales; family Nostocaceae; genus Nostoc; species Nostoc sp. CmiVER01. The sequence continues at coordinate 297,457 of NZ_JAVRBU020000005.1, forward strand.
CATCAATTACAGGTAAATTAGTTTTGAGTTCGTTAATCACCACAATTTCTTCGGTGTTTTTGACGTACTGTATCAACTTAATTGGTAAGTCGGGGTTGCCCTCTAAAGGTTCGGCACAAAGTTCTGTAGTTTCGGGTGTAGCAATGGCTCTTACCAACCATTTTCCTTGAGTATTAGGTAGGATTAAGGCACAGCGATCGCCCCCAGAATGTTGCAGAATAATCTGTGTTAATTTGTGCAGTAGTTCATCCAATTGAATCGTGCCGGAAATAGCTTGGGAGGCTTTGAGGATAGCAGCAAAATCAAAAGTACTGATGTCGGTGCTAGAAGAACGACCCAAATTAGTGGAATTATGAACCGAAATCTGACGACTAACGCTGCTCGATATTGTTTCCAGCATATGCAGTGATTGTACTCTCTGCTGGAGAATAACGCGCAGTAAATCGGGATAGCGGTTTTCCAAATCCTCGGTTTTGGCTTTTGCGCCCCAACGAGCGTAACAGTAGTATGCCTCTTGCATATAACCTGCCGCTACTTTCTGTTTGCCCCAACTTAGATAAAATTTAGCGGCCAGTTCATTGCTGAGTGCTTCATCTTGCAGATAACCATGTGTTTTGGCTTGGGCAATAGCTAAATCGTAATGTTCCATCGCTTCAGTAAATTGATCAAGCACTCGATAGCGTTCTGCTGCTACAAGTTGCCAACGATGTTGATGATTGAATGGAGCATAAGTAGCCCAAGTTTGTAGTTTTTTTTGATGGGCATTGATTCGCTCTAAAATGGCTGATTGTTCTTGGGCATTAACATCGGTGTAGCGTGCTAGATGAATTAAAGCATCATAAAAAACTCTGACAGCTACGACGAAGTAGCCAGTTACAGCATTACTATACTGTTCTGCTAAGGCTGCTTGTTGTGAGGCTGCTTGGTATTCTCCGAACAAATAACACAGAACAGCTTGATTGAGATGAAGATAAAATAACCCCGTGCGATTGCTAGCAGCTTGTAAGCTGGGCAAGATTTGGGCGGCACTGAAGACTTTGCCCTCTAAACAATAGGGAATTTCCGCTTGTCCTAATAAATTGAGAATCGCTTGCTGGTAACACTCTTGATATTTTAACGTTGCTTCTTGTTTGCCTTGGCTGATGACTTGCCGATAAGTCTCCATTTCTTCAGCCAAATCATTTAATTCTCGACCACTCCAATAGCTACACTGACTATATGACACTAAGTTCAACGCCATGCATACCGAATCTCCGGTTTCTAAGCCACTCTGATAAGCGTCTAACAAAGATGGGATACTGTGATTTAATGGTTCTTTCCAATGTCGAATAAAGCTGTTGACAATAAAGTAAGCTCTACTTTTAAAAGCGTTAATCTGGTGTTGTTCTAGTAACTTTAATGAAAGCTGTCCAAACTCATACCCAGCATCAATATCTCCAATCAAACCACAAAGAGTCACTCCGTAGTCTGCATAAGAAAAAATAGCAATAGATGAATTGCCAAACTGGATAGCCATCTCCACTTGCTTAGATGTGAGTAATGGTAACAGTGTGGGTTTACCGATGTACGCAGAGGACACTAGTGTAGTCATTATTTGCATGGCTGCCAGTTGATGCGGATCGCTCATTGCAGGCAAATCCAACAAACTTAGGGGTGCGCGCCCCATCCATAGTTGCCTTGTCTGTTGAGTTGCTGCGCTAATATCAGCCATAGTTGGCTGTTCGGGAAATTCTACATCGAGTAACTTCAACACTTGCAACCCAGTCTCAACTACTTTAGCAAATTGACCTTGAGACCGGAATGCCGTCATTCGGGTTTCATAGACTTTGATAGTATCAAGCAAAGAAGTGGCAGATTGTAACACAACGTTACCCCATCCTGCCAGCTTGTCAAAGTCTGTATTTAGGCAGGCAGCTTCTAAACGTTCATTATGCAGATTCAGGGTTAATTTGTAATGTTCCATCCAGGCATCGAAGGGCAGTAAGTCAATACCTTGGGTGCAATATTTGACAGCAAGATTATAGGCGATCGCTGCTTTGGCTTTGCGCCCCGCCAGCAAATTCAGTTGTGCTAACTCCAATTTTTTATCAGGCTCAGTTATCAAATCAATGCCTATATTGAAGTGATTGACAATTTCAAAGATATATGTATCTAGTTGAGTTGCAGGCGTGTTAGCGTGCAATAATTGACCGATCGCCAAATGAGTAGCTTGTTTTTGGTCTTCGGGAATTAAACAATAAGCAGCTTGTTGGACGCGATCGTGCAGAAAGCGATAAGCAACATTTTTGATATTGTTAGTATTAACTTCTTGCTCATGGCTGAGATAAAACTTATAAACTTGACTTTGCGGTAAAATCAATCCTTCCTGTAAAGCCTTCCACAAAGTATCTGCCACCTGCTGTAGCGACTGTTGTGAAACAATTCCCAAAGTCGTTAAATCAAAAGAGTTACCAATACAAGCAGCTAACTTCAGGACATTTTGCGTTTGCTGGGGTAATTTTTGTAACTGAGTAGCCATAAATTCTACCACATCATCAGTCACAGATAGCGCATTGACCTGAGCAAAATCGCATTCCCAATAACCTTGTTGGTGATTAAATTTAATTTGTTTATCTTCGTATAAAGCCTTGAGAAACTGCGTGATAAAAAAGGGATTGCCTTTAGTTTTGCGATTGATTAATTCTGTTAGAGGCAGCGATATCTGTGTCGTACAATGTAAAGTATTAGCCACTAACTGATTGGTATCACTCAAGTCAAGGGGGGCAAGAGTAATAGTATTAACAATCTTACCAGCTTTCTTGAGTTCCTTCACCTTCAACATAAATGGATGTGTAGCTGACACCTCATTATCTCGATAAGCACCTAACAAAAGCAGATGTTTTTGATTTTCCGTCAGCAGTTTAATTAACTGTAGCGAAGCCAAATCTGCCCACTGTAAATCGTCTAGAAACATTACCAGTGGATGTTCCCTTGTTGTGAAGATAGCAATAAACTTTTGAAAGAGTAAATTAAACCGATTTTGTACCGCTGTTCCCGCTAGTTCTGGTGCAGGCGGTTGTTTACCAATTACCTGTTCTAATTCTGGAATTAATTCAATCAAAACTTGCCCATTGTCTCCAACAACTTGAAGAATTTGATTGCGCCACTGTATCAATTGTGCGTCTGATTCTGACAACAATTGCGCTATTAAGTCACGGAAAGCTTGCACAAAGGCGGATAAGGGAACATTACGATTGAATTGGTCAAACTTACCTTTGATAAAATAACCCTGCTGACGGGTAATTGGTTTATGGACTTCATTCACTACAGCAGTTTTCCCAATCCCGGAAAATCCGGCTACTAGCATGATTTCTGATGTGCCGTGAGTCACACGCTCAAATGCTTGTAATAAGCTAGCTACTTCTGTTTCTCTGCCATATAATTTTTCCGGGATCAGGAAGCGATCGCAGACATCCCACTGACCGATTTCAAAATCTCTAATTTTTCCTGTATCTTGGAGTTGGGCTAAACAAAGTTCTAAATCATGCTTTAATCCCAAGGCACTTTGATATCTATCTTCGGCGTTTTTCGCCATTAACTTCATGACAATATCCCATAAGACTTTTGGTATTTCTTTGCTTCTGACTTCTAGCTGCGATGGCATTCTCGCCAGATGACAATGCACCAATTCCATCGGGTCATCACAATTAAATGGTAACTTTCCAGTTAATATTTCATAGAATGTTACACCCAGAGAATAATAATCGCTGCGGTAGTCGATACCACGGTTCATTCTGCCTGTTTGTTCTGGGGAAATATAGGCGAGAGTTCCTTCTAAAACATTTGGACTTTTAATTTCTTGGGTTTCTTTAGGTAGTAATGAAGCAATACTAAAGTCAATGATTTTAATTTTTTTTGTTTGAGGATTAATCAGAATATTTGCTGGTTTAATATCTTTATGAATAATGCAACTTTCGTGTAAATCGTAGATAATGTGGACTAGGTGAATAGCAATATTTAAAACTTCTACTAAGGATATATTCGAGTTTTTAATGTATTCTTTTAAAGAAATTTCTCCGGTATCTGCCATTACCAAAATATAGCCATTGCCATAGGTTTCTAGCGATAAGGGATGAATAATTCCAGCAATATTGAGATTTTTACTGATTGTATACTGATGGCGAAATTGTAGTAATTCGTTAAAACTGGGATACTCTAAGGTCAGAAGTTTAATAACAACTGGAAGTTGGTCTGATAGACGGATAGCTCGATATACGTTGGTTCTGGAGCCAGCGTACAGTTGAGAGTTAATTTGATATCCCGGAATGATGGGGATAGAATTTATAGTCACCATCTATACACACCTTATAACAGAATTCGGTTTTCCTTGCTGACATTAGTATTCCCATTAACTTGATGTTAGATAACCTATCGAGAGGAATTGATGGCTGTTCTAGTCGCGGCAATATATGGACTAACCAATAGTATAAAAAGCGCCCATGAGCAAATTTCTACCTCTGCAATAAAGACTAAGCTGAGGTAGAAGCACTTTCAATTGCAGATTCAACGAAATCCGGGTTTGGTTCAACTCACTGTAATAACTGTTCCCGCACTCTCATTTGCCAATCTATCCACTGCACATACGGCATAGGTTCCCGCTAGTTGGACGGTAGCGAAGGTTGTGCCAGCAGACAAAATTCGTTGAATTGCCCAAGTATCGCCAGTTTGTCGATAAAGTGTCCAAGAACGAACGGGCTGATTGTCTCCAGGTTCCCAACTCAGTTTGCGGTTATTGACTTGTAGTTGAATAGGCGGAGGCGGCGGTGTTGTATCCTGCCAAGACAAAGTAGGCGGTAACGCAGGTTTGTTATAAAGCAGACTTTGGAATTTATCAGCAATGCCCTGACTATTTTCTGTCAAAACACCGACATTAAAGAAGATATTCCCCAGTGATAAGTTTCCAGCTTGGCTACGACTAATTTTCACCTGCTTTTCAATTTCATCACTCTCCCGACTCTTGTTGCTTGGTTCCGTCAAATTGTTACCAGCATAAACGTGTCTTTGTTTTGTGTTTACCTCTGTCCACCACTTTAGCAACGCCGAATAACTTTGTTGTGGTTGGTCTGTGCGCCAGTAAAGTTGAGGCGCGATATAATCAATCCAACCTTCTGCTAACCATTTCTTCGAGTCAGCATACAGCACGTTGTAAGCATCCAACCCAGTGATACCAGTGGGTTGTCCGGGGCGATAAATGCCAAAAGGACTAATACCAAATTTAACGTCGGATTTAGTTGCTTTAATTCCCTGGTAGAGACGTTGTACCATTCTGTTAACATTGTCTCGTCGCCAGTCGCCAAGGCTGAGTGTCCCACCAGCTGCCTTATATGCAGCGTAGGTTTTATTATCGGGGAAAGGTTGCCCCTCGATGGGATATGGATAAAAATAATCATCTAAGTGAATGCCATCAACATCGTAGCGCTTCACTACATCGAGAATTACGTTATAAGCTCTATCCTGAACTATTTTCAGTCCTGGGTCCATCCAACGTTGAGTTTTCCACAAATAAACGCTTTCTGGATTGGTAGCAGCTATGTGGGGACGGACTGTTTTAGCTGGGTCGGTGGAAGTACTGGCACGGTAGGGGTTGAACCAAGCATGGAGTTCAATATTGCGCTTATGACATTCTGCGATCGCAAACGCTAAAGGATCATAAAATGGTTCTGGTGCTTTCCCCTGAGTTCCTGTAATCCAAGCACTCCAAGGCTCTAATTTAGATTCATATAAAGCGTCTCCCTCCGGTCGCACCTGAAAGATGAGGGCATTGAAGTTTAGGGCTTGTAATTTACTAATAATCTCGCTAAGTTCAGCTTTTTGTTGGGCAACAGAAAGTCCTGCCTTGGAAGGCCAATTACTATTCCACACACATGCTACCCACGCTCCCCGAAATTCCCGGCTATGACTTACCCTAACGCTACCGATAGGTGTAGGTGTAGGTATTGGTGTGGGTATTGGTGTTGGCGCTGGCGGCTGCACTAGGTAACTAGAGGCAATTTTTTCTGCCTGACCTAAATACACTAAAGCTTGATAAATAATCACTGCCACATCTGCACGGGTGGCTGCAAGATTAGGATTGAGTAATTTGATATTTGGGAAACTAACAACCAATCCTGCGCTGGTGGCAATAGCTACCTGATTTCTACCATACTCAGGAATCTGAACAGAATCTTGATAAATTTGTGGGAGTTGTGAGAGGAGGTCAGGTTTTACTTTGGTGGCAATTTCTAAGCCTCCTACCAAAGAAACTAAAACTTCTACCCTAGTAATTCGGTTAGCTGAACGGAAAGTTTTATCAGGAAACCCGCTAAGAAATGCTTTTTCGTAAGCTGCTTGAATGGCGGCGGTGGCCCAATAATTACTGGGTACATCAACAAAGGGGACATACTGGCGTTTCTTTGAAACTGTCCCAAATGCCTTGGCGATAATAGCGGCAAATTCAGCGCGGGTAACAGAGTTATCGGGGCGATAAGTGCCGTTAGGCAACCCATTGACAATACCACGTTGGGCTAAGGCTGTAATAAATAAACGTGCCCAATGGTTTTGAATATCCGAGAAGGGAGTAGCAATAGATACCATTGTTGAAAAGCAGCTAGCTGGCCTGGATTTTGATTTCCTTAGCTAATTTAGCAATATCAGAGCGATCGCTGCTGCAATGTCTTATAAACTTGGGCATGGGGCATGGGAAAGAGGACTTGGGGACTCTTGAGAATTGGGGACAAGGGGAAAGACTTGTTGGAAGCTCTAAACTTTTGTCACCTTGTCCCCTTATCCCCTCTGCTCCGCTAGCTCTCCTGCTCCCTCATTCCCCATTCCTCATCTACTAAGTAGGATTTGCAGCTTCATTAGTAGAATTCAAGGTAGAACGCGCATTCAATGACAGCATTACGCGAGAAACGCCAGTGAAAATAATGCTAACACCAACTAATGTGCCAAGAAGCCAGGGCGCATTAAATGGCCACTGGAACCAAATCATTGCGCCTAAGACCAGCGTAATAATCCCATCACCTAGTATCCACGTCCAGTTCTCTTGGGGACGTAACTTAAATGCCAGAATTAACTCGAATGTACCTTCAGCCAATAAAAAGCTGCCAAGCAATAGAGTTAGTGTGAGAATACCTGTAGAAGGATAAACAAACAGCATTATGCCGGTTGCAATATAGAGTCCGCTCAATAAAAGTTTCCAAATAAAACCTCCTTGATGGCGGGTTTGAGTGGCATAAACTAATTTTGTAAATCCGGCGAAAATCAAAATTACCGCAATCCAAGTCTCAGCAAATAAGGTCGATAGACTAGGCGCCGCGATCGCAATAACCCCTAAAATACTCAGAATAACACCACTTATAAGTGACCCATTAACATTCTTCTTAATATCTCTAGAAACATCGGCTGTCATACAAATCTGTTTCCTATTCTTAGACTAAACTCTACATTTAGGTTAGGGAATTTCTAGGTAACAAGGTATGAACCCTAAGATAGACTCATCAGTATTAACTTCATTGCGATCGCTACTAAAATTCACGACTATTGAGACACTAAGCCAATCATTTGATGATGTAACCCTCATAAAAGTTCTGCAAGATTGCTTAGGCGTTCATAAACAGCGATGAGACGATCTCCTTCAAGTTCAACAGAAGTATCTGGATAATTTTGAATGGCTCCAAGTAGTGTAACTTCTCCATTTTGTTGAATAGATGTACTTAAAGCACTTCGCAGTGCCTCCTGGTTTAGTTGTCCTGCGGGAGGGTGAACTACTTCACCAATTTGGCTAACTAAAACTGGCCCTGCCCAGCTAGAGAGTAAGTTATTTAAAAACGTAGTATCGGCTTTTATTGGGGTTTTAAGTGCTTTACGAGCTACTGTGGGATCTTGCTGCGCCGCCTGTAAATAAGCCCTTAACGTCGGGGTAGTCTTGCCAGTTTCTGTAAACTGAGTTAATTCTTGAACAGATATTTGCCCCTGAAAAGTACCATACTTCAAAACAACTTGCTCGGCAGCATTAGCATTAGCACTTGAGAGGAGAACAATAGCACCTAATCCTAAAGCTACTGTTTGAGTAAGTAACTTAGTGAATTTTTTACTGTTTAATCGGTTTAAAAGTTGATAAATCTGCATTTTGTCTAACTTGATAATGGTGGGAAGTGTACATAGGCATAAAATGCCTAAGCGTTATATTATTTCACGAAATTCCTGCTACAGATAGATGTTAGGGACGTACAGTTATACGTCCCTACAGGCAATTTCTTCGTTGGAAAGATTTTTGGAAATGGTGTTATTAAGCCTTTTCCTTAAGCGAAGCTAATGAGGTAGTATTGACTTATCTTCGTCTAAGGTTGGTGCAGGTATACCTAAATGCTTCCTTGCAGATTCTTCAGCTAGCTTTCGGTCTTGTTCGTTCTCGAACTGACTCTCATCTAACAAATGAGGATCTTTTGCCGCTTCATCTCGGCTTGGTTTATAGCCATTTTTCCACTTGTACTTCAAGTCCATAATTTGAAAAGCAGATATACTGCGATTTGATTACCTTGTTGTTCATAGTAGGCGCTTAATCGAACATGATACTCCTGCTATAGGTTGAAGAGACTCATTCAGAGGGTACAAATTTAACAGAATTTTTGAGTGAGAATACTCTATTGAGCAGGACTTGATAGATACCACGCTGAGAAAAATCGAGTGGCGATCGCTTAATAAATTAAATTATAGAGTAAAGTATCTTCTTATTGATATCCCTGCCAAGGCGTAACTTCCAGCGTGCTGCTAGGCTTAAATATCACTTGGAAGTGGGCGAGAGGTTTTTTATCGTTGGGAGCTGCTACATTGGAACCGTAGACAGCGTTGAACATTTTAGGAAGAGGTGTTTCGCGGAAATAGTCAAAGGCGACTTGATTAAGTGGTTCATAGTCAGCAATTACACCATCTTTGTTGACTGCTACCCGATATTTCAAATCTCGTGTAAAGGTAGGAGTGCCACTCCAGCTTTGGCGAACTGTGTTATAAAGCTTTTGGTTTAAACCTTTGACTATATTAGGGTCAGTAATTTTTGCACCTACTACCTCTGGCGTCCTAGCATATCCCCGCCAAGGGCTAACTTCAAGCAAACCTTTTGTATTAAATACTATTCGAAATTGGGCGATCGGTTCTTTAGAAATGGAAGGGCGGGTAGCTGCATTATAAACAAGTACGCTAGGCAGAGGAGTTTGACCTACTTCTATATTTGCCTCTTTATTGACCGCTTTATAACCAACGATCGCTCCATCCGCAGCTACACCCAGACGATAGATCAAATTTTCTTGCAATCCTGAGCGATTAGTCCAAGCTGGATGAATTTGGTTAAAAACTTGGCGATTTAATGCACGCAACTGAGATGGGTCAGTAATTTCTGGAACTGTATTTAAAAGTGCATCCAAATCTTTAACCGCAGGGGATGTAGTAGGTGTGGGAGTAGCTAATTTTGGGGATATATTAGGTGTGGGAATAGATGATTTTGCTACAGGAGCATTGGGCTTGGTTATTGTCGAATGATCCTGGCGAAAATAATTTATAATATATAATGTGGGAAATCCAACTAACCCAGATAAAACAATTGCCGCAATACCTATAAAGGACTTATTTTTGAAGTAGGTAGTTCCTGATACAGAAGTTACTGCTATGGGTTGTTGCTGTTCCAGCATCTGAGCATCTGACTTTTGAACTAGCTGCTGATTTAATTTATGGGATAACTCAAGTTTAGCTTGAAGTTGATCTGTCTCTCTTTGTCTAACAACTTTTTCTTTAATTCGTTCTACTTCTTCATCCCCAAGTTCCAAAACCTGCTGATATCGCTTTAATTCCTCACGAATCTCCTCACTAAACGGATACTCATGCTGAATCGTTTGAATTAGCGCTTGTTCATACTGTTGTAACTTTTGTAGATATGCTTCAATTTCAACAGTAATTCGAGCTTCAATCGGAGCAGTCTCTTCATTTTTGAGACCTAACGTTTGCTGTTTATGCCTGAGTTGATTACGCTCCATTGCACTCAAGGGATACTGCTGCTGTGTAGCTCTAGTAAATGCCTGTTCATACTGTTGTAACTTTTGTAGATATGCTTCAATTTCAACAGTAATTCGAGCTTCAATCGGAGCAGTCTCTTCATTTTTGAGACCTAACATTTGCTGCTCATTCCTGAGTTGATTACGCTGGGTTGCACTCAAGGGATATTGCTGCTGTGTTGCTTTTATAAATGCTTGTTCATACTGCTGTAATTTTTGGAGATAAGCTTCAACCTCAGCCGTAATTCTAGCTTCAATTGGAGCAATATCTTCATCTTTTAAATTTAAGTTTTGCTGTTCTTGTAGCAGTTCATAACGCTTTGCTTTACCAACAGGATACTGCTGTTGTGTTGCTGTAGTAAATACCTGTTCATACTGCTGCAACTTTTGCTGATATGCTTCTATCTCAGCAGTGACGCGACTTTCAAGTGAAGCTATATCTTTATCACTGAGTTCCCATACCCGTTGCATAATCTGCAACTGATCGCGAGCAGCTTGACTAAGAGGATATTCTCGTTGCATTGCCTCAGCTAATCCTTGTTCATAGTATTGCAGGTTTTGCTTATATGCTTCAATTCTTGCCTTAACTTGTGCCTCTATTGGCATTGTACCCTCATTCCTCAGCCCCAAAATTTGCTGAAGATTCTGTCGTAGCATATTGAGATCATCTTCACTGAGAGCTACTTGCTGCTGGAGTGCCTCACTAAAATCCCGCTCATATTGCTGTAACTTTTCTCGAAATTCCTGACGAACAACTGCTAACATCTCATCTTCAATTGCTGTTGCTTCCACCTTGGATAGTCCTAAGCGGCTTCTAAGCGCATCCAAAATCTTCCGACCCACAAAAGTAACTTCGCCACGCTTACTGTATCGCGCCACTTCTTTGCAATACTTTTGTTTAGGATCGCCTTGGGGAACTTTTGTAAGTCGAATCTTAAAGCCTTCTCTACTTGTGTAGATTTCAGGCCTTATCGTCGGCTGTATTTCTCTAACTTTTCGGCTGGCATACTCATGCAACTCGTCAATGGAGCAACGCCATCTTCATCTAAGTCTGCTGCGCCTGTTGTAATTCCCTCTATCAAATAACGGGTATAAATTGAGAGGTCTGACCCCTGTTGCTCAAAGGAATATTGAGTTGAACTAGATGATGTGAGAACAGCCCGTCCCTCACCGCCTAATTGCTCACGGATATTTATAGTACCGTCGTCCTTGGCTGATAAACCCTCAGCAAAAGCACCACTAAAGCAACTATCCAAAATGACAACTTGCCGCTTAGAACGACTGGTATTTGCCATTCTCAACCTTTAATTGTGGTTAATGCTTAAATTATTACAAGGATCTTATACAATCCAACTAGTAATAATTCCAGCCTAGATTGTCGTAAATACAAATTTTGCCAAGGTGCATAGCGGGCTATGAATAGAAAGAGTACTGCAAAGTAAAAATAGATACTATTCCTGACCACAGCTAGCAGCGATGTACCCTTCTCTACGGGATACAAGCTATATGCAACCGTGATTTTTAATCGTCACGTATATTTCCTGATTACTTTATCAAAAACGCTAATTGCTTTATAAAAAAGCCTGGGTGGGCGACGCGAGCACCCGTAGCTAAAGGCGGACAAGATATCCACTCCACAAAATTAGATAATTTCTTTGTTGGAATAAAATTTATGTCTAAAGAAATAAGCACACCATTCATATTTCTATGTCCAAAAGCTGTACATGTACATAATAATCACCATCAACCAATATCTCTATAGATATAACTAAAAAACACAATGTTAGGATAATTCCATCTGTAGGCTCACGCAATTTAAACAAAAAAGGTTAATACTAAAAAATAACTTTACCAGCATCAAACCTGATTGTAATCAAAAATTACAGTCAAGGAAAAGCAAATAGAGGAAAGAGTACAAACAATGGCAACTTCTACAGACCGCGAACAACAGATTCAAAAGCTGCACGAACTAATCAAAAATATTGATTATGGTATGTTTACCACAGTCGATGATGATGGCAGTTTGCATAGTTACCCTATGTCAAAAAGTGGTGAGATTAACTCTGAACCCACACTCTGGTTCTTTACTTATGCTGGTTCCCATAAGGTGACTGAGATTGAACACTATGAACAGGTAAATATTAGTTTTTCGTCACCCGAACAGCAGCGATACGTTTCTATCTCAGGTTCAGCCGAACTCGTAAAAGACCGCAACAAGATGCGAGAGCTATGGAAGCCGGAACTTCAAACTTGGTTTCCTAAAGGACTGGACGAACCCGATATTGCTTTGCTTAAGGTGAATATTAGCCAGGTTAATTATTGGGATAGTACCTCGAGTTTCAAACCACAAACAATTAGTTTTTTGATATCATCACGCCTGTAACTAATTCGTAATTCGTAATTCGTAATTCGTAATTAAGAATTCAATTACGAATTATTTACAAATATGTAATGGGTGAAATTAACACAAGTATTTTTAATTACGATAAACCAATGGTAAGAGAAGATAATGATGAAGGCGTCCAAAAGCATTTACCTTTAGAGGTAAAGCGGCGACATTTTTTAAAAGGAATAGGCTTTATCGGTGCAGGTGCAGGGGCAATATTTGCTGACCACATTCTCAATGCCAATCCCGAAGTAGAAGCGGCAGAGGTTCCAGCGTTATCTGCAACTCCAACGAATAGCACAAACACTGGTGAAATTCCTCTCCGTCCACTGGGAAAAACAGGGGTGAAAGTGTCGGCGATCGGTTTGGGAGGTGCAACTTTAGGGCAAGCAAAGAGTAAGGAAGAGGCGATTCGCATTGCTCACGAAGCTATTGACAATGGTATCACCTTCATAGATAACGCTTGGGAGTATAACAAGCATCGTAGTGAAGAGTGGATGGGAGAGGCGTTGCAAGGGCGACGAGACAAGGTTTTTTTGATGACGAAGGTTTGCACCCACGGACGCGATCGCAAAGTGGCAATGCAGCAACTTGAAGAATCTCTGCGTCGTCTCAAAACCGATCACCTCGACTTGTGGCAAATCCACGAAGTTGTTTACTACAACGATCCAGAAATGATTTTTCGTGCCAACGGGGCAATTGAAGCTCTGGCTCAGGCGAAAAAAGAAGGTAAAGTTAGGTTCGTTGGCTTTACGGGTCACAAAGACCCCGCTATTCATCTAAAAATGCTCTCTTATAACTACCCTTTTGATACAGTGCAAATGCCGCTTAATTGTTTTGATGCCAGCTTCCGCAGTTTTGAGAGGCAGGTGTTACCAGAACTCAACAAACGGGGAATTGCCGCTATTGCCATGAAAAGTCTCAGTGGAAATGGTGATGCAGTAAAAAAAGGTGTAGTCACTCCCCAAGAAGCTATCCGTTACGCCATGAGTTTACCGATCGCTACACTTGTCAGTGGTATTGATTCTGTAGAAGTACTGCGACAAAATTTAGCGATCGCGCGTGGTTTTCAACCGATGCACGCAAAAGAAATGCAAGCATTGCGCGATCGTTGCGTCCAATATGCTGCTGATGGGCGTTTTGAACTCTTCAAAACTTCTAAACAGTTTGATGCTGATGAAGGCAGAATCCAACATGGTTTTCCACCTCAGAGTCAAGTGCAGACATGAAGTGAGGCAGCAGAGAGCAGGGGGAAAATTCCTCTGGCTCTGCACCCTTTCGCCTATTTAATTAAGAGGTATATTATGTCTGATATATCGGATAATTAATTAGTACTTTGGCTTGTCTGGGCAAGTCAAAGCCAAAAACTTAAAAATTTTTGTCAAAAAGTGAGATTGAATTAAGACTTACGCATTAAGTATGAAATGTAAGGGTAATTTTAGGAATTGCTCCTACGGAAAATCAAAGCTTTCACTACCTTTTTTCGTAAATTCATAGAATTTATTCCATCAAGTAAGAAAACGAAATTTATGCCTTACCAACATATTGCAGACTTACCTGATTCAGTCAAAGAACATTTACCCAAGCACGCCCAAGAAATTTTTCGAGCTGCATTTAACAATGCTCAAGAAGAATATGGTGAAGAAGAAAGTGCCTTTCGTGTTGCTTGGAGCACTGTGAAACGCGATTACGAAAAAGGTAACGATGGACAATGGCACAAAAAGCCAGAATAGCTCATACCATTTTGCATTTTAGATTCGCAAATAATTATATCATATCCGCTTAAAGACTTATCATTAACACCGCAGGAGCAAGAGGAAAAAAGGGTTTTCCTATTTTTGCACAGATGTGGTAACTTTAACTAATTAGCGGGATATGATATTACTGATAATTGTTTTTAGACCTTCATCTGTCGAAATCATTTTCAAATTGATATCAGATTGTATTGAGCAGTTTTATTACTGCACAAAAAAACTTTATTAAGTGAGGTCTTATGAATTATCTTGTTGCAGTTTTACCAGATCGAATACAAGCAGAAGCCGCATATTCTGCTCTGGAAAAAGCAGGCTTGCCAACTTCACAAGTCAATATTTTGGGCGATGGTTATTTAAGCGCTGATGAATTTGGACTAATTGATCCCGACAAGCAAGCCCGTAAACAATCAAATCGGCTCTTGGGGGGGCTTGTAACCTTTGGATTTGTTGCAGGTTATGCCTTCAACCATTTCACAGAAGTTGAAATATTTCCCCAGTTTGCTCGATTTGGCAATGAATTTCTTGCTGGTATCTTAGGAGGTATAGGCGGTGTTTTGGGCGCTGGTTTAATCGGTCGAAGTGTCGGGTTAACAGCTAGCAGTGGCGATGCTTTACCTTATCGTAACCGTCTCAATGCAGGCAAATACTTAATTGCAGTTACCGGAAATGAGGATTTAATACGCGAAGCTACGCGTGTACTGGGTCAATTTGAACCAGAAAATATTCAAGGCTATACAGATTATTCACGAAAGAACAAACTTGTGAAGAATTAAGGGGTGGGAGCGTCAACTTTATAAAAAAGCTAATCTACATCGGGTTCAATGCCGAGCTATGTCTAACGACATATATAAAACTTCGATTTGGTTTTTGAAGTCCACGTAGTACCATGTCAAGCTTAAAATAGGGTGTTGCTGATTCCATGTATGAAAATGATTTTGCATAATACCAAAATCCTTGTAGAGACGTAGCAGTGCTACGTCTCTAAATCCACATTCATACTTTAATTCAGCAACGCCTAAAATAGTGCATTAGATGTAAATTGAGTTGAGCAACGCGAAACCCAACAAAGAGAAAGAAAATGTTGGGCTACCTACGGGTATTGCTACGTTCCTCAAACGTCACTTGCTACCCTGCCGGAACGCTAAAGGCGAACAAGCCGCCAGAGCTGCCCAACGCAGTGGCTCTCCAACCTACAATTTTTTTGCAACATTTTAGACTTGGCACGCCACTATAAAACTAATTAAGTTTTTTCAAAAATAATTTACTATTCTTATATACACCTCTTTAATATTCAATCAAACTATTAAAACAAATTAGCACTCAAGGCTTGTAAGTGCTAATTTCTGGCTAAGATTTAATGCTTCTAATATAGTAGATATAAACTCTACTTTTTCTAGATGCTTTAGTTACTTCTTAGACATTATGTTAAAAAACTAAAGTTTTACTGCAAGTAATTTAAAATTGGGAGTGCTAACATGAAATACACTTTTGATATTGTCGGAGTATCTCCACTTTTGCAGTTTTTTAATCAGCAACAGCAAAATGGACAAAAACCACCTAGCCAAGGCGTAGAATACTTGGGAATGCGTACCTGTACACTAGATACGTTTCTAGAATCAGTGGAATCAGTTCCAACAAAGCGAGATTGGAATCTGGATCAAGTGGTAGATACCGTGATTCAGTTTTGGTTGAATAACTCAGACAGCATTCGTTATTGGAAAGTACGTTTAACTGATGCAGGTAAAGATAATTTACTCGTCGCAAGATTGGCGGATATGAGCGCCTTACAAGCTGAATTTGAATCCCTACTAGATAAGGAGTGGTGAAGGAAGAAATAGGTAAAATTGCAAAAGAATTCAGAGGTGGAGTAACTCTTGCTTCGCCTTTAATCAGAATGCACGCTTTTTCCTGTTGTTTTCGTTTTCAAGTGCTTTGAGAACTTTGAGATATAAACTTTTTAATAGTATTTTTTAAGACATTTGCGTTAATTTTAACACTGATACAGATATTACTTACGTGTATGCATACAAATCATACAAATCCAATATTTATCCAACTTTCTGCTTGAGCATTGTTGTACCCTGGAAACAATTGCAAATTAAGGTTTTGTGATTCATTGCTATTTGAAAATTTCAACTTCAGTAGTCTAAAATATAGCGCTCAGTGTTGACAATTTTTTAATAATCGAATAACAAGGTGGCAGCAGCATTAAAAAAAAGCGTTAGTGCATTCCTACCTAGAAACTAATTAACGCCCTTCATTAAACTTCATACGGTTAACATAATTATGCCAGAAAATACGGATTACCAAGCTTCTAAATCAGACAATCAAGCTATTGCCTATAAAGAACGCCTCAATTCTTGGGCGATCGCTCGTCTACTTCCTAATACGCAACGGGAGATTGTTGCTCGCTTCCGCAGCCGTTCTGATGCCGAAGGCTATATGCGGCATCTCCCCCAGGAAAAATCAAATGCTTCTTACATGGTTGTTTTTGATTGTCAACGCCAAGAAGCTGTGATTTAAGGTATTAAGTATAGGCAATAAACCTATCTTGAAAGAGGGCAGTTTTCTGTAAGCTAGAACTGCCCTCTGCCTTCCTCGATAAAACTTAAAAATGTCTAGGCGTAGTCCATCAAAGACATCGCTTACAACTCCAGATTCAAATTCACGCTTCACTTAAAAATTCTGGATGTTGTCAACAAGCATATCAATCTTTGTATTTTACGTTTTCAAACCCAAGTTTCCGAGCGAGTAAGCCTTTATGCGTAGAATGTTAGTAAGCAAGTAATACCAATTTGAAAAAAGAATGGGACAAATAGACCATTTGTAGAGACGCGATGAATCGCGTCTTTACCCAAGGATGTGTTGCAATCATTAATTGAATTGGTATAATTTTAAGTTTGTTCGCATCAGTGGCACATTAGCGATCGCCACCACAAAGGGCGGGTACGCCATCGCGTCTCAGACAAAAGCCTAGTACCGCAAGCTAGAAGCGAAAAGGAGCCAGTGCGTTGCGCTAATTAAAAGCCTTCTAACCCTCCGGGGAAGCAAGCTATGCACAGCGTCTCCCTGTGGGAGAAGCAATTAGCTCTTAAAATTTAAAAGGCTTTAATTTTGGACTTTCTGGTTGTAATAGAACTGCCGTTAGCGCAGCGTAAAGCCTTCGGCATGGCTTCGCTTAGAGCGAGCCTGTAAGCGTCACCTGAAGGGTAGATTTATTTCTGCCGAACTGTACTAGTATAGAAAATTTGATGCTATTAAAAAAACGATAATTATAGCCATAAATTATTAAAGTTTTTGACAATATTATATAAACATTTAACTTAGAAATAAGTTCCGTAATTGCCCCATTGCTATTGATATTTAAAATTAATTAAAAGTGAAAGCTAGTGCAATAAACCCTGAAAGTGCTGGAGGGTTAATAAATGGTCAAACAGCACCGATATAACTGGTTAAAAGCTGTGAACTTTTTCCGCAAACGAAAATTTTTAGCGTTGTTGCTAGGAATATTATTTTCAATTTATATAGTCCTACTCTGGCAGAGGCTTTTTCTATTGATTGTATGGTTATTAGTTATTGTTGCGCTGACATTATCAATCTATTTTGCTTTGACTTTACAAGCAAATAACCAGCAGATAAAAGCAGAAAATCAGGATTTAACTTACAAAATTTTAGAACATAAACAGATAGAAATTTCCCTCCGCACCAGCGAAAATCGTTTGCGGCAGTTGCTGGAAACTGTCAAAGTCATCCCTTGGGAATTAGACTTGAAAACTTGGCGATTTATTTACGTTGGGCCGCAAGCGGTAGACTTGCTAAATTATCCGATCGCAGAGTGGTACGAAGAAAATTTTTGGCTCAATCATTTACATCCAGATGACTTAGAAAAGTCTGTTCGTTTTTGCCAAGAAGCAACTGCTAGGTGCAAAAATCACGAATTGGAATACCGGATGTTAGCAGCCGATGGGCGAGTTGTTTGGCTGCGAGATGTTGTTAGCGTAGTTGAGGAAGCAGGAAGTCCTACTATGCTAAGGGGGTTTATGTTTGACATTACTGATTTAAAACTGGTTGAAGAAACCTTGAGGCTAAGGGAGAGGGCACTTGCTGCTACCAGTAATGGAATTATCATTGCCGATGCTAGACTCGCCCATCATCCAGTTATTTACGTCAACCCAGCTTTTGAGCAAATAACAGGCTACAGTACTAATGATGTGATTGGGCAAAACTGCCGATTTTTGCAACGCATAGATAACCAGCAACCAGCACTCAATGAACTGCGCTTATCTATTCAATTTGGAACAAGTTGCAAAGTTGTTCTCCGCAACTATCGCAAAGATGGCACTTTATTCTGGAATGAATTGAGTATTTCTCCCATTCATGACGAAAATGGTAAGTTAAGCCACTTTATTGGAATTCAGACAGATATTAGTTTACGCAAGCTTGCCGAAGCCAATCTGGAACGGCAATTGCATCGAACTTTACTACTTGAACAAATTACTCAAGAAATTCGTCAAAGTCTTGATAGCAGAAAAATATTCGAGACGGCTGCTACCCAAATTGGCAAAGCATTTGGAGTTGAACGCTGTCTGATCCATTCTTTCATTAGCGACTCCACACCCCAAATTCCCCTAGTAGCAGAGTATAGTACACTCCCTGGCCATTGCTCCATGTTGAAATTGGAAATTCCCATGACCAATAATCCTCATGCCGAGCTGATGATGGCACAAGAAATAGCGATCGCTTCTCCCAATGTGTACCTTGATCCTTTACTCCAGACAATTGAACCTATCTGCCGACAAATTGGGCTGAAGTCTATGCTGTCAATTCGCACCTCCTATCAAGGAGAAGCTAATGGTGCGATCGGCTTACATCAGTACAGCTATTTTCGCCAGTGGACACAAGACGAAATCGAATTACTAGAAGCAGTGGCGGCTCAACTAGGTATTGCTTTAGCACAGGCTCACTTACTGGAACAAGAAACCCGCCAACGTGAAGAACTTAGCTTGAAAAACTTTGCCTTAGAGCAGGCAAAATGTCAAGCAGAAGCCGCAAATCGGGCAAAAAGTGAGTTTTTGGCGATGATGAGTCACGAAATTCGGACTCCAATGAATGCTGTTATTGGCATGACTGATCTATTGCTAGATACTGATCTCACACCTGAACAACAAGACTTGGTGGAAACAGTTCACAGTAGCGGAGATGCTTTACTCACCATTATCAACGACATTCTAGATTTCTCCAAAATTGAGTCGGGCAAACTGGAATTAGAAGAACAGCCTTTTGATTTGAGAGCTTGTGTAGAGCAGGCTATTTCCCTATTAGCTCATAAAGCTGCCCAAAAGGATATCGAACTAGCTTACCTAATCGAGCCGCAAGTTCCTACTCAGATCATTGGCGATATGACACGTCTGCGCCAAGTCTTGATGAATCTTCTTAACAATGCCATTAAATTTACTGAAAATGGAGAAGTGCTACTCTCTGTTGATCTGGGGACTGGGGATGGGGGATTGAGGATAAGGAGTAATGGGGATTTGAATCAAGAAGCTTTTTCCCAGTCCCCTATACCTGCTGGAGAGCCGCAACTTCTATACGAAATTCAATTTGCTATCAAAGATACAGGTATTGGTATTGCACCAGAAAAGATAGGGCGGTTATTTCAACCCTTCACTCAGGCTGATGTCTCCATGACTCGACGCTATGGCGGCACAGGATTGGGACTGGCCATAAGTAAGCGGCTCAGTCAGATGATGGGCGGCACTCTTTGGGTGGAAAGTCAAGGGTTTGTCGGTGGCAATCCTAAACCTCTATGGAAAGGTGGAATTTCCCAAGGTTCAACATTCTACTTCACTATTAGTACGAAAGTGGCTCCTGTGTTAGAACAAGCTAAATTAAGCAGTTCGCCAGTGCAGCTAGCCAGTATTTCTCACTTTCCCTTAGTTGATCGGCTAAATGCCCATCGACTGCCATTGCGAATTCTTCTGGCAGAAGATACGATTGTCAATCAGAAAGTTGCTTTACTGATGCTCCAGAAAATTGGTTATGTGGCGGATGTCGTAACTAATGGGTTAGAAGTGCTAAAGGCTTTGCAAAAACAGCCCTATGACCTAGTGTTGATGGATGTCCACATGCCCAAAATGGATGGCTTAGAAGCAACTCGAAGAATCTGTCAAGAATGGGGAGTAGGTTTTCGTCCCCATATCATTGCGATAACTGCCAATGCAATGCGGGGCGATCGCGAAGTCTGTCTTGCTGCTGGTATGGATGACTACATTAGCAAACCCATTCAGCTTCAAGAGTTAGCTGAGGCACTTAGCAAATGCCCACCCCAAAGAAGGTCTGAATTCACTTCCAGAGGAAAACAAGGTAAGGTGATGTGCTTAGAATTACAACCTTCGCAAAATATCCTACAATTAGAGCAAAACCAAACATCAAAAATTGCCAAACTTGATGCCAAAATTCTCCAATCTTTGCAGAATATGCTCCGAGGAGATCGTGTGGCATTTGTTGAACTGATTGAGTGTTATCTTACAGAGACACCGAGATTGGTCCGAGATATCAGCACATCTATCACAACTCAGGATGCCCAGACTCTATTCAACACAGCCCACCAACTTAAATCTAGCAGTGCTTCTATTGGAGCGATCGCTCTGTCACAGCTTTGCAAGGTGTTAGAAGCACAGGGATACAGCAGTAAATTAGAAAACAGCCTAGAATTAATCTCACAACTATATCAAGAATATGAACAAGTTAAAGCTGCCTTAGAACAAGAACTTGCAAAGGATGTACCATGAAAGCTGATGCTCAAGAAAGCCAATCTTTAGTTCTAATTGTTGATGATGAACCTTTTATCCGCCTGATACTGCGGCATTTCTTAGAGCGGGAAGGCTATCAAATCGCGGAAGCTCAAAATGGCATAGAGGCAATAAAAGTTTTTAAGCAATTGCATCCTGATATAGTACTTCTTGATGCCATGATGCCAGATATGGATGGTTTCGAGTGTTGCACTCAGTTACAAAATTTTGGTTATAGCAAGTACACTCCAGTTTTAATGGTTACAGGGCTTGAAGATCAAGTCTCAGTTGACCGGGCATTTGCTGTGGGGGCAATGGATTATGTTACTAAACCGATCCACTGGGCAGTTTTGCGACAACGAGTAAAACGCTTAATTGAGCAATCTCAGTTACAGCAAAAACTAGAAGCTGTTAATATGGAATTGCAACGATTAGCTGCTATCGATGGATTAACTCAAGTCGCTAACCGCCGACGGTTTGAAGAGTATTTTAACCAAGAGTGGCAGCGCATGAAACGGGATAAATGCCCCCTTTCGCTGATTCTTTGCGATGTTGATTTCTTCAAATTATATAACGATACTTATGGTCATCGGGTAGGCGATCACTGTCTTCAAGAAATTGCTAAAGCGCTCAAAGATATTATTAAACGTCCCGGAGATTTAGTTGCCCGTTATGGCGGGGAAGAATTTGCTGTGATTTTACCTAACACAGACGCTGAGGGGGCAACTCGTGTTGCCGAAAACATTTGTGATGCTGTCCGAACACTAGCAATTCCTCATAAAAATTCCCAAGTTAGTCCTTATGTTACCCTAAGTGCTGGGTTTACGACAGAAATTCCTCAGCCAGATTCTGATATAGAAGAAATGATTTCCGCCGCAGATTGGGCATTGTATCAAGCAAAGGCAGCAGGACGCGATCGCTTTGTGCAAAATATTCAACTACCCAAAAGTAAAAATTCCTGCTAGTGCGCCCCAAAACTCAGCTATTAGCCCAATGCCCAATGCCCAATTTAAAAATCTACCCCTCGTTTAAGCTCTACACCTTGATTGGCATAGTGTTTGTGGCAATAAACCTCTGAGTGGACGCTAGCCAAGTCGAAGTAGGCAGGTGGATTTTGGCAGCGACCAGTGATTATAATTTCGGTATCGCGGGGTTTGCGGAGTAAAGCTTGCACAATCGGTTCAACGGGGAGTAATTCTAAATCAACAGTGGGATTGAGTTCATCAAGAATAATAGTTTTATACAATCCAGAGGCGATCGCAACTTTAGCGATTTCCCAACCTCTTTCGGCTTCTACATAATCTAATTCTTGCCGGGAATTTCGCCAGACGATCGCATCTCCACCGCAGCGCTGATGATCCACCACTTCTGGATATGACTGCTGTAAGGCAGCGATCGCAGCGTCTTCTGTGTAGCCACTACCACCTTTAAGCCACTGCATAATCAGCACACGAGTAGACCCTGGATGATTGATTCCCCTACCAATAGCCTGTAAGGCTTTGCCCAAAGCACTAGTAGACTTGCCTTTACCAGCACCAGTATAAATTTCAATCCCTTCAAGAAAGAGGGCTTTAGCTGTTGGGTGGTGGTGAGGTTTCATTTCTGAGTGCAAATCTGCAATATCAAGCAACTTTTGTGGTGCAGCGCGTCCAGTGGCGATGATTTCCAACTCTTGGGGTTTAGATTTTAATGTCCGTACCACTTCATCTACTGGTAGCAAACCCAAATCCAGAACCGGGTTAATCTCATCCAAGACAACAACTGAATATAAACCACTAGCGATCGCGCCTTTAGCTACATCCCAACCCCGCATCGCTTCATCTCGGTCAAAACTGGTAATTTCTTCATGACCAAAAAATTCGGCTCTCCCAGTGCGAACCTGGTCAATTAAATGAGGAAACCCACGTTGCAAAGCTGCGATCGCCCCATCTTCATCATAATCACGTTCAGGCCCTTTCAAAAACCGCAGCAATAAAACGCGGTTAGAATTGCTAGGCGTATTGATCCCCAAGCCAATAGAGCGCAAAACTACCCCCAAAGCTGCTTGGGACTTACCTTTACCCAAGCCATCGTAGACGTGAATTTGACCGACGAGCCGTTCTTGACGCACTTGCGCCGTGCGAATACCAATACCGTTCCTTGTCATTTCTCGAAAAGCTATAAGTGGCAGTCTTTAATCTTACCTAACGTCTTGTAATCTTAGGTAGAGAAACTGCTCCTCTCATGCATCCGTATAATGTATAAATAATATCGGCAATATCATATTGGCACACCAAACAAAAACAATCAGATAATTTCCACCATCACCCTCACTATCCCAGTTATACTCTCTACAGTTAACTCTTACCCTTGACCATTTATGCCTGAAAATTGGATGCTTCCCAGCATTTTTCCTATTGGTGGAATTCTGTTTGACTTTTTATTTGTACTGATTGCCATCCCCATCGAAGCCTATGTTTTGCATAATCGACTAAAATTTGACAAAAAAACTAGCACTTTTTATGCTATTTCTATGAATTTGTTTTCTAGTGTAATTGGTTGGGTCATATTTTTTGTAGCTGAACCAATGTTGCCAATACATCTAAAATCAGAATTAATTAGCTATATGTTTTTTAATAATTTTAAATCAGCAAATACACAAAGCTTAATAATTTTAACTGCTTGTATAATTTTCTTTGCTACTTTTATAATGAAGTTTTTCATTTTAAGGGTATTACTACTATCATTGAGTGAACCAGTTGCTAAGAAAGAAGAGGAACCTCAAACATACCAACGGCGACGATGGCGTACTTTTAGCACTGCTAAATTACAAAATACTAATTTAGTGATTACTACATTAATTGCGAATTCTCTAAGTTATAGTGTTATAACAATTATTTTATTTTTTCGCTCAAAGTAGCAAAAATTTACTTTATTCAAAGTGAGATTAATGATTAATCAAGTGGAAGGAAGAATATGAATACGTTACTTAAAGATGTATTTGGGGTTTTTAAATTTGCTGAAGGGCTTTATGCAGGAATTAGAAAGGTATTAGTTCCACCGAAAGCTTATTCTTGGCAAACATTTATTTATTTGAGTATTTTTTCTTGGATAGTTTCATATTTTGCTATAGGTTATATAAAAGATATAATTGCCTTTTTCGGTTGGTTATTTTTAATTGCTGGCACAGCTTGGTATACAACTGAAGATCCTTTGAGGGTTCCTGGTACTTTTATGCCAGTCGGAGCAGTGATAACAGGATTTTTGGTGAGTGTTTTTGCATTTGGAGATCAACGGGATGTCATTACACCAAGAACAATCGTTTTTTGGCCGACAATCTCAGCACTAATTACAGCTATCCCAGAATTTATTGAAGGAAATGATACCGATGCCAAAGCTAGAATTCCTAAACCACAAGATCGCCAAAGAATCATAATTTTAGTTGCTAGTAGTATGCTGCTAAGTTGCTGGATTCAGTTTCACTTTGTGATGAATAATTGGTTTCAACAATATCCTAGTTTGCAGGCAGATACTTTTAAAGGTAGTACCGTTCTTGTCAGTACGGAAAGACGCCTAAAAATTCCACGAAACGGCGCTATAATTTTAGAAAAACTTCAACCACTAGTAATAGAAGAAATAGCTAAAAGACCTTGGTCAGAAGTAGAGAAATGGCTGATACCGAAAAAAGATGTCGAACCTCGGGTAGTAACTTTAGGTAGGGGAGTAATTCAAAAGAACTTGGGTAAATATGAAGAGAAGGAACTATGGCGTGTTGAACCGCGCGTAGCTAATACTAAATCTGGATATATATTAGATTTATTAAGTATTTGGATGGGCCCGAGTTCTAACCCACGGGGTTATTACTTGAAAAAATCTTGTCGCATTGAACCAGTTGCAGCAACTAACAATTCAGACAATAAGATTACAGTTGCAGAAATTGAATGCGATCGCGGCAGTAAACTTTTTGCTGGATCACCACCTCCGCAAGCTGGGGAGGAGTAGGGGAACAAGAATCAATGACTAATGACTAATAACAAATGAGTATTAACAGAATTTTTGTATTGGCAAAGAATGTGTTTCAGGAAGTGGTACGCGATCGCATCCTATTTATTATTGGTTTTTATGCGCTGATAATCGCCATTGCTTTCCGTGTCCTTCCTGAATTTGCAGCAACGACTGAAGACAAAATCTTTTTAGACTTTGGGATGGCGGCAATGAATGCCATCGGGTTAATTGTGACGATATTTATTGGTACGGGACTGATTAATAAAGAAATTGAAAAACGCACTATTTTGGTATTAATTGCTAAACCTGTCAGTTGCAGCGAAATTATTGTCGGCAAATACTTGGGTTTATCCGCAGTATTAGCTGTGCTTGTCGCCACAATGACAGTAATTTATCTAGTATTTCTGCAATTTGGTAGCATTCCTCATCCAACCGTGAGCATTCTAATCGCTGCAATTTTTTTATTATTGCAGTTGTCATTAATCACGGCTGTAGCTATTACCTTTGGTGTTTTCACTGCTTCTTTACTGGCGACTGTTTTAACCTTTGCGGTATATTTAATCGGAAATATTACTCAAGATTTAGTACAACTTGGTCGCCTGAGCCATAACCCTGGTATAGAACGTTTAACTCAGGGTTTGTTTCTCATCTTACCAGATTTATCTCGATTAAATTTAAAAAACGATGCCGTTTATGGTCTGCAAGCCCTACCTGACACAACTGCATTGATTACAAATGCTGGTTATGGCTTACTTTATAGTGCTATGTTGTTAGCGATCGCTATTTTTATTTTCTCACAACGTGAGTTTTAGTCATGGGGCATTGGGGCGAACAAAAACTTCTTTCCTAACTAATGATAAATAACCAATGACTAATGACTAATAAATCAATATCTGAGGTTGCTCAATTGTCCCATCAGGCATAATAGTATCCCGAAGCTTGGCATAAATCAGATTTGTCTCCCAAAGGTTTGCCTTATTCAAGTTTGTCTTAGTTAAATTTGCCCATGTCAGGTCTGCACCAGTTAAGTTAGCCTCAGTTAAATTAGCTTCTAGTAATTTTGCTCCACATAACTTTGCTCCTGTGAGATTTGCTCTAACTAAATTAGCTTCAATCAGTGATGCTTCAATTAATTTGGCTTCACTTAAGTCTGCTTCTCTCAAATCCACATCACATAAAGAAGCACCCCAAAGATTACTACCTATGAATTTTGCTCGCCATAAGAAAGTTCCGCACAAATTTGTTCGTGTTAAATCAGCATTAATCAAATTAGCTTCGCACAAAGATGCTTCATATAAATTAGCTTCGCGCAGGCTAGCTTGCATCATGTTTGTGCCACTTAAATTAGCACGAGTGAGAACACAACCACATAAATTTGCATCACGTAAATCCGCTCCTATGAAATTAACACCACTTAAATCAATTCCTTTCAGGTCGATTCCACGCAAGTCACATCCACTGAAATCTCGGCGCTGAAAATATTTATTTGTGATTTGACTTAATATAAATTCCTGTTGAGTAGCATAATTATTCATGGTATTCACCTCTGGGTGTAATTTATCTCAAAGGTTGAGTGTGATAGTTACCGTATATTGAGAGTACACCGCAAATGGAGATCAGTTGAGTAAATAATCAGAGATAAATTCCCAAAAAATCGCTAGAAGCTTGAAAATGCGCTTTTTAACTGGTTTTTAAAACAAAAAATGCTGACATAGGTCAGGAAACATTGATAAGTCAAGTAGAATCAATTAGGTCGGTGAGAATAACTCAAAATTACCATTACTTCTGTCAGCACCCCACCTACACTTTTTAGGTCTACCGATTTTGGTTTTTTCATCAGGGATTAGCAATTAGCCGTTACTAATGTACGGCGTAGGTATAGCCTATTGTAGATATCGCTACTAGTTGTACCAATATTGGAACCCAAAACCACGCCCAGAGATTCTACAAACAACAGTAAATCGGGACTCACCATTGATTTAACCTTAAATTAAACAAATATTAATATTTAATGCCAGTCAAACAAATGTTGTAATAAAAATTGCAGATTAAATCATCCAAAATGAATTTTTTACTATTTACAAGGTTAGGAGATTAGTGATTTTATATCGCTGGAAACTGAACCGTATTGATATTTAATCATAAATATCTCTGAACGTAGGCTAGGCTGTAAAATCTTTATATGCTAAATTTTAGATAATTGGCATCTGCAATCTTTGCCAGCATTGTAGTTTTGCATGATTCACTTTCACTTATAATTAATAAATTTCTTTATGAGTAGCTTAGTCTTCTTATTAATTGGGTTAGCGACTTTTTTCTTTGCTTTGAGGACTAAGGAGGAAATTCATCGCATTGCGGCTATGGTAGTTGGGACAATTGTTCTGGTTTGGGGATTTGCTCTGGCTCCTTTGTCATTTCAATTACTATTTGAGATAATCTCCGTTTTAGGGGCTTTTTTTGTTTGTATGCGATGTTTGGGTTGTGGTTTCAAGCAAGATTGATTATAAACTTGATAATGTATTAGCTTTCTGAACAAAATTTTACATATTCTCCATTGGTATCATGAATTGAGCGAAGAATCTTCATGCGATCGCCTGTCACAGGATTCTGAATCTGTTCTCTATTTGAATCTGTGGTAAAGCTTACATCAGAAGCATCAGAGCGTAATTTTGCAGATATCATTTTGAAAAATTCTTTTGGCGTTGTCTATACTCTCAAGGTATGCTGTCTGCGAAATTTGGAATTGACAATCAAAAAAAAAGCGTAGGCTGTGCCTACGCTGATTTTTAGATTACAAAATACATCTTAAGCAGCAACAGGTTCCAACAACTTAATATCAGAGAAGATAAATTCTTGAATAGAAACTTGTCCTGCTGTCTCGGTGCGAATCTCCCGACGATTTAGAATAAAATAGTCACCAACTTTTTCATATTCATCGGTAAATTCGCTTCTACCGCCCTTTTGTTCCCCAGTCTTGGGGTCATGGTACACAGAGTCATAGCGGTGGGATAGGTAGCCTTCGCCAGTGTCGTGACTGCTGAAGGTGTCAATTGTGACATAAGTACCGTGAATTAAACGGTGAACATGGCATACTTCATTATTGCGGACTTTGTATTTATCGCCCTCAGCCTTACCACCAATTAAAAGCTCAACCGCACCAGTTTCGTCAGTTTTGCCATAGCTAAACGTATTGGCGCTGTGAGTGTCTTCAAAGCTGCGGCGGATGCGGTGAATTGCTATCTCCCATGCTTGACCATGAATTGCTTTCTGGGCCGACTCGTCATCTACATCCAAAACTTCGGCTTTGAGATTGGCGTTGATGATTACTTTGCCCGTAAACACTTTATCATCATGCTTAAAGGTAATATTTGCGGTATAACCAGGGAAATTCTTGTCCCAAGTGTAACGGTTCTCATAAGCAGCCCGGAAAAGTTCCTGAGCAGAGAGTTGTGTAACTGTCATGTGCTTCTCCTAGTCGCTACTGTAATTAGCGTTTTAGTTTCCTTGGTATTAGCATAGAAGTAATTGTTGAGGCTTGGATAGTCCCCAACTGGGTACACTTATGGTTAATTCTCTTCACGTCGTATTTGATGCGATCGCCAATGTCCAAAATGAGCAAGAATTAAGGCTAGCTCTCACGGATAAAATTGGTGAGCATTTTGGTGTGCAAAATTGGGGCATTTATTTCCTAGATGAGCAACCAACGGCGCAAATCGATGTTCAGGGCATTCCGGCAGTATGCTTAGAAAGCAATCCAGTCGGACGCTACGTGGTTGAGCGTCACGCTCCCGCCCATGAACAATTATTATTATCGCCAGGAGACTGGAAGCATTTTTGCTCGCGTTCCGATCACGAACACGTAATGACTGGGCCAATTGTTTGTAATGGCCGTCTTGTAGGAACGCTTAACTTAGCTCGTGACAAGGGAAATCCTGCTTTTAATGGCAACGATTTAGCTGATTTGAGTGCCTTATGCATTCATTTATCAGCAAAAATGGCAACTCTACGGACAGAACCAAAAATATCTCATTCCCTTTTAGTAAATCCTTTAACAGCGCGTGAGTTAGAAATTGCCGAGTTAGTAGCACAGGGGTTAACGAACGCAGAAATTGGGGAAAAACTTTGGATTACACAAAATTCCGTTAAACAAGCTTT
Organism: Nostoc sp. CmiVER01; assembly: GCF_034531135.2. NCBI lineage: Bacteria > Bacillati > Cyanobacteriota > Cyanophyceae > Nostocales > Nostocaceae > Nostoc > Nostoc sp. CmiVER01. Next base: position 326,591 of record NZ_JAVRBU020000005.1, read on the forward strand.
GAAGAGGATGTTTCGTAAGTTGAAGGTTTCGGCGCGTGCAGAAATGGTGGCAAAGTTACAAGACATACAAGTTTCGTGACATCTCTTTGACTTGAAGGTGCAGAGGTTTAACTATTTCGTCGTAATTCCTGCGCGATAACGGTACTCCGTTTAGCGTCGGGATATAAGACAATATAGTTCAGTTAAGCATTTCTTTCTTCTCTCTGCGTCCTTGGCGTCCTTGGCGGTAGCCTGCGGCAAGCCGTTCGCGTAGCGTCTCGTAGAGAAGCGTCTACGTTAAAAAAATTGAGTTTGACAAAGAGTTTTAGCCTTAACTGAACCGTATTGGGATATAAGACGGGCGGTGACGATTGCATCTTTAACCTGTTTTCTTCCAATGTTGGATTCTGAATTGTACAGTGCAGGCAATGTCTACGATGGGCTATTTTGCATCACTTCTCAAAATTACTATTGTTTAAATGCAACATGCAGTAGGGGCGCACAGATAGCTGTACACCCCTACTAAAGGACTATATTTTATGCAATTGAGAAACGCTACAATCTATCATCAGCACGGGTAAGCGCGTTACCCAAGTATTAAAATTCGGTGATTAGACACCAGCGCCCCTATTATTACTCTTTTATTGGCCAAAAGTTATTAGTACTTGCTGCCAATACAATATCTAACGCATTTAGCGTCCAACTACATCTTTGGCTGCCTCTGCGGCACTGTCGCCTACATCACTAGCAGTTTCTTTAGCGCCCTTTACGTATCCGCCTCCAAACTCTTTAAAGGCTTCTCCTGACTGTTGCCCAATCTTCTGAAGTCGTTCACCAGGAGAATCTTCGGTTTCACGAGCATCCTTAAACCACTGCCCTACTGTTTTGGGTCTTTCAGCATCATTTTGCTCTACCTGTTGGCGAACTCTTTCCTTTAAGCCTTTGTCATTTGGCCCATCACTAACATTCGTGGTCAGCACTAGAAAACCAACTACGACAACAGCCAAAAAAGATTTTACCTGAAGCCCTTTAAGTAAGGAACTGATGTTAGCAATCGTCTTAGAAATCAAATTTATCATGCCAATTAGCTTTTTTTTGACTACAAATAAAGATTAATTGTATAAGGGTAATTATTCTTCTAGCAAAAGGCATATTTTAGTTATAAAAAATAAATATATTTTAAATCTTTCTTTGGGAAGAGGTAATTTGTTTGATGCTAATTGGTCAGAAACAAAGCGATCGCAACATCTCTATTTGGCGATCGCTTCATTTTACAACTCTTAGAAAAGCTAGCGCGTTAAGCAAAGCTATGCCGTTGACTTTACGCTTCATTCGCAATTGAATTGTAACGATTTTGGTAAATTTACTTGCATTGGGATGCTCCCATTTTTTAATCTACTAAAGAAAATCATTATGTTCAAAAAGCTACAACAACTCCAAGGGATTATCACTTACAAAAACTCAGAAAACTTGGATCATAATCTATTTGCTTGGCGATATTTAGTTACCCACGATATTTTTCATGTATTACAAAGAAAGGCAGGGGACAAAAGGCAGGAGGCAGAAAACTAAAGTTGCAGGGTATAAAGCCTAGTCAAAAAAGAATTGGATGGAAACGCATAGCGACAAAAGGGCGAGAACTAGGTAAGAAAGCTAATTTTCTGTTGGGCTAGCGCTTTGAAGACCATTGAGAAGAACTAATTGAGGATGTGAGAAAGCGGTTGTGATTAGCATAGATTTCCACAATTCACCCGAAAAAAGCTTTTTAATGCTCAATAACAGCTTTCTCAGGAGTCTCTCTTTCTGTTTATAAATGATGCTTGAGATTACTTATGCTGGCAAATGTAGCACTAAATACATTTTTAATGCTACATTTGGTTTTTAATACAGATATAAGTTAAATAAAACATGTATCTTTGGTTAGATAAATTATCTATCTTAAGAAACAGATACTTGATGCATAAAAATAAATAGCTATTAAAAACAATTAATAGTAAGACGACTTTTAGGCTAGAGACATTTTGTCTAAATGAGTGGATTTATACCGTAATCCTTAGATATTGAAGGGCTTATAGACGGCAAATTAATCCACATTTTTTCCTCAATACGAAAACTGGTTCAGGTGGAAAGCCAAAGGATGAAATACTGGATTAGAAAATTCGCAATCTGTATAATATTAATGTATAACTTGCTCCTATCAAGTGATTATGCAGGAGCAAACCCACTTTCAAATATAGATGTGCAACAATTAAATGCACTCCCGATGGTTGAAAATTTAGCAAGTGCTGACAATAATCTTACTAAGAGTAAAAAAGATGATTTTTGCCAATTTAATGAGATTGTCAAAAGAATAGATAAACTAGAGGGACTTTTCACACTTTATTGCAGTGGCGATTCGGGCAAAATTTACTTAGAAATTAAACCAGAACAGCTAAATAAAGACTATCTAGCTATAGTCACATTGGAATCTGGCGTCGGGGAAAAGGGAATTTATAGTGGATTACCTCTATCTGATTTTTTATTCTACTTCCAACGAGTAAAGAATAGATTGCACTTTGTGGTTCGTAATGTTAAATTCCGCGCAGAAACTAGACCAGAACAGCGATCGCTTGCTCGTTCATTTAGCGACTCAGTTCTTTATTCACTCGAAATACACACTATTAAACCAGGCGGTAAAAATATTCTCATCAGCCTAGATGAACTGCTCATGCAGGATTTTCCCGGCTTAACTACTTTATTAAAATCCTCTTTGCAGGCTGATTATTACTTGGATGCAAGAAAGTCTTATTTGGGTTATGTTAATAGCTTCGCAGAAAATGTAGAAATTGATTCGATTTACGGTTTTTCATCACCAGAAGGAGCAAATTTAGTCACAGTACCCGATAGCAGGGCACTCACTCTGAAGGTACACTACAGTTTTTCTCAGCTTAGAGAAAACACTGGTTATATTCCTAGACTTGCAGATGACAGAGTAGGATATTTTATTACTGCTTTCCAAGATTTATCTAATAATAATGCTCACGAATCATTTGTCCGTTACATCAATCGTTGGCATCTAGAGCCATCAGATCCTAACGCCCCCTTATCTCCACCCAAAAAGCCTATTGTGTTTTGGATTGAAAATGCTGTGCCGCTAGAGTACCGCGATGCGATTCGTGAAGGTGTTTTGATGTGGAACAAAGCGTTTGAAAAAGCTGGATTTCAAAATGCTATTGAAGTGCAGCAAATGCCAGATGATGTTGATTGGCAACCCGCAGATGTACATTACAACACTATTCGCTGGTTCAATTCTTTAGATGCAGGTTTTGCCAAAGGCCCAGTGCGCGTTAACCCACTTACCGGGGAAATATTGGATGCAGATATTATTGTGGATGCCAATATGGTGCGTTCAATTCAGCAAGAATATCACGCACTGATGGAAGGAAATTCATCTTTTACGGATGGACACTTTTCTCAACTGCGCAAAAACCCATGTCCAGGTAATTTATCTGCAACATTCTCGAAAGGTTTTAAAGCTTTTCCTGAACAACATTTAGTAGACAATGACTTCTGCTACAGCATGGAGTCTTCAGACCAAGCCGCAATGGGGGCGTTGGCATTGTCAATTTTGCCAAACACTACACCTAGTAGTGAAAACATGAAAAAGTATGTGCATCAATATTTGCGTTCTCTGATTGCTCACGAAGTCGGGCATACTCTCGGTTTGCGCCACAACTTTCACGGCAGCACTATGTTAACGCCTGAAGAATTAAATAATACTGAAATCACTCGCACTAAAGGTTTAGTGGGTTCGGTGATGGACTATCTACCCGTGAATATAGCACCACAGGGAATACAACAAGGCGACTATTTCCCAGGAGTTGTTGGGCCCTATGACGAATGGGCAATTGAGTATGGTTATAAAAGAAGCCAATCAGTAACACTTGAAGGAATCATTCCAGAATCAGAAAAAAGTTTTTTGGAGCAGATTGCACTGGTGTCGCCTCAACCAGAATTATCTTATGCAACTGATGAAGATATCTGGGACATTAATCCTTTGGCAAATGTCTGGGACATGAGTAGTAATGTGCTACTTTATTCGCAATGGCAAATGGATAATGCCCGTTTTATGTGGCAGCGCCTTGACAAAGGTTATCTATCGAAAGGCGAAAGTTATAGTAATCTGCGCGTCTCATTTAATAGAGTTCTTAAATATTATTTTCGCAACGCCACCTTACTTTCTAAATACATTGGTGGACAATCGTTTCGGCGTCTCCATGCTAGCGATGATACTTCTTGGACATTTGTACCAGTTTCACTTTTAAAACAACGTCAAGCATTGACAAAGTTACAAGAGTATGTGTTTGCTGAGAATGCTTTTAGTTTTTCACCACAATTGTTAAATCAACTAGCACCATCGCGCTGGGAACACTGGGGTAATTCTGTACCTAACAACCGCCTTGATTATCCAATTCACGATCGCATTCTGGGTTTCCAAAGTGCGGTACTGCGATCGCTATTAGACAGCGATCGCCTGAATCGTTTACAAGACATAGAATTAAAAACTCCCCCTGGAGAAGCGCTTTCCATCCCGGAACTGTTCGACACCTTGCAAACAGGCATTTGGACAGAAGTTTTAACCCCAGGAGAACCAAAGCCAATTTCTAGCATCCGCCGTTCATTGCAACGAGAATATCTGAATATTTTACTAGAGATGATGTTGGATACTAATGATACACCAGAAGATGGTCGAACACTGGCTTGGTATGAATTGCGCCAACTGCAAAAAGCCATTAATGTCAGACTCAAACAACTTAGTGAAAGCCTTGATATTTACACCCTAGCTCACTTAGAAGCTTCTGGCGATCGTATCGCTAAAGCATTAAATGCACAGTTAATTTCTAAGTAGTCATTTGTCATTTGTCATTTGTCATTAGTTATTCTTCCCCTGCCTCCCCTAATCCCCACTCCCCCAAGATACTTTTGCAATAAACCAATGAAAACTTCTGGTGTTTCTAAATGAGGTAATATTCCTGTATCTGCGATCGCATAAAAATCTTGAATTGCACTTGGATTTAAATTTGCCAAGCGTCGTCCTAGTTTGACGCTGGTAAATTGTGCCTTTTCTCCCCAAAAAATGACTGTGGGAATTGTCAGTTGTTTAATATATAAACTCAAATCGAAGTAAAGATCGCCGCGCAAAAATGACAAAGCGGCAAACTTGGCATTAGGCTGTTGTGCGGAGGTTAAATAAGCCTCCACCATTTCTTGAGATACTCGTTGTGATTTGGCAAACAGAAAACTTTGTAAAAAATTTCGGACTGCAATTTCATTTTCAGCACCAAGCATATAAATAAAATTGTCCAACAGAGGCGCATTGATTACCGAAAGCGGAAGTCTGCGTCCAGCACCCTGCCCAAAATCATCAAATCCAGAGGGGGAAACCAAAAACAGCGCTTTGAATAAATTGGGTTGAACAATAGCTAGGCGAATAGCAAACGCGGCTGTTAGAGACGAGGCTACTACTGTCACTGGTTGACGACAAGTTTCAATGATAAACTCTGCGATCGTGCTGAGATAATCCCTAATTTTATAATCCCGGACTGGATGAGCCGATTCTCCCCAGCCGATTAAATCAGGAGCTAAAATATGGTAATTATAGGCAAAAGCCGGATAAACTTTAGACCATTCATAGGCAGACGCTCCACCACCAAAGTTATGGAGAAACAGTAGTGGAGGTAAATCTTCAGTATCAGCGAAGGGCCAAGGTGCATTCGTTTGGGTATAGTAAACCATTGCCCCCAAGGATGTATGGATAAGTTTATGTCCAAAGCCAGGAGGTTGAAACTGAAGCATAAAATTTAAAAGTATAGTTTAATGGCACTTTACCCGAAGGAAAAATTACGAGGTATAAAGTTAAGCTTACCGATAAATATCGAAGTAAGTAAACTTTTTGTTTCCTAAGCTATTTCATATTTAATTCGCATACAATTCATCCTTGCTTTTGATTACTATCTCCTGTGATCTGAACAAGTTGATTTAGATTATCACCACTGATGTGATAGGCTGCCCCAAAACCAACTACAAAACGGCCTTCACTTGGTGTTAGCTGGAAAATCCGAAAGTCAGATAAGCCGCGCAAAACCTCGATAATTTGACCAAACCGCGCTTGAAATTGCTCAACAATTTGATTCCACTTATCAGTTTCACGCTCTATCAAATTTGCCCTACAATCAAAATTTAAACGACGACGGGCAAAAATTAGATGACTCTTGGCTTCATCCTCGATAAACAAGACACTAACATGAGGATTTTCATAGAGATTTTTGGTATGAGTTGAAAGACCACTGACGTAAATGTAGATGTTTTTAGAATCATCTATTACAAAGGGAGCATAACTAGCATTGGGTATTGCCTGTGCGCTCACGGTGCTAATAATTACACTCTCCAATTCTTCTGGAAACTTTTCATACTCAGCTTGAATGTCTTCAAGTTGGCTCATAAGTAAATTACCGTTTGATTAGGAACGCCTCATTAAGTATCCTAACGTGATTGAGCGATGTCTACGACGGGCTATTCTGTGTCGCATGTAATGCCAAAGATTTGGTTTAAGGGAATAGGTTACAGGTTATAGTTATCTCCTGTACCCTTTTCCCCAATTAAAGCAATTGAGTATTATCCAAGCTCTGAGTACCGGAGGATTTGGAGAAACAAACATTGGGCTAAACTGAAGAAAGTTATGAGGACGCAAATATGACTGACAAAAATCGTTCTCAATGGGATTTAGGCAGGTTTATTGAAACCCTGACTTACTTTGAGGTAATTCCTTTCCTTAACTGGGTACAGCAGTTAATTCAAGGCCGTCCTAAGGATAGTCAAAATAGACCCAATGGAGGAAGAAATGTGGGTGTAATATTAGTAGCAGGTGCAACAGGCGGTGTAGGTAAACGAGTGGTAGAGCGATCGCTCCAACAAGGTTATAAAGTTCGCGCCCTAGTTCGAGACATTGACAGAGCCAGGTCAATTATTGGTAATGATATAGACTTAGTAGTTGCGGATATTACTCAACCAGAAACTTTAACTTCTTTAGTTATGGCTGATATCCAAGCTGTAGTTTGTTGCACAGCAGTGCGCGTGCAACCAGTTGAGGGAGACACAGCAGATAGAGCTAAATATTATCAAGGTGTTAAATTTTACCAACCAGAAATTTTTGGCGACACACCAGAAAATGTAGAATATCAAGGTGTTAAAAACTTAGTCCAAGCGGCTGCAAAATATCTACCTCAAGCAAGCGAAAAACCGATATTTGATTTCACCAAGCCATCAGCAGAATTAAAAGATTACTGGGGGGCGCTGGATGATGTTGTCATGGGTGGCGTAAGTGCCAGTAATATCCAATTACTAGAAAATACAGCTTTATTTGCTGGTAATGTCTCCACCGCTAACTCTGGCGGATTTGCTTCTATCAGAACCAAGAATTTTGATCCACCCTTCAATTTATCTGATTGCGAAGGTGTGAAATTGCGCGTCAAAGGTGACGGCCAGCGTTATAAAATATTCCTACGGACAGATACAAAATGGGATGGTATTGGCTACAGCTATTCTTTCGATACCGTAGCTGATACCTGGATAGATGTTCACATTCCCTTTGCAGATTTGATTCCCGTCTTTCGGGCAAAAGTTGTCAAAGATGCGCCACCAATTGAGCAGAATAGAGTTTGTTCATTCCAACTAATGTTGAGCAAATTTGAATATGATGGTGCTTTGAATCCAAAATTTTCTCCTGGTGGTTTTGCTTTACAGTTGGAATCAATAAAAGCTTACGGCGGTGCAACTTTACCACAATTTATCCTCGTCAGTTCAGCAGGCGTGACTCGTCCCGGTCGCCCTGGCATTAATTTAGATGAAGAACCGCCAGCAGTGAAATTAAATGACCAATTAGGAGGAATTTTAACTTGGAAGTTGAAGGGAGAAGATAGTTTAAGAGAAAGCGGAATTCCTTATACGATTGTTAGACCTTGTGCCTTAACTGAAGAAGCAGGAGGTAAGGAGTTAATATTCGAGCAAGGTGATAATATTAAGGGCAAAATCAGCCGTGAGGATGTGGCAGAACTTTGTGTGCAAGCTTTAAAACTAGGAAAAGCTTCTAATGTCACGTTTGAAGTGAAACAGGCAGATAATACTGTTAACTCTATCGATTGGCAGAAGTTATTTTCTGATTTAGTAAAGGATAAATAAGGAAAATGACTACAGATTTATACTCGTAGCCATTCCAATATATTCTGTCTAAATAGACTGTTATGAAAAAAATCCAAGTGCTAATATTTGCCGGGATTTTAGCAACAATTCTCTGGGGTGGATTATTTGGAAACACTGCTTCATCTCAGCAAGTAGAGTCTCGCATCTACAACCTGGAAGCAGACTTAAATCGTGTCGAGTCACGATTAAACCAGATCGAGTCTCAACTCGGTCGAAGTGGCCAGTCTTCATCGCCAAGAACAACACTTACCCCACGCCAGTCAACTGGTTCCAGAAGGAACTTATCACAACAAGATCCGATGTTTGATCGGCTGGCAACTTTGGTGGTTGAATTGAAGCAACAAGTTAACAAATTAGAGACACGAGTTTCTAAATTAGAAAGTCGCTGAGTATTTCAAAAATGAAACTCTGCCTTTAATACTTTGTCAATACCAGCATTTTTAAATCTTGAGCTTTGTTACTATTCCCACCTCGGAATAAATTCCAAGGCAGGATATCTGGTAAACACGACACTTCGACTGTTACAAAAATGTGCGTAACGACAAGCCATAAAGGGAACTGTAGAACCAATTTTATTAATTCGTATAAGCTGGTTTCAACTTCCCCAGGAAGTTAAGCATAGCTGAAACCACAGCATCCGGCGATTCAATTAAGAAGCCATGACCCCCACCGTTGAGGACTAAAAGTTCAGCGTTAGGAATGCCTTGAGTAAGTTGTTGGGAAAACTTTAGCGGGGTGAGAATGTCTTGTTTACCAACTAGAACTAGAGTAGGACAATGAATTTGTTGAAGGCGATCTATTGTGTCAAAGTCAAGCATGGCTCGGCTGTGATGATAGAGTGAATGAGCCGCAGGTGGGAAAGGATATCTGATTGCAAATTCAATCAAACCTTCGATCATCCCAGGAATCGAATAGAACGTATCTGTAAATATCCAAGGTAATACAACTTTTTCATAAAGTTTCAAGTCTACATTTTTGCAGAGGTCACCCCAAGTCTCGATGATGCTGTTAAATAATCCATCACCCTTAGCCAATGATGAAAGTAGCATTAGACTTTCTACCTTTTCAGGATGTGCTAACACTAACTCTTGGGCTATCTGACCACCCATTGAATGACCTGCTACATGCACCTTATTGATCGCAATATGATCGAGCAATGCTGCAATGTCATTAGCCATCTGCTTCAGACTATAAGGGTTTTCGGGAGCAGAACTCCGCCCCATACCTCGGTTGTCTAAGCGAATGACTTGATACTGCGAAACCAGCGATGGCATAATCAGAGACCAATAGGCATGATCGCAAAGGAAGCCAGCTATTAATAGCAAAGGCTCACCCTTTCCCTTAATGTCGTAGAACAAATCAATCCCGTTAATCTGAACTTTGGGCATAGTAAATAATTCTCTTAAACAGGAATGGACAAGCCTACACTCCTACGTCTTAAATCTCTCGTCCACCGGAATTTGATAGCCGTTGGCGAGGCGATTGGTCATGTTGGCAGTGGCTGCGATCGCCATTAGTTCCGCGAACATGGTATCATTCATGCCCTTGGCCCGCGCCCCTGCTGTGTGCGAGGCGATGCAATAGTCACAGCCATTCGTCGCACTCACGGCGATGTAAATTAGTTCGCGCATTAATGGATCAATCTCACCAGGGCCAGTCATAACTTCCTTTACCGCTTGCCAAGTTCGTTGCAAAGTAGGGGGATGATTGGCTATAGCTTTCCAAAAGTTATTGATATAGTCATTCTGGCGTGTAGTGCGGATGTCGTCATATACTGCACGTACTTCGTCGCTGGCTTCTTCGTATTCAATCAGCTTAGTCATCGAAAATTTGGGTTATTCCCCGTCCTTTTATAGATACCAAAATGTAGGATACTACGTTTTTAGCTGCGGACATTAGCGATGATGAAATTCGACCTCTTTTTCTAGAATCTTGATATCATAGCTGCCAAAGAAATCGTGGCCTAGTAAGCCAATGCTTGCTTTTGGTGCGATCGCCACCCGAAGATTATTGGTTGTAACTCCACCTACTGCAATAGATTTTAGCTTACTGGTTAGAAATTCTACTTGGCTACCATCAGCAATTTGGGCTTGCATTGTCCCTGTAGGCTGGAGTTCAAGTGTATTCGCCATCCCTTGAGTGATAATAGTTTCACTAGAACCTGTATCTACAATCATTTCAAAGGTTTTTTTATTATTGAAGGTGACATCAATCACAGGAGTTCCACCAAAGCGGCGTTTGATTGGGACTCGAAAAACTCTGTTCTCTGAAGCTACGGGTATATTGCCACAAAGCCTTCCCAATTCAACGGTTTTACCAGAAGAGGTTATCATGTAACATGCTCCTGGATCGTCAGCTGTTGCCTGATGAGAGAATGCTAAAAATATCAGCGTCGGCATTAGTGCGTAGGCGTAGACCGTCGTAGACATCGCAGTTAGGTTAACGGTTTTAATCCAACGCCTCCAAGCATTCTTCATGTTATATTTTTCTCCAATTATGCTGATATCTTTTGATAGCTTAATTCATCATAATATCTACAAAAAATTGGTGCTATAAATCCATAGTGTTAAGAGTAAGCAAATTCTGATACTCCATGATTACAACGAAGTTTTCAATAAATACTGTTGTTTTTGTTACAACTATTGTCGATGTTAATTACACAATTTTTATAGTTTTAAGTTATCCAGTCTTTTTTTGTTTATCTAAATGCCTCCAGTAGATAAAATTGCATTTTACTCAATACATAATATCTATAATTACTGATTGATAAATTAAAGATTAGGTAAAGACATGATAAAACTACTTAAAACATATTAAATCTAGCAGACTAGGAAGATAAATTTGTGATTATTCAAGGGTTTCTGCTGCATGTACAGCAGTTGCGATCGCATTTGTAACAGCAATATCCTTTTGTTCTAAGATGATATTTTCACTAACAGTACGCCCAGCAACTACACCACAAATAGCAGCAGCAGCAAAATTATACACTCCTGCCATTTTGAATAATGTGCCGCATTCCATCTCATAATTTAAGATATTTAATCGCCGATATTCTTCTGTAATACCGTGCAGCGATCGCATTAAATTTGGATTCGCTGAATCAGTACGTTCTTGTCCTTCGTAAAAAGTATCAACTGATGCCGTAATTCCTATGTAATATTCAACCTTTAATTCTCGTGCAGCTTTAACTAAAGCGACTGTGAGAAAAGGATCGGCTGCGGCTGGATACTCCACAGGTGCAATATCATTTGCTGCACCTTGGCGACACAATGCTGCACTGCTAATAACAACGCTACCGACTGCTATATAAGGTTGGATGCTACCACAAGTTCCAATGCGAATAATTTGCCGGATTCCTACTTGGATTAACTCATTGACCACAATACTTAATGAAGGCGCACCCATACCACTAGTAGCTGATAAGATAGGGCGACCATTAGGTAAGTATCCTACATAGCTATTGAGTCCGCGATTTTCTGATAACACGCGTACATTTTGTAAATAAGTTTGGGCAATTAGACGCGATCGCTCCGGGTCGCCCGATAATAGAGCAATGCTGGGAGGCGATGAACCTAAATCGTCTAGTTCAAAGCCAATGTGATAGAAGCGTTTATTCGGCATAGAGTGAAAAATTAGCGATCGCCCTAACACAATACTATGCTAGGGTGACTTTTATTTTCTTAAAGCAAATCTCCTCCTTCCAATATCTGAAGTTGTCTTTCAGCCGCAACTATGCAATTAAGATGTTTGGGTATTCTACAGAATTGCGTAGACGCGAAGCGGCTTGTCGTCAGACATCGCTTACTTCTGGTATGGTTACTTTTTCAATGGAGTTTGCCTGTTATCGCCAATCCTGAACCTATTAGACATCTCCGAAAAAGAATATAGAGACGTAGCATTGCTACGTCTTTACAAGGGTTTTGGGTAACGCATATTTAATTTCTGGAGATGTCTATTTGTGAAAATTCGCGGTGTTCAGATCCCCGACTTCGTAAAAGTTGTCGGGGATCTAATTTTTCACAAATAATTTAGGATTACTACAGTTTAAATTAGCGATCGCCTTTGCTTGGGTTTAAATCATCTCCACCATTTATCGAATCAATACTATCTAGTTCAGTTAGCGATATATTGGAAGCGATCGCACTATTTTTTAAACTACTAACAGCTAGTTTATTTGGCAACGTATTTAAACTATGTACATCGGTTACTAATTCATTATTAACTGGTTGATATTCAAGGTTATCTCGATTACCACTTGCTATTTCTTCTGCTTTGCCGATAAAATCCTTGGCAAGCCTTTCACTAAAGCCAACAACGAATGCGATTACAAAAATCAAAGACCTTTGTTGATCTTGAGATGATTGTTGATTGGTAGTTGGATTGAGCTTAAATATACTTGGGTTAATAAACATTAATATTATTCCAGAGTTAATCAAGGCTAAAAACAAAACAGAAAATGCTCCTCCAATCATTGGTTTAAAAGCACCAACAAGGAAAGGAGTTAGTGGATCAGAATATTTCTTATTCTGAAATTCTTCAATTCTGATTAAAATACTGATAATACTACCTAATGTTCCTGCCGCGATAGCTAAACTTAGCTGGAGAAGAAATTCGTTAAATTTCTCATTTACAGATTGCCTTTTGCTATATTGTGCATTTAATTCAGCAAGATTATTATTTAGTGTTGTTAGCTCTGAACTTTTAAATTCAGTATTTTTTTGTGATATTATAGTTAATTCTTTAATTTCTTCTTTACTTTGTTTCAATTTATTAACATCATTATCAAGAGTAGAATTTGTATTTTCTGATTGGTTTTGTTGTTCCGCTTTGTTTTGGATTGCCTCTACCCGGTTATCTGTATATCTCTGGATCTCTTTAATTTCATTTTGTAATGCCTTTTTATTTGTATTATAATTATTGTTATTATAATAATTAACAACTTCTGAAAAAATCCAAAGCCCTGCAAGAGAACACGAAGTAATTCCTCCATATATAAAAACGGCAGTTATAAGCCCAAAAATTACTTTAGTTGTTGTAGATGGTGAACGGTGGATTGATAAAAATGGGTTGATGATAAATCCTGTAAAAGGATGTTCATATTTGCAAACAATTTGTTCAACATCAAATCTAATAGCCTGAGCAATATTTATATTAGATGATGATTCACGCAGAGCTTCTATTGCAAATATTAAAGCTTTCGAGAGTTCGGTCAGTTCCCTTTGAATTTTATCTCTATTGTCAGGTATAACTATTCTCGGTATTTTGTCCCACCAAATATTTTGCGGTGTATTTCTATTAATAAGCTTTTGAAGTCTATTAAATAGTATAATAATTTGAGATATTTCTTTTCCTGCTGCTACTAAACCTTCTTGCTTAATTGGATCTGCAAAACTATTTAAATTGTTTTTATAAAAATCCTTTATAAGTGCCTGAATAAGTGTCCTACTTTCATCTAAATTCCAATCATTATCAGTTATATTTTTATCAGAAACCATTTTACCTCCAATTATTTTCTAAAGTTTATCGGTATATCTATGAATTGGTTTGAGGGAATTGGCCAAGATAGTCAATCACTTTGTTTTGCTTACTTACTGCTTATAGCCACATTATTCTTAGCATGGAATATACGATTGAGCAGTGAATAGTACACTCATGGGTACTTTTTGTATAGGCGCAAAGCTGTTTGTCGCCAGACATAGCTGCGGTTATTCTAGGTCTAACCAGCTTCACAAGTGGCATTGCTATTATTCCCAGAACTTGACCTTGAGTTTCTCTAGTTCTTGTTCTAGTTTTAAAATTCTGGAGTTTCTCTCTGTAGCGATCGCCTGCTCGGCAATAATATCTACAAGTTGTTCTAGAGCCAACTAGAGAAGAGTTTCACGCTCTAATTTCAAAGGCAGGTCTTTTTCTATAATTGTGATATTCCGCCTCAGATGTCACACTTGTCAATACGTCTTTACCTAAATCCTTACGTTTATTTGTGCAAAGAGAGAACCTTAGAAGACAACTACTGCCAAGGTAAATCTTTGTTTTATTCGGTTGATGCTTAAAAGGCTTGCTGCACCTCCTTAGATGTCAAATGGGTTTTATAAAGAATTTTTAAGAAATTAACATTCTTCAGAAAAGGAAAGACGTAATGCTGAAGTAATTCTCACAAGTTCAAAAGCATAGATTTTGTAGTTTCCAGACACCAAGCGTGTTAGGAGAGAATTATGGCGTCAGGAATGATGATCGAAGGCAAATGGATAACCGATAAAAATAAATCAGATAAGAGCAGTAATTTCAATGAGACGCCGACAACGTTTCGCCATCGTGTAACCGCCGATGGTTCTAGCGGGTTTAAGGCAGAAGCAGGACGCTATCACCTCTACGTTTCTTTATCGTGTCCGTGGGCGCATCGCACCTTAATTATGCGAGAACTCAAAGGTTTGAATGATGCAATCTCAATCTCTATCGTCGATCCGATTATGAGCGACTTGGGATGGATGTTTACTTCTGCACCGGGAGCTATTCCTGACTGGGTGAATCACACTCAATATTTGCAAGATATTTATCTGAAAGCCAATCCCAAATATACAGGAAGAGTCACTGTTCCGGTGTTGTGGGATAAGCAAACTCAAACAATCGTCAATAACGAATCTCGTGAAATCATGCGGATGTTTGACGTAGAGTTTGGGGAATTGGCAACACAGAAAATAGACTTATACCCACGCGAGCTTCAACAGCAGATTGATCAAACAATCGATGCAATTTATCTGCCAATTAATGCTGGTGTATATCGCTCTGGTTTTGCCAGGGAGCAAGTAGCATACGAAAATGCAGTAACTGAACTCTTTGAAAGTTTAGATCATTGGGAAACCGTTCTGAGCAAGCAACGCTATTTATGTGGTGTTCAAATGACTGAAGCCGATATTTGTATGTTTGTAACTCTGTATCGCTTCGACTCAGTATATTACGGTCACTTTAAGTGCAATCTGCGGCGAATTATCGACTACCCAAATCTCTGGAATTATCTATTAGACCTATATCAGTGTCCTGAGTTCAAAGCGACTTGCAACCTAGACTATACTAAGCGCAGCTATTACATGAGTATGACTGATATTAATCCAAATCGAATTGTGCCGAAGGGGCCGAGCATTGATTTTGAGCAACCGCACGATCGCGTAGGCGTAGCCCGTCGTAGACATCGCTTCGCTAAGGCTCCCGTTGCGATCGCTGCTTCACAATCATAGCCATAAAAGCAAATTGCACAATTTAACTGGAGTAACGCCATGAATCTTGTATCAGGTATCCAGCATGTTGCAGTAGTAACAGCAGATATCGACCGCTTTATCGACTTCTATACTGATGTATTCGAGATGCCAGTAATCTTTCAAGAGACGACCCCAGCCTTTCGTCACGCACTTTTACGGGCTGGCTCACAGTGCGTGCTTCACGCAGCAGAGATGCCTGATAATGTCCATAGCTCTGGATTGCCGGATATGTTTGGACGAGGACACATCGACCATTTAGCTTTGAATGCCTCAACAGAATCAGCATTCCAGATTATCCGCCGCAAACTCATAGACCGGGGTGTGAGTGATGGCACGATTGCCGACCTTGGCCCAGTACTTAACTTGTCATTTTCTGATCCTGATGGTATGCATATCGAAGTTTGCCTCATTGTCGATGCTTCACTTCAGGGTTTTCACCAACCGCGACCATATTATGTAAAGACTGTCAACCAATAGGATAAAAATCTCCACCAAATACAATGGCAAAGCCATATTTCAGTTTTTGAACATTAGCCAACGATATTTCAAGTCGTCTTGCTAGTTCATTCTGCTGCAAGCTTCTGGATTCTCTGAATTGTTTCAGTCTGATTTGAATTCGTGTACCTTCAGCAATTATCCAAGGTTGTTTTGAAATTAAATTATCAAGCAGAGGTCGAAACCAAGTAATTAAAGCTGCTTCAATTTCTGATAGTAAATTAGCGTCAGTTTGTAAGTATGTCAATATCAGGGGGACAAGGAAGTTATTTTTTTCACTTATCTCCCCCTGCTCTGATACCTAAAGCGACAAAATCAAATTGCTAGTTAGTTTAGGAAATTTGGAGTACCTTTACCACCATTCTTACCAACCGCAGGAATTTCTACTAGGTTATCGGCAGCTTTGCCAGTACCATCATTGGCAACAAACATAGAGTTACCTAAATGTCCATTAGGAACGAACAGTTGCGGGTGGTCAAAGGGCGCTTTCTCAGAGACAACTCGCTCATCAGTGAGTCCTTTCAGGAAAGCCACCAAGTCATCTTTTTCAGTTTCGCTTAATCCCAATGGGCGGAGAACCCCGTCTTGGCGGAAATCTCCACCACGATTATAGAAGTCCACCACTTGTGGCAAAGTCAAATAGCCACCATTGTGGAAGTAAGGAGCTGTGAGTTCTATATTGCGTAGTCCAGGAACCTTAAACTCTCCGTCTGCAACTACTGTGTCATTGGAACTAACTGTAACATTGGGGCTTGAACCAAGAAGTAGTGGGAATTTCCCCAAAGCAGCGACCCGCGACTCCGAAAGCGGATTACCAAATGGATCTTGACCACCAGCACTGATGTCTTCTAGGGTGGGTCTAACACCAATATTGAAGTAACCTTTGTCCGAAACGGTTCTGGGAGTGGTGGTAGTGGCTCTAAGTCTTTGGTTCTTGACACTGCTAACCGAGGCGCTGGTGAGTTCCAACCCACTATGGCAGAAGATGCAGGCAGCTTTACCCTCGAATAGTTGTTTGCCTCGTTGCTGCTGCACGGTGAGGGCGGTGGTGTTTCCTTCTAAGAAGCGATCGTAGGGCGTATCGTTGGCAATGAGTGTAGACTCGTACAACTGAATTGCAAGCCCAAAGAATAGCGAGAAGTTATAATCCAACAGCCTGTACTCATTGGTTTGGGAAGAGTTATCAGCCTTGTTGACAAAAGTCCGTTTACCTTCAGCATCAACTTGGATGAGTTGATTAGAGTTCCACCACTCTGGCTTAAAGGCATCTTTAATCAGATTCTCGTAGGTTATATCCTTGAGTCCGGGTTGAGGATATCCACTGTCTGCACCTAAAACGCTGTCTTGTGGATGCACAATCTGTTTGCCTAGTGGTGTCAGTCCAGATAACTTTTGTCCCAAGACTCTGGGGAGCTTTGTACCCCCGATTGACAGAATATTTTCCAGCGAACCTAGCGAGTTGTTGACAAATATAAATTTGCTGAGGTCAATTTGACCAAACTTATTACCAATTTCTTGAAAAGTGCGACCATCAGCAGACGACTCGAAGGAACTGAGTGGCGGGCCGACCGCCTGGGAAGCCAAAGACGAATTATTCAGGCTGACTTTGACAAATTTAAGCTGATTTGGGTTTTCTGCTTTCGCTACAGAGGCGTTAGGGTCTCTTAAACCGAAGGGATTCACCCCATTAAAGATATCTTGTGCCCTTCCATCCCAGAAGTTGCGGAAGTTGAATGCTGCATTAATTACGGTTGGCGTATTACGCGGCTGGACGCGGCGCACATTGATACCTGCCACTTTAAATACTGGATCTGGCTCACTTGTTTCTAGGTCTCTTGAGCTACCAGGTATAACACCAACAAATTTTGTATTTGCGACTCCTTGAGAGGAGCTAACATCGTTACTGTCAGATACCACAGTCGCAGAATCATTTGGATTTGACAGCTTGTGAAAGGGAAAATCTTCTTTTCTTAGCTGGTAGTTTGGCGCACCGCCTATATTAAAAATTATATCTGGATTCTCTGTACGGTCAGGGTTAATTCGCAAAAGCCCAGGAGCAATCTGATTTATGGATCTATTGTCGGCTCCAGCATGGAAGTGGCAAGTAGCACAGGAGGTCACTCCATCGCTCCCAACTTGTATATCCCAAAAAAGAGTCTTTCCTAACTTGATTGCAGCTGCTTTGTTTTTGACAAATTCTCCAAGATTGTCAGGTTCTGGAACCGATACGCTCTTGAGCGAAACTGAAGACGACCCCGTAACCTGCGCGGATACACTATTTCCAGCGATTACTGCTACCATAATAATTACAGCAATTGCTATAGTCTTGGAAAATCTTGTTCCTAGTTGGTTAAGCTTGCCAAAGTTAAGCCTCCACCATTGGCAGTTTATTTTTCTCATCAAAGATTTGAGCAAAATTCGACCTCTTGAGGTCAGTAGGAAGTAAATTGATAAGCCAGTAATAAAGGTTACTAAGCTTATTATTGGTATAATTCCCATGAGTTTTGTCATTAAATAACACCGAAACATCCCACAATGGTTACGTAATGCCAGATCAAGTAAATCTCAATTAATGCTCGTCAAGCAAGTACCCGTATAACTTACATTGGGCACACAAGTTTTATGCAGAACCAGCTAATTGTTTACAAAAGTTTATAAAAAATATGGCAACCATTTATGGGCGATCGCAAGCGGACGAGGCTTGTGTAATGATGATTAATCTACGCCCCGCCACCCTTGCTGACTTGAACCTGCTGCAATACTGGGATCAACAACCTCATGTCATTGCCTCAGATCCCAACGATGATTGGTATTGGGAGGTAGAACTGAGTCGCAATCCTGACTGGAAAGAGCAACTAATTGCCCAGATCAAGGGTCGTCCCATTGGATGTGTCCAAATTATCGATCCAGCGCGTGAGGAAAGCCGTTATTGGGGCGATGTTGCACCGGATCTTCGTGCCATTGATATCTGGATTGGCGAAGAAACAGATTTGGGCAAAGGCTACGGCACAAAAATGATGCAGCTTGCCCTAGCTCGATGTTTTGCCGACCCGCGTGTGACGACTGTCCTCATCGATCCACTTGCCAGCAATACTCGCGCTCACCGCTTCTATGAACGTCTTGGCTTTCAATTTGTTGAACCACGAAGGTTTGGCAACGATGACTGTTTTGTTTATTGCCTGAACCGAGCAGATTGGCATCCTGAAAACACGATCACATCGCCATAACGGCAGCTAGTGAGCGATACCTTCTCCTGTCGGAGACGCTTTGCGTAGCTTGCTTCCCCGCAGGGGTAGGTACACTTCTCTACGAGAGGCTACGCCAACGTAAACGCTGCATAACAACGCCCATGCACACCGACCGTCGAGAGTCGAGCGGTTGTGATGCAGTCAAAATTACCAAAGTATAATTGCCAAAGGAGCGAAACTGATGAGTTCATTTGTGCTTTGTTTTCAAGATATTGATAAAACAAAACTCAAACTTGTCGGGGGTAAAGGCGCGAACCTGGGGGAACTTACCAGGATTGAAGGAATCTACGTACCGGATGGCTTTTGTATTTCTACTGAAGCTTTTAAAAGAATCATTGGGGAAACGTCGTCGATTAACCAATTACTCGATCGGTTATCGCTTCTTAAGGTGGAAGACCGAAAAAAAATCGGTGAACTTAGCGGTGAGATTCGCTCTTTCATTGAAGGGATAAACATTCCTCAAGATATTAATGAAGAGATCGCCCGCCTCCTCTCTAGGCTTGGAGAAAAAAATGCCTATGCAGTACGATCCAGCGCAACTGCTGAGGATTTACCGACAGCCTCTTTTGCAGGTCAGCAGGATACGTATTTGAACATTATCGGTAAAGAGGCAATCTATCAGCATATCAGCAAGTGCTGGGCATCGCTATTTACCGAGAGGGCAGTAATTTACCGCCAATTATACGGCTTCGACCACCGTAAAGTCCACCTATCTGTGGTTGTTCACAAGATGGTCTTTCCGCAGGTGGCAGGAATTTTGTTTACTGCCGATCCCGTCACTTCTAATAGGAAGGTGTTATCCATTGATGCTAGCTTCGGACTTGGAGAAGCCTTGGTCTGTGGTCTGGTGAATGCTGATATCTATAAAGTGTGTAACGGTAAAGTTATCGATAAAAAGATATCCACCAAGAAACTGGCTATTTACGCCTTAAAAGATGGCGGTACGAAAGAACAGGAGATTGAGCAACAGAGGCAGAATAGGCAAGCACTGACAGACGAGCAGATTGTACAGCTTGAGCGCATCGGTAGAAAGATTGAAAAACATTTCGGCTGCCCCCAGGACATCGAATGGTGTTTGGTGAATGACACATTTCATATTGTCCAGAGTCGCCCCATTACGACTTTATATCCCATTCCTGAAGCGAATGATGAAGAAAATCACGTCTATGTATCTGTCGGTCATCAACAAATGATGACTGACCCAATCAAACCATTGGGATTGTCTTTATTCCAGTTAACAGCTGCTCGACCCATGTATAAAGCTGGTGGAAGGTTGTTTGTTGATATCACACCCGATCTGGCTTCACCTGTTAGAAGAGAATTTATAGTAGATGTTTTGGGAAAATCCGATCCGCTCATAAAAGACGCACTTATGACCATCATAGAGCGAGGAGATTTTATAAAATCGTTACCAAATGATCAAAAAGAACTGAGTCCCGGTAAAAGCAATAAAGGTATATCGCCTGCGGATTTTCAAACACAAATTGAATACGATCCGGCGATCGTTCCCGATTTGATTGGGCGTAGTCAAACCTCGATAGACGAGTTAAAACAGAACATCCAGACGAAATCAGGAGTGGATCTAATTGATTTTATTCTGGAAGACACCCAGAAATTAAAGAAGAGTTTATCCGATCCACAAAGTTTTGGTGTAATTATGACTGCTATGAATGCTTCATCATGGCTCAATGAAAAAATGCAGGAGTGGTTAGATGAAAAAAACGTAGCAGACAAGCTTTCTCAATCTGTACCCAACAATATTACTTCCGAAATGGGACTGGAACTATTGGATGTTGCGGATGTGATTCGTCTTTATCCTGAAATAATTGATTATTTACAACAGGTAAAAGATGACAACTTTCTGGATGAACTGATTCAGTTTGAGGGTGGACAGTCAGCTAGGGACGCTATCTATGCTTACCTCAACAAATACGGAATGCGATGTGCCGGTGAGATCGATATTACAAGACCTCGTTGGAGTGAAAAACCAATGACGCTTGTCCCCATAATTCTCAGTAATATCAAAAACTTTGAGCCTGGTGCTGGCGATCGCAAATTTGAGCAAGGGCGACAGTCAGCTTTGAAAAAAGAACAAGAGTTATTAGATCGATTGCAGCAATTACCGGATGGTAAACAAAAGGCTGAAGAGACAAAACGAATGATTAACCTAATTCGGAATTTCATCGGTTATCGTGAATATCCAAAATACGGCATAGTTAATCGCTACTTCGTTTATAAGAAAGCTTTACTCAAAGAAGCCGAACAACTCGTACAAGCGGGCGTTATTCATGAAAAAGAAGATATATATTATCTCACTTTTGAAGAACTTCGCGAAGTCATACTCACAAATAAACTTGATTACCAGATTATCAGCGAAAGAAAAGACGAGTACAAATTATTTGAAAAACTAACTCCCCCTCGTGTGATCACGTCTGATGGCGAAATCATTACAGGTCGGTACAAACGAGAAAATCTCCCTGCCGAAGCTATTATAGGTCTGGCTGTTTCCTCCGGAGTTATAGAGGGACGAGCGCGTGTCATCTTAAACATGGAAGATGCCGAGCTAGAAGATGGAGATATATTAGTCACCTCCTTTACTGACCCTAGCTGGACACCATTGTTTGTATCCATAAAAGGTCTAGTCACCGAAGTTGGTGGACTGATGACTCATGGAGCAGTTATCGCGCGTGAATATGGCTTACCAGCAGTTGTTGGAGTGGAGAATGCTACCAAGCTGATCGATGACGGACAGAGAATCCGGGTTAATGGAACGGAAGGCTATGTAGAAATCCTATATTAAAGCGAAAATTACTTTCATTGGATTTTAAATATTGAGGATTAATCTTTCTGTTAAGGTGGTAGCCTAACAATTCATTCAAGCCGCTCGGTGCTGAACGATTCATCCGACACATTTTCACTCATACTAGTTGTGCAAATGCTTACCGCTCCACACAAGCAGCTACCTTATTCTATAATCTAATAATTTTTTGCACGTCCGGCGATGCTGGACTTAGGGCTGAACTGAGCGCAACCGACGCTCTAAAAAGCGGCGTTCGCTATCATTAGTGACGAGAACGAGCGCGATCGCGTAGCTCTGTGCGGCTTCTTGGGAGGCTCCGATACGGCGCAGCAGATCGGCACGGGTGGCGTGAAATAGATGGTAGTCATTAAGTTGAGGGGCAAGCCCATCGACGAGTCCAAGCGCGGCCTGAGGACTGTCTAGCATTGAGATTGCCACCGCGCGGTTGAGTGAAACAATCGGCGAAGGCTGCAAGCCCTCGAGCAAATCGTAGAGGTGGACAATTTGCAACCAGTCTGTTTCTTGTGCCTGTGCTGCCTGACAATGTAGTGCTGCGATCGCTGCTTGCACTGCAAACGAACCAATCTCGCCTCGCAGTGCTTCTTCAACGAGCGGCAATGCCTCAGAAATCTGCTGTTGGTTCCAGGTACGACGATCCTGATCTTCGAGCAACACCAGATCGCCCGCCTCATCCAAACGGGCATCGCGCCGAGAGTCGTGCAGCAACATCAGCGCAACCAGGGCAGTGACTTCTGAGGGCGGTTGTGGTGCCATCAACGTCCTCACTAGGCGACCCAGCCGAATCGCTTCTGTGCAGAGGTCAGCCCTGACCATCGTCTCGCCCCTAGTCGCCGCGTAGCCTTCGTTGAAAATGAGATAGATCGTTGTCAGGACTGCATCTACCCGCACAGACAGATCGTTCGTATCTGGCACTTTATAGGGAATACCTGCATCCCTAATCTTGCGCTTGGCACGCACCAGCCGTTGCGCCATCGTTGCTGTGGGCACTAGAAACGCCCGTGCAATTTCTTCTGTCTCAAGCCCGCCCAGCATCCGCAGTGTCAAAGCAACCTGCGCCTCGATGGACAGTGCAGGATGACAACAAGTAAAGATCAGCCGCAGTCGCTCGTCTGGAATTTCATCGGTGTTGTAGGTAGGCTCCTGGCTTGTTGGGATTAACCCAGATGCACTGTACCATTCTAATTTTTCTGTTAGCCGCGTCCGGCGGCGGAGGCGATCAATGGCTTTATATCGAGCTGTTTTAATAATCCACGCGCGGGGGAGATCGGGAATACCCGTGGATTGCCACTGATTCACGGCAGCGATAAAAGCTTCCTGTGCCGCCTCTTCAGCTACATCGAAATCCCCAACCAGCCGGATGAGCGTGGCAACAATCCGACCCCACTCGGTGCGATAAATGGAGGCGATCGCGATTGTTACATCTGATTGTGCGTTTGAAGTCATAGCTGACGTCAGAAAAAATTTTACCAGAGGTGTCGATTTAAGCAATTGCCGTTCGACTTACTCACAAAAGGAAAGAACACAGTTAAAGCTTGATTGTATCTAAAAGATAAAAAAATTTTACTAGAGGTGTCGATTTAAGCAATTGTCGTTCGACTTAATTACAAAGGGAAACAACGGAGGCAATTCAATGAAATATGTACTGCTGATTTACCTGGAAGAAAATGCCATGAGCCAAACCGAGCGGTAAGACTGTTATGTGAAATCCGCGCAACTGGCACAGCAACTCAATTCAAAAGGGCAATATCTAGCCACTGCCCCGCTTCACCCTGTAGCGACTGCAACCAGCATCCGAGTGCGTGATGGTAAATCTCTAGGCAACAAGGTAAATGGCAGGTTGTGCATGAACATTGTTCCGTCCCCTTCGAGCCGCAAACATCTCAAGCTGTCCTCACGCTAGTAGTGTACCAACCCAAAATTGCTACGTGGAGGTAAGCAAGGGAGCAGGGGGGCAGGGGAGCAGGGGAGCAGGGGAGAACGAACAATTGCAGTAAGTCTTTCCCCCCTGCCCCTCTGCCCCTCCGCTCCTCTGCTGACCACAACGCTTGCGTTTCCTTGGCAGACTACTAGACGTATAGCCCAATCTACTGAATTTATCTTAGGAGCCTTCATGAAAATTAATCCTTATCTCATGTTCAACGGCAACTGTGAAGCAGCATTCAAGTTTTATGAGCAATGTCTGGGCGGCAAAATCGTCATGATGCTGACCCACAAAGATGCACCCTCAGCAGAACATGTGCCCGCCCAATGGCATGACAAAATCATGCATGTCTGCCTCGATTTGGGCGATCGCCTCTTGATGGGGTCTGATAGCCCACCTGGATATTTTGAAACACCCCAAGGCTTCTACGTGCAAATCAGCGTTGACGAGCCAGAAAAAGCAGAATGTATCTTTCATGCCTTGGCAGAAAACGGAAAAGTGAAGATGCCGATCGAGCAAACCTTCTGGTCTGTCCGCTTTGGCATGTTGGTTGATCAATTCGGTATTCCCTGGATGGTCAACTGCGAACAGGCGGCTTGACTTCTTATTACCAAAGGTGCTTACGAACTTTTTCGCTGATCTTTCACTGTGCAAAATTCAAAAGGATAAATCCATGAGTACTCAAATTTTCGTTAATCTGCCAGTCAAAAACCTCAATCAATCGATCAAGTTCTTTACTCAACTCGGCTTTGAGTTTAATCCTCAATTCACTGACGAAACTGCCACCTGCATGATTGTGTCTGAAAGTATCTTTGTCATGCTTTTAACGCATGAAAAGTTTAAAACGTTTACTCCCAAAGAAATTTGTGATGCCACAAAAAGCACAGAAGTTCTTGTGTGTTTATCTTCTGATAGCCGAGAACAAGTCGATGAAATGGTTCGCCTTGCTGTCGCCGCCGGTGGAACAACCTATAATGAACCCCAAGATCACGGTTTTATGTATGGACATGGATTTGCTGACTTAGATGGCCATATTTGGGAAATTATCTACATGGAGCCAAGCGCAATAAATCAAGGTTGAAAATGTGATGTTTGAGGAATTAATTCTTAAACTGGTCTGCACTAAATTCAACTTTTTCACACCATCCACTTAGTCTACTTTCACGTCCTCTAGAAGGATAGAAATTTTGGATAGCGATGTCAGGTGAAGAAACTAGAAGCAACAGCAAACTTTTTAATAAGATGATGGTTAGGAGCGATCGCTACTAACCCAAGTTTCGAGTTACTTAAAACGGCAGGATTGCTCTATAGTCGGAGTCTCTTCAAGCTGTACCATTATCAGAACAGCTGGCGCATCGCCTACTGTTCCAGATAAGTGACCCTTATTACCTTGCGCGTCCGCTTTCGTACCCTGATCTTCTCCAAATGAAATTTCGCCAGGGCCCATCTCTACTCGCTGTCCGTCCATAGTCTCCACAAACCAACGTCCCGATAGAGGGATGATCCACTGTGGTTTAGGGTTCTCATGCCAGTTACCAACCCATCCTACAGGTAGCACAGTAAAGGTGATTGTAGCACCAGACTGCTTCAAATTAGAAAGCCACTGTGGTGAGGTATCGGGGGCTATGCCTTTTTCCATGAAGTCTTCAATTTGACAACGAGATTGGTGACTTATACCGTCGTTGTCAGTCCAGACGTGCCAGTATTCAATTGTTGGTTTGGGTGATGAGTTATTTTGCATAATAATGGCTCTTTCTGATCCTAAATGTATTGAAAGGCGAATTATAAATAGCACTTACGCACGAGTAACAGAAAACGAATTATAGAGGGCGCAGAGGTCACGGAAAAATGAGAGTTTTAGAGGGTTTTTGCGTAATTCCTAATTAATTAGGAATTACAAAATTCTAACTGTATAGTTATGTCCTTCCCATTTGCTGCTTTCAATCCAGAAAAAGGTAAAGTTGATTGGTTGTTCCTGATTATCAGAAATAGCAATATCTACAAAATCAACTCCTAATTTTGTAGAAGTAGCAGGTGTATTTTTTACGGTTTGCCAATTATCATCTGACCAGTGCAACTGAAAAGATGCTAAAGCGTGAATTCGCAATGTATAACCTTTTTTAACTTTGTCTATTTGTCGGTTAAACTTCCACATTTCAAATGATTTACACTTTCGTCTTTCACCTAGATATCGATTTGCCACCTCTGGAATCAAATCAAATACCTGTCCATCATTATTTGACCGTAGCAGCTTGATATACTCTGCGTGCGCCCACATTAAAGGCATGGCGGAACCTGTTGGTTTTCCTAAATACAGATGGTTTTCAGGTTTATCTGTTTCATCCCAAACCTGTTCGGGTAGTAAGCAAGTATCTGATGCGAATCCTTCCATCGCCTTGATATATGTTTTGACATCGCCGCCAACAGCTAATTCATAATGTCCCCGTTCTCCTGTTAAGAGAGGCCAAGCGCGTCCCTTACCATAACTAGTATAAGGACTGCCGTCTTCTTGCTGGCCGTAACCGTCGTGGTTGTAACGATGCCAACAAGGCCCAGCAGGTGTATCAACTTTTAAAACTGCGTCAATTACTTTGACAGAATCAATAATAATCGGATCATCAGGTTTGCGAATTCCATAGCGTACTAATTGTAAAAACCCAGCATCAACAATTTCCTTCGCGGGAAATTCTGACGGTTCACCAGGTGGTTGACTGCTAATAAAAAGAGTTCCTTGGTTAGGATTTTCGTTAGGTTGAGAATTATTTATATCTGTAGGAGTAATCCGAATGTAATGGCGTTTGATGCCAGGAACTAAAGTTCCTTCAGTAGTAACTGTCCAAGCTTCAATGTGAGATTCTAAAAAATCAGCGTATTCTTCTATAAACTCTGCTGTTACTTCATCTCCACGTTCACGAACAAATTGAGCAGCACAAATTAAGGCGGCAATATTAGATGCTAATGTTGATGGTGAATAACCACTATTTTCTTCCCAGCGTTCTTGTTGGGTAGCTGGGCCGTGACGAATTAAATAACCAGCCGCCCGCAAAATCATCGGATAAATATCAAAATTTAAACAAGTTTTTTGCTGGTGCAATAGCCATGCTAACAGAATGGGAAATGCCACCTCGTCAAGCTGGATACCTGTCCAATAAGGTTTACCATCAACCCAGAAATTTTGGGGAAAACCACCATCTTCCTGCTGACTAGTGGCGAGATAAATTAGCGATCGCACTGCTGTATCTGTTTCCCCAGCAGCCACCAAACCTGATACACTGCTAACCATATCCCGCGTCCAGACAAGGTGATATCCTCCTTGATCTTGGTCGTCTTTGGCTTCACCCCAAGGGATAGCCAGAGATGCAATTAATGCACCTGGATAGGTTTTGTCTTCATGTGCTAACAACAGACTAATGCTGTTGTGATACAACTTACCTTGATCATAAGAACTATTTTCTAATGAGTGGATGCCGTTGCGCGATCGCTTCCACTGTTCGTCATATTGCTGCTTTTGCTTTTCAAAAGGAATATTGAGTGATTGAAACAGTGTAGAAATTGCATTATGCAGATTTGTCCCAAATGCCAAGCCTAAAGTAAACTCTTTAGTACTATCTAAATTTAGTTCCCCAGTTAAAGCAAGGTTGCCATCTACAGCACTATCAAACTCCCAATCCATCTGAAAATTATCAGCTAAATCTGTCCAACCATCACTTTCACCAACGTAGCCACAAGAAAGACGAGTAAAGGGAATTGTTGCACCCAACGCCAGCCATGTTCCTTGTTTCTCGGCTGTGATAATTCGATGTCCAGCAACTTGTACAGCGTAACCATTATTACCTGTACCTCCAACTTCCAGATGCGGCGCACACAGAACGTATAACTGGAGTTGGGAAATAAAATCGCTATCTCCTGTTAACTTTGTATGTTGTAAAATACAGGATAAATGCGGGTCAGCAATTACTTCTTTGATTACAGCATAACGCCCTTGGGGATCGGAATTAGTGATGCGATATCCTAAACCATGAGTCCACATCGGTTCAACTTTTAATTCGAGATGACGTTTCTCTTCGTGAAAAAAGCTTTTTCCATCAGAAATTAGATACTGTAAATCCCGAACTTGGGGTTTATCTACTGTGGGATGGTAGACTTCGGTAATAATACCATTCCAGATAGTAAACCAAATGTTACTAGAGGTAGAGTAAGCTGTTCCTACTCCATCTTTATTAGCATGAGTCCATCGAGGCTCGATACCAGGTGAGCCAAAAGCCTGTCCTTGACTAAGAATTTTTACCATAATTTTTGTCCAGTTCAGTGCTGTGATTGATATTTATTTGATTAAAAAATTATTGAGAATTTTGAGAATATTTGCGAGATGCAGTTAATGATTTAGCTTCAATAAAAATTTGTTTGATCTCAGGATGCTTTTGGCTAATTTTTGCTTCTAAACTTTCTACAGTTAAGGCTATTTCCTCACCTGTAAGATTGTGAGAAAATTGAATTTCTAAGTTAAGTAATACTTCTTTGGGAGCAAGTTGCATTGTTAGCACTCGGATAACCTCTTTCACTCCTGGTTCTGTTTTTGACAAAGAACGGATATTAGCTATAGTTTGAGGATCGGCGCTTTCACCAACTAACAATCCTTTACTTTCTCTTGCTAGTACTACTGCGACTATAGCTAAGATAATGCCAATAATAATTGAAGCGATACCGTCAAAATAAACATTATTAAATAGATGTCCTAAAAATATTCCGATTAAGGCAACGAATAAACCTAAAATTGCGGCAGTATCCTCAAATAATATTGTAATTACTGTAGGATCTTTACTATTTTTGATTGCTTGCCAAAAATTTTGTTTACCCTTAGTCGGCAAAAACTCTTTTAAAGCTACAGTCCAAGAATAACCTTCAAATAATATTGCTAAACTTAACACAATATAATTCCATGTTGGGTCTTCTAAAGGGCTGGGATGAATTAAATGAGTAATTCCTTCATAAATTGACATCCCGCCGCCAAGGGCAAAGATGAGGATAGCAACGATAAAAGTCCAGAAATAAAGTTCTAGACCGTAACCAAAGGGATGGCGATCGTTTGCTGGCTTTTGGCTTCTTTGAATTCCCAGCAAAAGTACTAATTGATCGCCAGTATCTACCACCGAATGAATCCCTTCAGATATCATGGCGGAACTACCAGTAATGGAGGCGGCGATAAATTTAGTAATAGCGATCGCTAAGTTAGCCCCCATCGCCGCGTATATAGTTTTATTAGATGAATCATTTGCCATGATTGTAAATATTAGCTTCTAAATCGGTTAAAAAATCTGGTAGATTTGGCTGTACTTTCAACTGTTGTTTTGCAGCATCAGCTTTGAGTCCTAAAATAGTACAAAAAGTTTTCTGGTTATTTTTCAATCCCAGTTACAAAACTTAAATACGAATTACGAATTATCTTAACCATTGTCTGTAAAACCTGGATACAAAGTCATTCCACCATCTACAAATAGCGTTGTACCGTTGACATAATCAGAGTCATCAGAAGCCAACCAAACTGCTGCTTTGGCGATGTCTTCTACATCTCCCACACGTTTCGCTGGAATTAGTTTTAGTAAATTTGCCTCTGCTTCTGGGGTATCCCAAGCTGATTTATTAATTGGGGTTTTGATTGCACCAGGAGCAATACTATTAACCCGAATTTTGTGAGGAGCAAGTTCTTGGGCAATACTTTGCATCATCATATTAATACCACCCTTACTCGTAGCATAATTAACATGACCAGCCCAAGGAATTACCTGATGTACGGAACTCATACAAATAATCTTACCTGCCGCACATGAAATATCAGGCTTCACACCTCGCCGCAAAAATTCCTTTGCAGCTTCCCTAGCACATAAGAATTGTCCCGTTAGATTTATCCCAATCACTGCATTCCATTGATCGAGAGTCATATCTATAAATGCTGAGTCTTTTTGAATGCCTGCATTACTTACTAAAATATCAATAGTGCCAAATTGTTTAAGGGTTTGGCTGAACATTGCCTTTACTTGGTCTTCTTTGCTGACATCGGCTTGTATGGCAAAAGCTTCACCATTAGCAGCTTTGATATCATCAACAATTTTTTGGGCTGATTCAGCTTCAGAACGGTAGTTGATAGCTACTGCTGCACCTGACGCAGCCAAATAGCGAGCGATCGCTTCACCAATTCCAGAACTAGCACCTGTCACAAGTGCTTTTTGACCTTTAAGCAGATAAGGGGAATAACTCATAATACTTTTTCAGAATTTTTGCTATGTATTTTCATTTGCAAAGTTTGAGGATAGCTGATATTGAAAACTTATGATTGAATCCAAATTGAAGCAAGCTGTTCTACATTGAAATGAAATTTTTATACCAATTACACGTTTTGCTTATGTGTTTAATTTTTGACAGTTATTTTTGTGATTCTGGCATTACTTTAGAGGTTTGCAAGAATTAACGCTTCTAGCCATTGGAATAATAAATATCTCTACCGAAAGAACTATAAAAATTTCATCACGATTTCATTATTGGATGAAATCTTTAAAGGATGAAGTCAGTTGCATGTCTTTCTTAGGTGGGAGATAGATTTTATATAATTTAAATTTTTTGATATTAATTTATTTATACAAGAGTTTGATTAATGACAAGTAACCATTTACTAAAGTGATTGATTAATCTTGTAGAGATGGATATTTTTAGGCGTGTATGATTATTGATGATAAAATTCAATGGATTTCTTTAGTAATCACCGATCCTGATACCCCAAGGAACAAGCGATGTCTGCCTTACCTCTTAATAGCCAGAATTTACCATACCCCGATCCTTTGCACCCAATTATCGTTCACTTTGTGATTGCGATGGTGTTTTTTTCTTTCTTCTGTGATGTTCTAGGCTATTTCACCCGCAACACGCGTTTGTTTGAGGTGAGTTTCTGGAATATGTTTGTTGCAGCGATCGCAATTTTCATTGCAATTATCTTTGGTCAATTTGAAGCAGGACTAGCACAAGCCCAGAAAGCAGCCCAGTCAACACTGAATTATCATACCGTCTTGGGTTGGTCACTGGCGGCGATTGTTGCGGCGATCGCAGCTTGGCGTTTTGTGATTCGCAACCGCAATCCCCGAAAAGTACCACCTGCTTACTTGGGGGCTGCAACATTGTTAGTCTGCCTAGTGTTTTTGCAAGTGTATTTGGGGAGTAAACTGTTTTGGGTGTATGGATTGCACGTTGAGCCTGTAGTTCAAGCCATGAAACAGGGAGTTTCACCATGAACCCGCAACTGATTGAGCAGTTGAGATTACGGTTGGGCGCTAACGGATTACCTTATGAGATTCCTATACATCCGCAGTTAGTACATCTAACCCTTGGTTTATTTATTATTGCCATTCTTTTTGATATAGCAGGAGTGCTGTTTTCTTTAGAAAAACCAATTTTCAAATTTTTGGGATTGGCTACTATCCGTTCTAGCTTTTTTGATGTCGGCTGGTACAACCTCATAGCAGCAGCAGCAATTACATTTTTTACGGTTGCGGCTGGTTTTTTTGAGCTACTTTTGGCAAATCCACCAGTCGATCAAAAGAGTGCTTGGGGGTTGAGTCCTGGTTGGACGATGCTTTTACATGGTTTGGGTGGCGTTTTGCTGTTGGGGAT
Source organism: Nostoc sp. CmiVER01 (assembly GCF_034531135.2). Taxonomy (NCBI): domain Bacteria; kingdom Bacillati; phylum Cyanobacteriota; class Cyanophyceae; order Nostocales; family Nostocaceae; genus Nostoc; species Nostoc sp. CmiVER01. The sequence goes on from NZ_JAVRBU020000005.1 coordinate 358,205, forward strand.
CATTGTCGCCATGACTGTATGGAGAGGTTTACAACGCTATCGCTGGCGTCAGGATGCTTCTAGACAAGTGCAGTGGAGTTACTTGTTAGCAGGGATTGCGATGCTAGGCATATTATTCGTCCACGGAACATTGGGAGCGCATTTGGGAGAAGAGTTTGGGATTCATGTTACTGCTGCTAATACCATTTCTAAAAATGTTTACAACAAATAATTAAACGAGAATTTATTGAATTTTATGTTTAGTGTTTTTGAATATGTATTAATAGCGGTTTATGTAGCAGTGTTGCTCGTCGTCAGTCGGTGGATTGGGCAACAGGCGTTTTCTTGGATGCCTCCGCAAGCTACAGCAGAAGCACAACGGGTAGATGATTTATTTAGCTTCTTAGTCTCAATTGGAGCATTTATCTTGCTTGGGCTGGTTGGCGTTATGGTTTATGCGATCGCATTCCATCGCGCTCCTCCAGAAGATTACACCGAGGGACACCCCTCTAGAGGTGATGCGAGGCTAGAAATATTGTGGACAGCAACCCCAACTTTGTTGGTAGTGTGGATTGCTTTCCAAAGCTTCAATATTTATCAGCAGTTAAATATTTTAGGTTTAACCGAAATCGTGCATTTGCACACACCCATAGAATCTGCCTCCGCCGCAACCATCAGCGATGTCCCCAAACCTGCATCTGAAACTATTGATGTTCTCGTTAAGCAGTGGGATTGGTCTTTTCGTTATCCAAATAATGTTACAAGCAATCAACTACATCTGCCTATTAATCAAAGCACTCGCTTAAATCTGCAAGCGCAGGATGTAATTCACGGTTTTTACGTCCCTGAGTTTCGCTTAAAGCAGGATATTATTCCAGGGCGCGACATTGATATTGTACTAACACCCATTCGCTTAGGCAAATATCGGTTGAAAGATTCTCAATTTAGCGGTACTTACTTTGCCTTAATGGAAACGGATGTATACGTTGAATCCCTTGATCAATACAATCAGTGGCTCACGCAAACTGCTAATAGCGAACAAAACCCTGTCAATCAGGCGGTTGCCGAAAATATCCAACCACCAAAAACATTGTTTAATAGCGGCTGGTACACCGTCACACCTGCTCAACCTGGTATTGCCAATAAAAGGAAGCTAAATAATGACACATGATTTTAGTCAAGATATTACCGGGGATCGAGAATCGAAAAATTATCAGAACCAAGAGGGTAATAATTGGCGGGAATATTTTAGTTTCAACACCGATCATAAGGTGATTGGAATTCAGTATATGGTGATGACCTTCATGTTTTTCCTGATTGGCGGGCTGTTGGCGATGCTGATTCGGGCTGAGTTACTCACCCCAGAATCAAATTTGGTTGATCGCCCACTTTATAACGGTTTGTTCACCATGCACGGGACAATCATGATTTTCCTGTGGATTATTCCCTTCAATGCAGGGCTTTCTAATTACTTAGTGCCACTTATGATTGGAGCGCGGGATATGTCTTTTCCCTTGCTCAACGCCATCTCTTTTTGGATTTTGCCACCCGCAGGTCTTTTACTACTATCTAGTTTCTTCCTCCCAAACGGCACTGCACAATCTGGCTGGTGGTCTTATCCGCCAATTAGTCTGCAAATTCCAGGCGGTGAACTGATTAACGGTGAATTTATTTGGATAGTTAGCCTAGTTTTAATAGGCATCTCTTCCATCATGGGGGCTGTCAACTTTGTGACAACCATCTTTTGGATGCGGGCCCCAGGAATGACATTTTTTCGGATGCCTGTGTTTGTTTGGTCAGTTTTCAGCGCCCAGTTATTGCAACTGATTAATTTACCTGCCTTGACGGGTGCATTGATCCTGTTGTTGCTTGACCTATCCGTTGGCACACAATTCTTTAAACCGGATGGGAATGGCGATCCAATTATTTATCAACACCTATTTTGGTTCTACTCTCACCCAGCAGTTTATATCATGGCACTACCAGCCTTCGGTATTTTTGCTGAGGTTTTGCCTGCATTTTCTCGCAATCCTCTATTTGGTTATCGGTCAGTGGCGATCGCAACCTTGGGTATTGCTTTAATCAGCATCTTCGTTTGGGTACATCACATGTTCACCAGTGCCACCCCCGGTTGGATGCGGATGACCTTTATGGCTACCTCAATGTTAGTTGCCATACCCACTGGTATTAAAGCCTTCGCTTGGACTGCCACCATCTGGAGAAGCAAGCTACATCTAGAGACACCAATGCTGTTTGCGATGGGAGGTGCAGCCATGTTTATTTTTGGCGGTGTTACTGGTGTAATGCTTGCTGCCACGCCCTTTGATATCCACGTTAATAACACTTACTTTGTTGTGGGACACTTCCATTACATCGTTTTTAATACGATCACAATGGCAATCTTCGCGGCAATTTACTACTGGTTTCCCAAAATAACTGGAAGAATGTATGCTGAAGGTTGGGGCAAGTTACATTTTTGGCTGACCTTTATTCCTGCCAATATTACCTTCTTCTCTATGCACCCATTAGGTTTACAAGGAATGCTACGCCGAGTTTCTTCCTACGATCCGCAATATCAAGGATGGAACGTCATCGCTAGCTTGGCATCATTCTTACTAGGAGCATCCACACTGCCTTTTATTGCTAACATAGTAGGCTCTTGGCTTTACGGGCCGCGAGCAGTTGACAATCCTTGGCACGCTACTGGATTGGAATGGACAACCTCTTCACCACCTCCACGAGATAACTTTGAAGAGATTCCAACTGTAACCAGACCTCCTTATGACTACGGCAATCCAAAGTACTCAGTAATCGAAAATTCTAACAACATTGAGTAAGAAATTAGACCAATTTTAATTACGAATTACGAATTACGAATTACGAATTATGCGTCGCACTCATATAGATGAAAGTCCAATCCGTTTTGATTTGTGGCGGCGACGCTTGCCCAATTGGTTACAGCGCTTCTTACCAAGTGGTGGCGGTAGCCATGAAGATCATCATGGTAAAGGAATGTTCGGCTTTACGGTATTCCTGCTGTCAGAAAGTATCATTTTTTTGAGTTTTATCTTTACTTATGTAGCTCTACGACTGACTACTAAAAACTGGCTACCGCCCGGTATTTCGGGGCCGGAATTGTCTACACTTGTGGTTATTAATACGGTAGTATTGCTTTCTAGCAGCTTTGTTATTCAACCAGCAGAAAATGCCCTCAAACATAATCAACTCAATAAATTCCGTTGGCTATGGTTAATAACGATCGCAATTGGGAGTTACTTTTTAGTTGGTCTGCTAATTGAGTGGAAAAATCTCGACTTCAAAATTACTACAGGGTTAGTTGGTTCGACATTTTACTTACTAACAGGTTTCCACGGTCTACACGTTTTGGCTGGTGTTGTGCTTCAGATAATTATGCTGATTCGTTCATTCATCCCAGGCAACTATAATAAAACTCACTTCGGGACAAGTGCGACTACCCTTTTTTGGCACTTTGTTGATGTAGTTTGGGTCTTTCTATTCTCACTTCTCTACCTTTGGCGAACATAAAAACATTCAGAAACCACAGTTATTTAAGGAGTAATTTGATGAATTTATACTTGCAAGATATACCAGCTTCAGAACTCGCACCAAAAGCAGTACAGGGAACTCCAGCACCAGCTCAAGATCCACTAATTGCACGCGGATTACAAAAAGAGCAATATGCTGGCATTATTGGGCTAGCGATCGCTCTAATTGCTGCTGTGGGATTTTTTAGTCGCAGAGTCGAATATGCTATTGCTTTCGCTTTATTCCTCAGCGTCTTTTTAATTGCGTTATTTATATTCGTATAGCTAGCTAATTCGTCGCACCAAAGCTTACCCCTTAATAACGAAACCCCGGCACGAATTACAAAAGCAATTGCAAACTCTTTCAAACACAAGCTTTTTGGCTTTTATTTGTACCTTCATTTAAATTGTACACTAAGGCTGAAACGAGTATGGGGTAATCTTTCTAGCAATAGCATAGACTTCTTGGCATTTGTAGGGAAAAGGGGAAGGTGAGGTCCCCTCTGGGGATAAGGGGCGGGGGAAAAAGTTCTGTATCGTCCCCTTCTCCTTTAACCTTTACCCTTCTCCCTCTCTTGCAAAAGTGATTTTTGCAAGAGGTCTAGTACTTATTTGGTCAAGTAGGAAAAGTAGGAAAAGTAGGATGATTTTGTAGTAACCCTTGATTATCCTGTTAAGAAAGTTTAAATTAGCGGGTAATAAATGGTTAAATTCAAATATTGGGAATTAATGAACGAAGGAAGTTATGACAAACAACAAAATTGCCGACTTGGAAACTAGCTTGTTAGAAGAATTGAGTGATGCACAATCAATGCTAGTAGTAGGAGGAATTGGTAATGATAATGGTATAAACACTGTGAATGGTAATGGATCTGTTCAAATATACGCAAATCAAGTTAATGTCGGCGCCTCATCTCCTCAGCAGGGATTAATTCAAGGAAGTTTCAACCTCAACACACAAGAACCGAAAGGAGATGAACCCCTGTCAGGTGTATTAAATAACATACCAATTTTGTCTGGAAATGCTTCTCTCGGTAGCTGAAACGTAGATGGAATATAGCTAAATAAGAAATAATTTTTTATCTATAAAGAAAGTGGTCGCCATAGTCGATCGCTTTTTCTATTGGTAAAAGTTTAGACTTTTTTAAGTTTTACCTTACCAAAAGGAGTAATTATATAAAAGTGAGTTATGAATTTGGTAAAAGAGATATTTTATGAGCAACCCAGTTTATCAAACTGTGATTCTTGGTGGTGGCTTCACTGGCTTATTTACAGCCTTACACCTAGCTCACGAACATTATCCTCGCTCTGTAATTTTGATCGATCAAAACGAAAGCTTTTGCTTTAAGCCATTACTATATGAATATTTCGATGGCGAAATGGATAGCTTTCAGGTAGTTCCGCGTTTTTCGGAACTACTAAAAGGTAGTGGTGTCATCTTTGTGCAAGATACAGTGCAATCAATAGACTTGCATGAACGGGAAGTTAAATTAGCTTCGGGAAACTCATACAACTACAGTAACTTAGTCTTAGCTTTGGGTAGTGTTACTGCTTACCATCATCTTGAAGGTGCTAAAGAATACGCTTTTCCTTTTTGGACAGAAGCAGATGCGATCGCTCTTGACCATCATTTACGTGACTGTTTGCAAAAAGCTATCCAAACGGAAGATGTAGAACAACGCCGAAAACTATTAACAGCAGTCATAGTTGGTGGTGGTGCAAGTGGTGTAGAAATGGCAGCTACTTTAGCGGATCTTCTACCACATTGGTATAGTGCTTTAGGAGGCAATTCAAGTGAAATTCGGGTGATATTGCTTAATCATGGTCAAAAAATCCTTGATGGCGATATTAACGATCCACTACGCCCAATTGCGGAGAAAGAATTACAAAAACGCACTATACCAATTGAAATTCTGACGGGAGCAGAAGCCACTGCTATTCACCCTAACACAATTGAATATAAGAGTAATAATCAAGTTAACATACTGCCAGCATATACCACAATTTGGACTGCTGGTACTTCCATTCATCCACTGATTCAAGACTTACCAATTCCCAAAGAACATCGGGATCATCATAACCGTCCCCTAGTCACTCCTACTATGCGACTGCTCGACTTTCCAGAAGTTTTTGCAGGCGGTGATTGTGCAGCAGTTCAGGGTAGTTCACTACCACCTACAGCCCAAGTTGCTTATCAACAAGGAGCTAATATTGCCCAGAATTTGAAAGCGATCGCTCTAGGAGAAGAACTCAAACCTGTTAAGGTTAACATCCGAGGAACTCTCTTAAAATTAGGGTTAAATGATGCTGCTGCTAACATTTTCAATGTTTTTGAAGTTGCAGGCGAATCAGGGCATTTAATCCGTCAAGGCACTTATTTAACACTATTACCAACACCAATTCATGACTTTAAAGCAACAACAGAATGGGTGGATGAAGAGGTTTTCCATCAACACCTTGACCCTCATGATGTAGGTAAAAAAGTCGTGCAAGCAGTGGAAGTAGTTGGTGCAGGATTTTTAGGTGTTTTAGCTGCTAGAAAATTATTAAAAATATTGGGAGACGAGGATAAAAGTAGATAAGGAATAGAGAGTGGGAAAAAGTTTTTAACCTTTGACATAATCTCCTTTAACAGAATGTTAATTGTAAGTACAAAGGCTGTTAAGTATGTCTAGTCAAACCGATGTACAAGTACAAAGAATTAGAGCTATTGGTTTAACAGTAACAAACTGCGATCGCTCTTTGGATTTCTATACACAAGCACTTGCTTTTGAACTAGTTTCTGACATTACTGTTGAAGGAGAGGATTACAGCGATTTAGAAGGCGTACCTGGAGCAAAAATTCGCATTGTCACTTTACGATTAGGTGATGAACTTATCGAGTTGATGGAGTATCTTAATATTCAGGGTAAACCCATCCCCAGCGATTCACAAAGTAATGACCTGTGGTTTCAACATTTGGCAATTGTAGTGAGTGATATGGATCGTGCTTATGCTCACTTGCGTTCATTTCCCATTGAACCAATTTCAGTTGCTCCCCAGACAATACCACCTGAGAATGAAGCATCTGGTGGTGTCCGCGCTTTTAAGTTTAAAGACCCTGATGGTCATGATTTAGAGTTAATTTGGTTTCCGCCTGATAAAGGAAAAGATAAATGGCATCAAAATAGTCATCGCTTATTTTTGGGAATCGACCATAGTGCAATTGCTATTTCCAATACCGAGCAGAGTCTACACTTTTACTGCAACCTCCTGGGAATGCAAATTGATAGCCGCAGTCTCAACTGGCGTGCAACCCAATCTCGCTTGGATAATTTACCAGGAGCCGAAGTCAAAATTACAGCATTGCGACCTGTTCAAGATGGTATGGGAATTGAACTGTTAGACTATCTTGTGCCTGAAAAAGGTCGCCCAATGCCGAGTGACTGGAAAAGTTGCGATATTGCACATATCCAAATTGAGCTTGTTGTTAATAATCTTGAGCAGTTAGTAGATAAGCTACGGCGTAACAGAGTTCAGTTTGTATCGTCGCGGATTGTGCAGTTTGCAGATAGTACAAGTCCTTACCGCCAAGGTTGTTTAGTTAAAGATCCTGACGGACACGGAGTCTTGCTGATTGTGGAATAAGTCAATTGAAAGTTAAAAGCCTTTTATCGTCCAAAAATCGAAGCATCAAGCGAATAAGCACCAGGGCCTAAAACTGCGATCGCAATCAGCATAACGCAATACATAAACGCCTTTTCCCAACTTGGCGGTTCACCTTGTCCTAAAGCACCTTGATACTGATCTTGAGGAATTAAGTATGGATCTTGAGCTACAAAAGGCTTACTTCCAGTGATGTGCAAATATATTGCAAAAATCATTGAGCAGAGAATAGGCAAAGTTGCTAAGAGTGTGAGGAATCCAATAATCAGAAAAATTCCGCCACCTAACATCGATGCAGCTGATAAAAAGCAAAGAAAGACAGGCGTTTTTAGAGACTCAGCCCACCGTCGAAGATGCGTTATTTTGGGATAGCCGTGTAATATAAACAACCAGCCAACGCTAACTCTGAGAAGTAAAAGTGCCAATCCTGGGAATCCGTCAGGATACGCAGGAGAAAGTGAACTTAACAAGTGTGGACTTAACTGTGGGAAATTAAATGCAGCTAGTAAAAAAGCGAGTTCCTTCGGAATAGCCTGGCTTAACGCTACACCCAACCCAAATTGATAAATCATAGTTGTACACCACGGGTATTAAGGTCGATAACATATAACGAATGACCGGCTGTGATAAATAGGCGATCGCTTTCCTTACCACCGAAAGTCAGGTTAGCTGATGTCTCCGGTACAAAAATTTTTCCTAAGCGAGTTCCGTCGGGGGCGTATATCTGCACGCTATCTTGAGAACTAGTAAAAACATTGCCATGTTCGTCAACCCGCAGTCCATCCGGTTGTCCTGGCTCAATGACTGCAAATACACGCCCATTCTTTACATAGCCATCGGCCACAAACTCATAGACACGAATATAGTGAGGCCCCCCAGGAATATTAAACGCAGCTGTATCTGAAACATACAGCATGCTTTCGTCTGGACTGAAAGCCAACCCATTCGGGCGCACCATGTCTGTTACTACAGGATAAATCTCACCTGTTGCCGGGTCAAAGCGATATACGTAACTTCCGGGTTGTTCCTGTTCGCCGCCGTAACCTTGGTTTGGCTCGGTAATCCCATAAGGCGGATCGGTGAACCAAATTGTACCATCGCTTTTGACTACTAAATCATTTGGACTGTTCAGGCGTTTGCCTTGGTAGCGATCGACTAAAACCTTCCATTCACCATTGTCTTCGCGTCGGATGATAGCACGCAAACCAGAGGAACAGGCAACCAGACGACCCTCTAAGTCTCGGTAATTACCGCTTTGGTAATCAGATGGATCTCGTAAGACAGTCACATTGTCAGTGGGACTCCACCGCAACAGGCGATTGCCATGAGCATCACTCCATACAACACTGTCATCTTCGTGGAAGTAAACAGGCCCCTCGCTATGGACTGCACCGTTGGCAAGCTTTTGAAGTGAGACTCCTGGGCGTACAATAGCACGCAGGCGATCGTCATAAATTTCAATAGCTTCAGGCATAGAAATCTCCTGTTATTTAACTTGGCTACTGACGATAAATAGCAAGTCTAAAATAATATTAAAATTCTGTATATGTATATTAAATATCGTACAACAAAATGGGTATAAAATTCCTAGCTATTTTCATCAGTTCTTAAATCCAACATTGAAGTTAATTATCATAAACTTAATTCTTACTTTATTAATTTCCATTAATATTGAACCATATTTATAGAAGATTGCATTAAAAGACTATTTTTATTTCAAAATTAAATATGTTTTAACACAATCGAATTAATAGATTCATTAAAAATGCCAAACAAAATTTATTTACTCTTTTTGTAAATAGATTATATGGCTAATTCACACAATAGAAATAAAAAATGAAATTAAAATGAAATAATAATCTGTCTTTAGACATAAATAAATATTAATCCATTAGAGAGAAGCAATCTTTTAGTTGAAGCTTTAGTCTAAGCATAAGAATCTGTCTTTAGAGCTATTTAAATTTTGATAAAACTTATAAATTAATTTAAAATATTGCCAAATTAGTTTGTGGCATCAAAGAAATTAAACCGTAATTAATATGAAATTACTAATTATCAATTATGACTAGCATCACAGAACATTACGACATCATTATTATCGGTACAGGAGCTGGTGGAGGTACATTAGCCCACCGCCTTGCACCCACAGGTAAAAAAATTCTAGTATTGGAAAGAGGCGACTTTTTACCGAGAGAAAAAGCAAACTGGAATCCAGAGGAAGTCTATCAAAAACATCGTTACCATACTGATGAGCAATGGTATAACAAGGAAAATAAAGCGTTTAAGCCTCAGACAGGTTACTGGGTTGGCGGCAATACCAAACTCTACGGTGCAGCCCTAATTAGATTCCGGGAGCGAGATTTTGAAAAGGTAATTCATAAAGAAGGAATTTCTCCAGAATGGCCTTTGAAGTATCAAGACTTTGAGCCATACTACACCCAAGCAGAAAAGCTATATGACGTGCATGGACAGGAAGGAGAAGACCCTACCGAACCACCTCGCAGCGAACCATATCCTTATTCCCCAGTGAGTCATGAACCAGATATGCAGTCTCTTGCTGATGGCATTCGGGAACTGGGTTACTACCCATTTCATTTACCACTAGGATTAAAGCTCAATGAAAGCGATCGCCTAAATAGCCCCTGCATTCGCTGCGATACTTTTGACGGATATCCCTGTCTGGTACAAGCAAAAGCCGATGCTGATGTCAACGCCATTCGTCCGACTCGTGAAAAGTATACCAATGTTACTCTCTTAACTAACGCCAAAGTCTTGCGGCTACATACCAGTGAGTCGGGGCGAGAAGTGACGAAGGTAGAAACTGAAATTGCAGGAGAGCAACATTGGTTCACAAGCGATATTGTGGTTGTTGCCTGTGGTTCTGTCAACTCAGCTGCTTTGCTGTTACGCTCTGCTAATGACAAACATCCCAACGGATTAGCAAATAGTTCCGATCAGGTGGGACGGAATTTCATGAAGCAACTGGAAACGGCTATAGTTTCCATACATCTAGAGGTGAATCACGCCAACTTTCAAAAAACGATCGCTGTCAACGATTTTTACTGGGGAGAGCCAGATTTTCCTTATCCGATGGGCATGATTCAGAATACAGGTAATGTCCTAGCTGATATGATTCCCGGAGAAGCACCCCCACTAATGGCTCCATTTGTCAAGCTGATTCCTCATTTTGAGCGCCATTTGCTGGCCGAGCGATCAGTTGGCTGGTGGTTGCAAACAGAGGATTTACCAGATCCAAATAATCGGATTCGGGTAGTGGGCGACAAGATTCATGTTGACTATACACTGAATAATATTGAAGCAAGCGATCGCTTAATTCACCGATGGACATCTGTACTCAAATCAATCCCTGGTTCTGCTAAACACGTCTTGCCATTTAGCATTTATCCCCGCACTCATATACCAGAACAAGCAGTTGCTCATCAATGCGGTAGTTGTCGATTTGGCACAGATCCTAAAACCTCAGTCCTGGATCTCAATTGCCGTACTCATGATGTCGAGAATCTTTATGTTGTAGATAGTAGTTTCTTTCCCTCAAATTCGGGAGTTAACCCCACGCTCACGATTATGGCAAATGCTTTGCGCGTTGGCGATCTGCTTGCAGCAACGCTTCCTTAACGCATAGCTGAACGTTGGAATTTACTGTCGCCAGCGATATTTTACGGACAGCAGTAGCACCCACCCGCCAGGATATTTTGAATTTAGGAGCGATCGTTTTGCTGCGAACCTTGCTGAATTATTTCTTAGAGCGTTGGTTGGACTAGAACGCTTTGCTCTGTGGCTTCTGGTACACCTGAGCCAGAAGTAGTTTCATGCTGATTATAGTTTCAAGGAGAAACAGATTATGAACGAAGAACACTCTACTTCTAACCGAGAAAATGAAAATCAAACGCCCCCAAATACTAATCCTATTGCAACAGGATTGGGAGCAGCCGGAGGCGGAATTGCCGGAGCCGCACTAGGCCGCTCAATTGGTGGTAAGGTTGGTGCTGCAATTGGTGGCATTGCAGGTGCGATCGCACTTGGAGTTGCAGCCAATGAACTGGTAGGATACACCGAGCAATTCATTGAAGAACTCCAACCAACAGTAGGCTTAGGATTAGGAGCAGATCACAAACCAATTGAACTACCTAGTCACTATAGTTGGGAAGAATTACAAGCCCTATCAAAACCCCAAGGTGGAGAAATGCAAGCCACCTAAGCCAATAATTTTAATTACGAATTACGAATTACGAATTAATCATGTTTCCACTCTGGTTAAAAGCGGGTTTCTGGGGAGGAATTGCCATCATTTCTGGTATTGCTGCACTTCTAGGCTATGCTTTGTTCAGTCATTTCTCACAAGAAATCATTGCCGCTACTACTGCGATCGCCGCAGGTGATATTTGCGAGCAAGTTTGCGGTAAGCTCGCTTAATATCGTCAGGAGTTGCAGTTTTATAAACTCCCAAAATGTTGTAATAATCTTTGAAATCAGTTGAAGTTGGCATGATTAAACTCTCATAATCCGACTATTCTGCACTTTGAACGCCTTTTACCAGTGATAAGTTAATACGCTTGGGTTGAGCGGCAGCGAAACCCAACAAAGCCTTGATAAGGAGAAAGATTTCATTAAAATATCATTTTTTTATGGATTTAAAAACTATGCAGACATCAGTCTTAAGTAGAATCTAAATTTCATAATTATTTCACTTTCTTGTGAAAGCATATTGAAAGAAGGCTTTTAGCATTGAATTGACCTTTTTTTAATTAAAAATAATAATAATTTTTAATTAATTTGGGGTATAGAGCTAACACTGATTGCAATTTTTAATTAATAATTTTTAATTTTTAATTGGAGCGAAGCGACTTGACTATGCGGCTGATATTAGTTGAGGATGAAGCAGATTTAGGTGCAGCAATCAAACAAGTCCTAAGCCATGAGGCGTATATAGTTGACTGGTTTCTAGATGGTACTCAGGCATGGCAATATTTAGAAACTGGCTGGACTGAGTACACACTTGCGATTTTTGATTGGATGCTGCCTGGAGTATCGGGGATAGAGTTGTGTAAATGGTTGCGATCGCGCCAATTAATTCTACCTGTATTAATGCTAACGGCTAAAGACCGGATGGAAGAAAAGATTATTGGTCTAGATAGCGGTGCAGATGATTATTTAGTTAAACCCTTTGATATGGCAGAACTGCTGGCAAGATTGCGGGCATTACAAAGGCGATCCTCTTACGTAGGAGCAACCCTTACACCTCAAGTCCAACCTCGCCGCTTACAAGTAGGCTGTCTGACACTCAATTACAGCACTCATGAACTTACTCGCCAGTATAGTGACGCCCAAAAGCAAGTATTTTCTTTAACTGTTAAGGAATTTCAATTGTTAGAATATTTCATGAGACATCCTAACCAAATTGTCAGCCGCGACCAAATTATTAATCAGCTTTGGGAAATTGGTACAGAACCAGTTAGTAATGTTGTAGCCGCACAAATTCGCTTATTGAGACGCAAATTAGGAGAAGAAGAGAACGAATCTTTAATTGAAACTGTTTATGGTGTGGGCTATCGTATGAATATTCCGGCTGCGGAAATAGGCATATAATTTCTGCTAACTCGACAACGACCGAACAATTCGCAATTCGCAATTGCGGATGTAATTAAATAATTGATTCATCCTTCAAGATCATTGCCCCTAATTTTAATTATGTAAAAATCAAAATACGTAGTATCAAGATCCAAGCCTCTAACTTTAGTTAGGGGGTAATAATTGCGAATTGCGAATTAGAAATTGCGAATTGGAAATGACACTTTCACCAAGATTATAGAAATATGGAACGCAATCCCATCTTTCACCAGACTCGGTTGCGCCTAGCAGCTTGGTATACCCTCGTCATGGGCGGTATTTTAGGACTATCTAGTTTGGGGGTTTATAGTGTGGTTGCCCATGCCTACTATGAAACCATAGACCAGGGATTGCAATCAGTCGCAAATGCACTCCATAAAAGTATTGAACCGGCTTGGCAACAACCCGGACAATTACAACGCCTGAATAAAGAGTTTTCTTTAGAATTATGTGTAGGTCAGACCAGTTGTTTGCCCAAAAGAACATCCATTAAAAAATCAATCGCAGAGGCGGCGAATTCAGTTAATTACTATATACGATTATTGGATCGCTCAGGAAAACTTTTTGCTAGTGGAGGCATGGAATTTGACAATTTTCCGATTAACTCAGCAGTAGAGCATTGGCAAATATTAACAGATTCCTCTGGCACTCGATACCGCGAAATTACTTTACCTTTATATACTCAAAACCAGGTTTCGGGTTATTTACAAGTGGCGCGTAGTATTACTGATTTAGACCAACATCTGATTTATTTAAGATTAGCTTTGGTGTTGGGATTGCCAATTTCGATGATTTTCGTTGGTTTGTCTAGTTGGTGGTTGGCAGGAAGGGCAATGCAACCTGTATATCTTTCCTACCAACAAATGCAACAATTTACTGCTGATGCCGCCCATGAGTTTCGCACACCTTTAGCAGCAATGTACTCTACTATTGAAGCTGCTATCAAATTACAGCAAGAACCAAAATCCAATGGGGGAATTTTAGATGTACTCAAACGCCAAAATCGGCGACTATCACAATTAGTTGGAGATTTATTGCTATTAACCAGGATAGACCAAAAAGAACTAGCAGGAGAATATCAGTCTTGCTGTTTAAATGATTTAATTAGCGATTTAACAGAAGAATTAGCATTTTTGGCAGTAGAAACTAAAGTAAATCTCTCTAAACAGGTGCAAGTCTCAGAAAAACTGTATGTGATGGGAAATGAAGAACAGCTTTATCGCTTAATTTCCAACTTAATTGCTAATGCAATTCAAGCTACATCTAGCGGTGGAAAAGTCACAGTTTTTTTAGAAAAAATTGAGCTTTACGCCATGATTAAAGTTGAAGATACAGGAATTGGTATTGCTGTTGAACATCAAGAGCGAATTTTTGATCGCTTCTACCGAGTAGATCGCGATCGCTCTCGTACCTCTGGCGGTTCGGGTTTAGGATTAGCCATCGCAATCGCGATCGCCAGAGCGCATAAAGGTAATATTCACGTTCAAAGTCAACCTGGGCTAGGTAGTACATTTACAGTTCGACTTCCTCTTTCATCGTGATTTCTAGAAGTAAATGTTGCTATCTAATGCATTATTTATCTTGATAACGATATTCTATGCTAAAACTTTTGTTTAAAATCCAGAATCTAAAATCATTTGATTTGGAGGAGTTTTGATAAATAATATTTGCAATCGCTTTAGGGGGCTTAAGTTTTTTCTTACTTTTTGAAGTCAGTCAGGTGCAAGAGGTCAGAGGAGAAAAATCAGATTTTCCTCACAAATAAAATTGATATTGACCGAATTTAAATATGTGTTATTCTCAACTTTTATATAGAGGTAACACTGCTACCTCTATACATTCATTTTTATTCTTATGTCTAATATCTAAAATCCTGTTATCTTACCCTAAGATAAATTTTTCATTCTATTTATAGATAGGAAAAACTAACTAAAGGTGGAGTTAAATATCAAAATCTTTTTATACGCTTATTAACGTTGACTAATTAAGCAAGATAAGATCATGAATGCAGATATATCCGCACTCTGGGACAGAGTCCAGGGAATGATTAACGGATTCATTGTCCTACTGCCGAATATCGTGCTGGCATTGATTGTCTTTGCAATCTTCTTCGCGGTGGCTAGAGAAATTAAGAGAGTAGTTAAACGATTAACTCGCGATCGCCACCAAGCTCGGAATCTAGGACTAGTACTGGGACGCTTGGCGCAAGGTACAATATTGTTAATCGGGCTATTTGTTGCTTTGTCGATTGTAATACCCACATTCCGAGCCGGAGATTTGATACAACTACTGGGGATTAGCGGCGTAGCGATCGGCTTTGCATTTCGTGACATTCTGCAAAATTTCTTAGCTGGGATTCTGATTCTTTTGACAGAGCCGTTCCAAATTAATGACCAAATAGTTTTTAAAGACTTTGAGGGAACTGTAGAAAATATTCAGACACGAGCGACAACAATTAGAACTTACGATGGTCGTCGCATTGTAATTCCTAACTCAGAATTGTTCACTAATTCGGTAACTGTAAACACTGCCTTTGAAAATCGCCGACTACAGTATGATGTCGGTATTGGTTATGGCGATGATATAGACCGAGCCAAAAAGTTAATGCTTGAAGCATTGCATAGTGTGCCGGAAGTACTGAAAGATCCTGCTCCTGATGTGCTGCTCATGGAACTTGCCGAAAGCACCGTTAATATCCGCGTTCGTTGGTGGATCAACCCGCCACGACGTGCAGACGACCTTGCCTCACGGGACAAGGTGCTATCTACAATTAAGAAAACGTTAGTTGAAAACGGTATCGATTTACCCTTTCCCACACAGCAAATTTTATTCCATGACCAGACAGAAGAGACAGATGGCGATCGCTCCCGTCAGCGTGAAGGTTGGCCATCCGGTAAAGGCAAAATACCAAAACCTCGCCGCATGGGAGATTCACTCAAGTTACTTACTCAAGAGCGCTCCTCAGAAGATGACAATGGTAAGAGCGATCGCAACTTAACAAGATTGTAAACTTTTTAGGTATTTGCTCGATCCGTCAAAAATGCTATCCGTTTAAAGGCTCCCAAGACCAACCACAGGTAATTGAATACTTACCTTAGTACCTATCACAGTGTCAGATTCAATAGATAATTCTCCACCATGAGCATTGACGATACGTTTGCTAATAGCAAGCCCTAACCCAGTACCGCTTGGTTTTGTGGAAAAGAACGGCTGCGTTAGCTTTGACAAAACTTCTGAAGGAATTGGCTCACCACCATTGCAGACATTAATGCAGATTTTATCAGGAGACGAATTATCCACTTCCCATTTGATCGTATCTCCGGCTGAGACTGCCTCACAAGCATTGCGGACAATATTAATAAACACTTGTTTTAACTTATCTTTATCTGCTAAGATTTTGACTATAGGTAGCGCTGGAATAAATTCGATTTGCCGTGAGAGTGCTTCTGGCATCTCAGACATTGGCATCAGTAATTCACAAATAAATTCATTCACATCCAATTCACACAGTTGCAATACCTGAGGTTTGGCATAAAGCAAAATTTCACTCAGCAGATTTTCTAGCCGACTAGCCTCACTAAGTGCCAGCGATAATCGTTCAAGAGCCGCTTCAGTCAGAACAGTTTTTTTAAAATACTTCAATCCCATAATCATTGTTGTTAGTGGATTGCGAATTTCATGCACAATCATCGCCGCAAATTCACCAATAGCTGCTAGCCGTTCCTGTTCTAAAAGCTTGGCTTGGGCTGCTTGTAGTTCTGCGGTGCGTTTTTCTACCTCAGTCTCCAGGATATGATTGAATTGGCACTGCTGCTGGTAAAGATGATAATGATCGATGGCAGTAGCAGCACGTTCAGCGAACAATTCCACAATTTGGATTTCTTCTTTAGTAAATTCCCTCGCTTGCCGATGAAAAGAGCAAACAGTACCGAAGACTTGACCTTCAGTAGTTTGCAAAGGTATCCCTAAATATGCTCGATAACCTGGCGCAGGTTTACCATATTCTGGATTAGCCACAGCATCCTCAACAGCTAATGTGCGCCCAACTTGCATAACTGTACCAATCAATCTACCATGCAGTGCATAAACACGAGGTGTATCTTCGGACATTTCCAGACTACTCGCTAGAATAGTTTCAAACCCCTCTTGGCAAAAGGTAACAACCGTCCAATCAACTGCAATCAGTTCGCTGACTCCACAGGCAATGTTGTGTAAATAGCTACCTATTTCACCAGTGCGATAGTTCAAAGAGGACAAACGTGCTATTATCTGCCGCTCGCGCTGCCAAGGCTGTTGCAACAACATTTCTTCATCATCGGCTTTGCTCATGGATGCTTGTTGCATGGTTTAGCAAAATAATTTAAAAAATCAAATATTAAATATTGAATTTTCCAGGTATTAACTCTGGATATCCTAATAATTTTGATGGGGAAATTTTACTAGATAAATGTGCTATTTATGCAGAAAAAGTATGAATTTTTACTTAAATAAATGTAAATTTATACGACAAATAGCAAGCAAACATCAGGCTACTAACAAGTATTGTATCTTTTTTTACATTTATAACCGTAACTTAAAAATTTAAATTTTGCTGAGAAATCTGTAAGAAGTTTCTAAGGGAAATATCAGTTTTTTAGATATCAATCCTTATCTATTCATAATTCGTAGATAAATTATTTAAGCAATAATCAGTTTAAAGTTCAAGCCAACAGCTATATTGCTGATTGAGGCATTGAGGAATTTAAATTATGAAATTAAGACATTTATTAATACTGGGTTTGTCTTCTCTGGTCATGGTTGGCTGTGTCCCCGAAGTCTCAAAGAACCAGGCTAATGAAAGTCCTATAGCTGTGAATGCCTCTGTTCCCATGTCTTCAACTCAGGCGAAACCGTTAGGCAAGTCAGCACAATCTCCAAATTCAACTGTTATGAAGTCAGGCACATTTGCTTCTGGAGAACAAAAAACTCAAGGAAAAGCTAGTATTACCACTAAAGACGGCAAATCATTTCTAGAGCTTGATGAGTCATTTAAAACTTCTGAATCAGGGCCAGATTTAGTAGTAATTTTGCATCGTTCAGATAACGTGATTAATTTAACTAAGCCACCATCCTATCCTTTAAAAAAGGGAGATTATTTTATCATAGCTCCGTTGCAAAAATATAGTGGCGCTCAAACATATTCCATTCCTCAAAATATCAATTTAGCAGACTACAAATCCATCGCTATCTGGTGTCGCAAGTTTAATGCTACTTTTGGCGCTGCTAGTTTGAGTTAGTAAATATTAATCAACAACTTAAAAATCAATCACTAGGAGAAAGTTTATGAAACTAGAAGGAAAAGTTGCCCTAGTAACTGGGAGTAGTCAAGGAATTGGACAGGGAATTGTTCTCGGTCTAGCTCAAGCAGGGGCGAATGTGGTAATTAACTATCGTTCTCACCCAGAAGGAGCAGAGGATACTTTAGCAAAAGTGGAAGCGATTGGTGGTAATTGTCATGTAGCTCAGTGTCCAAAATCGCATGGTTATACAGTTCAAGCAGATTTGGGTAGTGTCGATGAAGTACGCCAACTGATTGCAGAAAGTATTAACCATTTCGGCAAGCTAGATATTTTAGTAAATAATGCTGGCATTGAAAAACACGCACCATTTTGGGATGTCACAGAAGCAGATTACGACGCTGTAATGAATGTCAATTTAAAAGGTGTTTTCTTTGCCACTCAAACTTTTGTACAACACCTGATTGAAACTAAACGAACTGGAAAAATTATTAATATTAGTTCGGTGCATGAAGAACTACCATTTCCTAATTTCACAGCTTACTGTGCTAGCAAAGGCGGAATGAAAATGCTCGCTCGTAACTTAGCTGTTGAGTTGGGTGCTTTGGGGATCACGATTAATACTGTTGCGCCAGGAGCAATAGAAACTCCGATTAATACTAAGCTGTTGAATGACCCACAAAAGTTGGGTGCGCTATTAAAAAATATTCCGCTTGGTCGCTTGGGTCAACCACAAGATGTTGCTTCTTTAGTGGCGTTTCTGGCTTCTGATGATGCTGACTACATTACAGGTAGCACTTTCTTTGTGGATGGTGGACTACTTTGGAACTATCAAGAACAGTAGGGAGAAAAAACTATGTCAGATTCATCCTTATTTATTCCAGTTATCCTTGGTACTTCTCGTCAAGGTCGCCAGAGTGAACACGTTGCTAAATTTATCGTTGAGCAGGTTGCAGCACGCGATCGCTTAGAAACCGAACTGATCGATATTAGAAAGATAGCGATCGCTAATGATGATGCAGGTGAACCACTCAAAGACCCTCAATTTTCTGCAACTATGGAACGGGCAGATGGATTAATTATCGTTGTACCAGAATATAACCACGGTTATCCGGGTTTACTCAAACACATACTTGACACCTGCCTTAAAGAATACATTCATAAAGCCGTTGGACTGTGCGGCGTTTCCGCAGGCCCCTTTGGTGGTACAAGGGTAATCCAAAACCTCTTACCTGTGATGCGGGAGTTGGGGCTAATGACTATTTTCTATGACCTCAACTTTAGCAACGTTCAAAAACTATTTGATGAGTCGGGTAATTTGATTGACAAACCAACCTACATTCGCCGTATGGAAAGGTTTATGGACGAATTAATTTGGATGTCAACTGTCCTGAAATATGGGCGACAAGAAGTCAGCTTGGAGAAAAAAGATAATATCCAAGTTAACACCTATGCCAGTAAACCCTGCCCGGAAATAGCTGCTCGGATGGGTGCAGATGCAATGGATACCGTCCTGCAAGTAAGTCGTAATGCCCAGACTGGTGAAGTGAAAGCTACCCCAATTACTTAAGTTCTTATGATGCAGACGCTACGGAAACATTATCCAGAATACTTGATGGAAGCTGCGGGACTAGGGATATTTCTGATTTCTGCGGTGGTGGTGACTACCTTGTTACAACATCCAGCTTCACCAATTCCACAAGCAATTTCCGATCCACTTTTACGACGGTTTATCATTGGTGTGGCGATGGGATTAATCGCTATTTGTATTATTTATTCTCCTTGGGGTAAACAATCAGGCGCACATCTCAATCCGGTTGTCACCTTCACCTTCTTTCGTCTCGGCAAAATTCAACCGTGGGATGTTATTTTTTACATTCTGGCTCACTTTATAGGTGGATTACTAGGATTGCTGTTTGCTGTGGTGATATTTAGAGATGCAGTTACCAATCCATCTATAAATTATATTGTCACAATTCCTGGTGCGGGTGATGCAGGTGTGGCATTTTTGGCTGAACTGGTGATTTCTTTTGGAGTAATGCTGATGATTTTGTTCGCATCCAATACCCCCAAACTAGCACCATTTACAGGCATATTTGCAGGAGTAATGATTGCAACTTATATCACAGTAGAAGCACCATTGTCAGGTACGAGCATGAACCCAGCCCGTACCCTAGCATCAGCAATTCCATCTCACAATTGGACAGCCATTTGGGTTTATTTCACCGCACCACTTTTAGGGATGCTATTGGCAGCCGAACTTTATATCAGGCTGAAAGGAAAAAGGGCTGTAAGATGCGCTAAACTCCATCACCACAACAACAAACGCTGTATCTTTCGCTGTGGCTATCGTCACCCAGAAGTAGATAAAAGATGGTTGTTAAGCGACAAGTTACCTAATCCCTAATCAATGCAGTAAATGATAACGAGGAAATCACCATGACAGTTAATCTCCAAGGAGTATTACAGCAACCAGGACAAGGTTCTTCTTACTTTGAAAAAGTTTTAGCTGTGGCTCCTAAGTATGATCTTGAAATTATTTCTCCACCTGCTGAATCTTTGCAGGTATAGCCCAACATTACTAAAAATATTAGACAGGAAACAGCGATGCTAGAAAGTCTGGGAAGAATTAAGAATCCATTAGTCAGAAGTATAGCCGCAGCAGCTACAGTTGCTTCAGTAATTACCTTATCTGCTGCTGTTGTAATTGGAGTAACCAATGCCAAAGCTAAATCTGCCTATCAATTTGGTGTCTATTCCTCACTGTTTGGAGTAGCTAGTGGTGCAGTATTTGGCTTAGTTTATACAAGCAAAGCAAGTGGAAACAAATCTACTCCAGACCTCACAGCATCAGATAGTTATATTTGGCAAGATTGGCGAAATTTTGTTGTTGTTCGTAAGGTGAAGGAGAGCGAAGAAATTACCTCTTTCTATTTACAACCTGAAGATAAAGGGGAAATTCCCAACTTTCAACCGGGTCAATTTTTAACTATCAAACTTGATATACCTGGACAGGATAAGCCTGTAATTCGTACTTACTCGCTTTCAGATTATCCTGAAAACTGTGAATACTATCGTCTCTCAATTAAGCGGGAACCTGCACTGAACGGATTAGATGTTATGCCCGGTATAGCATCTAATTTTATGCACGATCGCATTCAAGAAGGTTCAGTAATTTTAGCGAAACCACCAAACGGTAAATTTATTTTAGATGTGCAGAAATCTATCCCCGCAGTGTTGATTAGCAATGGTGTGGGAATTACGCCAATGATTAGTATGGCTAAAGCTTGTAGTCTTCTTAATCCTACTCGTCCTATTTGGTTTGTACATGGTGCTAGAGATGGTAAATTCCATGCTTTTCGAGATGAAGTGAGGGAAATTTCTCGACAAAATCATAATCTGAATGTGCATTTTCGCTATAGTCGTCCTACACCTGAAGATAGAGGTAAATACCATAGTGTTGGTTATGTTGATGCTGCTTTGATTCAAGAGTTAGTAAGACAAGAAGCTGAGTATTTTTTGTGTGGTTCTCCATCTTTTATGCAGTCCATTATGCAAGGGTTGAAGGAATTGGGAGTACCTGATAGTAGAGTATTCTTTGAATCTTTTGGTAAACCGATGAAAAGTGTATCTGAGAAACAAACTCAAACGGCAACTGGAGATGAGACATTTGCAGAGATTGTCTTTGCTAAATCTGGCAAAACTTTGACATGGCAACCTAGTGATGGCACGATCCTAGAATTTGCCGAAGCCAATGATATTAATCCACCTTTTAGTTGTCGTGTAGGTGTTTGCGGTACTTGTATGTGTAAAATCCGCGAAGGTGTAGTTGCTTACCAAGAAGAACCAACTGCAACAACTGATAAGGGTTCGGTGTTGATTTGTATTTCTCAACCTGGAACGGCAAAATTGGTGTTGGATATTTAATAAATTTCTCTGATAATCAAGTAATATTAAGCATATTATCTATCAGGCTTAATATCGGTACAAAATTTTATTAAAGAAGATATAAAATTGTGCAAGTTATCTCAGTCAACTTAGGACTTTCCCGTGAAGTACTTTGGAACTTTCAGAAGCTTACTGCTCCTAAGCAGACAGGGCCTTGCGGTAAACAATTTTGTCAGCGCCCGCTTGATAGAAGTCGCGTATCCGTGCTTCCTCCTCATAACCGCACTTGCGGTAGAAAGCTCGCGTGCGCTCGAAGTCCGGCGTACCCGACGTTTCGACTAGCAGCACACGCCCGCCGCGTGCCATCAATGTTTGCTCAACGTAGCGTAGCAGGGTCGCACCACGTCCTTGTCCTTGGCGGTCGGGTCGGATCGCAATCAACTGTAGATTCCATGTCTCATCAGTCATCCGTTCCATCTCACAGTAAGCAACCCCCACCGCCCCGTTGTCGTCGTCGGTAATCCAAAAGCGATTACTGTCGCTGCTACAATTGAAGTACTCAGATAGCATTTCGCCAAGCTCCTCAAGTTGGTTCGGTTGGAACAGTCCGCTTGCGTCTGCTAAGGCAATCAGTGCGGTTGTGTCATCGGGTATGGTCGGTCGAATCATCGCAAACTCCATGTGTAAAACAGGTTAGCCTCTGGAGTAAATATCACAACAGTTGTTATGTAGTTTTAAACCATAACAACTGTTGTGATAAAATGTCAAGATACTTGTTTCATGTTGCTGTAAACCGAGGAGAGCTATGAGTTATGACGATCGCCGTATTGAAGTCACTAAAGCAGCATGGCAGGTGATTGTCCGTGAAGGATTGGATCGTGCCAGTATGCGGGCGATCGCGCAAGAACTTGGCTCTTCAACCGGGGTTGTTACCCATTACTTCCGAGATAAAGAAGAACTCACCCTATTTGCTCTGGAACAGGTGTTTGAAAACGTCCTAGAGGAAATGAAAACCTGTGCCGAGGGGCAACAAGGAATTGACAGACTAGCACAGATGATTTTTGTGGCTCTACCTCTGGAGGACATTGACAAAGCTGATTGGAAGGTTTGGGTGGCATTTTTGGGCTATTCTATCGGGCGCGATCGCCTTGTTCAGGAACACCGAAAACGCTATGACTTTTTACGGCAGATTATTTGTCAAGAATTAGCTGACTTACAAAAAGCCTTGCTAATTCGAGCCGATCTTGATTTAACCCTCGAAGCCAATGCACTCATCGCCCTAGTGGATGGCATTGGCACTAGTGTTGTTATTTGTCCTGAGCAATTCTCCGCAGATCAACAAAAATATCTCGTGCGGCGACATATCAATGCTTTACTGACATCATCTTGAACACCGACGAACAGATGATATCGAAACGATCATTGATTTTGATAATAAAAATTAATATAAATTTTTCCTGAGTTTATCCTAGATTTTTATTTATCAATTCACCTAGCAAACTTTAATCAAAATATCAGCTCCATCTTTGATAAAAACGTGACACTCAATATAGCAAATTAATTAAAATAAAGTGCAGATATGCAGAGGGTGAGATGATGACAACTCCAACCCAAGAAGAAATCAGATTAGCAGAAGCCCAAAATCAGATAGCCCATTGGCGCAAATGGGGGCCATATTTAAGCGATCGCCAATGGGGAACGGTACGCGAAGACTACAGCCCCAACGGTACAGCCTGGGACTATTTCACCCACGATCAGGCTCGTTCTCGCGCTTACCGTTGGGGTGAAGATGGGATTTTTGGTATTTCTGATAATCATCAACGGCTTTGTTTTGCGATCGCTCTTTGGAATGGTGAAGATTCTATTCTCAAAGAAAGAATTTTTGGTCTAACTGGTAGTGAAGGTAATCACGGTGAAGATGTTAAGGAATATTACTTTTATTTAGACAGCACCCCCACACATTCCTATATGAAAGCGCTGTATAAATATCCTCAAACCGCTTTTCCCTACTCCCAATTAGTTGCAGAAAATCAACGCCGAAATCGTCAAGAGCCAGAATTTGAACTACTAGATACAGGCGTATTTGATGATAATCGCTATTTTGATGTTTTTGTGGAGTATGCTAAGCATTCTGCTGAAGATATTCTCATCCAAATTAAAGTAGTCAACCAAGGTACAGAAGCTAAGACATTACACCTGTTACCTACCATTTGGTTTCGCAATACTTGGTGTTGGAATGGAGATGCAGATAAACCGACTTTAAAAGAGATTAAATCAGATCGTAGCTTCAATATCATTGAAGCGTCTCACCCAAGTTTAGGAAATAGGTGGTTATATTGTCAGGAAGCAACAGAGGTTCTCTTTACAGACAACGAGACAAATTATCAGCGATTATTTGATTCTCCCAATACCTCCGATTATGTGAAAGATGGCATTAATGACTACATCGTAAATGGTCAAAAATCAGCAGTTAATCCCGAGAAAAGTGGGACAAAAGCATCTGCTAATTATGTCTTAACAGTTGGAGCAGGTGAAACTAAAATTATAAAATTGCGGCTTAGTAATGCACCAAATTTAGTTGAAGCATTTGGTAATGATTTTGAAGCAATTTTTAGTCAGCGACAACAAGAAGCTGAGGAATTTTATCAACGTATTACTCCATATCCTCTAAGTGAAGATATGCGAAATGTGCAACGACAAGCATTTGCTGGGATGCTGTGGAGTAAGCAATTTTATCACTATATTGTAGAGAATTGGTTGAAAGGCGATCGCAACACACCAACACCCCCAGCAGAACGGCAAAATGGTAGAAATCAAGAATGGTTCCATCTCTACAATGAAGATATTCTCTCTATGCCTGATAAGTGGGAATATCCCTGGTTTGCGGCTTGGGATTTAGCATTCCATACTATTCCTTTGGCAATGATTGACCCAGATTTTGCTAAATACCAATTGGATGTTCTCACACGGGAATGGTACATGCATCCTAATGGGCAAATCCCTGCTTATGAGTGGGCATTTGGTGATGTTAATCCCCCTGTTCATGCTTGGGCAACTTGGCGCATTTATAAGATTGAGCAAAAGATTTACGGGCGAACAGACAGACAGTTTTTAGAACGGGTTTTTCAAAAGCTGATGCTCAATTTTACCTGGTGGGTAAATCGTAAGGATGCTGAGGGTAATAACGTCTTTCAAGGAGGGTTTTTAGGATTAGATAATATTGGCGTATTTGACCGTAGTGCAGCCCTGCCTACAGGTGGACATATTGACCAATCTGATGGTACTAGTTGGATGGGAATGTACTGTTTAAATATGTTAGCGATCGCTCTAGAATTAGCCAAGACTAATCCTGTTTATGAAGACATTGCCACCAAATTTTTTGAGCATTTTCTCTACATAGCCGATGCTATGAATAAAATTGGCGCAATGGAAGCCAGTTTATGGAATGAACCAGATGGATTTTACTACGATGTTCTACATTTACATGAACGGCAGATTACCTTAAAAGTCCGGTCAATGGTGGGATTAATCCCCCTATTTGCGATTGAAAGCATTGAACCAGAAACGTTAAAGATGCTTCCTGGCTTTAAGAAACGGCTGGAATGGTTTATCCAAAATCGTCCTGACTTGCGGCAAAATGTAGCTTGTATGGAAACAAAAGGAATTGGTGCTAGAAGATTATTAGCAATTGTTTCACGGGATAAATTAAGAAGTATTCTACAAAAAATGCTCGATGAAAGTGAGTTTTTTAGTCCTTATGGTATTCGCGCAGTTTCCAGATTTCATGCTGAACATCCCTATACTTTTGATGTCAATGGCTCACAATTTCGTGTAGATTATGAACCTGCTGAATCTAGCAGTGGTTTATTTGGTGGTAATTCTAACTGGCGCGGCCCTATTTGGTTCCCGGTGAATTTCTTATTAATTGAATCTCTGCAAAAATTCTATTATTACCTGGGCGATGATTTCAAGGTGGAATGTCCCACAGGTTCCGGTAAGATGATGACACTTTGGGAAGTTTCATGTGAATTGTCTCAAAGGTTAACTAGAATTTTCTTGCAAAATTCCTCTGGTCAACGACCTGTTTATGGTGGGATACAGAAGTTTCAAAATGACCCGCACTGGCAAAATTTTATTTTATTCCATGAGTATTTTCATGGTGATAACGGAGCCGGAATTGGCGCTAGTCATCAAACTGGATGGACAGGATTAGTTGCTCAACTTATTCAGCAATTTGGTGAATATGAAGCACAACATCAGGAACCAAAAATTGAGCATGATAAAAAGGCGATCGCTATAGCATAAATCCGCCTAAATCACTGCTTTCATAACAGGAGATCGGGCTATAAGTCTGTATCTCAAGCTTTTCTATATAGCGATTTTCATTGAGTGAGGCACACTCGTAGGGGCAATTCATGAATTACCTCTACACCTTGCAATTTAACGTCGTACTGCATTTGAATGGGAATCGTTATATCTCAATGCAAAAATAACTCAAGGAGAGCAATAAATTGAGGATTCAACAAAAAGAAGATTCTCGCTTTCGCTGGATTAATTTACATTCGTCTCAGCTATCAATTCAGGAAGGTACAGATATTATTCAAGGACTAAGCAATCAACCTAAAACCTTACCATGCCGTTACTTATACGATGACCAAGGATCAGAACTATTTGAGCAAATTTGTGAACTGCCAGAATACTATCCAACTCGCACCGAGCAAGCAATTTTAGAAACATCTGCCCTAAAAATCGCCCAAATGACAGGTTTATGTACCTTGATAGAACTAGGTAGTGGTAGTTCTCGCAAAACTCGCCTATTGTTAGATGCGTATAGTCAATTTCAACAAGAACTGCAATATTTTCCCATTGATGTTAGTGCCGGAATTCTTCAAATCACTGCCTTGGATTTACTTCATCAGTATCCGAAATTAAAACTTTGCGGTTTGGCAGGAACTTACGAACAAGCACTAGCACAACTTCCACCTGCTGAATTTGAGAATCGAATGTTAATTTTTTTGGGAAGTACGCTAGGAAATTTAAATGAGCAAGAATGCAGCGACTTTCTCATGCAAATTCAAAGAGCATTGAAACCTGGAGAATTCTTTTTATTTGGGGTGGATTTGCAAAAGCCAATAGAAATTATCGAGGCAGCTTATAATGATTCCCAATCTATAACAGCAACTTTTAATTTAAATATTTTGCATCATCTCAATCGACGCTTTCAAGGTAATTTTGAAGTCAAACAATTTGAACATTGGGCTTTCTACAACCCAGTAGCTCACCAAATTGAAATGCATCTACGAAGTCTCAAAAATCAAACCGCAGTCCTAAAAACTTTGGATTATCAGGTTTCTCTCCAGTCTAAAGAAACAATTCGTACCGAAATATCCCGCAAGTTTCATCTACCAACTTTAGTTTCTGTTTTAGAGAATCATGCACTTCAGCCATTACAAATCTGGTCAGATTCTCAAGGTTGGTTCGGCTTAATATTATGCCAACGTCAGCCTACCATTCATGAATATCTATAAGCAGAAAAATACTTCTGTCCAAAGTTTTAATCGCCGAGTTGGTTTTGAAGATTGCTATCTAATGACAAAATAGCTGAATAAACTCGGTTCTTTGTCTATTAAATAAAGGAGTTCACAACCTCATGTCAACTTATAACTTTACTCTCTCCCGTCAGTTATTACGCAACTTGTCCATCATTTCGCTGACTTTTGTACTCTTATACGGTGCATCTCGTGTGATGCTTTCTGCTCCCGCCACTGATATTTCGACTGTTGCACCGCAGGGAAAGCAAGTAGCGGTTTTCGCTGGTGGGTGCTACTGGGGAATGGAAGCAGTTTTTGAGCATCTATTAGGTGTTTCTGATGTCGTTTCTGGCTTTTCTGGGGGTGATGCAAGAACCGCAGACTATGCAATTGTTAGTGCTGGATTAACCAATCACGCTGAATCAGTGAAAATCACCTACGATCCATCAAAAATATCATATAATCAGCTTTTAAAAGTCTACTTTTTGGTAGCGCATGACCCAACAGAGTTAAATCGACAAGGCCCAGACTCAGGTAGGCAATATCGTTCAGCGATCTTTTTTGCTAACGATGAGCAAAAACAGGCTGCACAAAAATATATCGCTCAACTCAACAAATCACGAATCTTCGACAAGCCGATTGTGACAGAATTAGATCCTTTGAAAGCTTTTTATCAGGCTGCGGCATACCATCAGAATTATATAGTGCATCATCCGAGCGATCGCTATGTGGTAGTGAATGACTTGCCGAAGCTGGCTAAACTTCAAGAAAACTTCCCCGATATGTATAGCAAGTAAGGAGATTTGTAGCATTCGGCTTTTAAATCCCCTTCAATCCGGTGAAAGATTAGCCTATCCTGTAAGATGCTCGTCCATGCTTCTCCAGATATTGCTGATGATACTCTTCTGCTCTATAGAATTGTGATGCAGCTACAATCTCCGTCACAATTGGATTTTTGTGATAACGAGAACTATTTTCAAGCTGCTTTTTGGAGGCTCTTGCTAATAATTCCTGCTCTGGAGTGTGGAAAAATATCACTGACCGATATTGATAACCAACATCTAGCTCCTGGTGGTTTGATGCTGTGGGATTGTGCTTATTCCAAAACACATTTAGCAGTTGATCATAAGATACTATTGCCGGATTGTATTCCACTTGCACTGCCTCAGCGTGTCCAGTTTTGCCTCTACAGACATCTTCGTAGGTTGGATTTTCAAAGTGTCCGCCACTGTAACCAACTGCTGTACAAGTTACTCCTTTTATTTGACGAAATGCTGCTTCAACTCCCCAGAAACAGCCTGCTCCAAATGTCGCTTTTTGTAGATTAGCGTTTTGCATATCTTTGATAACTCTTTGAATAGAGCTAGAACACAAGGCTAAACTTGTGTCAGTTAAATAAGCTGACACTCGCCCAGCATCAAGTTAAGCTAGCACTTAAAAATGTACAATTTTTTTATACTTCTACAGATACTGTGCTGGCAAAGTAGTTAATTTTAAAAGACCTTTTGTACAAGGCAAATTATTTGCTTTGCCAATGGCCTACCCAGCGATGACGCCAGGAGATAGCCAAGTTCACGGATATTTACTCAATTTTTCCAACCCAAGGACTTTAAATGAACTAGAGTGCTGGAAGATTGCCAGCCGAATAGACAACCACCAGAAAATCTCTATAATCGACAAATTATCAAGGTTTATGAGCCACAGTAGCTCTCTTTGGGTTGGGCTTGGGTTGATTTAATGACTTTAGACCAAGTTTACCCAATTAAGATACATTCTCCAACCTGACGGCTGCTGGAGTGGCTGTGGTTTAAACGCAAAGTACAGTTATAATCTGTGAACTATTAATTTTGCGATTAGTTTATGTCTTGTTTGGAGTCGTGCCGTTGCGGCTGTACCGGATAAATTGGATTTTCTGGAGAAGCTACTGCTGCTTTAGGAATTTCAATTACCGGGTTATTTAGCCCCACCATCAAAGGGGAAGGTGGAATTATTGAGGCTGAAGATGTTTGTATAGGTTCTATTTGTGGCCGTTGTGCCAGTTGCGGCACTCTCGAACCAATAGGTATTAAACCAGATACTGCACCGATTACACAAGCCGCAACGGCTGCACCTCCCGCCATCCAGTTTAAACGGGAACGACGGCGCAAACGTGTCAATACTTGCTCAACTGCTACTTCTGGTGACTGTTGGGCTGTGGGCACTGGGAGAGTCCGCAAGCCTTGACGCAGCTTCAAAAGTCGAGCATACAAGCATTGAACAGAGGCATCATTTGCTAGCCATTCTTCTACTTGCTTGCGTTCAGTGGCTGTGACTTCACCATCGAGATAAGCACTCAATAACTCGAAGCGATCGCGCTTCACCATATCCATAAGACCCGTTGATTCATTGGTATGCTTGGCCATTCCATCTGACAAATCTTGAGGAAGTTGTAAAGGAGAACGGTCGTAAAACTGAGAATCAGTAGTCATCTTAACATTATTACCAATTCATGCACGGGTAAACTGGGTGGGAGATTTGGAGAAATTAGCCAATTTTCCTTCTCAGGGCAGAAGCGATCTACGTCTTTGGTGCAATTCTTAATCAATCCTTAAATTCTGCCATTGGGCAGAGGCAAGATACTGTAAATTAGGAGTCTAGATAATTCTGCAAGTGAGTTTGCAGCCTCGATCTAGCTCTGGCGATTCTTGACTTGACAGTTCCTAAAGAAACTCCAGTGATTTCGGCAATTTCTTCATAAGCCATGCCTTCGATTTCTCTCAGGACAATGGTAGTACGAAACACCTCTGGTAAATCCGCGATCGCTTCTCGTAGTTGCTCGTAAAATTCTCTGGTTGTCAGTTCTTCTTCAGGGCCGGGAGTATCACCAGCGATTTCCCAATCCATCTCGCCGTCCTCTAACGAACGTGGAGCATCCAGTGACAAAGGACTCATAACCCGCTTGCGTTTCCGCAACTCGTCGTAAAACAAGTTGGTGGCAATGCGGCTTAACCAGCCCCGAAATTTGGCGGGTTCTTGTAATCGGTTAATATTCCGATACACTCGAATCCAAACTTCTTGGGCTAAATCGGCTCTGTCAGCCCAATCTGGAGCCAGGTGATATAAAACTCTATCAACTTGACTTTGATAGCGGCGTAATAGTTCTGCAAACGCAACACGATCTGGTCGCAGTCCTGCTTGACAGCGCAAAATTAAATCGTGGTTAGGGAGTTTGTCAACTTGCACTGATGCTTCTGGATACTTTGCATCAACCGTTGACCAGGATACAGAGATCGACTGACTCATAGATCGTACTGGCTCTAAATCATCCCTATCTATTAGACCTGCTAATGGGACAGAAGTTCCATGCTAAGGTGACGGATTTATGACTGGAACACTGAGGTCAACAATTTTGGATACATTTATAGCAATAAAGAGGGCCACTTTTTCCTTATACTGCTGGCATAGTTAGCCAAGACCCAATACGCTTAGGTTAAGCAAATTTATCTGTTAAGGTAGGCTGTTCTTGAGCAGGGGAGGCTGGCGTTGCAAGGGGAGAGAAAAAGCTTAACTGAGCTGTATTGACCCAAGCTCCATTAACTAATAAAAGCGCGGTCACATGCACATTTTGGTACTTTTTGCAACTGGGTATATACGCTTGATAAAAATAATTAAATCTGGTTATAAGAATGAAGATAAAACTTTTGTAATTCTAACTTCTTAATACCTTTAAAGTTGAGGTATTAATTTCTGGAGGTGGTTGCTGTGGTGACTATAATAGTGATTTATTTTTTCACTTTGTTACCAGAATAGCTGCTGATTGTTCTGGTTGTGATCCGTAGATAGCACCATTATATTGCTCTGGTACACGAACTTGAAAAAGGAAATTGAGGGAAAATGTAATTGTGACTGCTAAGAATAGTTTTTCAAACATGATTTTTCTCCCACCGACACCACTAAGAATTGATTACTACATTTTAAAAGTTGCACCAGAAAGTCTAAGTATTGGCTTACAACCCCCAGAACTTTGGAGGAATGAGGTTGGTCACTTAGAGTTTTGCTGCTGGAACAATTTGCATAGTCTTAGTTTGCCCAGAGATGTTGGCAGATTTATAACAGAAATGATAAGTATTGATAAATTTTTGATGATCGGATGATGAACTCATCGAATTACTCGGCTGGATATGTCAGGGATAAATAATAGGCGATAGCAATGGTAAGAAATGAATCTGTAGGGCGGATGGTAATGTTGCTCTGTTTTGGCACAGCATTTTTATCTTTAGCTGTCCATTGGCGCATTACTACGGCAGAACGGCAGTCTAATAAGTCTGTATCTATAGCGATGCGGCGAGATTCTACCCTAACCAATCCTAAGGGAGGCCGCCCAGAAGGAGTCTACAAAAATCTTTCCCAAGTTAGTTTAGGGGAAATTGCACTGGGTGCATCTGTGCCAATTGATGAAGCTACCCAAGGTACAACTGCCCAGAGGGTATTTACACCAAAGTCCTCTGCTATTAAGCCTCAAACTAAGGTGAAAGTAATTAAAAAAAAGAATGTAGCCAAAGCAACTAAGTCGAAAATAATTAAGAAGAATTTAGCCAAAGCAACTAATGTAGGCGCAATTGTCCCCCAAACTCAGCCCCAAATCATTAAAAAAGATGTAGCGAAAGAAACAGAACTACCAGCTAAGACGCGGCTGGTGGCACAAACAGAAAGACAAAATTCAGTTACAGATAGTTGGCCAAAAAGTATATGGTCTCAGGCTTCAGCCCAACAAGTACCATCTAATAGGCTGGCAGATACTAAGACGCAAGTAGTAGTTGATTTAAGCGATCGCCGGACTTATGTATACGCAGGAGATGAGGTGATAGCCAGCTACCCAATCGCTGTAGGTAAGAAAGGTTGGGAAACGCCCACAGGTTCTTTTCAGGTGATTCACATGCGACACTATCCAATTTGGCGTCACCCGATTACAGGCAAAGTATTTAAGGCTGGTACGGATAGCCCCTTGGGAGACAGATGGATTGGGTTTTGGTCAGATGGACGGAATGAAATTGGCTTTCATGGCACGCCGGATATTGACCTAGTGGGAACGGCTGTATCCCACGGCTGCTTAAGAATGCGTAATTCTGATGTTCGATTGTTATATGAGCAAGTTAGTTTAGGGACAACAGTATTAGTGCGTGATTAATAGGACTTACGCACGTACATAAGTACTATAGGGAATTTGGGTATTTCAGCCGTGTTTAGCACCCAGCAATGTCTACGAGGGGCTACGCCTACGCAAATATGGAAATAAATCGGGATTATGCGAAGCGCCTAAAACGACCAAAAACCGTAGCCCATATTATGGTTAATTTGTACAGTGCGTAAGTCCCAATTAATTAAAAGTTGTTGTCTTTTGGTTTGTCATCTGGCTGGTCGTTTGGCTTATCATTTTGCTCAAAGTTAGGTGCATAAGTTTGGAGTAAAGCACTAACTTGGCGTACAACCTCATTTCCACTGCTTTTACCCAAAGCTTGCCGTTCTGGGAAGAAATTGGGTCGATCGAGGTAACGGTCAATTGCCTCATTTATTTGCTGAGAAATCAAGTCTTGCAGTTCTGCCTGAGCCGTTTGGCGCTGGAAGTTAGCACCTTCTTCTGTAGTAGCATATAAAGGTGGTAGCCTATTGAGAGCGTAAGCAGCAATATCGCCAACATCTAGAGAACTTTCGCTGGTAGCTTCGATTTCTGCGACTCGGGCGATCGCTTCCGTCAGTACCAATTCTTCCATAACGTTAATGAATTGTTTGCGAGGTACCGCCACTACCTCACCAGTCAATAGCGCTCCCATCAGCCGATCTAGCGCCATATACTCTTCAATTGAGAGTTCCGAGGCGTTGTCACATATTCTACCGACTTCTGCTTCCATTGCTGGTGTCAAATAACCATCCTGGAGAGCTTGTTCTACAATTCTTTCGATGCTCATAATGCTTATCATCATTTAGTTAGCCAAGCAAGGTAGGGACGGTATTAACCCAATTTCTTTTGCCTAATTCTCAGCAAAAAAAACACAAATTATGCACAGACGCGATCAATTCCGCCTCTACTAATTAACGACCTTAGTTCGCCAAGGTGTTGGATCAACAGATTGTCCGTTGACATACAGACCCCAGTGCAAATGTGGCCCCGTAGCAGCACCTGTTGAACCTACTGCACCAATTAGTTGACCAGCTTTGACAAAATCACCTTCTTTAACGTTAATACGACTCAGGTGCATGAAAATACTGGTTACTCCTTGACCATGGTCAATGCCAACTACGTTACCGTGTATCCGAAATCCTTGGGATACCCTACCTACCAAAGCAACTCGCCCAGAGGCTGGGGCAATTACCGGTGATCCGGCAGCACCAGCGTAGTCAAGACCACGATGATAGTAGTCTTTTGCAAATGTACCATTATAGTAGCGACGTACACCATAGTTTGTACTCATCCGCCCTGCATTTGGCTTCAGAAATACTCCATTCCAATACTTTTCTGGTGTTTGTAGTGCCTTGAAAGCTGCCACACGCTTAAGTTCATACTCTGTGGCATCCACTCCGGCTTTGCCAGGTGGCAAAGTAATACGTTGTACGGGGAACTTGCGATTAAGCACATTCACTGCCAAGTTTTGTACTTGACCATCTCCTGTAACCCGAAGTGTTCTAGTTCCAGCTTTTTCTAGTGGAGTTGTGGGAACAAAAGCCCGATACTGATTGGGGGCAATTTCAAAGGCTGGGTATATATTCTTACCACTAGCTACTGTTGGATTTGTACTACTATCGGCATTATCTCGATTAATCTCCACCGAGATTGTATCCCCTAATTTAGGATTAGTTGGAGTCACTTTTACTTGTAAAGCATCTACAGGCAATGCCAAGGTGAGAGGGAGAACAGCAAATATTCCCTTTAACACATTTATTGCTTTGACATTAAAACCGAGCAACTTCTTGTTTAAACTACTAGCGCTATTCTCAATAATCATATAGCTACAAAAATCCCTTGCTTGTGTTGCAAAATAGACTAGCTTATTTCTATTAGTGTTTTGTGTTTGAAGTAGATGTTGTTGAAAACCATAAGTATTGGATTGGGAAATCCGTCAGCGACTTAGGGATTAAGACAAAGGCAGGGGGTAAGAGACAAGGGAGAATGATTTGTAACTGTAATTTAGGGAATTGGTATTAACTTTAATAACCAAGGTGTATTAGATTGGCAATAATCTTAAAATTTAACTAGATTTATATCAAAGACGCTCTCGTGACTTGCTATAGGTATAATTTGTTAAGCAACAAATGAAACCTGTTAACCTTTTACGATTAGATAATAATACTTGAATAAATTCTTGGAATCAACTGGACACTTATCCAACTGGACACTCATACTACACTGTTAGGGTAAAGTTGGTGTAGTTAAATTACGAAATTAGGTGAAGCAAGAGCAAGGATAAAGCGTCAGAAATAACCCCAAAAAATTTAGGCAAAGCTAGCTTTGGTAAGCTGTTGAGCATTTAATTTGCACAAGGAGGGTAGGCAACATGCACCCTTTATCATAGATTTTATTGATGAGTGGTATAAGTTATTTCTAGGATTTTCAATTTATCTAATCTTAATATTTGTTTATATAGTAGTAACAGATATTACTAATGTTGATATAGCAGTTCTCAGTTGAATAGGTACAAAACCCCTCCCCCCAACCCGTAGAGCAAGCGAGCATCTTGCTCTGATGTACCTAATGTAATTAGGAAACGCTACTAGGGTGTCGAGTGTAAGATAACAGTGATTTTACTTAAAATTTTCTGATTCTGAGTTGAGAAGCTAGAGTAATAAAGGCTTATCAAATTTAAGCTGATAGTTTTACTTTTGGCTTGAGTTTGCCATCTTCCATGTGAACGATGCGATCGGCAATATCTAAGATACGGTTGTCATGAGTAACCATCAAGATGGTACAGCCTTGTTCTTTTGCCAGTTTTTGCATGAGATTGACTACATCTCGTCCCGATTGACTGTCAAGGGAGGCTGTGGGTTCATCGGCTAGGATTATTTGAGGATGACTAACTAAGGCACGAGCGATCGCTACTCGTTGTTTTTGTCCTCCAGACAGTTGATCAGGATAGTAATGCAAATGATTTCTTAACCCTACCTGTTCTAACATTTGGGCTGACCTCGCTAGCATCTTTTTTAAACCAAGATGTTTATGCAATTCCAAAGCTATTTTGACGTTTTGAAGTGCTGTTAAACTACTATGCAAGTTATGTGATTGGAAAATATAACCGTTACGGCGTCGCGCCTGCACTAGCTGTTCAGTACTAGCACCACAAAGTTCTCGTCCTAATACCCGCAAGTTACCAGATTGGGTAGAACGTAATCCACCTACTAAGGTCAGCAAGGTAGTCTTTCCAGAACCAGAGGGCCCAGTCATAATAATAATTTCACCAGCGTTAATCTCTAAGTTGATGTTAGATAAAACTTGCTTACGGAGTGAGCCTTGACCAAAATGGTGGTCGAGATTTTTAATAGAGATGAGGGGTTGACTAGTCATAAATAGCTCGATTACTCATGATGATTGTCATTAGTCATTTGTCCTTTGTCCTTTGCAAATGACCAATGACCAATGACAAATGACAAATTTAAAACATATCAGCAGGATCGGCGGCTTGGAGTTTGCGGGTTGCGATCGCACCGGAAATTGTACACATAATGATAGTCAGCACTAATACCTGCAATGCTCGAATTGCAGTCATGTACATGGGCAAATTTGTGGCACTGCGAGTCAGTTGGTAAAGTGCCAAGGACACTCCTAATCCGGGGAAGAAGCCCAGTGCTGCCAATATCAAGGATTCTTCAAGTACCACACCTAGCAAATAGTAATTGCGATATCCCATTGCTTTAAAGGTGGCATATTCCCGAACGTGGGCATTAACATCGGTAGAAAGGACTTGATAGACGATAATCACGCCCACCACAAAGCCCATCGATACACCAAGGCTGAAGATAAAGCCAATAGGGGAATTTGTTCTCCAGAAGTTGTTCTCAAATTCAATAAATTCAGCGTGGGTTAAGACTTTGACGTCATCTTTTAAATAGGCTTTTAATATTGCTGCTACCTTTTTCGGGTTATAACCTGGTTTTACCTTTATCAAACCTAAACTGACACTGCTAGACTGTCGCCCAGAAAATAGCCGCAAAAAGTTTTGATCGCTGGTAATCAAATTGCCGTCAGAACCAAAGGAAGCGCCGACTTGAAATAAGCCACTAATAGTAATTGTGTGCCGTTCTATTTCGGTGGTTAAGGTTTTACCTTGGTCAATTTGAGCGATCGCTTTTTGATAATCTCCTCTAGCACCACGATCAAACAAGACAGCACCTGGCAGTTTGATTGTCTGCAATTGCTGGTTAACATCGGGTAAGTTAAATGCTGGCTTATCTGGATTAAACCCAATAACTAACACCCCCGTCTCACGGTGTGTTTGGGGATTTTTCCAGATTGTGTTGTTGAAATACATTGCTTCTGCTGACTTCACCCCTGGTATATCCATTGCTTGGTAAAGTCGCCGCCGAGAAAATGTAGACAAGCTTGGCAAGTTACGGGCTTGGGGGCTGGTTAAAACAATGTCTGCTTGTAAACTGCGATGCAGTCTAGTGTTACTGTCATACAGTGCAGTCTGAAAGCCCAGTTGCATGAACATGAGAAGATCCGCAAAGGCAATCCCTGACAATGCTACTAAAAGACGGCTTTTTTCATGATTCAGTTGCAGCCATCCAAGAGGGGTTCGCCGTCGCAGTTGTTTAATCAATCCCATTATAAGAAGTGGAGGGCAGGGGAGGCAGGGGGAGCAGGGGAGGCTGGGGAGGCTGGGGGAGATGGAGAATAACTTAAACTAATGCCCAATTCCCAATTCATAATTCAATTACTGCCTTAACTTGCATATTGGTTAAGGTGGCGGCTTTTTGGCTGGAGGCTTCATCTAGTCGAATATGGACTTCGACTACTCTGTTATCGATATTGTTAGCAGGATCTGTGTTAATGACATTTTGCCGTCGCACTTGTAAGCCTTTGCGATCTACGATTCCCTGCAATTCAATGGAGAGGGAATCGCCAAATACTCGCACTTGCTGCCCTGAACGCACTTTGTCGATATCACTTTCGTAGACTTCGGCTATCACATACATCTGGCTGGTTTGCCCGATCTCAGCAATGCCATCATTTGATATTAATTCGCCAGGATGGGTATGGATCTCAAATACCTGTCCATCTTGAGGCGATCGCACTTCGGCCTGTTTTAAATTGATTTTTGCCAGATTCATGGCTGCTATAGCACGATTGACTTCTGCTTGGGCAGCTTTTATATCCACTCCTGGCACTTCGGCGATTTCATTGAGTGTTGCTGTGGCTTCTTTAATCTTTTGCTGGCTAGTTGATTGAGTCCGATTTAACTGTGCTTGTGCTTCTTGCAAGCTTTTTTGAGCGGTTTCCAAGTTTAAACGCTTGTTATCTCGTTGGGAAGCGGAAATTGCGCCCTGTTGATATAGCTGCTGATACCGTTCGTCTTCTGTTTGGGCGTTACGCACTTCGGCTTGGAATCGCTCAATTGTCGCTGCTTGGGCATTAATATCACCTTGGCGTTCTGCTTCTGTGCGAGCGATCGCAGCTTTTTGGGCGGCAATTTCACCGGGTTTAGCACCTGCTTGGGTGCGGTTTAGGTTTGCCTGGGCTACTTTTACTTGTTCTTGTGCCTGTTCTAATTCTGCTTGCAAGCGATCGCGGCTGTTCAAAATCGCAATCACCTGTCCTGCTTTTACCCTATCCCCCTCCTTCACTAACAACTTTTCTACTCGACTTCCTTCGGTAGACACCGCAGCAGAAAGTTTAATTACCTTTCCCTGTGGTTCAATCCACCCTAAAGCTGTTACTGTTTTTAACTGTGGCAATTGTGTTGCTGGCACTTGTGCTTCCGAATTTGCATAATTTTGCCAGTTTTTTAGTATATAAAAACTTATTGTGCCAATTGATAAAAATGCAATTATACCTATACCAACAGATAGACGCAGAATAGACTTAGGGAACATTCTGTACCCTAGCTTTGAGTTTCGCACCATAGATTACCTCTTAACTAGTGGCGCAGAAAAAACTAAATAGTTATCAATAAAGGCAGAAGGCAAAAGGAGTTTGTCCCTTCTAAGGAATTGCCCAAACCATCTGTGTAACCTTACGAACTTGGGTTTAAAACCCCCACCAAATTGAAAATTTGGTGAATCCTTTTCAGAAAGGGTTTGAATTTTATAAGTGAAAATAACCTTCTGCGTTCTGCCTTCTTCAGTGTTAATCTTTCGATTCCGAATTCATTAAAAATGGTAATTGTTGATAATTTACCAACTTACTGCGATTTGGCTGGGATAACAACAAGTTACTCTACAGTATTAATAGACTTATGTTTTGATGAAATACTTTTGTTTTTTTTGAAGTACTCAGGTATAGTAAATGTTTTCAAAGTCGCGGGTTGTAACAGCGCCAACAATTAGAGATAAATTCAGTCTAAATTAGATTTTTGTCAGAAAATACAAACAAATTAATTCTAATTTATAAATAATATCTTTAAATTTAAGATTTACATAACCTTGAATGATATATTTAGCTGCTGAAAGCTATTTTTCGGAATTGTCTTTTAAATTTGACAATCCCTTTGCTACCAATAACATAATGATTCCCACAGTTAAAAGGTTTGGTAAAAACCGCGTCTATACAAAAAAACCCGCGTAAGCGGGTTGTAACAAGAGGCTTAATTGACTGAAACTTTAGCTTTTTGTTACCTCCAGCTTTTGGGTATTTTAAAGTTTTCTGGTAGAATTGTGGTGCGATCGCCAAGTGCCTGTTCAATCTGTTGTAATTCAAGGTTTTCACATCCGCTCAAGTTTGCTCTAGAGAGGTTAGCTTCTTGGAAGTTAGCATTTTGCAGGTTAGCTGTACTGAGTAACACAGCTTCTAAGTTGGCTCCAGCAAGTTTTGCGTTTTGCAAGTTACTACCAATCAGATTGGCATCTTGAAGGTTGCTATCCTCAAAATTTACTCCTTCCAAGTTGGCATCACAAAGGATTGCTCCTTCTAAGTTGGCACCACAAAGAATTGCTCCTTGTAATTTGGCATCACAAAGGATTGCCCCTTCCAAGTTGGCATCGTAAAGGGTTGCCTTTGAGAGGTTGGCTTTTCTAAGGACTACGCCTTGGAGATTGGCTTCTGGGAAGACTGCTTTTTGCAGGTTGGCTTCATAGAAGATTGATCCACAAAGATAGGTTATTGATAAGTCTGCTTCTGAGAGATTTGCTCGGGTAAAATTGACCCATTGCAAGTTAGATCCTACGAGGATTGCCCTAGAGAGGTTTGCTTCGGTTAAGTCTGCATTACTGAGGTCTGTATTGCGTAAATCTAGTTTCTGATTTACCGGATCTTTATGTGAATCGCGTCGTCCAATGACAGTCAAGGCTGTTTGAATATCTGTAGGAAGTTTTGATGAGTGCTGTAACTCATCCTCATATTTCTGATTTACTGGGGCATTCTCGCGGATAAATGCAGCGAGAATTTCCATAATTGTCCAATGATCTTTGTGAGAATCCCTAGCAATTCGCTCTAAAGCATAAATTGCGGCAAACCGTGTTTCAATTTTTTCATTTCCCAGCTGTTCAATTGCTTTAGAAAAACGTTCTGGAACAATTTCTTCTAAAGTTTCTTGGGTGTTCTTAATGTCAGTTACGATGTTGTTGTCCCAAGCTAGTGCCCTATAAAGGAGTTTGGTTAACACACTTTGATTTTCACCAAAAGAGAGTCTGGAAGTATAGTAAGCATTAATAATTAATGCTAATCCTACAATGATTATGGCAATAACTATTAATGCTTGATTAATATATTCTATTCTTTCTTGATTTGAAAATCCTGCAATGTTTTCAAAGAATGAAAAAATTAGGGTTAATGTGAAAATAAATATAATTGAGAAAAATACCAAGAAAGTCGTGAGTCCATTTGTCTTTATGAGAGACATGTCATAAGCTTTCATATCTGACTCCTTACGGAAGTAAATTTAGGTTGATTTTAAGACGATATTCAAGGTTATGATAGGGTACAAACACGTAACTACTTGACAGTTCCTTAAATTTACTTCATAGAAATTATCTATAAAATCTTCGATAAGTTATTTTTCAAACATCCTCTGAACTGCCGTGGATAGTGGTAGAGACATAACATGGTTGTGCCCGAAGCGAAGCTATTCCACGTAATTGAAACGTTTGTATTTAGCTATAAAGAATAATTTAAAAATTTTAACATTAATGAGGTTCATCTAATTACTCAGGTTGATTGCAAACACCTAAGTAGATTGGACTAGTACCGCAAGGCGGAAGTCACCCATTCAAAAGTCAAAAGTATTATGGAATAAGCTCTTTAGGGATTTTAAATGGTTGCTCTATTTTTGCCGTCGCGTACTAGATTAGAAATCGCCGTAAGCAATTCCTCTGGT
The DNA here is from genome assembly GCF_034531135.2 of Nostoc sp. CmiVER01. NCBI lineage: Bacteria > Bacillati > Cyanobacteriota > Cyanophyceae > Nostocales > Nostocaceae > Nostoc > Nostoc sp. CmiVER01. The sequence goes on from NZ_JAVRBU020000005.1 coordinate 399,196, forward strand.
GCTACAGGTTTAACGATGTAGTGTTGAAAACCTGCTTTTAGTGCTTGCTGCTGATTGATTTCGCCTGCATAAGCAGTTAGAGCGATCGCTGGAATCTGTTTTTCACCTATTTCTGCTTCTAGAGTCCGCACCTGTTTTATCAGCATATAGCCGTTCATCTCTGGCATCCCAATATCGCTGAGTAAGATATCTGGCTTTGACTGTGTTAGTGCTTGTAATGCTTCATCTCCTGATGCTGCTGTGGTGACGATCGCTCCAAATTGTTCCAGCACAAAACTGAAAAAGTCGCGGGTATCAGCATTGTCATCAACAATCAAAACTTGTAAGCCCATCAGAGAAGAGAAGGCAGAAACGGCTGTTGAGGAATTAGGATTCGTGTCATCCTTGATTGTTGCAGCTTCCTTGAGCCGTGGTAATCTAACTGTGAATATAGATCCCTGCTCTTCGCCAAGACTTTCGGCGCAAATCGTTCCACCGTGCATTTCCACCAAGTGACGAGCGATCGCTAAACCTAACCCTAGCCCACCAAACTTTCTAGTTGTTGTACCGTCACCTTGACGGAAATAGTCAAACACATGAGGGAGAAAATCAGGATCAATACCTTTGCCTGTATCGCTGACAGTAATCTGCACTTGAGCGTCGATGCACTCTAATCGCACATTTACTTTTCCTCCAGTCCCTGTAAACTTGACGGCATTCGATAACAAATTCCAGAAGACTTGCTGTAAACGGGCTGAATCACCCAAAACTTTCCCCTGCGGATCGAGCGCCGTCTCAATCTGAATGGTTTTTGCCTCTGCTGCCAAATGCACTGTTTCCATTGCAGATTCAATGATAAATGCCAGATTGACTGGCATCATTCTGAGGTTGAGTTTGCCTTGGAGGATGCGAGAAACATCTAGTAAATCTTCAATTAGTTGAGCTTGTAATTTAGCATTGCGTTCAATAGTTTGAAGGGCTTTTTGGAGCGATATCTCATCAAATTTACGGCTCTGCAATAGTTTTGCCCAGCCGATAATCGGATTCAGTGGCGATCGCAATTCATGAGAAAGTACCGCTAGAAACTCATCTTTGATTCGGTTAGCAGCTTCTGCTTCTGCTCTGGCTCTTTGCTCAAGTTGCAAAAGGCGATCGCGTTCTGATTCGGTGCGCTTGCGATCGGTGATATCAGTTAACATAGCGATCGCGCCCAAGAACTCATTTTGTTCATTCAAAATCGCTCTCGCAGAAATCAGCGTCCAAATGTAGGAACCATCCTTGCAGCGCAATCGAGCTTCTTTAAGATCGCTCCCTTCTTGCTTGTGCCACTCCAGTTTCTCTTCGGCTGCTACTCCATCAACGCGATCGATAAAATAAAACATAGAACGACCAAGCATTTCTTCTGCCGGATAGCCCAACATCTCACAGAGCCGTTGATTCACAAACTCTGTTCGTGATTGAGAGTCAATCATCCAGATTCCCTCATAAGAGGTATCAACAATTCGGCGATATTTGGCTTCACTCTTCTGTAGCGACTCTTCCGCTTGCTGGCGCTCCCGACGCTCCTTAGCTTCCCGCAATGCCCGTTGCACTGAGGGAACTAACCGCCCTAATCCTTGCTTTAATACATAATCGGTTGCACCATTCTTCAAAGCTTCGATCGCTAATTCTTCACCCAGTGCAGCAGAAACAAAGATAAAAGGAACCTGTGGACAGTAATTTCGGGCAATTTCTAAAGCCGAAATTCCATCAAAAGATGGCAAGGCATAATCGGCAAGAATTAGATCAAAAGTTTCTGCTTTCAAAGCAGCCAAGAAATCAGCGCCAGTTTCAACTCGTATTAATTCGCAATTAATTCCGCTTTCGGTTAACATCGCTAGGACAAGCTCTGTATCTAACAAACTGTCTTCTAAAAGCAGGAAACGGAGTAGATTCATTATTTCTTCTCCTGTTGACGATGAGGTGCTGGAGGTAGAGCGCCAACAGGGGGCTGATTAATCACTGCCCAAAACAGTCCCACACCTTTGATAGCATCGGCAAACTCATGGTAATCGAGAGGTTTGACGACATAAGCATTAACGCCTAACTCGTAGCATCGAACTAAGTCTGGCTCCTCACGCGAAGAAGTTAGCACTACCACTGGAATCACTCGCATTATTGGATCAGATTTTAGTTCTGTCAGCACTTCTAATCCATCGATTTTGGGTAGTTTTAAATCGAGCAGCACCACAACTGGATGCCCTTCCATCCGCAACCTAAATAGCCCCCGGCGATAAAGATAATCTAGTGCTTCCTCTCCATCACGCAGTACTACTACTTCGTTGGCGAGATGATTTTCCGATAAGGCGGCCAAGATTAATTCTGCATCGTTGGCACTGTCTTCAATCAGCAGAATTCGCTTAAGTTCTTTCATTCGCCCTCCTTCTTTGACAACTTAGGTAGCGAAAAATAGAAGGTGGCTCCATTGTCAACTACAGACTCTGCCCAGACTCGACCATTATGCCGATGAATAATGCGTTGTACGTTTGCCAATCCAACACCAGTGCCTTCAAATTTTGGGTCGCTATGCAGGCGTTGAAATACTCCGAATAGCTTGTGAACATATTGCATATTAAAACCTACGCCGTTATCTTGTACAAAAAAGACAACTTCGTTTTCATTTTCAGTACTGCCAACAGTAATTTCTGTTGGGTTTCGAGTCTGGGAATATTTTACGGCATTATCTATGAGGTTGCGAAGGACGAGCCGTAGCATAGAAGGATCAGCTTGCACTTCTGGCAGTGACTCTATGTACCAATTGATTGTGCGTCCTGGGGTTTGGGTTTGCAAATCGCGTTTTATTTCTTCCACTAATTGCTCCATATTGATGTTGATGTAGCGCATTTCGGTGCGCCCCATGCGAGAAAATGTGAGCAACTCATCTATTAGTATTCCTGCCTGTTTGCTCGTTTCTGCAATTATTCTTAAATAACGCTGACTTGTTTCATCTAATATATTTGTTGAGCTATGCCGCTTCTGAAGCAATTCGATAAATCCGGCGATGTGGCGAAGCGGCGATCGCAAGTCGTGAGAAACTGAATAGGAGAATGATTCGAGTTCTTTGTTAGCGGCTTCGAGTTGGGCTGTGCGCTCTTGAATCCTTTGCTCTAGCATTTCGTTGAGTTGTTGCAGGGCGGCTTCGGCAACTTTGCGATCGTGAATGTCGCTAGCGATGCCCACCCACTTGATAATCTGTCCAGCTGCATCTCGAAATGGCAAACCCCGCACAAGATGCCAACGATAGCTACCATCAGAAACTCGACGGAAGCGAATTTCTGCTTCGTAGTTTGTACCGTTAGTAACAGCCTGCATCGAAGTTTTAAAAACGCGATCGCGGTCATTAGGGTGAATGATATCAATCCAGCCATACCCAGCCGTCTGCTCCATTGTCAATCCACTGTAATCAAACCAGTATTGATTGCAATAATTAATACCACTATGGCTATCACCCATCCAAATAGCCTGGGGCGACACTTCTGTTAAAATTCGGTAGCGCTCCTCGCTGTCACGTAGCGTTTCTTGTGCCAGATTGCGTTCGCGTAGCGCAGCTTGCTGTTCGCTGATGTCAGTAACCAATGCCGCATACCCTTCAACGGTTCCCTGTTTATTAAACTGGGGAACGTAAATAGCATTAATATAACGTGTACCACCATCTTGATAAGGAACTTGACTTTCAAAAGTGACCTGCTCTCCTGCCAGTACTTTTTCTACATAAGGACGAAGCACTTCATAAGCGGATTCACCTAAAACTTCCCAAAGATGCTTTCCATAAACTTCTGCCGTTGAATGCCCAAACCATTCTTGATATGCTCGGTTATTGAAGCGGTAGCGTTGTTCTGAATCTACAAAGGTAATCAAAACTGGCAATGTATCTGTAATCAAGCGAAGTTCTGTTTCTCGTTGCCGCAGTGCCTCCTCTATCTGCTTGCGCTTGGTGATATCGCGCCAACAGTTAATTGCACCGATAATCTGACCTTGGGAATCCCGAACTGGTACAACATTCGCGCTGGCTGTAATCCGGGTTCCATCAGGACGTTCAATGATGCACTCTTCATCGCGGATTGTTTCAGCGTTGCGCGTAGCCCGGTATAAAGGTAGTTGTTCTAGGGTGAGGCGCGTTACACCATCAGTCAAAAACAGATCAATGGACTGAACGTAATCGCCAGAAGTCATGCCAACGAGGGATTCACCAGGTCTGCCCAGAAGCTCTTGCGCGAGTTTGCTGTTGGCGATGATTCGGAAATCAGGGGGGCCGCCAGCGATCGTAATTCCCTCTGGAACGTGTTCTAAGAGCATTTGCAGGATGCTTTGGGCAACTTCAGCTTGTTTGCGTTCGCGTAGCGCAGCTTGCCGTTCGCTTAAGTCAAGAACAAAACCAATAATTGTCCTATCTCCCTGCTTGACAAAGCCAATTAAGACGGGAACTTGAGAGCCATCTTTACGGATGTATTCTTGCTCAAAGGGCTGACAACTCCCAGTAATTCTCAGTTCTTCAATTGCTTGCTCACTCACTTCAATGTATTCGGGTGGAGTAATCTCGCCCCAGCGAATTCTACCAGAGCGCAGATCCTCCTGTGTATAATTGAGCATTTGCAGAAAAGCATCATTGGCTTCAATGATTAAGCCGTTGAGATCAGCTACAATTACCCCGATAATATTGGACTCTGTTAAGCGACCAAACCTTGCCTCGCTTTCGCGTAGAGACTTCAAACTTGCCTCAGCTTTTTGTTGGGCTGTGCGGCGTGATTCGTTGAGCAAGCTGATTAACCCTGCTGTCAGCATGAACACAACCAACGGGACTAAAAAGTTGATATTTATAATGTTTAGCGAATAAACTGGCTGGAAAAACAAGTAGTTGACTGCCAAAGTAGACAAAACAGTGGTAAGTAACCCTGGCCCCAAGCCTCCATACCAGGCACTCACCATCACCGCAGCAAAAAACAGTGCCGCAGGCGTTGGGGTGAGATATGCTTTGAGCAGCAGAGTTGCCCCCAGTGCTAAGGCAACGGATAGCAAAGCAACAGTATATTGCAGCAGTTGCTCTCTATCGCCAGTAAAAATGTTTTTAGGTTTCGATGCCCTCACTTTATGAGCCATAACCCTACTCTGCTTCTGGAAAATTCTGGTTTAGCAGCCTTTTGCCGGGTTTACCCATCTGCCGTAACATTATCTTTTATTCGTTTTAGCGCTATCAGTGAAGGCACTGTATGCCCATTTTCTCAACTATTAACTGTTTTGAATGAAACTTTTAATCTAGCAGTAAACTATTTCTGAGAAAAATTGAGTTTTTACCAAAGCTCCCGAATTAAATCTAAAATCTTCAGCCGCTTTTTGACAGACATCTCCTTTTTCTATGCCCATAGCAATGACTAGGATAGGACAAGTGTCTTATTGTTTATCTCCTGCTGAGGGAATATTTCTCAGGTTATACCAGTAAGCTAGATTTCGCTGTCACTCTAGCTAATCTTCTATCTTAAAAAAGCTTACGTTTGAGGTTCAGAGGCTCGACGTTGAGGTTCAAAGGCTCGACGTTGAGGTTCAAAGGCTCAACATTGAGGTAAAAAGGCTCGACGTTGAGGTTCAAAGGCTCAACATTGAGGTAAAAAGGCTCGACATTGAGGTAAAAAGGCTCGACATTGAGGTTCAAAGGGTGAAACTTAAGCTTTCCAATGTTCCGGTTGTTGAAGATTCTTCGGTAAGATTGTTGTGCGATCGCCTTTTGCCGATTGAATCTGCTGTTGAGCTGCCCCATGATAAGCGTTCTTCTTGTAGTTGTCTGTCTATATCTTCAGCAGTTCGAGAAAGGTGTCTCTTACGGCTTTCTTCTATAATGTCCAGTACAGAGCGATGTTTTGCTTCAGCTTTTTCTGGTAATATCACAAATACATCAACACTGTCGCCTATTTCAGCTTCTGGAATCTCAATTTCTATTTTGTTTCCTGGTAAAACTTTGGTTGTGATACTTAAAGCTGATTGCATAGTTTTTCTCTCAAGATTTATTCATACTATAGGCAAGATTGTTCTCTTCTATATTCTTCTACAAGCCATAGAGGGCGGTAGTACTCTCATCTATTTCTTGTTTTTCGCTTAATGAAGAAATAATCCAATAAATAAAATTAGAATTATAAACGAATTTCTCGGTCTGTCTGATTATCAGACATAGGTTTCATCTTCTTCATCTCCAAAGTTATTAGGGAGACTTTTGGTAAAAACTATAGCATTAAGTGAAAACGGTAGAATGCGCCCAAATAACTAATGATGCTGTGATAAATCAACTTGATTGTCGCCAATCTGTCGGTGTTTCTATATAATCAGGTAGACGAGTGGTGCGATCGCCAAGTGCTTTTTTAATCTGCTGTAACTCTAAGTTTTTCGCCCCTGTTAAAATTGTCCCTTCCAGTTTGACATCACTGAGGTCAGCTTCTGAAAAGTTAGCTCCCATCAGGTTTGCCTGAGTTAGGTTAGCTTGATAAAAAGTCGCCCTATACAGGTTAGCTCCGATGAGGTTTGCTTGATAAAGGTCAGCTTCCGTTAAACTGGCTTCTGAGAGGTTAGCAAAATAGATTTCTGTTTGGTGGAGTTTAGCTGCATTCAAGTTAGCCTCAGATAGGTTGGCTCCATTCAAGTTAGCCCCAGATAGGTTGGCGCCAATCAAACCCGTCATGTACAGATTGGCTTTACCCAATTTTGTTCCTTGCAAGTTAGCTAAAAATAGCTTTGCCCCTGAGAGGTCAGCCATTTTTAAGGTAGCTTGTTGTAAGTTAGCTTTATAAAGGTTTGCTCCTTGCAGATTAGTTACACGCAGACTTGCTCCAGAGAGATTGGCTGAACGCATGTTTGCCCCACTGAGATTAGCGCGGTTGAGATTAGCCCAACAGAGGTTTGCTCCACAAAAACTAGTTTTTAGTAATTTGGTTTCATAGAGATTAGACCTCACAAGTTTAGCGCCGTTTAGATCAGCCTCACTCAAGTCTGCTCCCCGCAGGTCAGCGCCACTTAGGTCAGAGCCACGTAAGTCTGCTTGTTGCAGATTAACTCCTAGCAGGTCTGCCCTTCTAATGTCAATATTCCGTAAATCAAGTTTTTGATCTTTTGGGTCTTCGAGTAAATTACGTCTGCCGATAACAATTAAAGCTGCTTGAATATCAGTGCGGATTTTTGGCAATTCTTCATGGAGATTTTGCTCCAACTGCTGTGTCGGAGGCGACCCACCTCTACGCTTACCTGAGTAAGCTGCTTCTTGATATTCCGGGTTTTGTTGCTCTACCTTTACTTGCTGGATAGGTGTATTCTCTCGCACAAAGGCGGTAAGAATTTCCATGATTGTCCAGTGTTCTTTGGAAAAATCTTGAGCAACTCTTTCTAATGCATAAATTGCGCCTGTCCGAGTTTCAACTTTTTCATGACCAAGCTGGGCAATTGCCCCCATAAAGCGTTCTGAAATCAATCTGTCTTGATTAACTTTTGCATTTTGAATGCCAATTTCCAGGTTTTTCTCAGCTGCGATCGCATTTTGCTGCATCGCTTGGGCCCGCTTTGCGGCATAATAAGTATTAAACATTACTGCCGATGCCAAAAAAACTATTGCAGTAGTTGTTAATGCTTGATTTCTATACTGAATTTTTTCCTGGACTGACAATTCTTTAATATTGGACAACGCCAAAAAAATTACAGTCAATGAGAAGCCAAATATAACTGTTATGGTTATCAACCAATTCAAAAGAGTGTCTGTCTTTTTAGAAGACATGGTAACGATTTTCCTTACAACCTAGAATTATTACTTAGATGTTGAGGAAAAATAGTATAGCATTTAGCAGAAAATTATAATAGGTGTCAAGACCCTCAATTAACCAGTTAATGAGATGAAATATACCATAGTGTACATAGCATTTTAAATGGTGCAAGAAGCTTGGAATACAATTCTTTTGACTTTTAACTTTTGACTTCCCCAAAGGGGCTGACTTCTGCCTTAGTTGAAATGAAGAAGAATTCAGAAGTCAGAAGTCAGGAGTCAGAACAAGAAAGTGGGGGATTCAGATCCGCCACTACGGAAGTTGACCACCAAATCATAGATTTGGTGGGGGTGCAAAAACGCCGCTTATTCATCCACTTTTTCGTGACGCTCGTAGACTCGCTATCGCTGCGCTATCAGAATTCAATTCTGAATTCTGGCTCCTGACTCCTGAATTCTGTTTGATAAAAGGGTTTTATTCAGAAAATTTAGCTTCTCTAAGGTTTGCCCCATCGAGTATGGCATTATTGAGAATCGCTCGATTCAGTCCAGCTAGATATAAGCTTGCACAATGAAGGTTAGCCCCTTCAAGGTTAGCTCCTTTTAGACTAGCTGCACTGAGGATTGCTCCTTCTAGATTAGCTAAATATAAGTTAGTACCTTCTAGGTTAGCTGCACTGAGAATTGCTCCTGCAAGATTAGCTTCTGTAAGGTTAGCTCCAGCAAGATTAGCTTGATAAAGATTTGTCTGTTCTAAGTTCGCCCTATTTAAATTTGCTCCTCTTATGTCCGTGTGACTCAAATCAAGTTGCTCATTCTCTGGGTCTTTGTTTACATCTCTTCTAGCAATAACGGTAAGAGCTGCTTGAATATCTACACGAAGTTTTGTTGACAAGTTGCTCGTTAATTTCTCTTGGGGCATGTAAGGAGCATTTTCTCGTATAAAAGTAGTAAGAATGCCCATAATTATCCAGTGGTACTGTGCATGATTTTGGGCAATTTGCTCTAAATCATTAATTACAGCAAGACTGGTTTCTATAGTCTTATTCCCTAGTTGTTCAATTGCTATTCTTAAACTTTCTTTTGGCGACTGATGTTGAGTTTGGTTAACTTTTTCTTGCAAAGCATGTATCCTCAGACATATTTTCGATAGCTGTCCGTTATTTATTGGTAAAATATTTTTTATGCTTTGAAAAGCATTAATAATTACTGTTAACATTACTAAGTGATAAAATGAGGTTTCAAAAATTACTTGTACTCACTACTTTTCATTCTTCACTATCAATCAACCTGAACATGATAATTTTGATTGATGCCTATCATAAAGCATCCATAAATTATTTATGAAAAACTACTAATTATAAAGGATAGCCTTCTTTTACCAGATACGCTAGTCAACAAAAAAATCTTATAACTCAAATAGTATTGTTATGAACTACTTCAATGCAGCAAAAATTACAGCCTAGAGTTAAAGACTTAGTGCTGATTGGTGGCGGTCACAGCCATACAATTGCCCTGAAAATGTTTGGTAGAAAGCCTTTACCTGGTGTCCGTTTGACATTGATTACCGAAGCCAAAAATACAGCTTACTCTGGAATGTTACCAGGACATATTGCCGGATTTTATAGCCATGATGAATGTCATATTGACTTGCGACCTTTAGCGAACTTTGCTCAAGCACATTTGTATATTGACAGAGTAGTTGCCCTAGACTTAGAAAATCACAAAGTTCTTTGTGCTAATGGACTTGTGGTAGATTTTGATGTGCTGTCTATTGATATTGGCAGCACTCCAGCCACATTGTCTGTATCAGGTGCAGCAGAATATGCGATCGCAGCTAAACCAGTATCGCAGCTATTGGAACATTGGTATACACTAATTGAAGCTGTAGGTAAAAATCCTCAAGAACCAATTAGGATTGCGATCGTGGGTGGTGGCGCTGGCGGTGTAGAATTGGCGCTGTCGATGCAATCTCATTTACATCGCATTTTACGTCAAACTCAACAACCAATTCAAAATCTGGAAGTTCATTTATTCCAGCGTGGCACAGAACTGATGCCCAATTACCATTCATCAGTGCGCCATCAAGTTCAGCAAATTTTAACCGCGCAAGGTATTAAGCTACATCTTAGAGAAACTGTGTGTAAAGTTGCACCTACACTCTACAGCGAACCTAAGAAAATATTTGAGATTAAATGCGAATCTGGTTTGATAGTAGAGTGCAATAAAATTTTCTGGGTAACACAAGCATCCGCACCCGAATGGTTAAAAAGCGCTGGACTAGGAACTGATGAGAAAGGTTTTATTTTGATAGAAGATACATTACAATCTCAAACGCACCCGCAAGTATTTGCTGCTGGTGATATTGCCACAATGGTAAATCATCCGCGTCCGAAAGCTGGGGTATTTGCTGTTAGGCAAGGTAAACCTTTATTTGAGAATTTGCAGCGAATTTTATTAGGTAAGTCGCTCAAACCCTATAGACCCCAAAAACAATATTTGAGTTTAATTGGTACAGGAGACGAACGAGCTATTGCAACTAAAGGCGCTTTTACTTTACCACCTCACAAACTATTGTGGTATTACAAAAATTGGATTGACTGCCGTTTCATGGAACGCTTTCGTAACCTCCCAAGTAGCCAGAGTAAAGTGTGTTAGCGTGTACCTGAGTAAAAAAAGGTCTTACTACGCAAAAACGTCCCTCTCCGACGGGCGAGAGGGACAGACTTTAACGACAGTTCAAGGTAGGGAGAGGTTTATCAAACTCGCTGTTTCAGCAAGTAGGCACAGCTACTTTTGCATGTTTGTTAACGTAGTCCACAAATAATTGCTTCAGCCGGGGACTAATACCAGCGTGTTCAAAGAATCCAAAACCCAAATTCTTAGCTTTTTCCAAAGTTTCTTCTGGGGTTAATCCTTCCTGGATAGCGATACTTAAGAGCGCAATTCCAGTCGATCGCATCCCGGCTGCACAATGTACCACTGCTGGTTTAGGAATTTCTTCGAGTGTCTTGAGGATTTTGGTAATAGCCTCTTCATTTAAATTTTTTAAATCCACCTTGAGTGGAACATTCGTATAATGTAGCCCCAATGCTTCCGCTACTTTTTGCTCATCTTTAGAAAATCCTAGCTCATCTGGCGATCGCAGATTTAGAACGGACTTAAAACCTTCTTGGATAGCTTGCTCAAGCTGTTTTGGTATAACTTGTCCTGTTGTTGTCAAGTTCTCGTTAATATGTATGGCGTTGATCACATTCACTCCTTGTCAATTTCTAATGGCTTCTAGCTTGGTAAATAGTCTAATCAGCAAGCTTTAAGAAGATATTCAAATAAGCACCGCAAAATTAGCCAAATATCAAAAGATATTGCTTGATTACTTCAAAATATAGATTTTGAAGCTGGTTATTTTATTGCTTTATCCATAATATACGGTTTTCCGATAGACTTAATGTTGTTTATAACTTATTATAGGTTTTGCGTATCAAATTACCGTAACTTATAGTTTATGAGTTGTCATCGATTGAATTACAGGGTGCGGTCAAAAAGAGGAAAAGGGGCAGGGAGCAGGGGGAAATCCCCATAAATAAATTTATTTGCTCTGAAAATTTAGACGTAAAAGTAAAATAGGCATGTAAGGGACTTCCAGATAATAAATTATCCAATTTACTCAGATCATATTTTTCTTTCTCCCCCAGCAATAACTGCTCCCTGCCCCCCTGCCTACACCACGATAGAATATTTTTTTAGTTGGAAGTCCCTAATCTGAATACCAGCCCTAAACCTATGAGCGCTAACGAAATATCTCTTCGGCCTGCCCAAGAAACAGATGCGTGGGTGCTGAGTGCAATTCATATTGCTGCCATCAAAGCTCTACCTGCAACTTTCTACACCCGAAAAGAACTTTTAGCTTGGCGCAATAACCGTGACAAACCTGATGGTTCAAATATCTTGAAGAGGATGAAAGTGGAAACTTTTTGGGTTGCGATCCAGGGAGATGTTGTAATAGGTTTTGCTAGTTTTATTGTTGATGAACTTATCGGACTGTATGTCCATCCTAAATATCAAGGTAAAGGGATCGGGCGTGCTTTAGTTCAAAATTTTTGCAATGAAGCAACTAATCAAGGTATAAATAAGGTAATTACAACTGCTAGCCTCTATGCCGAAGGCTTTTATTTACGGCTGGGATTTACTGCCATCCAAAGAGCACCTCATTATTTAAGAAGTGGAATAGTTGTCCCAGTTACTAAAATGAGTAAAGTATTAGCTGTTGTACCAAAATAAATTTGATCCGATATAAAAAGATTTTTAATAATTTTAAAAATGCTGGTATCAAGATTATTTTTCTTCAAATTGCGACAGCTTTTTCCACATAACATATTATGGAAGTAAGTACTTGCTAGCATAAATGAATAAAACCATCCGGTCATCAGCTCTTACCCGTACACGTTTGATAGAAGCCGCCTCGCAGGTATTTGCTAGTTTAGGTGTTCAAGGAGCAACTACCCGTGAAATAGCTCGTGTTGCTGGTGTGAATGAAGTGACTTTATTTCGCCACTTTGCTAGCAAAGAACAACTTTTGGGAGCAGTCATCAAAAACGCCTTGGCACTCCAGACAGAAGCCCTTGCACATCCCCAAGCGTTAACGCAGGATTTAAAAATTGATTTAATACAGTATGCTCATCTTTACAATACTATGCTAGAGACACAGGAAGACTTAATTCGTACCTTCATTGGAGAAGCAAAACGTCATCCTGAGGCAGCAAAACAAGTGATTCAAGAAGCTGCAAAGCCCTTAGGGGAAGAACTGGTAGCTTACCTGCAATCGAGTCAGAAAATAGGCACTGTTAGAGCAGACCTTGATCTATTCCCAGCAGTTGATATGTTTAAAGGAATGCTACTAGCTGGAATGCTATGTCGTAGTGCAAATTTTAATCAAGGCAGCTATAGCTGTGAGGATTATATCGAAACCTGCGTAGATATTTTTGTAGGCGGTATTATTGCCACTCCGCTCTCAATTGTCAATACGGCTGTAAGCCATGATTTTTGAAGGTAAGTTATTTCTGCGTAACTCCTGACCAAAACTACTTAAGAGGCAATAACTTTAGCGATCGCGCCGAATACAATTTAAGATTAATTAAGACTTAATAATTGATTTACAAAAAAGATAGAAATATAGTAAGAATTCAGGAGTCAGGAGTCAGGAGTCAGGAGTCAGAATTCAGAATGGAATTAGCATAAGCTGTTAGTAATTTACTAACCTCCTCAAGTTGAAGCATTAATCCTGATGTGTCACCGTAGTCAAGGTCTTTTGAAAGAATTAGATAGTAGTGGCATTCCTCTACAGAGCCTTGTGCAATGTTTAAAAAACGAACTTTATCTGCTGCTCCCTTTTTCTTAAAACCCTCAGCTATATTTGCTGCAATAGAGATTGTTGCTCGTCTAAACTGAGAGGTAAGCCCATAGATTTCCGTTTTAGGAAATTGACCAGTAAATTGATATACACATAAAACAAACTTATGTGCTTTCTGCCAAACTATCAAGTCTTGGATGTCTTGGCTGGTTGTCTCATTTATTCTGTCTCCTGAATTCTGACTCCTGAATCCTTACGAAATATATTATATGAAAATCTTGAAAGGTAAAGTTGTCAGTGGTTTAGGAAACTTTTCTTACTGGATTGAGAAACTCCAAGAATATTACTTAAGAAAAACAGGAATGAAATTCTTTCCTGGAACTTTAAATATTCAGCTAGAACAACCTTACGATCTCCCGAAAAATGTAATTCGCCTGGAAAAGGAAGAATATGGAGGGACTGTTTCTGTTAGCATTGTTCCCTGTCAGATATTTGGCAGAGATGCTTTTATCTTAAGAACAGACAAAAATAACACTGAGAGCGGAGATCATCCGAAAACAATTATTGAGATAGCTTGCGACGTTAAACTTCGGGAGCTATATAACCTGAAAGATAATGATTTAATTGAAGTTGAGATTCACGATGTCAGATTTATCTGAATTAAACAATTTGCTTGCAGATGAAGCGTTAATCCATTATGCCAGTGGTCGGGAGCAAAAGCGGTTATCAAAAGGTGCAGGTTTGCTGGAATTAGTCAGAAGCCAAGAACTTATAAGCCGCTATCTACCACCTCCACCCGCAGTGATTTTCGATGTTGGCGGTGGCGCTGGTGTTTATTCTTTTTGGCTTGCTCAACAAGGCTATGAAGTCCATCTTATTGATGCGGTTCCTTTGCACATAGAGCAAGCCCGACATTTGTCTCAAGCTCAACCAGAATATCCTCTAGCTAGTTTGGCAGTTGGAGACGCTCGGCAACTGAATCGGGCGGATAACAGCGTTGATGCTGTTCTGTTACTTGGGCCTTTGTATCATCTGACTGAGCGCACAGATCGGATTATTGCTTTGCGTGAAGCTCATCGCATCTTAAAAACAGGAGGTTTTGTTTTTGCTGCGGGAGTTTCTCGCTTTGCTTCAACCTTAGATGGATTATTTCGGGGGCATTTAGATGATCCAGAGTTTGTAGAGATTGTTAAACAGGATTTGATTGATGGTCAACACCGCAACCCAAACAACCATCCTCGCTACTTTACAAAAACCTTCTTTCATCATTCAGAAGAACTCAGAGCAGAGGTTAAAGAAGCGGGTTTACATTCTGAAAAGATTTTAGCGATTGAAGGGCCAGGCTGGTTACTACAAAACTTTGAGGAACACTGGAATGAGCTTGGTCGGCGCGATCGCCTTTTAGAAGCGATTCGTTGGTTAGAAACCGAACCTTCTATATTGGGGATGAGCGCTCACATCATGGCTGTTGCCCGGAAATAGGCGGTAAATTAAAGCGATCGCGACTAACTAAAGCGCTTGTTGTTTTGCCAACACTTGTTTGCGTAACAAAAGTAATTGTCTATCTTTAATACCTTCTGCCATCAATCCCTCAACAGTATTCATAAGATAATCAGCGCAGGAACCCAATTTTCCAGATGCGGTGGCAATACTATTAACAGTGGTTGCTAATGGTATCTGATGAGCGTACCTGGGATGTTGGCGATTAGCAACAAAGGCGATCGCTTTAAATTCCTGTATACCATCAAACACTTTTACCCAACGAGCAACGTAGACACCACCTAACATCTCCCGTCGCCAAATCAGTAGTAATTCGGATGGTACATCAGCAGCCGCAATGCGATAAATAACGCCACGACAACTACCGCCCCGATCAAGTCCTAAAAGTAATCCGGGATTCTCTGGAGTACCACGAGCCAGAATCATCCATGTACAAAAGCGCCGATGCCAACCATAAACGATCCCAGCACGGCGCTCGACGTATGTGATCAAGGGATTCCAAATCAGCGAACCATAGGCAAATATCCAGATATCAGAATTTGGCGGTTGCTGTTGTAGTGTTTCATCGAGCGATCGCTGTAACTCATCTTCGCTCAAGGTAGTTAGCTTTATTCCAGAGTGTGATGCTTCTAATAGCCTCGTCTGTTCATTTCCAGCTTCGAGGTCGCTACGACTGAGTGACATAATTTTAGATTATTTCCTTTTTCGGAAATCTTCAGTAATTTTACTATAACTTTAAGATAAATTAATTAACATATAACTCCCTTTACCGTAGGATTGACGATAAGCCTAACTATAGGCCAATACGCTTGGGTTAACGCCAAAAACCTTGAAATGTGTAGGTTAGGTTGAGGAACGTAGCAAGATCCCGCAGAGTAACCCAACATTTCGAGACTTTGTTGGGTTGCGCTTTGCTTAACCCAATCTACAATTTTCCACAAAGCCAAGCGTATTGAACTATAGGCAGCAGTATCTTGATAATGCCAATCTACGAAATAAGGAGTAAGCTTTGATGGCATTTATGACAAACCAATTATTAAAGTTCTCAATCAAATATTTACCAGCAATTGCCACCAAACTAGCAATTACAACTCTAATAGCAGTTCTCCCACTACCAGTTAAAGCAGTTACATTAGTAACTAGTCGTGCTGCTTTCGGAGGCAATGACGGAATTGATTGGTCGAGTTTGGGTAAAGTGTTCAATCCTTTTGCTCCCGATCCTTCGGCTTTTTTGCCTAACTCTTTTTCAGCAGTATCAGAAGGCGGTCTATCTCTGGGTGTAAATATACCTCAATCTGACGATGCTGCTATTACCCCACCTTTTGTTTTTCAAACCTCTGTTATACCCAAAGGCATTCCGACAAACTTTACTGATGGTGATTTTCTACTCTTCACAGGCTTGAACCCAAGAAGTGGTTTTCCTGCAATTGGCAATCCGGGCCCTTTGACCATTAGCTTTGATCAGCCTGTTTTCGGTGCTGGTACTCAAATAGCTGTAGACGATATTCCAGAATTCAACACGTTTGTCTCAGCTTTTGATAATGCCAATAACCTATTAGGTACTTTCTCTGTACCGGGGACTTCTTCTGTCACATTGGATAATTCGGCATTGTTTCTTGGGATTCGCAGTGAAACTGCTAACATCTCGCGACTCGTTTTCAGCACTTCTGAGTTAAATAGGGCTTTGGCCATCAACAGGGTGAGCATTATTGGAGTTCCTGAGCCAAATTACACCGTGGCTATATTAGCTTTTGGTGTTTCAGGCGCAATTTTAAGAGTACGCCAACGCAGGTAATAATTATGCTTGTTTAGTGTTCTTGTCCCGTTGGTCGAATGAGAATTTCGTTGACATTAACGCGTGGTGGTTGAGTAACGGCGTAAACGATCGCAGCAGCAACATCTTCGCTTTGCAGAGGTGTAATTGCCTTGCGTCGTTCTTCAATCCGTTGTTTGGCAACAGGATCAGTTATTTGGCTGTCAATTTCCGTATCCACCAAACCTGGTTCGATGATAGTGACGCGGATGTTGTCTTTGTGAACTTCTTGGCGCAATGCTTCTGAGAGGGCATTGACACCCCATTTGGTAGCATTATAAACACCAACGCCCGCCCGCGCTGTCCGACCAGCCACTGAGGAGATATTGACTATATGCCCCGATTTTTGCGCCTTCAAAAGAGGCAAAACAGCATGAGTAGCATATAGCAGTCCTAGTACGTTGAGGTCAAAGGATCGCCGCCAGTCTGAGCTATTTCCTGCTTCAATGGTTCCTAGTAAGGCAATCCCTGCATTATTCACAAGAATATCAACCCTGCCCAATTTTGCATTTGCCTTTGCTACTAAGTTATTTACCTGAGTTTCGTCAGTCACATCAGTAACAATGGGCAATGCCTTGCCACCACTAGCTTCGATACGTTGTGTTAATGCTTGAATGCGATCGCCACGCCTAGCAGCCAGCACTACTGTTGCTCCTTCAGCTGCCAAGGCGATCACAGTTGCTTCTCCAATTCCTGCTGAAGCCCCAGTGATAATTGCTACTTTTTCCTCTAATTTCCCTGTCATTTATCTAACTCCTTAGTAATTGATAATAGAATATTGAGTATTGGGTATTAATTATGACTCCTCTGCTTTCCCTGCCTTTTTGTAGGGTGCTATCCTTACTAACTCTTCACAGCGATCGCAACAAATGCTTTATTGATCAAAAATGTTCTAGATGAATTGAAAAATTCAGAGGCATCGATTTCTAAATCGATAAGGTTGGCTTTTCTACTTGTCATATATTTGGTAGAGTACCTAGATACTCTTAACTCTAGACTCGTTCAACTACATTAACAATAATGTTGATTAAAATACGGTAATTCGATAGATTTATTGTATTGATACTAGTTAGCAAACTATCATAGACAACTCCAAGAAGCAAGCTCTAGAGGTTTTCGTATAAGCAATGGCTCAAAAAGCTGCCTTATCTCGACTTGCATTAGCATTTATTGCAGGCTTTGTGTCTGTTTTGTTATTTCACCAAGGTGTATTGGCGCTGCTACATGCAGTGAATTTCGCACCTCGTGCCCCCTATGCAACTGCACCGACACAACCATTTGGAATCCCGCAAATTTGGTCAAGCGCATTCTGGGGAGGGATTTGGGGACTGATTTGGGTAGCGATCGCGCCTCGTTTTCGCCATGATAAAAGCTACTGGTTAGATGCGTTAGTATTTGGTGCAATTGTCCCGACGCTAGTGGCTTGGTTTGTGGTCGCACCACTAAAGGGTCAGCCCATTGCTGGAGGCTGGAAACTTGCGGGAATAGTAACAGGTTTATTCGTTAATGGTGCTTGGGGTATTGGAACTGCCGGGTTGCTAAGATTATTTTCTAGAAAGCAGTTGTTCAACAGCTAGACTTACCCCTGTTCTGTATACCTCACATTAAATTTGTAAATTGACACCAAGTATGCACAGGTGATCCTCCATAAGTTCCTTGCCTAAATGCATTGGCTATGGCAAAACGATATTTTCCATCAACCAAGCAGGTGAGCATCTTATTAAATAGTGGGGCACTCGACTAGCCCTTTCAAGGTGTCTGTTTTTAGGTATTATTTTTGGGATAGAATTTTAGCTGTAGAAACATGGGGTCGTCTGGAAGGACGAGTACGTTTTAGTATCCTTCTTGTCTTTTTTGGTGCGCGAGGGTGGGACGCAAAAACAACTAAATTAACGCGAGCTGCCAAATCTCAAAGTATGTTGGTCAGTTCAATTAGATTCATTTGTGCAAAAACCTTCCATTCACAAGGAAAAACATCAATCGCCAACATTAGAGATGGGTCAAGTACCACCAATGATTGCCCTGGTAAAGGCGCAC